>DAOQWA010000004.1:72574-127118 GCA_035341855.1 Bacteroidia bacterium
AAGGTGAAATACTGGATGTCTTTGGAATGGGTCCGGGTACACATTGTTATGTCGTAGAATGTTGCTGTCAGGGACCTGTTATTTGTTGTTCAACAGATACAATTTGTGTAACCGTAAAACCTGCACCGGTTCTTCAATGGCCAATATCTTATGCTACTGTCTGCAAAGGTGCAGCACCTATCTCTTTGAATACCGGAAACATCTTTGTTTATATTAGTCCGAATTGGGTTCCTGTATCAAGCACAGGTGGTAGCGGATTCTTTACAGGGCCGGGAGTGAGTTTTAATACTTTCTACCCAAATACTGTAGGTTCTCATGTAATCACTTATCATTATACAGATAGTACAGGTTGTACAGGTACTGTGACCAATACAATTACGGTTGTAAAATGTCCTTGTGGTCCATGTCATTATCCCGGATTTGAAATTATCTCTAATGGAAACTTTGATAATGGAAATGTTGGCTTCACAAGCAACTTAACGGCTTCTTGTACATGTTTGACAGAATCATATTGTATAGAAACAAATGCACAAAGGAAGTGTATTGATAATGCAAGTGTTAATGCCCCTAGTGCTGACCCTGCAGACAACTATATGATTGTTGAAGCAGCAAGTCCGGCGATGATTTGGGAGCAGGCTGTGACTTTGTCTGCGACTGAGAATTATGCATTCTGCTTTAAGGTTCACCCGGCATTGAAATTAATGCAATCAGATTTACCTGATCTTGAAGTTAGAGTAGGCTCGCAGGTAATCTTGACATTACCGGCAGCAACATTAATTTCAGACTGGGAAGAGTATTCAACGCAGTTTACCGGAATCAGTGCGAGTTCAATTTCAATTCATCAAACGAATTCCAGTCCTGCCGGAATGACCTATGGAATTGCAATGATCTCACTCAAACCATGTATTCCTAAAGTAGCAATTACGATTACAGCTGTTACTCCGGTCACTTGCTTTGGAGGATCGGATGGAAGTGCAACTGCAACCGGATCAGGCGCTACTGCACCATATAGTTATGCCTGGAGTAATGGTGCTACTACCCAAACAATATCAGGTGTTCCGGCAGGAACCTATACTGTTGTTGTGACAGATTTCCTGGGTTGTACTAACTCAGCCACCGTTACTATTCAACAGACTCCTAAGATCATAGGAACAGCAACGAGTACGGCAGCAACCTGTAATCTGGCAAATGGAAGTGCAACGGTATTCCCAACAGGAGGAACACCTTTATACACTTATTTGTGGAACAATGGCCAAACCGGTCAAACTGCAAGCGGTCTTGCTTCCGGTTTATATAGTGTGCAAATAACCGATGCCAATGGATGTACAGGTGTAGTCTTCGTCAATGTTCCATCTTCCGGTTTGGTACCGGACCCTAGTGGACCAATTTTTGGACCTCTGGGAGCTTGCAGAAATCAGACAGGTGTAGTCTATTATGTTGAACCGGTTAGTGGAGCCACTTCATATATTTGGACTCTGCCACAGGGCGTAACAGGATCTTCAAATGGTCCAAGTATTACTCTAAATTTCAGTTCTACCTATAATGGTGGATTTATATGTGTGGCTGTCGTCAATCCATGTGGTATTAGTGCTACTACTTGTTTCAATATACCTGTAATTTCAGTCAAGCCTTCTAACCCAGGATTTATTATCGGACCGGCTTATCCATGTGGACCTGCAGTTTATACCTATTCGATTCCACCGGTATATAATGCTTTGTCATATGTCTGGAGTGTCAGCGGATCAGGTGTTGCGATATTGAGCGGGCAAGGATCAAATGTAGTAACGGTGAGTGTGCCGGCAGGATTTGGGCAAGGACGCATTTCAGTATATGCTTCGAATTGCGTTGGAAATTCTGCAAGACGTGACTTTACACTTACAGGATTGGCCTCACACGGTAATGCACTTGTCGGACCGTCTTTTGTTTGTCCTGGCACCAGTGATGTACCATACTATATTGCACCTGTAAACGGAGCTCAGTCGTATCAATGGTCAGTAAGTGCAGGTGATATGACGATCGCAAGTTCTAACGGCCCTGCATGTACAATTGATTTTGGTCCGGGTTATACAACCGGAATTCTTACGGTAACTACAACAAGTCCGTGTGGAAACTTTTCCAAGAACTATACCCTTTATTCAGCACCAAATCAACCGGGAGGAATGACGGGACCGGGGTCCAACCTTTGCGGACAGACAGGTGTAACCTATAGTATTAGTCCTGTGACCGGAGCCACCTCATATAACTGGACAGTGCCGGCCGGGGTTACCATCACGGCAAATACAGGCTTGTCCATAACTGTTGATTTTGGTCCGGCATTCACAGGTACAGGAAATATCTGTGTGTCGGCAGTGAGTGCATGTGGTTCGAGTGTTGCGAGATGTTACAATGTAAACTCTGCACCAGGCGTAGCTTCCGGTATCAATGGTCCTTCATCAGTATGCAGATCATCATCTGCAGTTAATTATTCTGTTGTTTCTCCAAACGGGGCTTCTTTCTATACCTGGTTCATTAATAATGGTGCAAGTATCAGTCCTCAGGGAGGAGGTATTGATGCCATTGCCAATTTCAACGGTACGACTGGAAGTTCAGTTATTATTACTGTAAGAGGAAATAATGCATGTGGAATTGGCCAGCCGTTCAACAAGGTTGTATCTGTAAACTCTGCATGTCGTGAAAACGACAATATGTTAGCTGATAAGTTCGATGTTTATCCTAATCCTTCAACCGGCATCTTCAGACTTGACTTCACCGTAAAAGAAAAAATCACATGTTTGGTCAGGATCAATGATGTTCTTGGAAATGTGATTAGCACTACAGAAGTAGCGGCTACTCGTGGAGCGAATTCTGTTGATTTTGACCTAAGGAAAATTTCGAAAGGGCTATACTTTATAAGTATGGAAATTGCAGGCTCTGAAATACAGATTAGCAAAATTGCCGTTCAGTAATATTGTTTTAAAATAGCGAAGTCTTCTCATTCAGGGGAGACTTCGCTTTGTGTAAGACCCGGATAAGCATAAGAGTTATTCTATTGAATCATGTGAAGCAGCCTGCAAAGTGATATATAAGCTTGAGGCTGACAGAATAAGATCGCTCTGTTTTGTAGTTTCAATAATATAGATTACTTTAAAGCATTAAATAATTATGATCGTATAGAGCACTATGGAAATACTTGAAATACGCGTAATGCGAGGGCCAAACTATTGGTCGATCCGGAGACACAAGTTAATTGTGATGAAACTGGATATTCAGGAAATGGAAGATCTGCCTTCCAACAAGGTTCCGGGTTTTTCCGAGAGGATGGAAAAAATGTTTCCGACGATGTTTGCGCATGAGTGCTCTGAAGGTCGTCCAGGTGGTTTTTTTCAACGAGTAAAGGATGGAACCTGGATGGGACACGTTGTAGAACACATAGCATTAGAAATTCAAACCTTAGCGGGAATGGATTGCGGCTTCGGAAGAACACGTAGTACCGGTAAGCATGGCGTTTATAACGTGGTGTTTAATTATGCAGAGGAGAAGGTTGGGATCTTTGCTGCTAAATCTGCTGTTCGTATTGTTGAAGCTCTCATTTCCGGTCAGGAATATGATCTTGCTGATGACATCCAAAGGATGCGTGAGATTAGAGAAGATGAAAGGCTTGGACCATCTACAGGTTCTATCGTTGAAGAGGCTATTAAGAGAAAAATACCTTGGATACGGTTGAACCGGCATTCTCTTGTCCAATTGGGTTATGGCGTGAACCAAAAACGTGTTCAGGCAACTGTTGCCAGCTCCACTAGTAGTATAGCAGTTGAAATAGCTTGTGATAAAGAAGAGACCAAAAATTTACTTGAAGCTGCTTCAGTTCCTGTACCCCGTGGTCGTGTGGTGTATGATGAGGAAGATCTCGAGTCAGCTTTAAAGAGAATTGGTTATCCGGTTGTGATCAAACCCGTGGGAGGTAATCATGGAAGAGGAGCAACCATTAATGTCACTAATTGGGATGATGCTATAGTTGCTCTCGCTGCAGCAAAAAGAATTTCAAGAGGAGTAATAGTTGAAAAATTTATTACCGGTTATGATCATCGCTTGCTCGTAATAAATTATCAGTTTATTGCTGCTGCCAAGCGCACGCCTGCCATGGTTGTTGGTGACGGTAGAAAAACTATTCAGGAACTTGTTGATATTGTAAATAGCGATCCGCGTCGTGGTTATGGTCATGAGAAGGTTCTCACCACAATTAAGATCGACGATACTACGATGGCAATATTGCAGGAAAAAAATTTAACAGTTGATTCAGTCCTCCCACAGGGAGAAGAATTGCATTTGAAGCGTACTGCAAACCTTAGCACAGGTGGTACTTCAACGGATGTTACAGATATAGTTCATCCATATAATGTTTTCATGGCTGAAAGAATTTCCAGAATCATAGGCCTGGATATATGCGGGATTGATATTATGACACCTGATATCCGTGAGCCGATGCATGAAAATGGTGGTGCAGTACTTGAAGTGAATGCAGGGCCGGGTTTCAGAATGCATATTGCTCCCATTGATGGTCTTCCCAGAAATGTTGCAGAGCCTGTAATTGACATGTTGTATCCGCCGGGAAGCACTTCAAGAATTCCGATCATTGCCGTCTCCGGTACTAATGGAAAAACAACAACAACACGACTTATTGCACACATGGTTAAAACTGTGGGGTATAAAGTTGGCTTCACAACTACTGACGGCATTTATATCCAAAACAGGATGGTCGAACAAGGAGATTGTACCGGCCCGGTTAGCGCTGAATTTGTTTTGAAAGATCCCACAGTAAATTATGCTGTTCTGGAATGTGCCCGCGGAGGTATTCTTAAAGCAGGATTGGGATTTCATAATTGTGACGTAGGAATTGTAACAAACGTTGCAGCTGATCATTTAGGATTAAAGGATATTAATACTATCGAGGAAATGGCACGCGTTAAAAGTGTGGTGCCTGAGAGTGTTCTTCCTGATGGCTATGCAATATTAAATGCCGATGATGATCTTGTGTATGACATGAGAAAAAATATTGTCAGTAAGATTGCCTTATTTAGCTTAGATGAAAATAATCCGCGCATTGTTAAGCATTGTGAAAATGGAGGGCTTGCTGCCATTGTTGAAAATGGATTCATAACTGTTTGTAAAGGCACATGGAAAATTCGAGTTGACAAAGTGATAAACATACCGCTTACTTTCTCAGGTAAAGCTGTATTTATGATCCAGAATGTATTGCCTGCCGTACTTGCAGGTTTTGTGCAAGGATTTAAAATTGAAGATATGCGGATGGCGCTCGAGACCTTCATTCCTTCACCAACACAAACTCCTGGAAGAATGAATATTTTCCAGTTCAAGAATTTCGATGTAATGGTTGATTATGCTCACAATCCTGCAGGTTTTCAGGCATTGGCCCGATTCCACGATAAGCTTGATGCGAAGCCTAAGATCGGTATCATAGCGGGAGTAGGAGACAGACGTGATGAGGATATTATTCAATTAGGTGCCGTCGCAGCTCAGATGTTCGATGAGATCATTATCAGACAGGATAAGAACCTTCGTGGAAGGTCTGACAATGAGATAATTGAACTAATGATGAAGGGTATAAAATCTGAAAGTGAAGATAAAAAGGTCACCGTGATCCAGAAAGAAGCAGCGGCAATCGAATATGCTATAAAAAACGCTAAAAAAGGTTCTTTCATCACCATTTGCTCTGATGTGATTCCGGATGCACTTGAACAGATAATGAAATATAAGGAGGACGAAGATCATTTTGAGATCAATAAGGAGGACATCCCGAGTCCTGCATCGGCTATTTAGTTGAAATACAGGTATTTCATCAGCCTCGTCCTATTACAGGACGGGGCTTTTTTCTTACATTATTTTTTGACTCAATTTCATTGTAATGAATTGATTCAGATTCAATACTTGTTAAAAGTGGAACTTTTTGAGGATTGGTTTAGTAAAAGCTATCTGAATCTTACAGTTTGACTAGTACGTTCTGTAGGTTCGATCGTTTTTAGCTGAAAAATAATAATCCATTAACCATGAAACCAATATTGCGCAGGTTGATCCTCCTTCTTTCTTTGGCCTCAACAATAAGCATTATGCCACGGCAGGCCTCCGCAACTCACCTTGCAGGATCTGACATTTCCTACACTTGTCTCGGAGGCAACACATATAGAGTTGAGTTGACCTTTTACAGAGATTGTGCGGGCTCTCCGGCACCTCTTGGTGTTGGCATTGAGTTTAGATCGGCAAGTTGCAATCAATATTTTACTGATACTCTATTGCAAGTGATCGGAACAGGAGGCGAAATTACCTATCCGTGTCCGACTCAAATTACTTCCTGTGAAGACAGTACTTCTTCTATTCCCGGAATTCAACAGTATAAATTCACGGGTATCGTCACATTGCCAATGCAATGTGCCGACTGGATAATTTCATGGTCATATTGTTGCAGGAATTGTGACATAACGACAATGGTTCAGCAAAGTCCATGCATCTCAGGTTCGAACCCGGGAATGTACATACAAGCTACTTTAGACAATTTAAATTTTGCATGCAATTCATCTCCGAGATTTACGAATATCCCGGTTAGTTTTGTTTGCTTAGGTCAAAGTTTCACATTCAATCATGGAGTCACAGATCCTGATGGTGACTCTTTAGTGTATTCTCTTGTTAATCCAATGAGAAATTCTACCGATTCAATTCCGTTTGTATCAGGCTATTCTGCATCCAATCCAATTACATCTGTTCCTGCTCTTTCCATCAATACGGCGAATGGAGATATTTCGATGACACCTACTCAGGTAGAAGTAGGTGTTCTTTCCGTACTTATTAAAGAGTATCGCAATGGAGTTCTTGTAGGATCAGTGGTGAGGGATATGGAAGTGTACGTAAGGATGTGTAACAATAATTTACCAAGCGAATCAGGGATCAATGGAACGAACATAAGAGATACAACAATTTGCCCAGGAACTCTTATTTGCTTTGACATCATGTCAAATGATGTTGATAGTGGTCAGCTTGTGACCATGACATGGAATCAGGGGATAAGCGGAGCAACCTTTAACGTGTCAGGAACACCACACCCGACAGGAAATTTTTGCTGGACTGCCCCGACAATGGTCGTAGGGACACAGGTATTTTCATTTATAGTTACTGTTAGAGATGATGCTTGTCCGAATAGCGGATTTCAAACGTATTCATATAATATAAGCGTTAGGTCGCCGATAAATTCACTGACTGTAACTCCGATATCTTGTAACGGTGCTTCTGACGGGTCTGCTACAGTCGTTGTGACAAATCCTCCGGCAAACTACACATTTTCATGGTCACCGGGTGGACAAACTACACAAACTATTTCCGGGCAGGGACCTGGTTCGGATACTGTCTTCGTTACTGACCTGTTATCAGGATGTACCGCGGTAGCCGATGTACAGTTCACGGATCCTGCAATATTAGGTGTGAGCACAGGAGTAATCAATCAGACTTGTGCCGGTGCAAACAGCGGAATTGCTTATGCCACCGGTACCGGCGGTACTCCGTCTTATCAATATTCATGGGATACATCTCCGGTGACCTTAAATGATACCGCTACAAACCTTGCAGCGGGCGTTTATAGAGTTACAGTGACTGATAGTCATGGTTGCGTTGCTATTGACTCAGTAAACATTAGCCCTTCAGCTGCCGCAGTTTTGGTTTCTGTTGATAGTGTCAGTGCAATGTTAAATTGTCCGGGTGATAATACAGGAATGGCTACCGTATCTGCAAGCGGAGGAGTACCGGGTTATACCTATTCCTGGAATACAAATCCTGTCAGTACAGGACCGACAATTAATAATTTGATAGCAGGAACTTACGTGGTAACCGTGACAGATAGTGTTGGTTGTACCGGTATCGATTCTGTTACCATCACGGAACCACCTGCATTTGTACTCAGTGGATCTTCAGTACCTGCAACGTGTAATGCCTCTGACGGGAGTGTATCGATACTCGCAACCGGAGGAACACCATTTGGATTTGGATATCATTATCTATGGGCGGTATTGGGTGATACAAATACTACAGTAAATAATCTTCCTGCCGGGGTGTACTCAGTTACCGTAACCGATGCAAATGGATGCACCCGGACAGAGAATGTTACCTTATCGAATTCAAGCATTCCACCGCCTAATGCATTTGCACTTCAAAATGTTTCTTGTAATGGTGACACGAATGGAATTGCTGTAGTGCAAAGTCAGGGAGGAACGCCACCATTCACATATCTTTGGAATACTCCACAAGCCCATACTACCGATACAGTCACAAATCTGTCTCCTGGAACTTATATTGTCAGAATTGAAGACTCACTAGGTTGCATAGCTTTCGATACTGTCATGATCATGGAGCCGGCACCGATCAGTATTACTGTTTTCTCTTCAAACGTTAACTGTGCAGGTGATAGTACCGGAATAGCATCCGCACAATTAATCACCGGTGGTACTCAGCCCTATAGTTATTTGTGGTCTCCGTATGGAGGCACAAATCCGACAGCGACCGGATTGGTTGCGGGAAACTATACTATGTTACTGACAGATTTCAACGGTTGTTCGGATTCAATATCTATCTCAATTACTGAACCACCTGCGATTGTTACGACCGTAAATGCAACAATCGAACCATCATGTTTTGGAAGTAATGATGGTTCAATTGATATCTCCGTATCAGGTGGAGTAGGATCATATTCTTATTTCTGGAATCCGGGCGGTGCGACGACTCAGGATCTTACCAATATTGATGCCGGCATTTATGTAGTCACAATCACAGATAATATTTGTAGTGTGCAGTATACGGTAAATCTGAACCAACCACAGCCAATAAGAGTGCTTGCAGGTTCTGATACTGCTATTTGTGCAGGTTCATCAATACAGCTTAACGGACAGTTGTTATCCGGACAAACAGGCGTGTGGACATCCAATAGCGGTATTACTTTCGTTGATAATACCGATCCTCGTACAATTGCCAATAACATTCAGTCAGGAACAAGTGAGCTCACATGGACTGTTACAGAAAATGGTTGTACAGGTTCCTCTACGATTGATGTACATAATTACACATTCTTTACTGTAGATGTTGGAAATGATATTTCTGTTTGTGGTCTTACCGGCGTGCCGGTCAGTGGGACAATTTATACCAATTTTACAGGCACCTGGAATTCTTCAGGTCTTTCGAGCTTCGATGATCCTAATGCTCCTGTAACAATTGCGACTCCGGTAGACTATGGGGTTGATACTATTACCTGGACAATTACAAACAATGCATGTGCTAATTCAGACTTCTTAGTACTAACTGCCGACCAGCCGGCAACTGCTGATGCAGGAGATTATTCTTCTGTGTGCATAGCTGAAGCTCGTCTGGAAGCAAGGGGTTATACTTTTGGCACAGGAATATGGTCAGTGCAGGCACCGGGTCAGGCAAGTATTAATAATGTTCTGCTTCCGTCAACAACTGTTGATTCTTTACTGCCGGGCAATACTACTTTTCTATGGACGGTTGTAAACGGAGCATGTGTGAACACGGACACCGTTTCGGTATACTATGATCAGATGTGTGACCTGGAACTTCCGGATGCATTTTCTCCGAATGGTGATGGCTTTAATGACGGATATGTGATCAGAGGAATTGAAGGCTATCCAATAAACTTATTCCGTGTATTCAATAGATGGGGTAATGAGGTTTATAAGAAAGCCAATTATGAAAATGGACAGTGGTTCGGGCAGAACACCGACAACGAACTCTTGCCTGAAGGGACATACTTCGTGATCCTTGAAGTAAAAGATATCAGCTTTAAGAAAAGCACCTTCGTCGACTTGCGTATGTATATCGGCAAATAAATTTCAGCAATCGAAAGCAAATCTGTCATCTAAAAATACTTTGAATAATTCAATCTCATAAAATGAAGAAACTCTTCACCCTCTTGTTAGTCAGTGTAAGTCTGTGTGCTAATGCGCAGCAAGACTTGCTTGTAAGTCAGTACATGTTTAATCATTTACTGTTAAATCCGGGCTATGCCGGCAGTCATGACTATATGATGGCCACGCTGTTGTATCGCAAGCAGTGGGTCGATCTAAAGGGCGCCCCGGAGACACAGGTAGCCTCCTTGCACGGACCACTTGGATTGTCGCAGTTTGGTTGGGGTGCCCTGATCTCCCATGATAAGATCGGAGTCACAGATCGCACGGATGCCTATCTAAATGCAGCGTATCATTTAAAGACGGGACCGAAGCTTCGCTTGTCCTTAGGACTCCGCGCCGGTGGCGGATACTACAGTTATAAGAACAGTGACCTGACCTACTGGGATGAAGGCGACCCTGCCTTTGCCGGCAATAAGGTGAGTAAATTTTTGCCTAACGTAGGAGCCGGACTGTATTTGTATAGCAGAAAGTTCTATGCAGGATTATCAGTTCCAACGATCATCAGTTATGATCCTGAAAAGAGCCTGAGTTTTGATGCCGGTGGAGGCGATGTAGTTCCTCACCAGGTCCGCCATTATTTTGCCACTGTTGGCACAGCGATAGAGCTGCATCCCGATGTGGTGATGAAACCCAGTGTGCTTGTGAAGTATGTAGACAAAGCCCCTGTCGAGGTGGACTTCAACTTAAACTTTTTACTTGCCAACACAGTGTGGGTTGGCGGTAGCTACCGAACGGGCGATAGCTTTGTAGGTATTGTAGAACTACAGCTGAGTAAAAAATTACGTATTGGCTACAGCTATGATTTTACCTTCACCGATATCAAGGATTACTCCTCGGGTTCACATGAGATCATGCTGGGCTATGATTTTGGATACGATATCATGAAGATCAAAACCCCAAGGTATTTTTAAATCCATGTCCAAGTACTCCAATCAACATTCACACAACGCGGTCTAAACCGCAGCAAGCATAACGATCTGTCATGAAGAAAACTTTTTCATATTTGTTCACACTAAGCGTAGTGGTATTATTACTGAGCTCATGTGCCAGTTACCACGTCCGTCAGGGTAACCGCTTTTACCGTGATATGGCCTATAGTGAGGCGACTAAAGAATACCAAAAGGCTCTGGGGAAGAAAAGCTTTCCCGAGGCTCAGATCAAACTGGCCGAAAGTTACCGTCTGATGAATGACCTGAGTAAGTCTGAGGAAGCCTATTCCCGGGTGATGCAACTGGCCGAAGTAGAACCTGAACATCGCCTTCGCTATGCACAGTTGTTGATGCGAAGCGGTAAGTATGATCAGGCAAAAAATTATTTTGATCAGTACCTAGGCAGCCGCCCTAACGATCAGGCAGCGCTTCAGCAACGACAAAGTTGTGATAGCATCGCAAGTTGGAAACAAGATAGCGCCCGCTATACCATTGAGCCAAGTAAACTCAATACGGGCGGCTCAAATTTTTCACCCGTATGGTACAGAGATGGAGTGGTGTTTGTGAGCGACCGCAATGCGAAGGCAAAAACCTACGTGTGGACCGGTCGTCCGTTCCTGGATCTGTATTATTCAAAGAAGGACCAGAGCGGAAACTATGGTATGGCCATGCCACTTCAGGGGGATGTGAACGGAATGTACCACGAGGGACCTGCCGCCTTTAACAGCAAAGGAGATACGATGTATTTCACGCGCAATAGTTATATGAAGCGCAAGGCAGAAAAGTCAGAGGAAGATGTGGTGATCCTTCAGCTCTATGAGGCGATCAATAAAGACACCTCCTTTAGCCAGGTGAGTTCGATGACATTGAACAGCAAAGAATACAGCACCGGTCACCCAAGCTTAAGCTCCGATGGTCAGGTGATGTACTTTACCAGCGATATGCCGGGCGGCCAGGGAGGAAGTGATATCTATATGAGCCGAAAACAAAATGGTCAGTGGAGCGCAGCAAAGAACCTTGGTCCCAATATCAATACACCTTATAACGAAAGTTTCCCGATGTTGTGGAATGACAGCTTACTATACTTCAGCTCCGAAGGTCATTATGGTATGGGTGGACTTGATGTTTTTTACAGCAGCACCGATGAATCCGGCAACTGGAGCCGGGCACAAAATATGGGTTATCCCTTTAACAGCAGCTATGATGACTTTGGAGTAGCAATGAATGCCGAAGGAACCGAAGGCTTGCTGAGCTCCAACAGAAATACACAGAACACGCAGCAGGATCAGATCTATGGATTTAAGATCAATGACCTTCGCTTTACACTGGAAGGAATCGCCGTGGAAAAGCAAAGCCAGAAGCCTCTGTCAGGTGTAGTAGTAGAATTGAGCAACCGAAAGACAGCAGAGAAGGAGCGTGTAACAACCGGCGAGGATGGAAAATTTTTCTTCAAGTTGAATCCGAACACAGATTATTCAGTAGTGGGAAGCAAGGATAGCTACTTTACCAATACCGAACCTGTGAGTACTGTAGGCAAGCTTCAAAGTGAGAACATGTATGTGAAGCTGAAACTGGAGATGGAACAGATCATCGTAAACAAACCGATCGTACTTGAGAATATCTATTATGACCTGGATAAATACGATATCCGGGAAGATGCCGCCATTGGCTTGAACAAGCTTGTGAGCATTATGGAAGACAATCCGGAGATCAACATAGAACTAAGCTCACATACAGACTCGCGGGCAGATGACCGATATAACATGACCTTGAGTCAGCGCCGTGCCGAGTCGGCGGTGAATTATATAGTGAGTAAAGGAGTGAGTAAGGATCGAATCACGGCAAAAGGGTACGGGGAGACGATGCTGGTGAACCGTTGTTCAAATAAGGTGGACTGCAGTGAAGAAGAACATCAGGCCAATCGACGGACAGAGTTTAAAGTGACCTCGATGAAGAAGTAAGCAAACAACACAAAACAGGAGAAGCCGGAAGCTGAGAACATTGTTCACAGGTCCCGGCTTTTTTATTTTAAAATATTTAAATGGACTGAAGTAAAATTGAATGAAGCTGGAGATATTCAAAAAATTGTTAATAAAAGTGTTGATAGGCGAGCCTTAAACTTTGAAGACTCAGCGAATGATAGAGCGAACTTGCAAGATATTGTGAACGGACCCAAAATCGTTCAAAATGCCCAAATTCTACAAGTATGAATCTACCAAAGTACACTCCCCTAAGCATCAATAGTCGAAATAAAACCCTCATAAAGGCTTGTGCGTCATTTTTGATGGTGGCACTAGGAGTATTCTGTTCACAAAAAACATATGCAACCCATGCCTCCGGATCAGACTTAACCTACACATGGGTATCAGGAAATACATTCAAAGTGACTGTATCTTTTTTCAGAGATTGTGCCGGAGTTGCTGCACCAAATTCTATCACCCTTCAAGCCCGGTCATCAAGTTGTAATAGAGATCAATCATACACACTAGCAAAGGTTTCAGGGACAGGGCAAGAGATTACTTTTCCATGCAGGACAGTGAATACAAAGTGTACAAGCGGTTCGTCAATTTATGCGGGATATCAGCAATATGTATATGAAGGAAATGTTACACTTCCTCAAAAATGTACCGATTGGGTATTAAGCTACTATGTATGTTGTCGTAATTGCGCCATCACGACATTGAATAATCCTTGTAATGATAATATGTATGTTGAGGCTACACTGAATAACGTGGCAGCTCCAACAAATTCGTCACCGAAATTCACGAATATACCCGTTGCATTTTTATGTGTGAACCAAAGCTTTACTTACAATCATGGTGTCGTTGATCCTAATGGAGATTCTTTAGTTTATTCCTTTATAACTCCCAAAACTTATAATACTTCAAATAATACGGTTGGTTCAGTAACCTATAATTCCGGTTATTCTGCTGCTAATCCGCTCTCATCAACACCTGCAGTAAATTTGAATTCATCCACAGGTGACGTGACAATGACACCAACATCTAATAATGAAGTTGGTGTTGCAGCAATTTTAGTAAGAGAATACAGGAATGGAGTGCTAATAGGAAGTGTTATTCGTGACATGCAGTTTCTTACAAAATCCTGTAATCCGAATTTACTTCCATCAGCTTCAGGGATCAACGGTACAAGTGTATTTTCTGCTGTTGTCTGTCCCGGAAATACTCTGTCATTTACCATCAACTCCTCAGATCCTAATGCTGCAGATACTGTCTTAATGTATTGGAATGATGTTATTCCCGGAGCAACGTTTTCCACAGTAGGAGCAAAGTTGCCTGTAGGTACTTTTTCATGGACACCAACACTGGCAGATGCAAGAGCTCAACCGTATTCATTCATTGTGACGGTTCGTGACAATGCTTGTCCTACAAATGGTTCTCAGACATTTTCATACTCGATCTTAGTGCCTTTGGTCACGGCGAACTTATCAACATCTACTTTCAATGGCTATAGTATCGCATGTTTTGGAACATCCACCGGAAGTGCTACGGCAACCGGTTTGGGAGGGACTTCACCTTATACTTATGCCTGGACGCCTTCCGGAAGTACAACATCTCTTGCCACTGGATTAGCAGCGGGCACTCACACAGTAACTGTTACTGATGCGAATGGTTGTCCTTATACAGATTCCATAGCGTTAAATGCACCGATTGACTCCATTTCCTCCAGTGTGGATACTTCAACAAATGTAAGTTGCAATGGTGGGGCTGACGGAACAGCAAGTATAAGTGTGAGTGGCGGACTACTTCCATATACATATTTATGGAGTCCATCAGGGCAAACCACCGGTACCGCAACCGGACTTGCTGCAAATACCTACACCGTCACAGCCAGAGATAATAATAATTGTGCAAGCGTTAGAACTATTGTAATTACGGAACCCACGGTTCTGATGGGATCAATTGGGTCGTTTACTAACGTTACCTGTAATGGTAATGCCAATGGAACAATTTCAACGAATGTATCCGGTGGAACTCCGCCTTATACGCATTCCTGGTCTAATGGCCTATCTACTCAAAACGTTACCGGCTTAGCACCGGGAACCTACCGAGACACAATACGGGACTCTAAAGGATGTACGGTTATAGTTTCTCAGGCCATCACAGAACCCGGCGGTGCTGTTGGTATTCCGGCATCATCGCTTTCAAGTTCAAATGTACAATGCTTCGGTGGTTCAGATGGTACTGCGAGTGTTTTACCGTCCGGAGGTACTCCTCCATATACCATCACCTGGTCTAATTCAGACATCGGAAATTCTGCTGATAGTCTGAATGCCGGTGTTTATACTGTCACTATCGAAGATGGAAACGGATGTACATTTGATACAACTGTAACAATTACCGAACCGGCTGTTCTTAATTCACAATTTGTAAATTTCTCGGTTACGCCTGCAGGAACAAATATTACGTGTAATGGTAATTCAGATGGTAATGTACGAGCTTCTGTCTTTGGAGGAACACCTCCCTACACTTATATGTGGTCAGATGGATCAACTTTAGATTCAATAACTGCAAAGCCGGCGGGAACTTATTGGGTACACATCACAGATAACCAGGGTTGCGAACATAGTGATACTACAACTCTAACAGAGCCAAGTCTGCTTACTACCTTGCTGACCAAACAAGATGTTGTTTGTAAAGGAGAATCTTCAGGATGGATCAAAGCAAGTGTAACCGGAGGATCACCTGTATACAATTACCTTTGGTCACCATTTTTCCAAACAACTGATAGCATCGGGGGATTGCCAATAGGTTTTTATGATGTTACTGTGACTGATATTAACGGCTGCAGTACGTTCGATACAATAACAGTCAGTGAACCGGACACCCTGGTACCATTGATCACTTCGATTCAGTTTTTTGGTGATGTGAATGTGAAGTGTGCTGGTGATTCTACGGCAACTGTTTCGGTTCAGGTTACCGGTGGTACCGGACCTTATACATATACATGGAATAACGGACTGACGACTGATACAGTCTTCAATCTTCCTGCCGGAACTGTTTCAGTTTATGTCAGAGATAACAACGGATGTTCTATAACCGGAGGCAGAACTCTTACGGAACCCGGCCCTTTCCAATATGCTACAATCATTCATCATCCTGAATGTTACGGTGATTCGAGTGGTTTTGTGACGCTTAATGTGAGCGGAAGTACTTCTCCTTATACTTACACATGGTCTAATGGAGGTTCTACTGACTCAGTTGGTAATTTAAAATCAGGGACTGTCTATTCAATTATTGAAGACCAAAATAATTGTTTAGATAGTGTTGGGTTTATTCTTTCTGATCCTGACTCAATGTCAACGCCGGTGTCAACATCAGATTATCTTGGATATAACGTTAGTTGTATAGGTTCATCCGATGGGTATATTGCACTTAATGTTAGCGGAGGTACAGGTTCATCTTATACATATTTATGGTCGAATTCAGCAACGACTGATAGTGTGTTTAATTTGTCAGCAGGAACTTATGATGTGACAGTTACTGACAGTAACGGTTGTATGAAAGATACAAGTATAGTGCTGACTGAGCCATCGGCTTTGAATCTAAGCTTGCTTGCAGATACTTTCAGTGGTGGATTTAATGTCAGCTGCTTAGGTTATATTGATGGTTTGGCGCGCTCAATAGTTAGTGGTGGTGTAGCACCATATAGCTACCTTTGGTCGAATGGTGAAGTAACTGATACGGCCAATGGATTATCGGCCGGAACTCATTATTTATCTGTTACCGATAGTAACGGTTGTTCTATTTCAGATAGTATCACACTGATTGAGCCGGCTACGTTTTCTCTTACTGCCACGATGTCTGATTTTAATGGCTTCAATGTTGCATGCTTCGGAGATTCTACCGCTTGTATAAGCGTCAGCATCACAGGTGGTGCCACGCCATTTTCGTATCTATGGGATATTCAGGACACTCTGGATCAACCTATGATTTGCAATTTACCTGCTGACACCGTCGGTCTGAGAATGCAGGATGCTAATGGTTGCATACTGGACTCCACATTTATTCTTACTTCACCCGGACCGATCGGCCCTGTAGGATTACTCTCTCAATACAATGGTTTCAATGTTGAATGTTTTGGATTCAATAATGGAGATATTGACCTGACCATCACAGGAGGTGTAGCACCTTTCACATATTTATGGTCAACTTCAGATACCATTGAGGATATCCAGAATCTCACGGCAGGTTTGTACCAGGTCGAGGTTACTGACACAAATGGTTGTGTGGATACTGCATCTTTCACATTAACAGAACCACCTCAAATACTCAATAGCATTTTTGCTTCTTCGTCTTCGTGTGGAAATGATAATGGACTTGCTTGGGTGCAGGTAAGTTCCGGATTGACACCATATTCTTATGCCTGGTCTCCGTCTTCACTCACGACAGATACTGCATCAGGCTTGGCACCGGGATGGCATACAGTTATTATTACAGATAGTGTTGGTTGTAATCGAACAGATAGTGTCGAAGTAAGCGCGCTTCCTGTAATGACAGCAAGCATTTCTTCCCAAACGGATAATCTCTGTTTTGGAAGAGCTACCGGAACGGCTACAGTGTCAGTATCCGGTGGTTCATCTCCTTTCACTTTTGTATGGACAAATGGGGATGTAGGTATGACTGCCGACAGTCTCCCTGCCGGAAACGTATCAGTTACTATTACCGATTCAAGTGGATGTGTCGAAGTGGTGTCGACTATAATCATGGAGAATCAGGCAATCACTGCTACTACGTCCGGAACAAATGCATTATGTAATAACATCAATGATGGAGTTGCATCCGTAACTCTGGCAGGTGGTACAGCTCCATTCGTGGTCACCTGGTCGAATGGTGACACAGGTTTAAGTGCTGATAGTCTTGGCTTGGGATATGTCACATATACAGTCGTTGACTCTAACTCCTGTTCTTTGATTGATTCTATATTCATAAATCAACCGGCAGCAATCACAGTGACAGTGACAGCAATATCTTCTGTTTCATGTTTCGGTGAGGCGACAGGTTCAGCATCTGTCAGTTTGCCGAGTGGAGGTACACCACCATATTCATATGCCTGGTCGAACGGTGATACAGGTCCTTTTGCGGATAGCCTTCTCGCCGGAACAGTCACAGTAATAGTTTCAGATTCGAATTCTTGTTCTGCCGGCTTTAATGCAAATATAACTCAGCCAAGCTCCGCTCTAAGTGCCACGACAAACAGTACTGATGCTACATGTTTCGGTTATAATGATGGTGCAATATCCATTACAGTCTCAGGAGGTACACCGAATTATTCTTATTCCTGGTCACCTGCTGTAGGGACAGGTTCAAGCATTTCCGGTTTGACACAAGGATCCTATACTGTCACAGTTAGCGATGCATTGAATTGTACTTATTCAACTGTGATTGTAGTTGATCAACCTTCAGCAATTATAACAGACGCAGGAGAGAATGTTTCCGGCTGCGAAGAGCAATATGAATTGAATGCAACTCTCGGAACCGGTTATACCGGCTTGTGGTCGCTCAGTTCCGGTTCCGGTGTCTTATCAAATCCAAATTCAACAACTACAACAGTTTCTCAGTTGGGTGAAGGTGATAACGTATTTCTCTGGACCATAAGTGATGGTACCTGCTTCGGCGTGGATTCTGTAATTGTTCAGTTGTACGAAGCCGGTGAATGTGAATTGGAACTTCCTTCAGCCTTCTCTCCAAATGGAGATGGATATAATGATGGCTTCTTTATAAGAGGTATAGATCGCTTCCCTGATAATGTACTGACTGTTTATAACAGATGGGGCAATGAAGTATTTCATAAAGAAAATTACAAGAACACTCAATGGTATGGCCAGAATAAGAATGGGGATGATCTGCCTGAAGGGACTTACTTCGTTGTACTTGTGATAAAAGGTTTGGATATAAAGAGATCAACTTATGTCGATCTCCGGAGATATAATGGAAGATAGGCTTTGATCAATGGACGAAAAGAAAATTAAGGATTATGAAAAGATTATTGAAGCGATTCTTCACCCTCTTGTTAGTCAGTGTAAGTCTGTGCGCTAATGCGCAGCAAGACTTGCTTGTAAGTCAGTACATGTTTAATCATTTACTGTTAAATCCGGGCTATGCCGGCAGTCATGACTATATGATGGCCACGCTGTTGTATCGCAAGCAGTGGGTCGATCTAAAGGGCGCCCCGGAGACACAGGTAGCCTCCTTGCACGGACCACTTGGATTGTCGCAGTTTGGTTGGGGTGCCCTGATCTCCCATGATAAGATCGGAGTCACAGATCGCACGGATGCCTATCTAAATGCAGCGTATCATTTAAAGACGGGACCGAAGCTTCGCTTGTCCTTAGGACTCCGCGCCGGTGGCGGATACTACAGTTATAAGAACAGTGACCTGACCTACTGGGATGAAGGCGACCCTGCCTTTGCCGGCAATAAGGTGAGTAAATTTTTGCCTAACGTAGGAGCCGGACTGTATTTGTATAGCAGAAAGTTCTATGCAGGATTATCAGTTCCAACGATCATCAGTTATGATCCTGAAAAGAGCCTGAGTTTTGATGCCGGTGGAGGCGATGTAGTTCCTCACCAGGTCCGCCATTATTTTGCCACTGTTGGCACAGCGATAGAGCTGCATCCCGATGTGGTGATGAAACCCAGTGTGCTTGTGAAGTATGTAGACAAAGCCCCTGTCGAGGTGGACTTCAACTTAAACTTTTTACTTGCCAACACAGTGTGGGTTGGCGGTAGCTACCGAACGGGCGATAGCTTTGTAGGTATTGTAGAACTACAGCTGAGTAAAAAATTACGTATTGGCTACAGCTATGATTTTACCTTCACCGATATCAAGGATTACTCCTCGGGTTCACATGAGATCATGCTGGGCTATGATTTTGGATACGATATCATGAAGATCAAAACCCCAAGGTATTTTTAAATCCATGTCCAAGTACTCCAATCAACATTCACACAACGCGGTCTAAACCGCAGCAAGCATAACGATCTGTCATGAAGAAAACTTTTTCATATTTGTTCACACTAAGCGTAGTGGTATTATTACTGAGCTCATGTGCCAGTTACCACGTCCGTCAGGGTAACCGCTTTTACCGTGATATGGCCTATAGTGAGGCGACTAAAGAATACCAAAAGGCTCTGGGGAAGAAAAGCTTTCCCGAGGCTCAGATCAAACTGGCCGAAAGTTACCGTCTGATGAATGACCTGAGTAAGTCTGAGGAAGCCTATTCCCGGGTGATGCAACTGGCCGAAGTAGAACCTGAACATCGCCTTCGCTATGCACAGTTGTTGATGCGAAGCGGTAAGTATGATCAGGCAAAAAATTATTTTGATCAGTACCTAGGCAGCCGCCCTAACGATCAGGCAGCGCTTCAGCAACGACAAAGTTGTGATAGCATCGCAAGTTGGAAACAAGATAGCGCCCGCTATACCATTGAGCCAAGTAAACTCAATACGGGCGGCTCAAATTTTTCACCCGTATGGTACAGAGATGGAGTGGTGTTTGTGAGCGACCGCAATGCGAAGGCAAAAACCTACGTGTGGACCGGTCGTCCGTTCCTGGATCTGTATTATTCAAAGAAGGACCAGAGCGGAAACTATGGTATGGCCATGCCACTTCAGGGGGATGTGAACGGAATGTACCACGAGGGACCTGCCGCCTTTAACAGCAAAGGAGATACGATGTATTTCACGCGCAATAGTTATATGAAGCGCAAGGCAGAAAAGTCAGAGGAAGATGTGGTGATCCTTCAGCTCTATGAGGCGATCAATAAAGACACCTCCTTTAGCCAGGTGAGTTCGATGACATTGAACAGCAAAGAATACAGCACCGGTCACCCAAGCTTAAGCTCCGATGGTCAGGTGATGTACTTTACCAGCGATATGCCGGGCGGCCAGGGAGGAAGTGATATCTATATGAGCCGAAAACAAAATGGTCAGTGGAGCGCAGCAAAGAACCTTGGTCCCAATATCAATACACCTTATAACGAAAGTTTCCCGATGTTGTGGAATGACAGCTTACTATACTTCAGCTCCGAAGGTCATTATGGTATGGGTGGACTTGATGTTTTTTACAGCAGCACCGATGAATCCGGCAACTGGAGCCGGGCACAAAATATGGGTTATCCCTTTAACAGCAGCTATGATGACTTTGGAGTAGCAATGAATGCCGAAGGAACCGAAGGCTTGCTGAGCTCCAACAGAAATACACAGAACACGCAGCAGGATCAGATCTATGGATTTAAGATCAATGACCTTCGCTTTACACTGGAAGGAATCGCCGTGGAAAAGCAAAGCCAGAAGCCTCTGTCAGGTGTAGTAGTAGAATTGAGCAACCGAAAGACAGCAGAGAAGGAGCGTGTAACAACCGGCGAGGATGGAAAATTTTTCTTCAAGTTGAATCCGAACACAGATTATTCAGTAGTGGGAAGCAAGGATAGCTACTTTACCAATACCGAACCTGTGAGTACTGTAGGCAAGCTTCAAAGTGAGAACATGTATGTGAAGCTGAAACTGGAGATGGAACAGATCATCGTAAACAAACCGATCGTACTTGAGAATATCTATTATGACCTGGATAAATACGATATCCGGGAAGATGCCGCCATTGGCTTGAACAAGCTTGTGAGCATTATGGAAGACAATCCGGAGATCAACATAGAACTAAGCTCACATACAGACTCGCGGGCAGATGACCGATATAACATGACCTTGAGTCAGCGCCGTGCCGAGTCGGCGGTGAATTATATAGTGAGTAAAGGAGTGAGTAAGGATCGAATCACGGCAAAAGGGTACGGGGAGACGATGCTGGTGAACCGTTGTTCAAATAAGGTGGACTGCAGTGAAGAAGAACATCAGGCCAATCGACGGACAGAGTTTAAAGTGACCTCGATGAAGAAGTAAGCAAACAACACAAAACAGGAGAAGCCGGAAGCTGAGAACATTGTTCACAGATCCCGGCTTTTTATATAGGGTGAATTGTGAGGCTTAGCCTTTTGTTATTTTTCTGGAAACTTTTTTATTTTGAAATATAACGTCCAGTGAATATTCTCCTGTAGCAAGATTATCCTGATCACGGAAAATATGTACATTCTTTCCTTGAGGCGCTTCGAAGGTTTTTGTATTAAGAATATTTCCCTTAGCATCACTTAGCTGTATCCATACTCTTCCCGATTGAGGAAGGAAGTATGATACATCAAAAGATTGTTGGAATGGGATCGGTTTTACAGTTTCGATTGAAAGTCCTTTGTCAGTTTTAAAACGAACTGCGGATAGGGGATGGCTTACAAATTTTCCATTGAGAAATGTTTGTCTCAAACGGTAATAAACTATATTTGATAACTCTGCAACATGATCTGTATATGAATATTCTTCACCATTTGTAAAATTTGGATTAGAAGGGAAGGTACTTATTTTTACAAAGTCAATTCCGTTCATCGATCGTTCAATGGTGAAATAATCAACCTGATCATTCATAGTTGTAGACCAGTTGATCTTAACTTGCTGATCCTTTGGTTCCAGCATAAAGTTCAACAAAGATTCTGCGAACATAGAAACAGATCCGGTTGAACGGATTACCAGATTGTCAAACACAGGTCGATCGATACCGCCTCCATTCATATTTTTTCCAATAATTAAATTCTCTTGCTCTTTCCAGTATAATGGCATATTTGCTTGACCTTGATGACTCCAAACTACGACACTGTTAACAAATATTTCGCCTTTTCCGGTCGAAGGTGTATAAATAAACCTGTAAGTTCTGAAGACCGGATCTGAAACTACTTCATATTGAGTTTTAGCTTTGACGTTCACAAAAGAATTTCGACCATCTGACACTCTATAGTTGATGATTAAAAATCCTTTTTCCATTCCGAAATTGAAGCCTGATCCTCTTGTAAGGAAATTTCCTGTTTCTTCGTTTCTTCTGTAGTCGATGCTTATATCAATTCCTTCAAGATCAAAAAGGGCATTTCCTGGTAACTCAAAATTCAGATCATTGCCTTCAGCACCCGGAGCAAGCCCTTTTGTCGAGGCTCTGCCACCAAAGGCTGAATGGGCATTTTTTCCGGATCGGATTGCATCCGGACCAAGTGTTGCAGTTAGTACATTTGAATTTTCCCAGGTAAATTCAGTAATGATATCACCGGTAATGTTCAATGAATTGCCACCGGATTCACTTCCATTACCGGAGGCACGGGATTTGCTTTGGTTACTTACATTTAAATAAACTAGTAAGCCTATGGTGAAAGCAAAAGAAAATGAAACAATGCCGATAACCAGCATAAGCCGAATCGACAATTTGTTTTTAAGTTTTGTGCCAGGTTTAATTTTCCCTTTCATTGAATGATTTTTTGTGTTTATGCTATTTTATTTCTTGATCAGCTTTTTACTTTCTACTTGATCATTGAAAACCAGCTGTAGGATATATGTTCCGGCTTGAAGTGATGAGCCTTCGGAATATTCAAAGGAATTCTCTCCTTTATTTGAATTAAATTTTTTACTGCTCACTAACTTTCCTGAAGAATGAGTCAATATCATACTCACTTCTCCTGCTTCCGGTAAAGAGTATTTTACGGTGAATAAATTGTCAAATGGGTTAGGGGATACAGTATTGATTTTTAAATATGAATTTACATGGTCGTTAAACATGACAGACCTAATTTCCGAATAGGTAAATTTGCCGTCATAATCGGTTTGCTTTAACCTGTAGTATGATCTTCCACTCAAAGGATTTTCGTCGATGTAGGAGTATTTATTTAGTTCTGAACTGTTGCCCGCACCATTCAAACGTGATAACTCTGTAAATGTATTCCCATCTTCACTTCGTTCGATTGTGAAGAAATCGTTGTTTATTTCGGTAGAAGTGGTCCAGTCTAATCTAACGGAATGCTTAAAAACATTTGCCTGAAATAGAGAAAGCTCCACAGGAAGAACAGCATTGTTCGCTGCTAGTATCCAATTTGAAAACTGACTGACATTTGAAATGCTCACACTTCCGATACCGCTGAGTATGGCGAAACCATATCCCCTTGGTTCATCCCATGAAAGACCACTCCAATTGCGCATTCCCAAAGGACTTAATCGATTTGCAAGGGATAGGGTGTTCTCATTAGCAGCATACTTGAGCGTTACATTCGCAGTCATTGATGCTGTATTCACCTTCCACCATCTGTCAATAACTTCATTCTCTGCAAATCCAATTCTTACCAGACTCAATACAGTCGCCAGTAGATTTGATGGAACAGGAAGGTTATCAGATGTACTTGTTGAACGTGTAGAAATGGAAACATCATTTCCGAATCCACTAAGGGGTGTGAATAAGACAGGGATATAGGAAGATGAATTTATTCCAAACGGGAACTCGTGAAGCCCTGAGCCAATATTTTTCCAGACGAAAAAGCTTTCATCATTTTCACTATAAACGTATCCGGATGTCCTGATGACTGCATCTTGACTGCCGTTTTCTAAGACAAATGATTTACCATTAAGGTCGATCACTCCGTTCCGCAACTCCAGCCTCGTTCTGGTATAAACAGTACTTTCGCTCAAATAAACTGATGTTTCTGCATTGGGTAGGTTTATTCGTAGTATTCCATATTTGTGATGATCAGAAGTTGTCATTGCAAAACCTGTACCTGTCAGACTCTGATTCGAGGTACCTGCATACTCAACTATACTTAAGACATCCAGGAAATAGTTCATGTTTCCCGTTGAACTTATAGAGCCAGAACTACTACCATTGTAAAGTCCGTTACTATTGTAAACGCTGAGCAATCCCTGAGAGTCTACTTGAATTCCGGAGTTTGCATAAACAGCATCACTAACTAACTGACCTGATTTTAGTTGGAGAATTCCATTTGATGCGATCCTGAAATAATCTGTTCCCGGATTAGCATGAGAACAAACCTGAATGTTACCACTGACCACAGTCAGAGTGCAATTTGCTTCTACAGTTTGTTTTACTTGCTGCAGTTGGTGACCACCTGACCGCGAATATTGTATTGATCCGCTGCGTAAAAATTTCAGAGAACCGAATGAAGTGCTTGTTCCGGCTCCGGCATGAGTTAGCATTCCGTTTCCTGACAAACTATAGAGAGGCCCTGAGAGTAAAATTTCATGTGTGGCATTGCTGTTTGAAGAATTATCATCATAGGACAATATACCACCGCTTTGCGTGAAGTTTCCACCAACGCTAAGTGTGATTTTATCGCCTGATGATAATGCAGAATTTCCATGCAGATATATGGTTCCGCTGCTTTGATTAAATTGTCCGCTAACGTTCATCTGAACAATTCCTGTGGATGCTTTAACGATCAGCATACCGGTGGAAACATTTAGGTCGCCGCTGATAATAATGCTTGCATAACCTGCATTTCTGGTCAGGAAGGTTGTCCCGCCGAGTACAATTAGACTGCCGTTAATCTGTGCATTTGAAGTATGTGCCGCAGCAGTCGTTCCATAATTCATACTAAACACTCCACCTGAAACTTGCAGGTTACCATTGATGAAAATAGATTCCGTACCATATGCGGCTGATGTCGTGAATTCTGAAGAAGACGGTCCTGAAAAGGTGAGGTTTCCACCGACAGTTAGTGTGAAGCCCGTACTATTGGTATTTGAGCCTATTGAAGATAGGGAAGTACCTCGAAATTTATCGGTATTGTTCGTGAAGTTAACAGTTAGGTTATTTGTAACGGAAAGACTGCACACTCCAGTGCCGGCATGACAACCGGTTTGACCCATGAATATACCCCCGCTCAGATTCAATGAACCAAAAGTTGCATTGAATATTCCTGAGTTGGTTGAAGCTACATTATAAATAAATCGGGTATCCCCGGTACTTTGGTTAAATGTTCCTGTCACGATGAATGTCGCATTGCCATTTCCTGCACCTGCAACTCCGGAATTCATGATCACCTTTATGTTGCCAAGATTGCTGATATTCCCGACTACCTTCATGGTAATACTACCGGTTCCATCATTCAGTCCAATGATAGTTCCACCAGTATTGGTAATCGAGCCGGTGTTAATCTGGAAAGCTCCCGGGCGATTCCCATTGTGACCATATAGTGTTGAGTTCACCGAGCTCAATACCACATTTGATAATGTAGTATTACTGATCGAACCGGATTTATCTAATGTGATCCATCCCTGATCGATGGTAAGTGTTCCTAGAATCAAATGACTTTCGAACTCATTGTTTTGATCCCATTCAACAATTGCACTAGCTCCACTAAGAGAATTGAGTGTCAGATTACCGAAGTTACCTGTCACGACACTTCCAAGGGGAGTCATGTAGTTAAACCATTTTTTTATGATTAGTGTGCTGCTTGAAGCAAAATTTTCTACACCGCGTGTAAATAATGTAGCTTCCGCAGAAGTATTTGTTCCCGGATCCCAGGTGAAGACCGAATTTGCACCTAAGTTGAATGAAAGTCCGGGAGATCCCAAAGTGATGTTACCTCCATTCATGTTCATATTTCCATTGACAGTAATGTTTCCATTGATCGTCAATCTTTTTCCGGGACTGATACTTAATGTAGCATTTGGCGATATGATGAGATCTTTTACAGTGAGATCTGTGTCAACAAGAATATTTTGACCGCTGGAAATAGTAATATTGTCTGATACATTTGGGGAAGTAGTACCTCCCCAAATATTCGGATCTGACCAATTCCCCGAACTTATCGGTGATTTTGGATTCCCAAAAACAGAAAAGCAAGACCCTGAGATCAGGAACAGCAGAATTAATGTGCTGATGATACAGGATTTTTTAAATTCAAACATATTTATTTACTCAGCAGAAATTAATTTTGAACAGAGATGTTTTCTCTTTTTACAGCTTTCACAAAGAGAGTGTTTTGTCCTGCTTCAGCGCGGTCAGCCAGACGTACAGTTTCAATGCTTTTATCAGTGAGGAGTTCCTGATCCTTAACGAGTACTACATTCACATTGCTATTGACTTTGGCCTGCGATATAGATGGTTCATTTAGATGAAAGAACAAGATGAGCCCCATTGTAGAGACTGACATAAAAAAAACTGAAACGAGAATAATATTTCTCATTCTCAATTTTTGTTTTTGCCTTGTTTTCGCCTTCATACCTGATAATTTAAAGTTCATGTAAAGCGGATTTATGGCTTATTTTACGTTGATTTTTATAAAATGAAGATGCCATGCAGGGTCAAAAGTTACATTCGTAAGAATTGTAAATTATAAAATGCAAGGAGTGGCTATGTTTTGGAGTTAATGCTTTAATTATTCTAAAAATTGCATTCAGAAATTTTCAGTACAATTTTTATTGATTTTAATATTGTAAGAAGTATGATCTATTTCTGAATATGGTAGTCAATGGCAAAAAAAAACCTCCGTTTTATCCGGAGGTTTTGCTGTGTATGTACTAATTTTAAGTATGAGAAAACACAATATCTTCAGGCGAGATCTCATTGTTTTCTGACATAATAGCTGCGCGCTCTATCACTGCTTTAAGCTCACGGACATTGCCGGGCCATTTGTATTCCAATAGAAACTTCGCTGCGTCTTTGGAAAGTGTGATAGCCGGCATTTTATTATCCTTGCAAAAATCATTCAAGAAGGTCTTTGAAAGCAGGATCACATCATCACCACGTTCGTACAGCGGTGGAAGGTGGATGAGAAAGCCTTGAAGTCTGTAAAACAGATCTTCTCGAAATCTACCTTCTTTTACTTCCTGAGCAAGGTTCCTGTTGGTAGCAGCAAGAACTCTTACATCAAGTTTAATTGACTTATTAGATCCTATTCGTGTTACTTCTTTTTCTTGTAGTACGCGTAATAACTTTGTTTGCATCATCAGGTCCATTTCCCCAATTTCATCCAGGAAGATGGTTCCTTCATTTGCTTCTTCAAACTTACCAATGCGACGATCTCGTGCATCTGTGAAAGCACCTTTTTCATGACCGAATAACTCACTTTCGATAAGATCTTCTGGTATCGCTGCCATGTTTACGGTAACAAATGGCTTCTTGGCACGTGGCGAATTGTAGTGGATCGACCTTGCAACAAGTTCTTTTCCTGTTCCGCTTTGACCGGTAACCAGGACCATTATATTACTCTTCTCAACCTTCTGGATGAGTTTCAACACGCGTAACACTGCTCCACTTGTACCAAGGATTGAAGTGTATTTGTTACGGTCAATTATCTGCTCTTTCAGTGAGTCATTTTCCTGTCTGAGATATACACTTTTGCAAAGGTTTTTAACCGAGTTCTCCAGATTAACAAGTGCATTATCATTTTTGATAATATAATCTGAAGCACCTTTACGATAGGTGTCAATTACAACATCCAGTTTATCCTGACCGGAAACCATGATGCAATGGATATCGCTGTTGTAGTTTTTAATTTTCTCCAACAGTTCGATTCCATTCATACCGGGTAACAGGTAATCTATGGATACAATGTCAGGATTTAAATGTAAATTGTTTAGACATTCTTCCGGTGAAAGGAAGTGGGTCACTTCGAGATTGTCAATTTTTTCCAGGGTAACTTTTATAAGGTTTCCCAGGAATTGATCGTCTTCGACCACAAAGATCTTCGTAGTTGCCATGATTTTTAAACAGTGTTTTGTGAATCTTTTAGCGTATTAGACCTCATTTTGTTGCGGTCTGATGGCTTTATTCATCTACTTTTAACGACAAATTCTTACAGTTTCTACTCGCATGAAAAGCCGCCTAATTCTCGCTATAATTATCATAATACTGGCCACACCGCTTTGGATGAGAATTTCATGGGAATTTAGCCCTGTAAAATCACTCAATTTGCTCATTGTCGATAAAACTGTCCTCAATTCCAACAGTTTTAAGCACCGTTGGTTAACTGGATACTTGACCATGAAAAATACGCTAAACCTGATGGAAATTATTACGATATCAACAAGGATTATTACGGCTTTTTCCCAGGTGAGGATGAAGAGTACACAATCGAGGACCTCGAGAAAATGAATGATCCTGAGGTTGACAGCGTTGCTCAAACCTACGACATGGTATATTTTACGGATACGTATGGAGTGCTGGGAAATGAATGGTATAAGCATCGCGATGTGAACGAAATATCAGAAAGTATCTATGGAGGCATGTCTGAAAAGGACCTTCTGCTTATGACAAAGATGAAGGAAAAAAGGAAACCTGTTCTGGTGGAGTTTAATTCTATTGGCTTCCCAACTCCTTATGATGTCCGGAGAAACTTTGAAAAATTATTTAATATAGAATGGACAGGCTGGATCGCCAGGTACATTGCCTCTTTGGATACCATAAATAATCCTGACCTGCCTAAATGGGTAGTTCGTTCATATAAAAAGCAACATTTCGGACGATGGAATTTTAAAAAAGAAGGGTTGATATTCGTCCATGAGAACGGGAAAGTTGTCATCCTCGAATCAGGAAAAGATCTTGCAGATCCTGTGCCGAATATTTATACGGAGAAAAAATATCAGAATGAGTATGATGTTCCTTCGATCCAGATTTACCCATATTGGATGGATATTATGGAAAGTACTAACGACAGTAATGAGATTGTGTCTAAATATGTTCTGGGTACAACAGTGGAAGGGGAGAAGATACTTGCACAACACCGGATACCGAAAATTTTTCCGGCAATCATTCGCCGGAATCAAGATTATCGCTTTTATTATTTCTGTGGTGATTTTGCAGATAACCCTACTAAATTTCGATTTGCCAAATTAGACGGCATAAGTGGCTTAAAGTTCTTAATGTATAATGCAGTCGACGTAACAGACCGGAATAGATTTTTCTGGGAGTTTTATCTTCCTATGATGCAGAACATATTAAACGACACCTACAGGTCTTCTGAGCGCAGAAAAATCAAATTGATTTAATTGCGTTCAAGTATAAAAACTCATCTTCTTCGACTTGGAAGGAATTAGTAATTTAATACAAATAGGGCGGTCTTATTTTTTTCCGGCGAAACCTCTGCGTTTCATTTCGCCCCAATTTTTTACACCGGTAAGCAGATCAAGATTGCCCCTGATTGCATAATACACAGTGAGGGGATGAATCAGTATTGGCTCGATGAAAGCTGTACCAAGGAGCCTGAAAATATCTCTTTTCTTTTTGTATTGATGAAAGGAGAGTTCCTCGAAGAGAATGGCTGCAGTTGAATACAAAATAGCAAATGAATAAATCAGAATAAATAATGTAATAAATAATTCTACGTTCAATATTCCAAGAAAAGCCATCATCACCAAATATAAAAATGCAGTCGTTTCAACGATAGGAGCAAGCCATTCAAACAAAAACCAGAACGGCATACTTACCATGCCTAGGAATTTATACTTAGGGTTGAATAATAATTTTTTATGTATCCATAACGTTTCCGCTGTACCTCTTGTCCATCTGTTTCTTTGCTTGCCAAGAATTTTCAGACTATCAGGAGCCTCTGTCCAGCATAATGGGTCAGGAAGATATACAACTTTATATTTCTTTTTTGCCTCCTCCATATAGCGACGCATGCGGATAACGAGCTCCATATCTTCACCCACAGTCTCATGATTATATCCTCCTGAAGCGATGGCAATTTTTTTATCAAACATCCCGAAGGCTCCGGATATCAAGATGAGGCCATTTAGCCTGCTCCAGGCCATTCTCCCAAGAAGAAAGGCACGAATATATTCAAGAACCTGTATTCTGGGGATTAATGCTTTCGGGAGGTTTACTTTGATGATCTTCCCGTCTTTTACTTCACATGAATTTGCAATTCTGACAACACCACCGACAGCTATCACTTTTTCGTCTTCAACTTCTTCCATAAATGGTTTCACCATCTTAAGCAAGGATTCATACTCAAGGATGCAGTCTACATCAATGGCAGCAAATATACCGTGCTTTGATACGTTAATTCCGGCATTTAATGCATCCGCCTTTCCGCCATTGACCTTGTCAACGACCGTAAGTCTGCTCATCGATGGAATACGCGATTTGTAAACAGCCCTGATCGGCTTACAATGTAATTTTTGTTCAAATGATATTGGTGCAGGTTCAAGATCATATGCATCGATCATGAGTTGTAAGGTATCATCCTTGCTGCCGTCATTAACAATGATCACTTCAAAATTTACATAATGTATATTCATCAATGAACGGGCATTTTCAACGATTGTCTTGGATTCATTATACGCAGGAGCGATGATTGATATGGAAGGAGTGGACGGAGCTGTGAGAAGATCACGGTAATCAATGAAACTATTTCGCCTCATGTAATTCACAATATCCAGGGCAGAAATGATTGACAAGATCAGGTAAGTGCCGAAAAGCAGGGCACTATATATAAGGATAAAGTGATCTGCAAATTTTGTGAAATAATAAAAAAATAAACCCATGTACTAATTATAAGCGCTCGTCTTGAGCATGTTGTACTATTAAACGTAACTGCGGATTGCTGCTCTCCAACATATGTTCAAGCTTTTGTTTGCCTTCTTTTGCTGTTGCCAGAAAAGTCTTTACTGCCTGGATGGATATAGAGTGGTTTTTGATCGGTTGCTTCAGTATTTTTTCCATTAAATGAGCAGAATTTTCTTTTCCTACCGCCTCAAGTGTCTTGACAATTTCTATCTGTACATCTTCAGTCTCTAACGGATACATGTTGACTAGCTTTTCTTCCGATGCATAAGCATTAAGTTCGCCAAGTGCCTTTATGGATGACAGTCGAACAACTTCATCTTCATGATCGAGCAAATGAATAAGTACTCCTACAGATTCTTGTTGCCGGAATGAACCGATCATCAGAATACAGAATTGCACTACTGATTTATTTGATGAGTTAAGCCAAGTGCTGAAGTCGGGGATCATCTGCTCAGGCATTTTCGCTAACATTGCATGTATGTTTGCCTGATCCCAGGCTGAAAGAGGTTCTTTTATTTTTGATAGAAATGATAATGGTTCCTCAGCACTTAACTTCATTATCGCAATACGTGCTTCCATTCTCAATATATCATTCTTATGATTCAAAAAAGAGTAGAGGTCTGCTTGTGATTCCTTTACGTTCATCAAGGCTAACTCCCTCATTCCCTTAGCAGCCAAATACCATCGCTTATTTATGGTCTTCTCAAGAGAGTCCTTATGTAACCCGAGTTTCACAAATAGAAGTTCAAGCCTTGATGCTGTTTCTCCGGTAAAATTTTCATGAAGGTGAATGATCTCATCGCTTATTATAGACCGGTGAAATTTTTTCGTAAGGTCTTCCTTGTCGAACTGCAAGTGCAGGTCAGGATCAAGAAGAAGACTTTCGTCATTAAAGAGCAAGCGGGTGAAGAGGGGCTTGTATTTTTCTCTGATCTTTTTTCTTTTCGTAAGGAGTTTAGTTTTATATATTCTGCTACCAAGAATAACATTCAACAAAATAAAGATAAACACCAAAAACATGACAGTCACACCTAAAAGAAATCGTATGTGTACAGGGAAGGTGTATAAAGTTCTGCTGAACTCATCTACCGTGTACTGAATATTCGACCAATCTATTTGTAGTATCCTGTTCAAAAGAAATTTAATTCAAAATTTTTATTATTATAAATTCTGTGGTTGATTCTCTCTTTGCTAATTCAATAACCTGTCAAGAACTTCGATCTGTGCCTCGATATGCTTTCTTCTGTCAGCAAGAAAAGCTTTCAAGCCCGGAATAAAATTGCCGGGATCTAAAGGATCTCCTATAGTGCTGCTGATATTAGTATCAAAATCAGTATTTGAATACATTTTATTGCTATCGGCATATACAGCAACGCGAATACGCAGGGAAAGGCTGTCTATGATGTGCTCCATACGTTCCAATTTAAAGTCTGTGTTAAACAGTTCCTTTACTATTTTTAAATAGCGTCTTTGTAATATCAGGTTTGAACCAATTGTTCTTTCCAGCAAAGGTCTGGCATCATTGTAAGGCGTTGAATCGGGAATCATCACACTCATCCTTGTAAGTTGAGGGTAGTTCATAATCGGATTCCAGGCTGCGAATGAATAGTTTCCATCTAATGAGATCCATTGCCATTTTCCGGAGCTGCTATCATGATAAATAAAAAAGTTGTGTGGATAGAACATATTGTAAGCATCTATGTTCCCTATCAAATTATTGATAGCCCAGGCTTTTAAACAGTCGTCAAGATTTATGATTTTATTTATTCGCTGAGCATACTCTTCCTCACTTAGAATAGTGTCGTTTATCAGTTTAATTAATTTAACCAGGTCTGTCCAATCGTTTTTCTCTTCATTGTTTTTAAGTCCATAACGCATGTAATATTTCGACTGATCATTTCCAAGGTATACGAAATTAGCTACAGGGTCTCCCTGAAACAGGTTACCCTTTTTTTCATTGAATCGGGTTTCAAGAAAAACATTGTCGATATTTTCATTCGCCTGATATAGTCCCCAGTATTTATCATTCAAATAAACTTTGGCGAAGGTAGCACGAGGTGCAGGGAGGCCATGCTTATTCATGAGATCCAGATATATTTTCTCCCTTATCATGGTAGGATCTTTGAAATTGTTTGTAAGGTTTAGATCTTCCAGACCATAGAAGTCTTGTTTCTTGATGAACTTGTCAAATTTTATTCGGAATGGCTTCTTCTTGCCCGGATAGAAATCGTAAGATGACTCACCCTTAAATCTTACACCGCATGAGTATAGAATCTTTCCATCGATAATAACCGTTGCCTGCATATAAGTGGCCATATCAAGGGAATCCTGGATGTTTTTATAGTATGTCAATGAATCCCAATAATTACATTGCGTAAAGTAAATTTTTATAGTGTGAATAGAGTCTTTCTCAAAGAAGGCCTTTCCATAATCCTTAGGTGCTTTGGATATCTTGTTTTGTTCCTGAGCAAACAAACTGCTTAGCACAAGTTGAAAAAGTAATATGAGCAAAAACGCTGGTCGTATGTCTTTTAGTTTCATTAGTAGCTGTTAAAATACGGTTTTCATTTGAACTCCGATAGATAATCTTTGCTGTGAAGTTCCTTCACGGATTTCTTCTTGAGCAACACCTATATCTCCCTTCATCACCCATCGACCGAAGATGCGACGTTGATACTCAATTGCCAGAGAATATGAACTAAAAAGTGGCGTCGAGGCTAAAGCTAGTTTGTCTTCATCAGGTGATTGTCCCCGGTTGACACGGATACCTAAATAGTTATCTGCATCATCAAAATAATTTCTAATATTAAGGATATATGTCTGCGATGTTTTACGTAAAAATCTTTCGGTGCCAAGGCTTACTTTGGGTGTAAGGAAGGTTCTGAATGCGAACCAGTAATTCCTGTAGTATTTCCCGAGACTTGCTGTATATATGGATGTTCCCGGAGGAGAAAACCTTAAATATCTATAACCACCGGATAATTCAAAACTTGCAGGAAGTTTCTGAAATATTTCTACACCTGCTCTCAGATCCGGAAACACTTTAGAATCACTAAACCCGAGATTAACATACAGGTAGTTGGATTTGACAAAACGCAGATAACCATCGGCTTCAGCTTGCAAGCCTTGCGAATTAAACTTTTCAGCATAGCTGGCTCTGTAAATGATGGAACCAAAACTAAAGCTTCTTCCGACTTCTATCGAAGCTAATTTCTGAGGATCACGGTCATTGAAATAATCGGTTGAAAAAGAAGCTGCGAACTTGTTGCTCAGCCTTGAGTCACTCATAGAATTCAGAAGCACTATCGCATCCTTGTTACCGGGATTCAGATCTAATGCTCTCCGAAGTGATAATGCCGCTGCCTCTTTGTCGCCCTGCCTCAACATAATCTTTGCCTTCTTGATCATTAGTGCTTCAGATGTCGGATAGTATCCCATTGCCAGGCGCAGGTAATTCAATGCCACATCCAAATTATTGGTCCAGTATTCAACATCGATCAAGGCTCCAAGTGCTTCATAGTCGTTTTCTTTTTCGATTAATACACGACTAAATTCAGTTCTTGCCGCATCGTATGAGTACTCCCAGGAATAGGTTCTGCCTATATAAGTTCGTACATCATAATAATTAGGTTTCTTTTCAAGAATCTTGTAACAGATTCGTCTTGCGAAATTGTAATTCTTCGTTGCCCCAATATCTCTGGCTCTCTTAAAAAGTCTGTCAAAATCAGTAGTATCTGTTACGATGATAACGGTATCAGATTTTTGAATATTCTGTCCGAATGATTGAATACCTGAAAGGACTAACCAGGCCGTCACAAAAAAACGGAAAGGAAGTTTAAGAAATAAATTTTGATACAAACCCTGGACAGTCATAAATGAAGAAAATCACGTCAAAGATAAGAATCCTCTACGGGGGAGGAAACAACCTTGGGAAGTGATTTGAACGCTGACAAAAGTATACGTAAATGGGGTGAAATTGTTTGAAAATCAGGCTGATTTCATCAAGATTTTTTTAACCCGTACAGAGAGCTCATTAGGACTGAAAGGTTTCGTAATGAAATCATCGGCGCCTAACTGAAATGCCTCTAAAACAGTCTTTTCAAGCCCGATTGAAGAAACGATAATTATTGGCGTGTCAAGACCCATTTCCTTCCGTACCTGGTGAACGATCTCCAAACCTGTAAGGTATGGCATCATGATATCCGTGATAATGATATCAGGCTTGATTGACTTAACCTTCTCCAGGGCTTCTTTCCCGTCGCTGGCAAGGTGTACGTCGTATCCTTCCTTTTGCAATTTGAATTCTACCATTTTAAGGACCATCTCATCGTCCTCACAAATTAGTACTTTCATAGGTAAAACTAATGTATCCTTGGGCAAGATACGATATTATGTTTAAAACATATTCAAGACTTCACTTATCGGACAGAATTATAAAGTTAAGCTGTGAATAAAAAAATCCGGAGACCGGCCCCGGATGTTTTACCAATATTTATTACCGGAGAAATTAACCTCAGGCTTGGAATTGGATTTTTTGCAGGAGTTTTATTTCAATCCAATGAGCTCATTTTGAAGTTGAGAGAACACACTCTTGCAAACCTTATCAACTTCAGTCATCAGCGCAGTGACTTTTTCCGGCTGATTTGCTTCTTCACTTAATTTTTCTATTTCTCCAAGTACACTCTGCGTACCTGATAACCCAATATAAGCAAATGAAGGTTTTATTCTGTGAGCTATTTGCCTCAATGACTCCCAGTTCTGAGCCTTCAGCGAGGCGTTCATTTCAGCAATCGCTTCAGGGGTCTTGTTCAGGAACATTTCAATCATCTCAATGATGAAAGTGTCATTTCCATCAGCAATCTGCTTGAGGTAGCTCAGATTTATTTTATACTCACTGCCTTCTTCTTTTGTTATTCTTTGAGAAGGATTCTCAACGATAAGGTGAGGAGTATGGGGATCTGATTTCACACTTAGTGGAATTGCATTCCCGGTTTCAACATTGCTTGGATTTAATTGCATTGTTTTGTCTGTAGCCCTCGCCGTCTCTGAATTTTCAATGCTTTGACCGGAAGCCTCCAACGAAGAATGATTCAAATTGGTTAGCTTTATGATCTTCTTTTTTAATTCAATCGGATCAAAAGGTTTGCTGATATAGTCGTCCATTCCGGCATCATAGCATTTTTGCTTTTCCTGCGGGGTAGCATGGGCTGTCATGGCAACCACCGGAATGTTTCTAAGATGATCCGGCAACTCAGAGCGAATTTTCAGGCATGCAGTATGACCATCCATTTCCGGCATTTGTATGTCCATTAATACAAGATCATAATCAGCACTTTGAAGTTTTTCCAAAGCGACCCGACCGTTTTCTGCACATTCGAGATGAGTGTTCCAATCAGCAAATAGCTTCTTGATGACCATTTGGTTGATCATATTATCCTCTGCAACCAAAATCCGGAGATGTGAAATTGAAATGTCCGCATCCGGACTCATTTCATCCTGAATTTCCTTTAAGTCGGCTATCTGGAAACTGAGGTGAAAGAAGAAGGTTGTTCCCTTTCCAACTTCACTTCGGACACCAATTTGCCCTCCCTGCAGTTCGATCATGTTCTTAACAATTGTGAGGCCTAAACCTGTTCCGCCAAACTTTCTTGTTGTCTCACTGCTCGCCTGTGTGAAGCTTTCAAAAATATTGGCAAGACTGGATTCCGGTATACCGATTCCGCTGTCTTTTATTTCAAAATCGATGATCGCCTCTTTGTTGCTTTTGTCTCGTAGTTTAAGGTCAATGACAACTTCACCTTTTTCAGTAAACTTAATGGCGTTGCTGATTAAATTATTAAGGATTTGATTTAATCGCGTCGGATCACCGGTAATATGAGGTGGAATTGCAGGATCAATATCGGTTCTAAGCGAAATTGATTTTTCATCTGCCTTTATCTGGAACAATTCTACTGAATGCTCTACGATTTCAGTTATGTTGAATGCAACATTTTCAAACGTCATTTTACCCGCCTCAATCTTGGAAAAATCGAGAATGTCATTGATGATGACCAGAAGATTATCCGAACATGTTTTGATTGATCGCAGATATCGGTTTTGCTCCTCATCAAGATTGCTTTCAAGCAGGATTCTTGTGAGTCCTATAATCCCGTTCATCGGTGTCCTGATCTCATGGCTCATGTTTGCCAGGAATTGCTCCTTGATCTTGGCAGTTTCTTCAGCCACCTGTTTTGCACGTAAAAGTGCTTCTTCTGCATTCTTGTGGTCCGTGATATCTGATGCGACACCAATCACTCCAATAGCCTTCTTTTGATTGTCTAGTGTTGCCGTGTAGAAGACCTCAAAAAATTTCCCTCCTAATTCTACAACATTTGTCACTTCTTCACCTGCCATAGCCCGGTTAAAATCTTCCTTGCTAAGGGGGAGCATAGGAGCAGCCTCGAGATGTAAGCCTAAGAATTCATTTTTATCTATACCGACGTCAGCAAGTCCCTTTCCTTCAAATAAAGTAAACATTGCATTTTCATCGAGTGCAAAGAGTATGATAGGAGAGTTGGCAACAACTGTTTGCAAACGTCTTTGTGTGTCGACGAGCTGAAGCTCAAGAAGTTTTCTTTCTTTCTCCGTTTTCTTTAGATTCACCATGTATCGTACGCTCTGTGCGATACCTTCTGGCGACAGTAAAACTTTAGGGATATAGTCATTCGCTCCGTTTCGCATTGCCTGCACAGCAAGTTTTTCGTCGCCCTGACTTGTTACTATGATGATAGGGGAAGTATTCTTGGCATCACGGATTGCTTTAAGTAGCTCAAGGCCCGTTCCTCCCGGAAGATTATAGTCCAGAAAGATGCAATCATAGTCACGTTCCGTGGCTGCTGCCAATCCGCTTTCATGATCAACAGCAAAATGCAATTGATGCTTGATTGCTGAAGCATTCAATGCCCGCTTCATTATCATTCTATCCAGCTCGTCATCTTCAACGACCAAAATCTGTAATACCTGTTCTTCCATCTCTCTTATAATTTTAGCGGTGAAAAAGGAATTGTTATTATCCTTATTCCGGCTATTTTTTTACAGGAAGCTTATAGTATTTGTTAAGAATAATGCTGTAAAACCTTACAGATTTTTGTAAGATGATGCTGAAATTAACTTCGGGTAAGCCGAATTACAGTGCATTTTATTGCAAAAAATTATTTCTGTAAAAAGAAAAAGTCTATCAAATTATAAAATTCCGGAATACTGTATGGCGATTTGCCTGCCATATACTCGTCAATGGCTATGCTTATCTCTTTCGGAGAGATATATTCATTAGCATCAGTATCAAGCCGTCGGTAGAGTGGTGGTACTTTGGCTCTGGAAGGATCGCCAAGATTTAATTTCTCAATATCAGATTTTTCTAATTCAGGCTTTCTTTGAATGAGACGATCATAGCTTTGTACATATTCTACAATGGCAGGTAGTGCTGCAAGTGAATCCTTGAGAAACTTCTCTTCGATCATCTCTTCAGTAATGGTTACTCCGTCAACCGTTACAACTGCGTTTGGAGCTGAATTAGGTTCAAGATCTCTGTAATCCGGTATTCCGTCATCATCCTTGTCGATCGGTTTTCCTCTTGCATCTACTTTTTCTTTTGAAGGTGTAGCTGATGAATCATCTTCAATATCTGGTATCCCATCCATATCGGAATCCTCATATGCCAAAGCTTTAAAGTCAACATCCTTAAGGTCAGATTTACTCAGACTATAAATATTTTTTCGCTTTGTTTCACTCTGCGCTGCAAGATCGAAGCGTAGTGAGACAGAACTGAAAATCAAGTTGTCATTTTTAGCATTTCCCTTTCTGATGCCATTGCTTTTCTCAGTTACACCATCAATCAGGTCGGATCCAACCAGATGCCAGACAGAGCTGAAATGCAGGGAAACCTTAGGTGAGAGAACGAATCGAACTCCTGCACCTATTGGAAAGCCAATAGCCGCCTGACTGTACTTTCCAAAACCATCAAGGTTTGCATCGCGCAGATCTGTTTCGTATTTGTAGTCACGATGAATTTTTATGGCGGATGAAGCACCGGTGTCGTTTTGTGCCAGGTTTCTCACCGACCCGTCACTCCAATAGTGATAGGTGTTACCTTCTGCATCTTTCAGATCGGCGAAACTGTGAAAAATAACATATTCCACACCGGCAGTTACATATGGAATTAATATCTGATCTGATCTTTTTTTATTTATGAAATCATATCGTACCATGATTCCTTCAGCAACGATTGATGATTGAAAGTTTAAAGCCTTGCTACGATCCTGCTCTTCTCCATATACCTTTCCGGATAATAGAGTTGCTGCAAAAGATATTCGCGATTTTGTTTGCAATTGCAGCTCTATCTGGAAGCCGGATTTATTAAAAAATGGTTCATTGGCCTTGGTATAACCTACATCGCCTATAAAGTTAAATACTCCGGGGGCAAGGCTCACTACAGGTAAGAATGACTTTACATTTCTTTTGCCGGCTTGTTCCCGGGAGTAAACGTTTGTAGTCGTGGTGAGTAATGAAATTACAATCACCATGATTAAAATAGTGATCGTATTCTTACTTCCGGAGTGTAGTTTTTGTCCTTTTATTTGAATGAAGGGCTTCAATTTTTCGCAATTAAAAGTGTACGAACATCGCTGTATTTTCTGTAAACAGTTTTAAGGCTATTGGTTAATTGATAACATACTTTGTGCCTCCTGCAAACTGATCCTTTGTCCATCTCTGTAAGCAACTACAAAGGCATCATGCACACTTTTTCTGGTTTTTCTCTTGTGCAGATTTGCCTCCTTGAAATTTGTGAACGATCCAATGAGGTATTTTTTCCATCCTTCATGATAAGTCAGAGATACGTCCTCGGTTAATTTATAATATTTATGGAACCAAGCATTATCCCTGACCGGACTTTTCATTGTTGCTGATATTTGTACTTTGTACGATATCCCATCTTTTGAAGATGGTAAATTGATATTCACAGTTTCGTTATCTGCAAGCGGTTCTTCGGTAGTCTGATCCTCACTTTTCGATAATGCAAGTATATTATCCGCTTGTATTGCATCAGCATCTTCCGTTACTTTTAACGCCTGTTCGTACAGTTCATCATTTTTGTCAATAGAATCGAGTTCAATTCCCATTGCAGAATTTCCAAACACCAACATCCCATTTATACTGGGAGGTGTGCGGCGCTGTGATGACCTTACTAAATAGGAAATTTTGAATGAACTGTCCACCGGCATCTTCGACCAAGTGAAAGTAACAAGGCCTTCAGAAAAAAGAAAGTGGGCTCCATGGCTTCTTTCTGAAAATGCTTCGTAGCCCTCCGGAATCTTGTCAATAAAACGAGCGGCACTCTGCTCAGAATTTGGGTGTATCAACAGTTCTACCCTGTATTCATTCAGTTCGGGAACAGTTGCAATTAAAGTTCTTTCTACCTGTGGTCGATTAGGGTCATTTGCCAATTGATTTCCTGAATCTATACGCACTTCAATTGGTGGGAGTGCATACTGTTCTGTTTTTTCGTCTTCAAGATAAATAAGCACTCCATTGATAACCTGGAGGTCTTTCATGGTCTCAGGAATGAAAAGGCGGTAACTAATTTCAAAGCTTTCTTCCACCGGCATTTGCGTCCAAATGAATTTGATGCTTGTTCCATCTTCAATAAATTGCGAATTGGACGCTTCTACTACCTGTACTTTTACTCCTTCCGGTAAAAATTGTTGAATTCTTGCGAATCCCAAAGTATGACCTTTATGTACGGTCATTCTAATGGTGCATGATGAACCGGGCATTACCGGATCAGGTACTTCTGCCGTTACATAAACGACAGGCTCAGAAAGAAGTGAAACCAGGAATACGGATAAGGCAGATACAAATACTGTCAATAATTTCAACATCGCATGCGTTTTTACTCGCTTGTAATTTACAACCAAATAAAGGTGCTATGCCGTAAGAAAGACTCAGTTATTCAACTCATTATGTTGATAACAGTAATTGGAAAAATATTAAATTGCCTGTAAAGACGGGCTTCGAAGCGTAGAGGATCAGAAATTTGGTTTTAACAGATACCTCGAATAAAATTCGTTGATATGACTCACGGCATGATCCGCATTTTCTGCAAGGAGTAGAAGATTCAAATCATTCGGGTCTATCATTTTTTCGGATATAAGCATGTTCTTGATCCATTCGAATAGTCCTGACCAATATTCTTTTCCTACCAGTACAATAGGAAATTTACCGATCTTTTTGGTTTGTATCAGTGTCAGAGCTTCAAATAGTTCATCCATTGTTCCAAATCCTCCAGGAAGTACTACAAATCCTTGAGCATATTTGATGAACATAAGCTTGCGGACAAAAAAGTAATCGAAGGAGATCAATTTGTCCGGATCAATATATGGATTAGAGTATTGCTCAAAAGGTAATTCAATATTTAAGCCAACGGATTTTCCACCTGCAGTCTTTGCGCCCTTGTTCGCTGCTTCCATAATCCCCGGTCCGCCACCTGTAATAATTCCATAGCCTTCCTTCGTTAGCTTGAAGGCGATCTCTTCTGCAAGTTTATAAAATTCGTGTTCAGGATTCGTCCTTGCCGAGCCAAAGATCGAAACGCATGGGCCGATCTTACTCATCTTTTCAAATCCATCAACAAACTCAGCCATGATCTTAAAGATCTGCCATGTATCATGTGCCTTAATTTCCTGCCAGTCCTTGTCAGAAAAGGCTTTGCGAATTTTTATTTCATCGAAATTCATTGTAACATCTTTTTTCTCTCCTCTCTCATTGATCAAAAACACAGGTGTGTGAATGTAGAAAACGTATTCAGGAGAGTTATGGTTTGCTTATAAATTGATTTATAATCTTCTTGATTATGTTAGAAACGGAATTAACCTTTCATCCTACGTTCAGTTTTTTTTAAGGTTGCTTAATTCCAGGCTGTTTTCCATCTCTTTTTTTAAATATTCAGCAGTAATGCTTTTTTTGCTTTTCATTATTTCGGAAGGAGTTCCCTCGCAAACTATATTTCCACCTCGTTCTCCACCTTCCGGCCCCAGGTCAAAGATATAGTCGGCTACTTTGATCACATCCATATTGTGTTCAATAACAAGTACTGTGTTTCCTTTATCAGCAAGTCGGTTCAGAACTTCCAATAAGATCCTGATATCTTCAAAATGTAATCCCGTTGTAGGTTCATCAAGAATATAGAATGTGTTCCCCGTGTCCCGCTTCGATAATTCTGTTGCAAGCTTTACCCGCTGAGCTTCACCACCTGATAAAGTGGTACTTTGTTGCCCTAAGGTAATATAGCCTAAGCCTACTTCTTTTAATGTTTTTATCTTATGAAGAATGTGAGGCATGTTATTGAAAAATTCCACTGCCATTTCAATACTCATATCCAGAATATCGCTGATCGACTTTCCTCTGTATCGGATCTCCAAAGTTTCACGGTTGTAACGCTTACCACGACAAGTCTGACATTCCACGTAAACATCAGGAAGGAAATTCATTTCGATTACACGCATACCGCCTCCCTGGCAAGTTTCACAACGGCCGCCTTTAACATTAAAAGAAAATCTTCCGGGAGCATAACCTCTTATCTGTGCCTCAGGTAGCTGAGCAAAAAGATTTCTTATGTCCGTAAATACGCCTGTATAAGTGGCCGGATTCGAGCGGGGGGTTCTGCCGATTGGACTTTGATCGATTTCAATAACCTTGTCAATGTATTCCAGGCCACGGATGGTTTTGTAGTTCAGCGGTTTTTTATGTGCATTGAAAAAATGCTCGTTGAGGATGGGGTATAAGGTGTCATTGATCAAGGTCGACTTTCCACTACCGGAAACACCGGTGACACAAACAAATTTTCCAAGGGGAATTTTAATGTTCACATTCTTGAGATTGTTGCCTGTAGCTCCTTTCAGGTCCAGAAATTTCCCGCTACCTTTTCTCAGTTTCTCAGGGATGTCGATTTGTCTCGTTCCATTCAGGTAGTCTGTTGTCAGGCTTCGCTGAAGTAAAATTTCAGCAGGTGTGCCTTTGGCTACTACCTCACCACCATGAATACCGGCACCGGGACCAAGATCCAGTACATAGTCTGCTGCCAGAATTGTTTCCCTGTCATGTTCAACAACAACGACCGTATTGCCAGTATCTCTCAAATCCTGCAGAGATTTTATCAGCCTGACATTATCTCGCTGATGTAATCCAATACTTGGTTCATCAAGTATATAGAGTACACCCACTAGTCTGGATCCAATTTGTGTTGCAAGTCTGATCCTTTGAGATTCCCCGCCGCTGAGGCTTTTAGAAGTTCTGTTTAGTGTCAGATAATCCAGACCTACATCCAGTAAAAACTGAATACGCTTTCTTATCTCTTTTATTACCTCCTGTCCGATCTTTTTTTGTTTGGCGCTCAGATGTGAATTCAATTTTTCGAACCATTCACCCAGCAGGCTTATATCCATTGAAGCAAGCTCAGAGATGTTCTTATCATGAATCTTGAAATAAAGAGCTTCCTTTTTAAGTCGTGTTCCGGAACATTCCGGACAAATAACCTGCTGCATGAAACTTTGTATCCATTTCTTCATCGAATATGATGCCTGCTCTGTATCCTGACTCAAAATGAAATTTACTATTCCTTCATAAGTTGCCGAATGATTATAGACTGCAGATCCGGAATTTTCCATGCTGATATTTAAAACATCATCAGAACCATACAAGATGATATTTAATGAATCTTCAGGTATATCTTTGATTGGTGTACTCAGATTGAAGTTGTACTTGCGGCCCAGCGAGATCAACTGCTTGAATATCCAATTGTCTTTTTGAGGACCTAAAGGTGCAATCCCCCCGGCTTTGATATTTAAATCCGCATTCGGTATGATACTTTGTAAATCAACTTCTGAAACAGTACCGAGTCCATTACATTTTTTACATGCACCGTAAGGTGAATTAAAAGAAAATGTATTGGGTTGTGGCTCATCATAAGAAATGCCCGAGGTCGGACACATCAGGTGACGGCTGTAATAATGTTCTTTATCTTTTTCAGCATCAACTATGAGTATAGATCCTTTGCCAAGCTTCATAGCCAGGGCCATGGACTCACTAAGCCGTCCGGCTGAATGCTCGTTAATCTCAAGTCTGTCGATCAGGAGCTCAACATCATGGGTTTTGTACCTGTCTAGCTGAAGTCCTTTTTTCAGTTCAACCAGACGACCATCAGTTCTGACTCGAAGATAACCTTGCTGCAATAATTGCTCGAAAAGTTCCCGATAATGTCCCTTTCTGGCCTTGATCAGAGGAGCCAGTAATTGGATTTTTTTACCTTTAAATTTATGAATGATAAGCTCTATGATTTGTTCATCACTCAACCTTATCATTTTCTCTCCGGTGACATGAGAAATTGCTTCTGAAGCTCTTGCATAAAGCAGTCTCAAAAAATCATATATTTCTGTGATAGTACCGACTGTTGAGCGGGGGTTTAAATTGGTAGTCTTTTGTTCAATAGAAATAACCGGACTCAATCCATTTATAGTGTCCACATCAGGACGCTCCATATTGCCTAAGAATTGACGGGCATAAGCAGAAAAACTTTCGAGATATCTCCGTTGACCTTCAGCATAGATAGTGTCAAATGCAAGTGATGACTTACCGCTTCCGCTAAGACCGGTGATCACAACCAGTTTATTCCTGGGAAAACTTAGATCGATATTCTTCAGGTTGTGAACGCGCGCGCCAAATACTTCTAACTGATCTTTTTCTGATGACATATTATCTATAAACCGGAGAGGGTTTGCAAAGGTACTCAAAAGAAGACGGTCTTTATAGTTCAGAGGATAGTCGAATTGAAGTCTCCTGTCAAATTTAATTCGATGAATTGTTTTTTTTTTAATCAAAATATTCGTTGATTTTTTTCGTTCCATCTCAATCAATTTCCTTTCCTTGCATTAAATTATGATTCGACGATTTACTCTTCTTTTAGTAATTCTGGTCCCTTTTTCAAGCCTTGCCCAGGTAGGCGGATCAGCTGTTTACTCATTCCTGAATGTACCTGCCTCTGCCAGAGTTGCAGCCATGGGAGGTACCATTTTATCGATAAAAGATGATGACCTGAACCTGGCTTTCCAGGTTCCATCATTACTTCATAAGAATATGGATAAGATACTAGCTTTTAGTGGAATATCATATTTAGATGGAGTTAAATTCGGAGATGCTGTTTATGCATTTGACAAGGAGAAGTACGGGACCTTTATGACCGGTATTCATTATGGAAATTATGGGACTTTCAAAGAAACGAACACATTCGGTGACCAGGAAGGCACCTTTAAAGCTGCAGATTATGCATTGGTTTTTGGTTGGGGCTATGATCTGAACCGTAAGTTTACGGTAGGGGCCAATCTTAAAGGTCTTTACAGTGATTATTATATCTACAATGCCTTTGCCTTTGCATTTGATATTTCAGCTACCTTTCATGATACTACTCATCAGTTTACCTTCACCATCCAGGCAAGAAATGCCGGACTTCAACTTAAAAATTACCACAAAGGGAATAATGAACCATTACCAATAGAGGTACTCGCTGGGGTTTCAAAGCGGTTAAAACATACTCCGCTGAGGTTTTCTTTGACACTACGTCATGATGAGAAATATGATTTAGGCTACGAAGATCCAAATGATCTTGGAGATGTGGACCCTCTGACGGGAGAACCTCAACAAGAAGAGATTTCTTTTTTCAATAATTTAGCAAGACATTTTATCGTTGGTGCTGAGATATTACTCACTAAAAATTTTCATATCCGGGGAGCTTATAATTTTCAAAGACGATATGAGCTGCTGGTGCCGGGCCGGACTGCCACGACAGGCTTTTCATTTGGTGTAGGATTGAAGGTGAGTAAATTCGTGATAAGTTATGGGAGAGGTAACTACCATCTCTCAGCAGCCGCAAATCATTTGTCTATTTCTACCAATTTATCCGAGTTTAACAGAAAAGTACATTCTGATTAGAGCCTGACTTATCTGTTTTGAAATTCAGGTTAAAAAGATGCTTTTAATCCCTGCCTGAGGTTGATTGTTCAGGGCTTTCTTTGTTTCTTTGTCCGACACAATGAACAAGGAACAAATAGCCCGGAACGTATCCCGATTTACTATGCAAGCAGAACCAACCGTCAACAAACGCAAGATCATTATTGCGATTGACGGTTTTTCTTCATGCGGGAAGAGTACAATGGCCAAAGCTCTTGCACGCAAACTTGGATACAGATACATCGACTCCGGGGCAATGTATAGAGCAATTACCTTATTCATCCAGCAGCATGGAATCACTTTAGAGGAGTTAAATAAGATGACAGCCCCTCAACTGGAACGATTAATGGATCACATACACATTAGCTTTCATTTGAATCCTGAAACCGGACTTTCGGAGGTATATCTGAATGATGAAAATGTTGAAGAAAAGATCCGAAGCCTGAAAGTTTCCGACTGGGTCAGTCCGGTGAGTGCGATTCCGGAAATTCGAAATCGCATGGTAGCCTTGCAGCAAAGTTATGGTAAGCAAAAAGGTATTGTCATGGATGGTCGTGATATCGGAACAAGGGTCTTCAAAGAGGCAGAGCTGAAAATTTTTATGATAGCCAACAAATCCATTCGTGCTAAGCGCCGGTTCGACGAATTGAACGAAAAGGGTTTTATGGTGACTATCGATGAAGTAACTAAAAACATTGAGGATAGGGATTATACAGATACTCACCGAAGTGAAAGTCCTTTGCGACAGGCTGAAGATGCTGTCGTTCTTGACAACTCTGAAATGGACCAGGATCAACAATTGGAGTTTACTTTGGAACAATTAAGAAAATTGAATGTTGAAGTTTAAAATCATAGTATTTCATCCTTCGCATCGTTTGTCCCACTTCAATCCTAATCTTAACTTTGTAAAAGCATGCAAGTAACTATAGATCCGCATTCGGGTTTTTGTTTCGGTGTTGTCTATGCTATCCAGATGGCAGAAGATGAGTTGGATAATTCCGGCCAATTGTATTGCCTGGGCGACATCGTTCACAATAATGTAGAAGTAGATCGCCTTCGTGCAAAAGGACTTGAGATCATTGATCACGAAAAATTAAAGCTTCTCAAAGATTGTAAAGTGCTTATAAGAGCACACGGAGAACCACCGGAAACATACAAAATAGCACTTGAAAACAATATCGAACTCATCGATGCTTCTTGTCCCGTTGTCCTAAAACTGCAAAACCGCGTGCGCATAAGTGTTGATGCCATGTCTGAAATGGATGGCCAGGTTGTAATATACGGGGAAGCAGGCCATGCAGAAGTGATGGGGCTGGTTGGGCAAACAAAAGGTGAGGCAATTTTAGTTCGAAATGAAGAAGACCTCGATAAAGTTGACTATTCAAAACACATTTATTTTTTCTCTCAAACCACTAAAAGCACCAGGGGATTTGAGAAAATGAAAGCATTGATAGAAGAGCGCTCTAAAAAGGCTCAGGAAGCTGAAGTAAATGAAGAATTTCTTAATTCAAACGATACCGTATGTCGTCAGGTTTCTAACAGAGAACCACAACTCAAGAAATTCTCTATTGCCCACGACGTTATCATTTTTGTGAGCGGTAAGAAGAGTTCCAATGGAAAGGTTTTGTTCGAAGTTTGCAGATCCGTAAACCCCAAAACTCATTTTATTTCAGATGTAGATGAGATCAAAAATGAATGGATGGTGGGTGCAAGATCTGTTGGTATTTGCGGTGCAACCTCGACTCCGATGTGGCTTATGAAAAAAGTCGAAGATCATCTTTTGGATCTAAAAATGAACTAATCCCCGACAAACCTTTAGCATTTATCTTAACTATTTGATTATCAATATATTAAATTAAATGCTTTTTGCGCATTAGAGTACATCCGGGTTTTTTCTTCAGGCCTGCATTACCATTAAATAAATCGTTCGTTTTTGTGAAAAATATTAAGCTCTTTACCTTTTCTGGTAAGAGAAAATTTGATACATTTGCGTCCCCGTAAACGAAAAACCGAAAATTCATCATAACTCTAAAAACTAAATGATTACCGAAGAAATCACAAACCAAACCACGGAATATAAGGCTGAGCCTTTTAACTGGGAATCTACCGGAAAAGGTGGCTCTGACTATTCCGAAGAAGAACGCGTCCGTCTTGAAAAAATTTACGATGAAACTTTGACTTCTGTCGTCGAGCACGATATAGTTGAAGGTACTGTTGTTTCCATTTCATCAAAAGACGTATTAATCAACATCGGATATAAGTCTGATGGTTTGGTTGCACTCACCGAATTTCGTCATATGCCTGACTTGAAAGCCGGTGATAAAGTAGAAGTATATGTAGAAACACAAGAAGATAAAAATGGTCAGCTGATACTGTCTCACAAGAAAGCGCGTGCTCTCAAATCATGGGATCGTGTTAATGCTTCCCTTGAAGGCGATGAAGTAATCCAGGGTTTTGTTAAGTGCCGTACCAAAGGCGGACTAATTGTCGACGTATTTGGTATAGAAGCTTTCCTTCCGGGTTCACAAATTGACGTGAAACCTATTCGCGACTACGATCAGTTTGTCGGAAAGACCATGGAATTTAAAGTTGTTAAAATCAACAATGAATTCAAAAACGTTGTTGTATCTCATAAAGTCCTTATTGAAGAAGAACTCGAAGCTCAAAAAGCTGAGATCATGAAGAAGTTGGAAAAAGGACAAGTCCTCGAAGGTACTGTTAAGAACATCACTTCTTATGGAGTGTTCATGGATCTTGGTGGTGTTGATGGCTTGTTACACATCACAGATATTTCATGGGGACGAATCTCTCATCCTGAGGAAGTATTGAAACTTGATGAGAAAGTAAATGTTGTTATCCTTGATTTCGATGACGAGAAAAAACGTATCGCCCTGGGATTAAAGCAACTTACTGCACACCCTTGGTCGCAGTTGGATGAGAACCTGAATGTAGGTGATAAAGTAAAAGGAAAAGTTGTTGTCATTGCTGACTATGGTGCCTTTGTAGAGATCGCTCCTGGCGTAGAAGGCCTGGTACACGTTTCTGAAATGTCATGGTCACAACACCTCCGCAGCCCGCATGAATTCCTTAAAGTAGGCGACGAAATCGAAGCAGTGATTCTTACACTTGATCGCGAAGAGCGCAAGATGTCTCTTGGACTAAAGCAACTAAAGGCAGATCCCTGGATTGATGTTGCAACTAAATACCCTGTCAGCTCTAAGCATACAGCAACCGTGAAGAACTTCCAGAATTTTGGAGTATTCGTTGAGTTGGAAGAAGGTATTGACGGCCTTGTTCACATATCTGACCTTGCCTGGTCAAAGAAAGTGAAGCATCCATCTGAGTTTTGTAAAGTTGGGGACAAAATGGAAGTAGTAGTTCTCGAAGTTGATCCTGAGAACCGCCGCCTGAGTCTTGGACACAAGCAGCTTGAAGAAAATCCTTGGGAAGTTTTCGAAACGATCTTTACGATGGATTCTATTCACGAAGGAACTGTTTTGAAAGTGGGTGATAAAGGTTCAACTGTTGCATTGTCTTATGGAGTCGAAGCATTTGGTCCGAATAAGCACATGGTGAAGGAAGATGGAAAGTCTTTAAAAGCTGATGAGAAAGCTGAATTCAAAGTTATTGAGTTCAACAAAGATCAACGTAAGATCGTTGTTTCTCATAGCCGCATCCACGAAGAGTTAAGTTCTGCAGCTCGTGCAGCTGAAGGTGCTGCCCGTGAGAAGGATCGTGAAGAAGGTGTAAAAGCTGTGAAGAAGGTCAAGGAAAGTGTTGAGAAAACCACACTGGGTGATCTTAGCGCTTTGAGTAACCTGAAAACTGAAATGGAGGCTGCAGAAAAGAAAGGCAAGAAAAGTGAACCTAATGGTGAAGTAGTAAAAACACCGACAGATGAAAGTCCTTCAGCAGTCGACAATAATAACGAAGAAGGAAAATCTGAGGAATAATCAATTTTTCTACTCATAAATAGAATTGATCCACCCATTCAGGGTGGATCTTTTTTTTGCCATCATTTTGTTCTCTGATAAGGATGCCGGGACTGATTTCTGAAGGTAACTTCTTTTATTCATTATCTTTACTTTACAAACAAGGTTTATCAGAAGATTATGAATCAGGAAAAATTAAAATTTCTTACTACTGAATATTTTCATCTCCTGGAGCACTTGCCGTCGGAGACACCAGCACTTTTCGGTAAAATGAATGTTCAGCAAATGATTGAACATATGAGTTATTCGGTTCGTTTCGCCAATGGAAAGGACCGCCAAACCTTAGTGACACCGGAAGATAAGCTTGATGCGATGAAGAAGTTTATCATGAGTGAAAAGGATTTTCGTCCTAACACTCCAAATTCTATGCTTGGCGATACACCCGAGCCATTAAAAAATAGATCTAAGGAGGAGGCACTGAATGAGCTGAAGGCGGAGATTGCAGATTTTGTGAAGCATTTTGAAGCTAATCCGGGTGCTCTGGAAACAAATCCCTTCTTCGGTCACCTCAATTACGCTGAATGGGTTCAAGGGCTTCATAAGCACGCAATCCATCATTTAAGACAATTCGGAGTTGTCATTTGAATGCCTCTAAAATTCCTAAAGATTTTGTAATAAGAACAGAAAGACCTAGTTTTGTTTCCCGGAATGCAAAAACGCTTATTGCTGGACAGTACTCATTTTGAAATAACGATCAAACGGCTTTGTTGTCAATTGATCGAGTGTCACGACAATTTTTCCGATTCCGTTATTATAGGTCTGCAGCCAAGAGGAATTTTCTTAGCACGACGCATTCATAAGCATCTAAAGGAACTAAATGCTAACGCCAATATATTAATTGGAGAACTCGATGTTACTTTTTATCGGGACGATTTTCGACGCCGTGAAATTATTTCGGCCAGCCAAACCCGAATTGATTTTTCTATCGAAGATAAAAAAGTGATTCTTATTGATGATGTTCTTTTTACCGGAAGAACTATCAGATCCGGTATGGATGCCATGCTTGACATCGGGAGACCTTCCAAAGTAGAATTGATGGTTCTGGTGAACAGAAGGTACAGCAGACACTTGCCGATTGAACCGGATTACATCGGCATACAAGTTGACACAATCCGGTCTGAAAAAGTAAAGGTGCACTGGAAAGATACAGATGGAGAAGATGGAGTGTGGTTGCTCCGAAATGAGAATGAAATGAATGTACCAGAAAAATAATTTTTAAAATGTCCAGCCTCAGTACAAAACATTTACTCGGAATAAAACAGCTCAGTGTACAGGATATTGATCTTATTTTTTCTACAGCCGATAATTTTAAAGAGGTGTTGAACCGCCAGATAAAGAAGGTACCTTCTTTACGTGACATCACTATAGCTAATCTCTTCTTCGAGAATTCTACAAGAACAAGACTGTCATTTGAATTAGCTGAAAGACGTTTATCCGCCGATGTAGTGAATTTTGCGGCATCATCTTCTTCAGTAAGTAAAGGCGAAACACTGATTGATACGGTGAATAACATTCTTGCAATGAAAGTCGACATAGTCGTAATGCGACATCCACATGCCGGCTCAGCAGAATTTCTTTCAAAGTATGTTGATGCACATATTGTCAATGCCGGAGACGGAACTCATGAACACCCGACACAGGCCTTGTTGGATGCTTTTTCTATCAGAGAAAAACATGGAGATGTGAAAGGGATGAAAGTGGCAATCGTTGGAGATATTCTTCACTCCCGCGTTGCCCTCTCAAATATTTTATGTCTTAAGAAAATGGGTGCTGAAGTAATGGTTTGCGGCCCGACTACTCTTATGCCAAAGCATATTACTTCTTTAGGCGTTAAGGTTTCACATAACCTGAGAGAGGCTTTGGAATGGTGTGATGTAGCAAACATGCTGAGAATACAAATGGAACGGCAAGAGATCAAATATTTTCCTTCTTTGCGTGAATATATGACCCTCTTTGGTGTGAATATGGAAATTCTTAATTCATTGAAAAAGCCTGTAACTATAATGCATCCGGGTCCTATCAACAGAGGCGTTGAGATTACCACGGAAGTGGCTGACTCAGGTCAATCCATCATTCTCAACCAGGTGGAGAACGGTGTAGCTATTCGAATGGCAGTGCTTTACTTATTAGCAGGCCAGGTCAACTGAATTTGCTTAGGTTTGCTTAACTCAACATTTTTGTATATATTTGATTTTTAGGAAAATACGGAATAAATATAAGCGATTTTTCTAACCGGGATATATTTTCAGAATATTCGAAAATATCTTCTGATTTTTCTGCTCCGGAGAAAAGTTGCTAATCACATATTAACAATACGCAAAATTTCCTTGTTGAAAATTAATAGTTCACCGGTCTGAACCCCCAATATTCGTCGTAAATTTGAAAAAATACTAATCATATGAACATTACAATCGACAAGCAGGAAAAGTATGTATTGCTAAAAATACATGAGGCAAAGCTTACTTCCGCAGTAGCGCCTGAGTTGAAAGCTGAAATTGTGGTATTGCACCATGAACATTTCAAGAATATGATCTTTGACATTTCAGAGGTACAGTATTGTGATTCTTCAGGTCTGAGTGCAATCCTGGTTGGATTCAGAATGTGTAGAGATAATAATGGAACATTTGTGCTCACCGGTGCACAGGATCACGTGAAGAAATTAATTTCTATTTCGCAATTAGATTCCATGCTTCATCAGGTTCCAACAGTAAGCGAAGCAGTCGATTTGATATTTATGGAGGAAGTTGAAAAACAAATCACTAAAGAATAATCAACATTTAATTTAATATTCGGAGTCATGTTAAAGAAAATCACCTTGATAGTTTTGCTTTGCTGTCTATCTGCTGCAAATATATTCTCTCAATGTGTTCCTGATTCTTCCATTACTCATAATACTCCCGGGATCTATCCTGATAGTGCAACAGGTCTGCCGCATGCTTATGTTGGTCAACCCTACAGTACCGATATTCATTTTTTTATTCCACCTGATACTGTATACATGGGCCTGCCTGTCACAATTATTTCTATTGACGTCACAGGTGTGACGGGACTCCCTGCCGGCTTTACCTATACATGCACGCCGGGAACTTGCGTTTTTCCGGGAGGTACAAATGCCTGCGTTCAAATTCAAGGTACTGCTCCGACAGCAGGAATGATTGGTAATTATCCATTAGAAGTGGATCTCACCATACATGGCGATCTGTTTGGCACACCACAAACTTTACAAGATGTGGTTGATAACTACATGATCGTAATTGAAAGCACAAGTGGACTATGGTCTCTGAGCTCAGGTAATTTTGCAGTTAAACAAAACTCGCCTAATCCTTTTGACAGATATACAAACATTCCTGTGAATTCTAAAACAGGGGGTAAGGTGAAACTTAAAATTACTGATATATTAGGTAACGTTGTTTTATCCGAAGATCGTGATTTATTAAAAGGAATTAATAATCTTTCTGTTGATGCTGCCAAGTTTGAAGCCGGAATTTATCTATATACAGTTTCGGATGGAAAGAATTCTGTAACACGACGTTTGGTCGTTTCCGGTAAAAATGAATTTTGAGGTATTTATCTTAGGTAGCAGCTCCGCAACTCCAATATATCAGCGTCATCCAACAGCTCAGGTAATTAAAATTCATGAGCGCATTTTTCTGGTCGATTGTGGAGAAGGCACCTTGATACAAATGAATCGTTTTAAGATTCGATTTCACAAGATCAACCAAATATTTATCAGTCACCTCCATGGTGATCATTACCTTGGATTGCTCGGATTAATATCAACGATGCATTTGCAAGGCAGAACAAATGACCTGCACATTTATTGTCAGAAAGAATTAAAAGAGATTATCGATATCCAACTGAAATATTCGGAAACTGTTCTCCGTTATAAAATTCATTTTCATTTTTTAAATGCAACTAAGGACGAGTTGATCTATTCTGATGATGACATTGAGGTAAATACGATTTCACTAAAGCATCGGATACCTTGTACAGGATTTCTTTTCAAAGAAAAACCGCGTCTCAGAAAACTTCTTAGAAATAAGCTTACCTCGTATGATATTCCTGTTTCTGCTTACGAAAAACTGAAGAATGGCGAAGACTTTGTTTCCGAGAGCGGACAAAAAATTTCCAATGCAGAGGTAACAACGGATCCCCGTCCTCCAAGATCCTATGCTTTTTGTTCGGATACAATTTATGATGAAAGACTTATTCCAATACTAAAAAA
>DAOQWA010000005.1:0-118390 GCA_035341855.1 Bacteroidia bacterium
ATACTGCTATCGATAAAGAGACACCGGTTGCAGTTCTTGTTAATAGCGGCTCTGCATCGGCATACGAGATTGTCTCAGGAGCTTTACAAGATTTAGATCGAGGCGTGATCGTTGGACAACGTACCTACGGCAAAGGACTTGTACAAACAACAAGGCCGTTGAGTTATAATTCGCAGCTGAAAATAACAACAGCCAAATATTATATTCCAAGTGGGAGATGCATACAGGCACTGGACTACTCCAATAGAAACGAAGATGGAAGTGTTGGAAAGATTCCGGATAGTTTAATGCGTGAATTCAAGACTATGGCAGGCAGGACCGTTCTTGATGGCGGAGGTGTACTCCCGGACTTGTTAACAACAGCTCCGAAATACAGCAATATTACTAACAGCCTCCTGGCCAAGAACATAATATTCGACTATGCATCCGTGTATTCTCGACGACACAAGTCTATAGCCTCAGCCTCTGAATTTAAATTTACGGATGAGGACTTTAAAGATTTCGAAAACTACATTGCAAACAAGGATTATGATTATGTAAGCAGCACAGAAAAAACGTTGGCAGAGCTGAAAACAAATTCTGAAACAGATAACTCTTTTAAAGACATATCCGCCGAATATGATGCTTTGAAATTAAAAGTAGCACACAGTAAACAACAAGATATCAAGAAAAATAAACAAGAAATTACACGACTGCTGGAAGAAGAAATTATTTCAAGATACTATTATCAGCAGGGAAGGATTGCTGCTTCATTAAAGTACGATTCCGAACTAATAAAAGCCATAGAATTATTAAAAAATACATCAAGATATGCAGGCATATTAAATGGAAGTGTCAATGCGAATGCTATTGGAAAAGAAAAGTAAATCATTCGTCATTAAGTTTTCAAAATTATCCTGCGAATGAATATCTCCAAGCTTCAACAATCGAATTACCTGCTCTTTGCCGGATTGATAATGCTCGCAGCAGGTTTGCCTGTTTCTTTCTTTCTAACCAGTCTTTCACAATTTTTCATTGTCGGTTCATTCTTCCTCGAAGGATCGTTTAAAGCTAAGTTTAAAAATTTTATTGGAAATAAAGCAGCAGTGCTTCTGACACTTTTATGGTTATTTCATTTGTTTGGCATGCTGTGGACATCAGATATTGATGAAGGACTAAAAGATCTGAGGATAAAACTTCCATTACTAATTCTACCAATCGTTTTGGCCGGTTCAGGCCCACTGAATAAAAATCAATTTAATATTGTGTTAGGCGTTTTTATTGCTGCCGTTTTTGGTGGGTCACTGGTTAGTGTGGCTGTTTATAATGGCTTTATCCAAAAAGAACTTCATAGCATAAGGGACATATTTATATTTAATGTATCACACATTAGATTCGCGTTATTCGTTTGCCTGTCAATATTTATTTTATTCAAAACTCTTATTTATAAATATCTTCAAAAGTCCTATGTAAGCGCTGCAGGCCTTTTGGCTTTGACAATATGGTTTCTATACTTCCTGGTTTTTATAGAATCCATCACCGGGATATTAATATTGATCTTTACTGTACTTGTGAATTTAATATGGCTTGCCTGGAGAACTAAAGGAGTGGCAATTAAAGGTTTTATAATTTTAACCGTACTGCTCATTCCTCTGTTTATTTTTTCTGAGGTGCGTAGTATTTTGTCTGAGTATAATGTAAGGCAAGATTATCCTGCAGACATAGATGCAAAAACGGAATCGGGTAATCCATACGTCACTTTGGATGACAATGTTTTATTTGAAAACGGTTATCCGATATGGGCCTATGTGTGCGAAGAAGAACTAAGACCTCAATGGAATTCCATAAGTTCAATAAAATATGATTCATTAGATGAGCGGGAACAACCGATACGGTTTACTCTCATCCGTTTTCTTGCCTCTAAAGGGTTAAAAAAAGATGCAGAAGCAATAAAATCGCTTAGTAAAGATGAAGTGAAGTCCATTGAAAAAGGCATAGCAAATGTTAAATATCAAAACCTTTCTAATACAAGGATCCGATTGATCCAGATCGTGTGGGAAATAGACCAGTATAAAAAAGGTCTAAATCCGAGCGGGCATTCAGTCACGCAACGATTTGAATTTTGGAAGGCGGCTATCGGTATCATTAAAGAAAATCCTTTAAGTGGCGTTGGGACAGGAGACATGCCGGAGGCGTATAAAGAGCAATACAATAAAACAGACAGCAAGCTAAGTGAAAAATTCCGTCTGCGTGCACACAATCAATATCTGGCTTTTGGTGTTGGACTAGGAATTCCTTTGCTTTTGTTTTTTATTTTTCTGCTTCTCTATTCACTCTTATCAAAGGAAAATAAAAAGGATTATTTATTTAGAAGCTTTTGGTTCATTGCAGTATTATCAATGCTGACAGAAGACACACTTGAAACACAAACCGGTGTAACCTTCTTTGCATTTTTTCTGTGCTTGTTTCTATTTTCAAAACCGGAAAAACAAACGGCTTAAAAAAAATTTTTATATCCTCTTCAGTTCCTGATCCATTGTTGAACAATATCTGAAACCTGACTTGCGCTTATCTCATTTATGCAATGACATTTCGCAGGTTCATTCCGACAATCGGAGCATGACTTGTCAACTACTGCCACTTGGGCTGCTTTACCTATAGGCGCCCACCTACCGGGGTGCATTGGTCTTATAGGCGGGTATATACCTAATGCATGTTTACCAAGTGAAGAAGCAATGTGCAACGGACCGGTACTGGCAGCTACCAATCCATCCGAAGCATTAATTAATGCAATCAGTTCCTCTAGATTCATTTTGCCGACAAGGTCCAGACTATTTCCTGGCAAGGATTTCAGCCAATCTTTAAGTCCGGTTCTTTCATTTTCTGATCCGGTAATGATAATTTGAAACTTATCAGGCGGCAAATATCTTATCAGATCGAGATAATGAACCTTATTCCATTCTCTGGCACTGGCATTAGATCCCGGATGAAGGATCAGCTTGAATTTAGTAGTACTCAAACGATCATTGAACTTTTCGCCTAGCGGAGGAATTTTCGTAAATCCTGTTAATGAAGCCAATTTTTCCAACGAAGGTATTTCGTTTAGTCCAAGATCCTGCAGGAGAAATGTATTTAACTGAGATTCGTGGTATTCGGAATTTTTTCGACTGAAAGAAACAAGATGATTACAATTCCAAATATGGTATAACCTATGTGTGGTCCCTACTCTATCCGGAATAGCTGCTTGTCTGGCTGCAGAAGCAATATCCTCACGTGGAAAAACGTGCAATATCACGTCAGCCTTTATTTCTTGAAGAAATGAAACCCGGCCACGCACATCAAAATTTCTAAAAGAATCATAATTGTAAAACTCATCTACGTGCTCGCAGGCGTTTATAACGTCATAAGTATATGTCCTTCCAAGAAAAGCAACTTTCACTTCTTTGCCCAGCATTTCCTTGATAAGACCGGCAAGAGGCAAAGCGAGCATGACATCACCTATTGCATCACTGCGGCTTATAAGGACTCTCTTTATAGCGGACGTTTTTATCAATCTTCTATTTTTTTTGCAGTGCTAATAATTTCAAATATTTCAGAAATGTTGCATGAGCTGAAATACGCGCAATAACAAAACCGGAGTAACCATCTAAAAATCCCAACTTTAGGAAATAATCTCTTACAAATTTATAGAATGGTTTATATAAGAGCATGAGGACATTCGCTCTCTTTCCTGCTGCAAAAGCACTATGGGCACCCAGGGTTGTAAACTTATTCACCTGTGCAATGTGATCTTCCGCTGTGTAATATGAATAATGCAAGATATCGCCTTTAACCTTTCCAATAGATGAATGCCGGTCTGGTAAAAACTCATCATGCGGATTCACACCTCCCCAGCTTCCTTTACCTACCGTGATAAGTCTGATCTTCGTATCGGGGTACCAACTTCCATGACGGATCCATGCACCACAATAGTTTGTCAAGCGATTCATTGAATACGCATCTTTGTCCCAAGTGGATTTTAATCTGATTATACTTTGAATAAGCTCTTCCGATAAGGCTTCATCAGCATCCAGAGAAAGCACATGTTTATTCGCTGATAATCCCAGTGCAAAATTTTTCTGTTCTATATGGCCTTTAAATTCATTTTTAACAAATCGTACATTGAACTCTTTGCAAATTGCCTCGGTCTTATCAGTTGAAAAGGAATCAACTACAATAATTTCATCGGCAATGCTTTGCACGGATTCCAAACAACGACGGATGTTTTTTTCCTCGTTGAAAGTGATAATAAGGACAGAAATTTTGACAGTTGACATATCCGGACTGCAATTTAAGATAATTATGCTTTGGGTTTTGATGCTGGGTTGCTTTCTCGTTTCTTTGTCCTGTTGAGTCAAACAAATGAAAAAAGAGGAATCAAGAACATTATTAAAAAAGATCGGGCAGGGAGACAGGAAAGTATTAGCTCGTGCTATTACCATCGTTGAAAACGGGCTTGAAGGTGCATCCGATATCCTTTCCGGGTTGAAGACGAACTCAAAGATTCCCGTCCTTGGAGTTACAGGACCTCCGGGTGCCGGAAAAAGCACCTTGATCAATGCTTTGATATCTACGTTGAGTGATGCCGGAAAAAAAATTGCAATACTGGCTGTAGACCCAACATCCCCGTTCAATTATGGATCCTTACTTGGTGACAGACTTCGGATGTCAGAGCATTTTACAGATCCAAATGTTTTCATTCGTTCAATTGCTACACGGGGTTCATTGGGTGGACTTTCTGAAAAGATCATTGAAATAGTTGATATATTAAGAGCTTCTGATTTTGATATGATCATTGTTGAGACGGTAGGTGTCGGACAATCGGAAGTAGAAATTGCCGGCCTTGCTGATACAACAATGGTAGTAGTGGTGCCTGAATCAGGTGACGAGATCCAAACATTGAAGTCAGGGATCATGGAGATTGCAGATATTTTTATTGTAAATAAATGTGATCGTGATGGTTCTGACAAACTTGCCAATTCATTACAAAAAATGTTACATGACTTCAAAAACAATACCTGGAATGTACCGGTATTAAAAGTGAGTGCAATTAATAATGTGGGCATTAAGGAACTTATTGAAGCAATTGAGCAACATAAACAAGTTAGTGAAGGCAAAGAAAAGCGCTTATATCTTCTGACTCAAAAAGCATATCATCTCATAGAGCAAGCCAGAATGAAGGACATTAAGAAACCGGAATTGGAAACTGCTTTAAAGGAAGCCATTTCCTCTGCCGATTTTAATCTGTATCTATTTGTAGATCAATATCTAAGGAGAAAAATTGGGGATTCCTAAAATAGTTGTAAATTGTTTCGATTTTAGAATCATGAGCAAGAAAAAAAACACAAATAAATATCAGATACTATTAAAAACCCTGCTCATTGCAGGGCTTCTGATTTTCAACGTAAATTCAGCCAAAGTAGAGGCACAAGCTTTTTGGACTGAAACATTCGGAACAAATACCGGAGCATGTGATCAGGGAAATTTGGCCAACAATTCAGTAACTTCTAATGGAGTATGGATCGTAACAGACATTGGTGTACAGGATACATATGCCAATGAATGGTATATGAGTGCGACTGAACCGGGACTGAGTCCGGGGAGTTGTTCTACACCGGGATGCCATGCAAACAGTTCTCTGACAAACCGCACACTACATGTCGGAAATGTTGCAGGTTCTCCGAATGCCTTAACACTTTGTTCAACAGGAGACTGTGGAGCCGTCTATGATCCGGGGGGATTTCAGAATGTCGTCATGACAGATAAAAGGGCTGAATCCCCAACTATAAACTGTACAGGACAAACAGATGTATTATTATCCTTCGATTATTTTGAGTATGGAGATGATGTCTTGAATGTCGACAATACATTGATTGAATATTGGGATGGTGCAATATGGACAAACATTTCTGACCCTCCAAGAACAAGCCAGATCTGTGGTCCGGGCTTTGGTACATGGACAACATTTACGGTTCAACTACCGTCTAACGCCAGTAATAATCCAAATGTGAAAATCGGATTTCGTTGGCAAAATAATAATGGAGGAACAGGAACAAGTCCGTCTTTTGCTGTTGACAATATTCAACTTTTCGGTGCTCTTGCTCCTACAGCAGATTTTATTGCCAGCGATACAGTTTTATGTATAGACGATTGTATCAACTTCACTGACCAGAGTACAAGCAGTCCTACTAGTTATAGTTGGGAATTTATCGGTGGCACACCTTCCACTTCGTCGGTTCCTAACCCAATGAATATTTGCTACTCCGCTGCAGGAACCTATACAGTGAAACTGACCGTTGCAAATGGTACCGGGTTAGATTCCATTACTAAGATCAATTATATTACAGTCAACCCATGCAATCCTCCTACTGCGATTTTCAGTTCTGATACTACGCAAATCTGCGAACGTTCGTGCATGAACTTTTATGACTTGAGTACCGGAGGGGCAACATCATGGGAATGGTTTTTCCCCGGTGGAACACCTGCCACAAGCACAAATCCGAACCCTATAGGTATATGTTATTTTACTCCCGGAACTTACGATGTAACTCTGGTTGTTGGTAATTCATTTGGGTACGACACCCTCACCATCCCGAATTACATGACGATTGATCTTTGCCCTCTACCCGAGGCAGATTTTAACACCTTCACTCAAAACATTTGCTCCAACCGTTGTGTAAACTTCTTTGACCTTTCGACAGAAAATCCAATTGCATGGAGATGGTATTTTCCGGGTGCCAATCCGGATACTTCGACAGCCCAAAACCCAACCAACATCTGCTATGCAGTTGACGGATTCTATGACGTACGTCTTATAGCAACAAATCAAAACGGATCCGATACCATTGTAAAATATTCATATATAAATGTTGAAAGCGTTCCGGGAGCATATGTAAGTCCGGACACGGCGATGTTCTTTGGAAACTTCTATCAGCTTAATGCAGGAGGCGGATCGTCCTATAGCTGGTCTCCATCCCTGGGACTGGACACGGCAGCCGGACCTAATCCAATTGCATCACCCGGCACTACAACAACTTACACCTGTGCAATTATTGACAGTAGTACAGGATGTATAGCCACCCGTCAAGTCAACATCACCATTCTTCACGATAACAGATTTTTTGTTCCTAATACTTTCTCTCCAAATGGAGATGGATACAATGATGTGTTATATCTGAGAGGCAACAATTTATACGGTATACGTTTCAGCGTATATGACAGATGGGGTGAAAAAGTATTCGAAACTACTGATGCAAGCATTGGTTGGGACGGTAAATACAAAGGAAAGGATTTGGACCCGGCAGTCTTTATGTATGTGGTTACTGTTAACTATGCCGATAAAAAAACAGTAACTCAAACCGGTGACGTTACTCTTGTCAGATAATATTCAATAAACCATTTCGATGAAAAATATTTTACATGCATTCGTTGTTCTTGCACTGCTGATAGCCACAGCAACTTTACAGGCACAGGATGCACATTTTTCCCAATTCGCCACAACACCTTTGCAAGTTAACCCGGCACAGACAGGTATATTTGACGGAGTATTTCGTTTGTCAAATAACTATCGAAGTCAATGGTCAGGTTTAGGAAAGGGCTATTCTACAATACATGTCGCTGCAGATGCTCCTTTAGGCAAGGGAAATCTGGGTACTAACTTTTTTGGAGTTGGCTTGATGGTTTATCAGGACCGAGCCGGAAGTGCAGGGTTTAAAAATACTATCATAGAAGCCTCCGGATCCTATGTTGCTGCTATGGATAATGATGCCAATCATTACTTCAGCATAGGCTTTCAGGTGGGTTTAAATCAAATGGGACTCGACAGAGATAAAGCAACATGGGATTCACAATGGAACGGAGATTCCTTTGACCCAACACTTCCTTCACTAGATAACTTACAGCTTGAAACATTTACCTATCTTGATTTTAACGGAGGCGTACTATACTATTATGTTCCTGACGGAATAAACACTGTCACTTTGGGAGCGAGCATGTCGCATATAGGCAGTCCTAACGTTAGCTTTTACGCCCGCGAGGAAACTCCATTGCGCAGAAAAATCACATTACACGGGAGCGCAGAATTAAACGTAACAAATGACCAAACCAGTTGGATTAATCCCCGCTTTCATGCATCATTCCAGGGTAAGCAAAAGGAAATTATTTTTGGTGCCCTGGTAAAAAATAAAGTACAGCTTAAATCCCGTTATACTGATTATCAGAAGGAAGTGTTTTTTTCCATTGGAGGATTCTACAGGGTGCAGGATGCATTTATTCTTGCCACCAGATTTGACTATCACAAATTCGGCCTAGGGATCAGCTATGATATTAATGCTTCAGGCTTACGTAAGCTTAGCAACTCAGCAAGTGCCTGGGAATTCAATCTTTCATTTGTTGCACCGGTAATGAGAGGAAGAAAAGAGAAGAACTTCAACAAGATGCCGAAATTCTTATAGTTAGAAGCGGGCGGTCAGGCGCTTTCGACTTGAACATTTCTTCTTATAAAACTCCAGACCTGTGAACCTTATTCCTGAAAATATACACGCTTTACGCGTTGGCTGATGTTTGACAGAACTTCGTAAGGAATCGTTCCTAATTTTTTTGCAAGATCTGTCACCGGTAGTTCTGCACCGAATACAATTACTTCATCCCCTTCTCTTGCCGGAATATCAGTAACATCCAGCATGGTCATGTCCATACAAACGTTTCCTATGATAGGAGCGAGTTTACCATTTAACCACATTTTACCAACACCATTACTAAGTTTTCTATTCACTCCATCGGCATAACCGATTGCTACTGTGGCAACGACCGTATCTCTTTTCAGCTTCCCACCACGACTATAGCCTATAGTTTCATTGGAACTGACATGCTTTATCTGTGAAATAGTAGTCCGCAACGTGGCTACCTGCATCAAATGTTGTTGTTCCTGTGGCGTTGCTGCAACACCATACAGACCGATACCAAGGCGAACCATATCCAACTGTGCTTCACTGAACCTTAAAATACCGGAAGAATTTAATATATGTTTAAGGATAGGATAATCAAATGCATTGCAGATAACCTTGCTCATCCTCTCAAATTTTTCCAACTGCATTCGTGTAAAACCATCGTGTTCTGCTTCATCGCTTGCAGCCAGGTGTGAAAAAACCGATTCAATTTTAACACGACGTATATTCTTCAGGCGTACTACCATTTGATTCAATTCATTCTCTTCGAATCCGAGACGATGCATTCCTGTATCCAGCTTAATGTGTATCCTGAATTGATCTCCTTCATGCTTTTGCAATTCATCGCTGATCTGATTCAGGAGTCGTAAATTGTAGATTTCAGGTTCCAGACTATATTGAACCATCGATTCGAAACTTTGAACCTCAGGGTTCATTACCATAATAGGTAAAGTAATTCCTGCTTTGCGTAATTCTACGCCTTCATCTGTATATGCAACGGCAAGATAATCTACATGGTGAAACTGCAGGATGTTTGCAATCTCAAAGCTGCCACTTCCATATGAAGCAGCTTTCACCATAGCCATTAACCTGGTACCCGGGCGAAGGCGAGATCTATAGAAATTCAGATTGTGTACCAGTGCATTGAGGTTGATCTCAAGAATTGTCTCATGAGCCTTTTGCTGAAGCAGCTTACTTATCTTTTCGAAGCCAAAAGGTCTGGCGCCTTTGATGAGTATTGTTTCATCCCGAAAACTTTGCTGAGGAAAATCTTTCAGAAATTCTTCTGTCGATTTGAAAAACTTCTTTGGCAGATCAAAGACATGTTCCTGACGGGAAATTGCTTCACCTATTCCGATCATACGATCTACTCCTTTAGCCTTTAATAGATTTGCTACCTCTTTATAGAGTACTTCCTCATTTTTTCCGCTTTGCAAAATGTCTGAAAGAATAATTGATCGGATTTTATGTTGTTTCTGCTGATTTAAGAAGTCTAGTGCTACACGTAGCGAACCTATATCAGAATTATAACTATCGTTGATAACAGAAGAATTATTTATCCCGGTTTTCATCTCCAGTCGCATGGCAACAGGGCTGAGAAACAACATTCTTTCAGCTATCTGGTCTTCATCCAGACCTAGTTTTAGAAGCAGAGCCCAGCAGTTTATTGCATTTTCAATTGAGGCATCATCAGTAAATGGGATCCGGATTTTTTGAAAAGCGTTCTTGTAAACAGCTTGAATTTCCGATTCTCCTTCCAAGCGATTAACCCGACCAACCTGCAAGTCGGATTTTCCTTTCCGGGACCAGGTAAAGAGTTCAGGACCATCGTCACGCCCAAAAGTTTTTTGGACAATCTCATGTATTTCTGGATAGTCTTTACAATAAATCAAAGTCTTCACACCTGCGAAGAGCTTCAGTTTTTCCCTGACCTTTTGTTCTGTATTTTCAAAATTCTCATCATGCGCAGAACCAATGTTTGTGAATAAACCTATCGTAGGATGAATGATCTTTTCAAGCTTTTCCATCTCATTGGGCAATGAGATTCCCGCTTCGAAGATCGCAAGTTGATTTTCTTCTTGCATCAACCATACGGATAAAGGCACACCTATCTGCGAATTAAAACTTTTTGGACTTCGAACGATATTATGATCAGGACGAAGCAACTGATATAACCACTCTTTGACGATAGTCTTTCCATTACTTCCTGTAATTCCAATAACAGGTATTTTAAAACGATTGCGATGGCAAGCACTCAAAGTTTGTAAGGCTGCCAAGGAATCTTCAACTATAATGAAATTTGCCTGGAGTGTTTTGAATTCATCTTTGAATTCATTCACAATAAAATTTCGTACACCTTGCTTCACCATATCGGCAATGAAGCGATGACCATCATGACGATTCCCTTTTATTGCAAAAAATAAGGAGCTGTCTGCATGTATGATCTTCCTACTGTCTGTTAAAAGCTCAAGAATTCCGGAGTAGTCGGGCGCCTGTTGTACAAGTTTGCCGGAAATTATCTCCGAAATTTCATTGATTCTATACTTATATTCCGGATTGGAAAGCAATTTATTAAGATTTTGATCTTTCTTTGTTAAAACATACCCGGCACAATGGTACATAACTATCCTGCTCCCCCAATAAAATTCTGGAGGAATTAGTCACCGTTCGATGTGAATGATTCGCAAGGTTTCCGCATTTCATACAGATAGCATGAACCTTAGTCACAAATTCAGCAATTGCCAGCATTTGAGGAATCGGTCCGAAAGGATTTCCCAGATAGTCCATGTCCAAACCCGCAACAATTACACGGATACCTCTATTTGCCAGAGCTTGAGCAACAGAAGGAAGTTCATCATCAAAAAATTGTGCTTCGTCAATACCGACAACCTCTACATCATTTGCTAACAACAGGATCTGTGAAGAAGAATCAACAGGTGTTGAATGGATCGAATTTGAATCATGCGAAACTACATTGACCTCATCATAACGAGTGTCAAGTTTAGGCTTAAAAATTTCAACTTTTTGCCTGGCTATCTTTGCCCTTTTAAGCCGACGGATCAGCTCTTCTGTCTTACCGGAAAACATTGAACCACAAATCACTTCAACGTGACCGTGATGATGCGACCCGGGTTTTAACTGCTCTAAAAACATAATATTTTTGTGGTGGTAAACTTACGGAAAACGGACTAGGATTTCGCTGAATATTTCAATTTTTTTGAAGCAGTTTGTGATACAGACATGCATAGTTGGCATGTATTGTCCCCTTTTTATAGATGAAACTTGTTTTTGGCCTGTATCCCTTTTTTAAGGCGTTTTTGCCCGGGACTGATAAAATTTTTAAACATTTTTTGCGTTTTACAGTATACTAAATTTATATCTTTATAAATGAGCAACAAATAATGCCCGAATGGGTAAAAAGCATCCCGGAAATTACCAGCATAAAAAACCACCATGGATTTAACTTCTCTTCAGAAAGAAATCGAAAGCAACTTAAAGAAATTATCAGAACAGCATCAAGAACTGGCATCTGCAAATGAAGACAATCCACCTGAAGTAATGATGGAATTTATCAAAGGTGTGAAGGATCTGTATCAGCGAGCACTTGACTTGCAACAGCAGCGTTCATTGCAGGCATTGGAAAAAATTGAAAAGACGATTGCGGCAAGATATGCTACACTTCCTCCACCACAGAAGGTTCAGCCTGTTCATGTAGAATCCTTGCTTACTAAGAGTTCCTTACAAACTCCTCCTCCACAGCCGCCTGTTCAGGAAGTCATTCAGGTTGCAGAACAGACAGCAGTACCCAAGCCTGCTCCTTCACATCCTTCAATGGATGAGCTTCTTCTAGCAGCAGCGAACAAGGCAGCAGCAGCAAAGAATAATCCGGGTGGAACAGGAAGAAAAAAAGTAATCACTGATATTCATGACAGATTCGATGAAGTACCGACCTTAGCAGGAAAATTCAATGATCAAGACTCCATTGCCAAACGAATGGCGGGAAGTAAAACACAAACCGGTGTCGCAGAAAAACTTCAGCGTAAACCAATATCTGATCTGAAAGCAGCTATTGGCACAAATGAAAAATTTCTTTTTATCAATCATTTGTTCTCCGGTGATGCCCCAAGTTATAATCTTGCCATTGAACTGTTGAATAAGAGTGCTAATCTCGAATCTGCTAAAAGCTATATCTATCAGGACCTGATTATCAAATACGACTGGGATGCTACGACACATCCTGCGACATTATTTATTGATCTCGTAGAACGTCGCTTTATCTCCTGACGCTAGTATATGTCAAAGCTAATCCTGGTTCCCACACCTATTGGCAATCTTGAAGATATCACTCTTCGTGCCATTCGTGTGTTGAAGGAAGCTGATTTAATTCTCGCTGAGGATACCCGTACAAGCAGTCATTTATTAAAACATCTGGGCATCTCAAAGCCGATGAAATCTTATCATGCACACAATGAACATAAGGTGCTTGAAGAGATCGTTCAAGGTATTGAAGGCGGAAAAATGATTGCGCTTATCACTGATGCCGGTACACCCGGAATATCTGATCCTGGATTTTTAATCGTAAGGGAATGTCTTCGTCATGGAATCACAGTTGAAACTTTACCCGGACCTACAGCTTTTATTCCTGCTTTGGTTAATTCAGGATTACCATGCGATCGCTTTTGTTTTGAAGGTTTTCTTCCTCAGAAAAAAGGAAGGCAAACCCGTATAGGAAATTTGGTCGCAGAACAGAGGACGATGATATTTTATGAATCGCCATATCGTCTCCTAAAAACACTAGGACAATTTTGCGAAGCCTTTGGAGAAGAACGGCAGGCATGTGTATCCAGGGAGATCAGCAAACTTTTCGAAGAAAATTTTAAGGGATCATTAAAAGAATGTCTGGATCATTTTTCTACCAAGACTGTCAAGGGAGAAATTGTCATTGTCGTTGCAGGATGTCCTGAACCGGCGATAAAAAAAAACAATAGAGCTAAGTCTGAAAACAGTCCCGAAGAAGAAAAGGCTTGATCACTCTTCCAATTCAGTAAAAAAGTCGGCTGCGATCCGGTCAGCGTAAAATTTACCTTTGTGTGTAAGTCGATAATGGGATCCTGCTCGTTCCATCATGTCATCCTGAATTTGAAAATCTGCTATTGCCAGGAAGGTCATAGATTGCTCCTTCCCGAATTCCTTTTTGATAAGCTCAGGATCAATACCTGTTGAAGTGCGTAATCTGGTTAGGATGTACTCATTATATTTATTCTCCGTACTCAATATTTCCACCTCGGCAGGAACAGTTCCTTGCATCATTTTGCGGATGTACTCATGGTTATTGGAAATATTCCATTGCCGGCTTGAAATATTGTAGGAATGAGCTGAAGGTCCTACACCCAGATATATTTCGCCCTGCCAGTAAGAAGTATTATGTTTTGAACGAAATCCCGGCAATGCAAAATTAGATATCTCATAATGCTCAAAACCGGCCTTACTTGCCTTATCCATCAATATCTCAAAATGACGGGCAGATTTTTCATCATCAACATCTGTTACGGCTTTTGATTTGATCATTTTAGCAAGAGCAGTCCTTGATTCGACTGTAAGAGAATAACATGAAAGATGTTGAACACCCATTGCAAAAGCGAGGTCCAAATTTTTATTCCATTGTGTGTCATCTAAGGATTGCACACCATATATCAGATCGATACTAATATTTTTAATTCCTACTTTTTGAGCATCCTTCACACATTGATGAGCTTGCTCAACGGTATGAGCCCGGTTCATGAACTTTAGATCTTCTTCCGAAAAACTCTGAATACCTATACTAAGACGGTTAATGCCGGCATCTTTCAATTGTTGAAGTTTTTCAAGATCCAAATCATCCGGATTAGCTTCCAATGTAATTTCAGGACTACGAACTATCTCAAAGTTATCTCTTATTTCTGCCATTATTTCTCTTATCTCTATTCCTTCGAGTATAGAGGGTGTTCCTCCACCGAAATAAATTGTATCGACAAACTTATTTTCCAAATAAGGTCGACGAAGAGATATCTCAAGCTTAATGGCTGTAAGCAATTCTTCTTTATTCTTCAAAGTTGTCGAAAAATGAAAATCACAATAATGACAGGCTTGTTTGCAGAAAGGAATGTGGATGTAGATGCCCGGCATGTATACTAGAATTAATTTATCGCTACTCAATGAGAGGAATAAAACTTATCAGATTCCAACAAGGAAAAAACTCCCTGAGTAAAATCTGAAGACTATACCTTCTGCTTCTTCAACACAATTCGAAAAGTTGTTCCCGTTCCAATCTCAGAGCTTTTCACGAAAATTTGTCCGTCGTGGTATTCTTCAATGATCCTTTTGCTTAATGAGAGACCTAATCCCCAGCCACGATTTTTTGTCGTATAGCCTGGTTTGAAAATAGTTTTGTATGATGATTTAGGAATACCTTTTCCTGAATCTTTAATATCGATGTAGACAAATTGCTGCTGGTCTGTGATAAGCACATTGATGTCACCTGTTCCGCCCATGGCATCGAGAGCGTTCTTCAATATATTCTCTATCACCCATTCAAAGAGTGGAATATTCATAGGTGCAAAGACTTCATGAGAAGGACTCTGCACATTAAAGATCGCTTTGTTAGATGTTCGTGTGCGGATATAATCTACCGAATGTTTCATGACGATGGCAACATTCTCCTTGTGTAATGATGGAGCTGAACCGATCTTCGAAAAACGTTCAGTAATAGTTTGCAAACGTTCTACATCCTTCTCAATCTCTTTGGTATATTCTTCGCTTGTGCCTTTGAGTTTCAAAAAATCCAGCCAGGCAATGAGCGATGATAAGGGCGTACCCAACTGGTGAGCAGTTTCTTTAGCCATTCCGACCCACACTTGATTTTGCTCTGCCTTTCTAGATGTACTGAATGCCAAATAGGAAACAAACAAAAACAATGCAATTACTGCCAACTGGAAATAAGGGTAATAGCGGAGACGAATCAATAAATCGGAGTCTTTATAAAGTATATATTGAAAAAGATTCTGACCGATATGTATTTCTATTGGTTCATGTTGCTTGCGCATTTCCTGCAATTGTTGTTGCAGGTATCCCGGCTTTATCGCTTTTGCCGAATCGAGGTTACGGAATGAGATAACCTTAAAATCCTGATCCGCCCAAATAACGGGGATGGTATTATTGTTACTGATTACAGTACTCAGAAAATTTATATCGGTATTCACTTCCGAGACATCAGAAAGCCTCTTAGTTGCCTCTGCCCAAAGCTGAATTTTTTTATTCTCTTCTTCAGCGAGCCTGTTCACCAATTTATTGGTATACCACAATGATGCTGCACCGATCATCAAGGCCGTGAGCAAAAGCAGTATTTTCCAACGTTGTTTTTGGCTATAGATATTCAAGCAGTGCAGAATTTAATTAAAAACGAAGCTTTTTGTTAAAGATTGTCTCATTTCAGGGCGCAAAGATGAAAGATTTTGCGCATGTAAAAAATTCTATTGTCCATCATCTTCCCAATCGATCTGCATTTCTTCTTTTTTAGGCTTTTTAGGCACTTTTATGGTGTCTTTTTTGAAAAAACCGAACTCCTCCTTAAGGATGGCTTTCATGGTTTGCTTCTCTGTAGCTAAATCGGTTTTGAGCTTTTCAGTAGCTCCCTTTCTGTCGTAACCAAATCTTGGATTGTCGATCGGGCCTTTCATAGTGATAAGCAACTTGGTTCTTCCTAAACCATCATCTTCAATTTCACCAAATTCGGTTTTGTTCTGCTTAACCTTTTTCCCCAAAACATCAGACAGCAATAATTGAAGCCGGTAGTCGACGACATTATTAAAATCATGAACACCGCTGGCAGAGAGATTCAAGGCAGAGGAGTTGATTTCCATTAATGGGATATTGATCTTTCGATCTGCAATAGAGATCTGATTTTTAATGGTAGAAAATTTAATATGATTCAGATCCGGGACTTTAATGTATTTCGCCAGAGCTTGGATGGGTATGAAATTATTTAACTCTCCATTCTGTATCGTTATATCGGCAAGAGAACGAACTTTTGCAGGATTTATCACAAGTCCGGTTGTCCAACTTGAAGTAAATTGTATTTGCGCATTAATCTTTCCTTTTACGTTTTGATCAGTCATGGTTGCCTGTCCGAAGTTCTCAAGCTGTGTAAATAGTTCCGTAATATCAAGAGATGCTACCCTTGCATCACAGCTCATCAGAATACTATCTTTCCTTGATGCATTGATAGTTGCGTCCATATAAATCATTCCATCCATAGCTGCAAATGTCAATTCCTTTCCGGAAATTACTTGCCTGTTCAACAAAATATTTCCCTGCAATCTTGAAGCACTGAATTTTCTGAACTTCAAATTACCAATGCTTACGGCAAGATGGCTGTACAATCTAGGATTGAATTTCATGATATAGGAAGTATCCTCTGAAGAAGATGATTTATCCGCCAAGAGTTCATCAAGATCCAGAAGTTTGGAGCTAAGTCGTGCATTGAATTCCGCTGATTGTTCAGGTATAAAAATGAAGTTGACAAAATTCTTGAACAAGCCTGTAACTTGTACATCACTTGCAGAAATATTTCCCCGTAAGGCTTCCACTTTTAGATCATTGTCCTGCAGCGTGAGCTTACCTTGAATATTTTTATACTCAAGTGGATTATATTTAAGAACAAAGCTCACATTGCTTAACTCAATAGTACCTGAAGATTGAACTTTGTACCTCTGTCCTACGCTATAGTTCTGTACATCCTTTACTTTGCCCGCAAAGGCTACATTGAAATTCAATCCGCCATTCAGGGATACAAGAGTATCCAGTGAAATAAAGTGACGAACATTCGCAAGGTCAAGTGAAGCCGAAGCGTGCATGTTAAGGAATGGATCATACAAGTCATCCAGTCGCAGGTCTGCCTTGATCGCATTGCCTCCAAGCATGGCACTCATTCCAGGGATAACCAGTTCACTTTTCCCTGTTCGTCCTCTGTTACGAAATGAACCGTTCAAATCGATATTACTTAAGGAAACACTGCTTTCCTTAGGCGTGATCGTTCCATTGCGAATAGAGAATTCTACTGCCACTGAAGGAATATTCTCTCCACCGGCCTTACCCTCCAAAATGATATTGCATAAAAATCGTCCCTTACTTTTATAGTCGCTGAAGTATTTTACGTATTGTGGTGGTAACATACTTATGAAAGATTCCAGGTCTGCTTCATAAGCTTTGATTGATAAATTTAATATTGTCGAACTAAGGACTGAAATAACATTGCCTGCTACATCAAACTCAAGTTCTGCGATCTTCACTCTGCTTTTGTCAAACTTGTAGGTCTCGTCGACAGTATTAACATGAATTCCGGAATGAATGCTTACAGGTTTTTGGCTAACATAATTTGTTGCGCCGGCATAAAAATGTTGCATAAACAAATCAGCAGAAGTTGTTAGTGTAAACTGTTCATCAGAAAACTTACCGCTAATCTCTGCTTCAATAGCTTTCATTAAATAATGCTGATCATTTTTTTCATCCTCATAGCGGATAAGCATATTGGTTAAAAGAATCTGTTGCAAATCAATTACCGGAGAGGCTTTCGTCGAATCATCTGAAGATTTCCAAAAATGATAATTATTCTTCCCGTCTTTGTCCAATCTGATGTTCAGACTCCCATTTTTTGCAACTATCTTTTTAATAGCAATTTCATTCTTGAAAACCGAACTAATGTCAAAAAGCAAAGACAAGCGATCCGCATACAAAAGTGTATCATCAGGAAGGCTTTTTAGTACACCCTTGGCCATTACTTTTTCCAGATCAACTGATGCATAAGGAAAATGCCGGAAGACGCTGAATTCAAACTGAACAACTTTGATTTCTGTGTCAAGATTCTTGTTGAGTTCGGTGATGATCATTTTCTTGATGTCATCCCCATAAAAAAAACCAATAAGAAGTCCTACAGAAATGACTCCCAATGCAAAAATGCCGGAAATTTTAGCAGCAATTTTAAGATATGTCCTGACTTTACTCTTCATTGTTGATTTCAACGAAGGTCAGAATAAGAAATTGTCGCAAGCAGTGAAGATCAAGTAATTGCTAACAGATTTATCACGATCACGATATAAAAAAACGCGCAGAAACCAATATAGATTTCTGCACGTCATTCAATGCCCGAAAGTTCTGCTCAAAGGCAGATCACTTCATCGCGGCAGTAAAGCGTTTTGCGACTTCGTCCCAATTGACTACGTTCCACCAGGCGGTGATATAATCAGGACGGCGGTTTTGGTAATGCAGATAGTATGCATGTTCCCATACATCCAAACCAAGAATAGGTGTACCTTTTACTTCAGAAATATCCATCAACGGATTGTCCTGATTTGGGCTTGAACCTACACTCAGTTTTTTATCAGCACCAACGATGAGCCATGCCCAACCGCTTCCAAAGCGTGTTGCACCTGCTGTTGCGAATTTAGATTTGAAGTCTTCTATGTTACCGAATGCCGAATTAATGGAATCAGCCAGTTGGCCTGAAGGGTTTCCTCCACCACCGGGCTTCATGATCGTCCAGAAAAGGGAATGGTTAAAATGACCGCCACCGTTATTACGAACTGCAGCAGGATATTTAGAAATATTTTTACAGATATCCTCGATGCTAAGCTTTTCTGCATCGGTACCGGCGATGGCGTTATTAAGATTTGTTACGTAAGCCTGATGATGCTTGCCATGGTGTATTTCCATAGTACGTGCATCGATATTAGGTTCAAGGCTATTGAAAGAATAAGGAAGAGCGGGTAGTTCGAAAGCCATTTTGATCAGTTTTGAAAATTAAATAATCAGATTAAAATAATAGTCCAAAGATACAAAAATCTGATGAATTTAAGAGTGAAAATCAGCATTTAATTAAATGCAAGAGATTCAACACTCTCTGTAAGTAACTACAGGATGAATTATAAATATGTAAACATCAATACCACCGCTGTAATCGCAGAGAGTAAGTCAAATGAATTATATAAAAGGCAGAAAGTAAAACTTAGCTTCCCTTCACGGCAACTTGTTTCTTGTCTATGAGTTCAAGAGCTTTAGCCAAGGTTTTGTCAAGAGTCTGAATGATTGGATAGAATCCGTCATTCTTCCAGATCTGTCTTGCAATAAGTGCCTTTATTTGGGTGCGTATTAACTCTGATGATGCGTGAATTCCATAATCATTTTTAGAAACGCCCCCTTTTACGGCATAGTCTATAAACTGACGATACAACTCATCAGACACTTTAAAGGAATTTTTATAGTCATCAAAACTTTTATACTGCGCAAACAATTTTCTATTCTGATCCAGATAATCAAAAGCAAATTGGGAGATCATCCCTTTACTACTCACTTCTGCATAAAACTGAGAACTTCCTGCAGTATCCATTGATACAAATACATCCGGCATAATACCCCCTCCGCCAAATACTGTTTTACCTCCGGGAGTAATATAGTTCAGAGAATCACTGAAATGAATACTATCTGACGATGCGAGTTCTCCTTTTTGCATTCTGCTATAAAGCTCGTTACTATATGCCTCGTAGCCTCCAGCATAAGGTTTTTGAATACTTCTGCCTGTTGGTGTATAATACCTGGCAATTGTTAAACGCATAGCAGAACCATCAGGGAACTGACTTTGTTCCTGTACCAGTCCCTTACCGAAAGACCTTCTTCCAACGATGGTAGCCCTGTCCCAGTCCTGTAAAGCACCTGCGACAATTTCACTGGCAGAGGCGCTGCCTTCATCTACAATCACGATCAATGCGCCTTGCTCGAAGAAACCCCTTTGGGTTGCGTAGAAAGATTCACGCGGGCGGGAACGACCTTCAGTATAAACGACTAATTTTTTATCGGGTAAAAACTCATCGCTCAATTGAATTGCTGTTCTCAAGTAACCTCCCGGATTTCCTCTCAGGTCCAGGATGAGATTTTCCATACCGGCATCTTTCAGTTTTACAAATGCGTTGAGATATTCGTCGTAAGTCTTTTCAGCGAAATGACTTACTTTGATATAACCTGTCTCTTTATTCAACATATAAGCTACATCAACACTGTAGATCGGGATCTTCCCTCTTTGGATGGTATAAACGACTTTTTGTCCTGTACTTTTCCTAAGGATAGTCACCTTTACTTTTGTACCACTGGGTCCGCGTAATAACTGCATGACCTGAGCATTAGTGATATTTATATGTGCAACATTCTTTCCTTCCACTTCAATGATCCTGTCACCTGACTGAATGCCCAACTGTTCAGAGGGACCTCCGGCAACTGCAGAAACAACCATGATGGTATCATCCTGTATATGAAATTCAATTCCTATGCCATCAAAATTTCCTTCGAGAGGTTCGTTCATCGCCTGTAACTCATCAGCCGGAATATAAGCAGAGTGTGGATCCAACTGATGGAGTAATTCACTGATCGTACTTTCGACAAGTGTCTTTTGATTGACTGTATCAACGTATTCATTACTTATGTAATTAATCACATCGTTCACTTTATTGAATTGTCCGGTTCGGAAAGAAAAAAACGATCGGCTGGATTTGAATGGTTCATTGAGGCGCATTCCAACATATACTCCCAGTACAAGGACTGCAGCAAGTATAAATGGTAACCAGAGTTTGAATTTATTCACTGAATATTTTTTATTAGCTAGTTATTGTCCAATCAGACAATGACATAAACCTTCGTTTTTATTAAAATATCGGTATGGCGGGATTTGTTCAAGACGGAATATGTTAAACTGCCAATTCTGTAAAATGTTTTGTTATTTCAAAGAAATTGGAGTTAATTTTTTCAAATGCTACCCATCGAATCAAGCTTTCGCCTGTTCTGTGCCCGGAACAAATTGTTCCACCTCCACCCCAAATCGGCGTAAGAAATCCACACCTTCATCGAGTGCTATGCCTTTGTAAGCAGCATATGATTCTAAAAACAACACTTTCTTGATTCCCATCGTAAAAATAATCCTTGCACAAGCGAGGCATGGAGAGAGGGTCACATAGAGTGTACATCCTGTCATAGGTACGCCATTTTTTGCAGCATAGAGAATAGCATTTTGCTCAGCATGGAGTGCCAGAGAACAACTTCCTTTACTGTCACGCGGACAACCTACTTCCGGCCATTCCTGATCGCAGTTATGTGTACCTGCGGGTGGACCGTTATATCCAAGAGAAACAATACGGGTATCTTTTGTAAGGACGGCACCTACTGAAATTTTCACGCAGTGTGATTTGCGTGACAGATTCTGTGCCAGTTCCATGTAAATTTCGTCGAATGAGGGTGAATTCATATTGCAAAGGTAATGATAAGGAAGGAAACTAATTTTCTTTGTATAGGCTGAGACACATTGCCATCTACCGATAATAATATTTATCCTCCAATTTTATTTAACCAATCTTTAGCCTCTTGAAAATTCGGGTTGATTTGTACGGCTTTTCTCCAAAATTCACGTGTCTTTTCTATATCCTGAAGAGTCATATAGTATCCACCCAGATTATAGTAAGCTTGCGCATTTGCCGGATCCAATTGTATTGCCTTTTCACAATAGCCTATAGCTTTACCGGTTTCTTTATCATGGAATGCTTTTGAAGCCAGAATGACATATTCAGAACTTAAAGCATGCGGAGCATCAGATGATGGATTTATCCTCACAGCTTCTCTCATTGCCTGTTCGGCTTCCTCGAATTTATTCTGTTTGAAATAGGCTAAGCTTAAATATTTATTCGCATCATGATATATTGGCTGTAAGTCAATTGCCTTTTTATAATAAATCACTGCAGAATCAAGTTTGTTTTCCTTAAGATAAACTGAACCAAGATTGCAAATTGCAAATGCATAACTTGGCAACATATTGATTGCTTTTTTGTAATAATATTTTGCCGAATCCATTATTCCCAGGTTATAATATAGGATTCCACGGTTAGAAGTGGCTTGCGCATAATCCGGATCAAGATCAAGGGCTTTTTGATTTTCAACCAATGCTTTTTCCAACTCATTCTTCTTAAACCAGATGACTGCAAGATTGTTGAAGGCATTTGGCTGCTTTGGATTTACTTTAGTTGAACTGGTGAAATCTGCGTATGCTTTATCAAGCATGCCGACAGAGTTATAATAATCACCGCGATTATTATACGCTTCATTTGATTTAGGATTTTTTTCTATGGTGTCTGTCCACAAAGCCACGCTGCTCTTCCAAACCTTTAAACGTTCAGTCGTGAGATAGGCAAAGATCAAACTTGTGACAAGCAGAATTGCAAGAAATATATTTTTATATTTTTCAACGTTTAAAGCAAGAGGTATTAAAAAGAAAATTCCTATATAACTAATGTAGGTAAAACGCTCATAGATCAGTGAGCTATTTACAGCTACCACATGCAAGGTTAAAAACGTATTCAACATAAAGAACGTGATGGCAAAGACAAGTAAGGGGTTCGACTTGAACTTTTTAATGATGAGCCAAAGCGCTGAAAAGATTATTAATAATCCCAGTATTAATTGAACAATAAATTCCTGTTCGCCTACCGGAGGAAACGCATAGATTGCACTTTGCTGAACAGGAAATACTGCCTTGAAAACATACACCCACAATGCAATTGCAGAATATGAGATCTTTTCAATGAACGTTAGCGTTACTGCATACTTATCGGCAGAAAATGTGCTTCCGCTGATAGCTACATATCCAAAGATCAGGGAGAGAATTAAATAGGGTATCTTATTATACAAAGATTTCCATTTCCATGATTTGTTTTGAAGGTAGTCCGACAAAATAAGTATCAACGGAAATGTTACCGATTGTGCCTTCGACAACAGTGCCAGCAGAAAAATGAAGACACTAAATGCATATACATACCATTTATTCGATTTACAATAACTTAAGTATACCCACCAAGAAGAGAATAAAAAGAATCCCATTAGCACATCCTTTCTGCTGGCTATCCATGCCACAGATTCTACATGCATAGGGTGAATAGCAAAAAGAAGGGCGATAAAACCGGCAACAACTACTTTAAATCCCAACTTACGAACGATGGCGAAAAGCAAGACAGTGTTGAGGATATGAAAAAACAAATTTACCCCATGATACCACGAAGCCTTTGAGTTGGAAAGATCATGGTCGAGTGCAAATGAAAATAAAACGAGAGGGTTATAACTGCCTAAAACTTTTTTCGTGAACATGGCCCGGATGTGTTCCCAGGAGACGCCTAGTGTCATGCTCTGCTCATATATATAGTGCTTTTCATCCCAATTGAGGATGTCGAATTTCATTGAAGAAGAATAGACTACCCATGTAGCGAGGCAAAGTACAGCTACCCAAAAGGCAGACCAAAGCGCAGCATTATCTGTCACATTTTTAACCCTTGGCTCTTTTTTACCTGAATGAACTTTTGTTTTTGACATAAATCCGTATCTTCATCACGAAATAAGGCATTTTAAAGGGATCTGGCAATGGATTCTTAGAATGTCAAAATCCGGTACAGGGATCAAAAAATCTTTGATTTTAACCAATCCTTTCTATTTTTGCATCAAATCTCAATTATTTATGAAAAAGCTTCTCCTAATTTTCAGCCTCTTTGCTACAGGTATTTTCGTTTCCTGCAGCAGCAACAAAACCGAACAAGCAAGTGAAGAAATGATGGATACGACGATGGCTGAGCCACAGGATTCAGCTTCTGTTGCAGCGAGAGAATTATTGGACTTTAAATTCTTCTATACCATTGCCAATCTGCCTTCGCCGATGGAAATCATCAATGCTATCTATCAGCATGAGGTTCCATTTAATAAAGATCTTTTAAATCCTGCAGATGCTGAAGGGAAGTATAACACTGCCTATAAAAAGGCAATCAATTACGGAGTCTATGGTATTGATATGGCCTATGCAGCCTTCTATGGACAAAATCAGGATCTTCTTGAATACTATGCCAGTACGCGCAAACTTTCTGAAAAATTAGGTGTGCAGGAAACCTTTGATAATTTCACAACCAGTTTTCGTGAGAATTCCGATGACAGAGATTCGCTTATCAAAATGATCGACAGAGCTTATGCAGAGACTGATGCATTTTTGAAAACCAATAAGCGTCTTGAGGTTGCAGCACATGTGCTTGCAGGAACCATTATTGAGGTACAGTACTTAAGTATTGAATTGATGAAAGGTCGCGAACGCGTAAAAGAGAATGAAGAAATTTTCGAAAAAATTTACAATCAAAAGTTATATGTAGATAATCTGGTTAATCTTTTTACAGAACTGAAGAAAATTCCAAGTTCAGCACAATTATTCATACAACTTGAAGAATTGAAAGCCACTTATGACAACATTAAGAGCCCTCAGGATCTTGATAAAGCTAACCTTGAAAAATTATCTGCAGCTGTTAAGAAAGTCCGTGATGATATGATCGGATAAAATTTGGTCTCTCAGGTATCAATTTATTAAAGACCGCCAAGCGTATATTGGCGGTCTTTTCTTTTTCAAAGAACGTAATTTCCTTTGCGGAGATGCAGAAAAGCAAGCATCTTTTAATTACATTTATGCCTGTCTATATAATTCCTGAAATAATTCTTCTTTATGAGTGAAAGAATATTAAGAGCTTTGATGCAACTATTCGCTATTGGTGCGAGCCTGGAGCGGCTGACTCTTCAAAGCCGTTCAGTAGTAGAAGCTTTTCTCAGGCAACAACTCAGTCTACAAAGGGTTCCTGAATATCTTGAATTATTTGACAAGCATTTATCAACCTTGCAAGGTGGAGACGATGTTACTAAGGCAAGAAAGAAAATTGCGCTAAGTTCTGTTAAGGCACTAAGAATATGTACTGATATAAACAAAGAACTGAACACAAGTCAGAAGTATATTGTATTCATCAGACTTGTAGAATTCATGAACAGCTCTGATTCAATTATAACAGAGCCTGAAAAGGAGTTTTTAGAGACAGTAGCTACAGTATTTAATATTGAACAACATCTTCAAGAGCTATGTCTTGCTTTGACTGTTAAAAAACTTGATAGTTCCAGGCTTGATAGTAAATCAGTTCTCTGTGTCAGCAAGCAATCCCCGGAGAGTGAACATCAATTTCATCAATTGCAACATCCCGAAACGGACCAACAAATATGGTTTCTGAATATAGAGCCTGCAGGGATGTTTTTTCTTCGTTATACCGGCAAAGATCTATTAACAGTAAACGGGAAACCTGTAGTTGCAAATGTTGTTTCTGTTTTCACACAAGGGGCTGTGTTAAGGGGGCAAAAAATTCAGGCAATTTATTACAGTGACGTTCTTAAATTTTTTATAAACCAAAAAGCAGAGCGGCCCATCCAACTGCATGCTGAAGATCTGGAATTTACATTCCCCAACGGAAAAAAGGGATTGCATGCTTTAAATATTACTTCAAGATCCGGTGAGCTTATTGCCGTCATGGGCAGTAGCGGAGCCGGTAAATCAACTTTACTCAGTGTTCTGAACGGGACGTCACCGGCATCCGGGGGAAAACTTTTGCTCAATGGCAAGGATGTATACAAGGATGCAAGTGTGCTTGAAGGTATGATAGGAAATATACCGCAAGATGATTTGTTAATCGAAGAGCTTAGTGTATTTCAAAATCTCTTTTACAACACAAAATTAATTTACGGAAAGGACAGCGATGAAGAGATTCGTAACCGTGTGATGGACATGCTTGAGTCACTCGGACTTACTGAGACGGCTGATCTAAAGGTTGGTAATCCTTTGAATAAAACTATTAGCGGAGGTCAAAGAAAACGTTTGAACATTGCTCTTGAACTTATTCGTGAGCCTGCTGTTCTTTTTGTTGATGAGCCAACATCCGGACTGTCATCACATGATGCCGAAAATGTAATGGACCTGCTGAAGCAGTTAACCCTTGCAGGTAAACTTGTATATGTAGTCATCCATCAGCCATCATCAGATATTTTCAGGATGTTTGATCGATTACTAATTCTTGATACCGGAGGATATCCGATCTATTACGGAAACCCATCCGATTCTTTACTGTACTTTAAAAGGCTGGCCCAATTTGCTGATGCAGATGAAAGTGAATGTCCGGCATGTGGAAATATTAATTCAGAACAAATTTTTAATATAATTGGTCAGGAAGTTGTTGATGAGTTTGGCAATAGAACCGGGAACAGAAAGGTTTCACCAAGAGAATGGTACGACTTTCAGAATGCCGGCAACGGTAAAAAAGAGAAAGTCAGACCTGAAAATTCCGAAATACATGCCAGCGGAAACAAAGCTCACTTTTTAAGACAATGGAAAGTCTTTTTCACGCGTGACTTCCTGTCCAAACTTAGCAACAAACAATACATGGCCATTACTTTACTGGAAGCACCATTGCTTGCCGGAATTCTTGGCTTTATCCTGAGATATACTAATCCCGGTGAGAATTACGTTTTCACCGACAATCCAAATTTACCTGCTTACCTCTTCATTTGTGTTATCGTTGCTTTGTTTTTAGGGATGACAGCCAGTGCTGAGGAAATCATCAGGGACAGAAAAATTCTTCAGCGGGAAAAATTTCTTAACCTGAGCAGGCAGGCATATTTATTTTCAAAGATTGCCTTACTCTTTCTTGTTTCTGCAATACAAACAATTTCATTCGTTGTAATTGGGAATTTGATTTTCGGAGTTCAGGATATGATGCTACAGTATTGGTGGGTACTCTTTACTACAGCTTGCTTTGCAAACCTGGTCGGATTAAATATTTCTTCCGGACTTGATTCAGTTGTAACGATTTACATACTTATTCCATTCCTTATCATACCTCAAATCTTGCTGAGTGGCGTAATCGTAAAGTTTGAAAAACTAAATCCTATAATAAGTGATCCTGCTGAAGTTCCATTAGTAGGAAATGTAATGGCTTCGAGATGGGCATTTGAGGCACTAAGTGTTTATCAATTTAGAGAGAATAAATTCCAAAGAGATTTTTTCGATTTGGATGCAAAGATGAGTGAAGCAACTTTTAAAAAAGATTGGTGGATACCTATTTTAAGGGAGCGTACCGATAAGAGCGAACGCCTGATCACAAATGGCATAAAAGTAGATTCCATTAAATCTGTTCTAACATTGGTCTTTAATGAACTTAGGAAAGAACAAAGTGAAAATTCACGATTGAAATTGGAAACACCCGGACTTAGTCAGGCAGCAGCTCCGGGGATGAATACAATTCAAATAATGAGAAAAGATCTTGACAATTTAAAGGACCATTACATCGCACAATTCAATTCAAGCAGCGAACGAAAAGAAAACATCATAGAAAAAATGACTTCAACACCGGCAGGACAAAAAGCATTTGTTGAACGAAAACGTGATTACTTTAATGAAAGTCTTGACCAAATGGTTCGAAACAGTACAGGACTAGAGCGTCTTCGGGTTTATGATGATGAAGTTATCCGCTATTTTGAACCGGTATACAGGGTGAATCCTTCTCCAAATTCACTCATGGGCATGTTTTTTACTCCTACCAAATCATTTCTTGGTAAAACCTATGATACTTTTTCGGTTAACATAGCCGTTATATGGTTGATGACTCTTTTGTTTTATTTTACATTGGTCTTCGACCTGCTTCGAAAAATGTTGATGATGGGAAGTCGTTGGAAGAAATGATGATTCAAATGGCAGTTGATTGATTCTTCACTGAAATTTAAATTGTACTATTCAACTTTTACAATTCTGGCTGTTTTTGTCTGGCCCATTGATCGAATAATCAGCGTATAGATCCCGGGTGACAAACCAAGTGTAGAGACCTGATGAATTTTTTTATCATCCTCTATATAGTGTCGAACACATCTACCATCTCCTCCCAAAATATCCATGGTTAATTGACCATGAAAAGAGGAAAGGTCTATGCTAAAATTATCTTTTACCGGATTGGGGAAGAAGCTAATGTTCTGATCATTCTCTATTAGATTCACCGAATTACAAAGGACAACATTCATCTTATCAAACTCCGAATTGGCGCAGTCATTTGAATCAACGTAAGTATAATGAAGATAATAAAAACCCGCACCGGTGATAGCAGGATCAAAAGTATTACCACCGACCACTCCGGGACCTGAATAAGTTCCGCCCAACGGTGAGCCCCCTCCTAATGTCAGGGCCGGATCAAAAGTGCATAAGGAATCCTGAGTCAATGTGAATGTAACCACGGGGAGTGGATTAACTCTTGCTATTGTTGACAATGTCGCCGTACAATTATTGACATCAACCAGACTCAGCGAATAGATACCCGAATGAGCTACAGTTGCCATCGGGATTTCAGGATTTTGATCGTTCGAACTGAATCCATTCGGACCGGACCATGAGTAGCTGCTACCTCCGCTGGCGAATAGCTGTAAGCTTTGTCCGGTACATCTCGGACTATTGCTGGCAACCGGATTTATTGAAGGTATTCCCATCATACCCAGGCGCACTGAGATGGAGTGATCATTATAATTAGCAACAGCTATATCTTGTCTTTTATCTCCGTTAAAATCACCGGCAACAACACAAACAGGATAGGATCCGACGATCACCTGAGAATTACCATAAAATCCTCCTGCACCATCTCCCAAACGAATTGAAACTTTATTGGAGAAATAGTTTGTAATAGCCAGATCAGGGAAGTCATCCCCATTAAAATTTCCAATAGTAATAGAATAGGGACCTCCCGGGACAGGCAATTCATCATTTCCGGTAAACCCACCGGTTCCATCACCAAATCTGATTGAAACTGTATTGGAGGAATAATTGGTGACAGCTATATCTACATTTCCGTCTCTGTTGAAATCTGCGATCACAACATTGTAAGGATTGAACCCGACAGGTACATCAGGCATCGCACTAAAGCCACCCATCCCATTTCCCAATCGTATTGAAACACTCTGAGAACCACTATTGGTTACCGCAAAATCTTGTTTGCCATCTCTATTAAAATCGGAGATAGCAATACATTCAGGATAGGTTCCAACGTTGATATTTGATGTGATAGTAAAATTTCCTGAGCCGTCACCCAGGCAAATTGAAACATTATTACTGTGAAAATTGGCCACTGCAAAATCCTGCTTGGCATCATTATTAAAATCTCCGATCGCAACAATAGCAGGGGCATTCCCAACATGGACATTTGGCATGCTGGAAAAGGAACCGGTGCCGTCTCCCAGCCGAACTGCGACAAGGTCAGCACCCTCGTTAGAAACCACAAAATCCTGCTTACCATCACGATTAAAATCACCCACGGCAATTGCATAAGGGTGAGAACTTACCACTTCTTCTGAACTTCCTGTAAAACCACCGGTACCATTACCAAACCGAATCGACACAGAATTATATCCGATGTGCGCTGCAAGGAGGTCTTGTTTATTATCTCCATTGAAATCCCCAATTGCAATCCCTGTAAGGTTATTTCTGATGATAGGATAATTGGTATTGCCGTTGAAACGACCATCATTACATTCAGTGTTATTAACTATCAGAGTAAATGTTTTGGTTGTACTTAATCCGGATGAACTGAATGCTACTACTGTGATTGTATACGAGCCCACAGGTTTTGCGTCAGTAATCGTAACTATTCCTGTTGTGGCAACCGCTGTTAACAAGCCGGAAAATTCACCGGAAGCAAACACTGCCATTCTGCTGGTATTTGATGGAGCGGCAGTGGGCGAAATATTTGCATTAGCGCCAACACTCAATGTTACCGGAGAGTAATTACCAAGTATCTGGGCAGAAGTTTTGCTTGCAAACACTAATGTTGCAAAACAGAAAAGAATGATACAGGCGAGGTTGGTGAATCGGACAGTTATAAGGTTCATTAAAATTTTACGGATATTGCTAATGTATGTACCTTCGGGACATTAATTAAGCCCCGAAATCTATCCGGAAAGGTACGTCCTGTCAGCAAAAAGAGGAAACTTTTCACGGAAATTTATCTTTGATTATTAACAATATCCGGCTAAGGAAATGTTAAATCAGAAGATTATGTCTTAATTTTTGAGAAGAAAATCGAAACAAGGAGGCTAAACCACCGGTGTTCTGAGAAAAACAAAGGACCAACAAGAGTCCGGGATGAAACTAAAATGTTTTAGACACCGGCTGTATGACCATTTGAAGACTATCTTGATTCAACCTTACCTGTAGCCACTTTTTTAACTTAGCACTCTCCTGCCTGTCCGGGCTCTTAGACATTCTGAGAAGGACCAGATAAATTGCAACATCATTGATCGCCGAATCTGAATTGATATAAACCGGCTGAATGATCGACTCTTCAAGATCCGGATATTGGACCTTTAGTTCTCTGAACAACTGTTGGCTTGTTAGCTTGAGAGTAGCTAAACTATCTAATCTGTTTTTCAGCGATTGGTTCTCCAACTCATTTTCGCTTAATATAGTTGCCAGGTGATTTAGCTTTTCTTCCGATTTATCATCCTCTAAGAGGGCAAATCCCTGTTTGATCTCAAGGTTTGCATTCTCAAGGTCATAATACTTCAATTTTCCCTTTAATTCTTCAATCTGTTTTGATGTTATTTCTTTACCCCCAAAGGTAAGTGTGATCTTTTGCTCCTTAGGTTTAATTTCCTTATTCAAGAGATAATTATTGGGGAAGAAAGCTTCAGCTGAAATATATTTTGTCGCACGCTCATTAAATCTGCTCTGACGTACGATGTCATAACCCAAATAAAGACTGGGAATGAGTGTAAATAATACCACTGTTGAAATAATTATACGTTCTTTTCGTTCAACAGATGGATCATCATGTTTCCTTTTAGGAAACTTCATCAGATATGCAGTTATTAAAGTTGCTAAAGCAATGAAGACACTATTTATAAGATATAAGTAAAATGCTCCAAGGAAAAAATTAAACTGAGCTGTTGCGAGTCCATAGCCGGCGGTACATAAAGGAGGCATCAATGCAGTGGCAATAGCAACTCCCGGAATTACATTTCCTTTGTGTTTACTGGAAATAGCAATGATCCCGGCGAATCCACCAAACAAGGCAATTAAAACATCATAGATGGTTGGTAATGTTCTTGACAATATTTCAGAGTGCGCATCATCAATGGGAGAGATCAGGAAATAAAATGTAGAAGCAACTAAACCAACTGCGGCAGCGAATAGATAATTTCTAAATGCCTTCTTTATCAAAGGCAAATCATTGATTGCAACACCAAATCCAATACCGACTATTGGTCCCATTAAAGGAGAAATTAACATGGCACCAATTACCACTGCTGTTGAATTCATATTCAAACCGAGCGAGGCTACGAGGATTGCAAAAAACAAGATCCAAAGATTGGTTCCTAAAAAAACAGAATCTTGCTCAATAGTTTTCCTGACTACTTTGTAATCTTCCTTTTCTTTAAATATGCTAAATACCTCCGGTACTCTGAATTCCATAAAGCTTTTAATCAAACATTCTCAAGCAACTAAATACCACTATGCTACTTTAAGCCTAAATTGGCAGGTACAAATATACAAACGAGATTGCTATAGTTTACAGTCCAAAAGTCATGAAAAAGGAAAGTGGCTGCTCAAATAATGTAGTTGGCTTCCTAATACGGGGATGAATTTTTATTTCTTTGTCAGGATGCTGACTGCCTGTTGATGTATAGTAATCAGTCCGACTGTTCTTTTCCCAGATAAGCGAAAAACCGGCTTCCGGAATTATGCTAAATCTTTTAGACAATTGATAGCGGACACCCGGCAATGGCGTACCTCCGGCAGATGTCATTTGCTCTTCGGACCCATTTGCAGAGTGACCAGGCCTAAATTGTACAAATTTGGCTAACATATTTTGCTTGCTGACAAAAAAAACAAATCCTATGCACAAAGACTAAGTAGCGTTTTTAAGCTATGAGTACCAAATGGTTGAATCAAATTTTTATAAAATAAATAGTAGCCATTTCTTGAGGTAGAGTTTGTCAAATAATAAAATTCGCTTCATCACAATAAAATTTATCAAAACAAAAAAGGAGGCTTAAAGCCTCCTCTTAAATTTAATTTGGTTCTATTACTTCTTAGAGTCTCCAACACCAATAAACGGAACGGCACCTGCACCCGTAACTTCCGGAAGAATTCCATTCCATTTTTCTATTGCTTTAAGATTTGCCTCTATCTTTCTGAGTTCAATAAGATCGGGGGAGATATTCATCTTCTGCAAACGAAGAGCTTCTGCCTCTGCAGTAGCTGCTGTGATGGTTTGCTCAGCCTCAACCTTTATACGATCAAGATCCCTCTTTGCTTTTAATGCATTTTGCTCAGCAGTTTGTTTGGCTTCAATTGCATCTGTAAATATTTTGGAAAAATTGAATGACACAATGGAAAATGCATCAACGGAGATGTTTGAACTAAGTAATCTTTGTTTAAGTGCTTCTTGCATTTCTGCACTTACTGCAGGTCTTTTCGTGATAAGTTCTTCAGCCGAGTAACGGGCAGTTACAGCTTTCATTACTTCCTGAATTGCCGGATCGATTATACGCTCTTTAAACTCTACACCGATAGATTGATAAACAATATTGGCTCTATCAGGAATTATATGATAGTTGAGAGCAACCGATAAGGCTACATCCTGCAAATCTGATGAGGCCGAAGCTGCATCTGTAACCACCTTATGAATTTTCACATCCATAATCACAACTTCCTGCATAATCGGTATACGTAAGTGCATACCTTCATCAAGCACCTTGTCCTGCACGGCTCCGAAGTTGAGTACTATACCCCTCTCACCTGCTCCTATTTGTACCCAGGGTTTAATGATCATTAGTGCCAGAAAGACGATTCCAAGAATTAAATACTTTCGCCATGGTCCCCTGGTTAATTTGTGAATCGTTTCGTCTATATCGTTACTTGCCATTCCTAAATTTTCTAATAAGTTATTAAATGCTCTCTTTTAATCATTATTCGTATGATATGTTCCAAAGATAAAAATAAAAGGGAGAATCACAATCAACTGACATAAGACTTGGACAGGCAGATCAAATTCCTTACCTCGTCTTCACTTTTTCACCAAACAATATGCAAAATGAAAATGCAAAAACCCGGCTTTTCATCACTCCATTACTAGTTTTGTCGGAGGTTAAATTCATTAAGCCATGATCATATTTAGCTATCAGCGAAACTTTTCTAAACTCAACACCTATACCACAGTTTAAACCAAAATCAATTTCCTTCAAGTCATTTTGTTGACCTGTTCCGTATTTAATATCCTGAACATTCTCCCAAAAACTGTACTTATAAGTACCACCGAGAGCATAGTCAAAAAACATACCTCCAAGAAATAATACATTGAGCTTTGTATTCTTAACGGGAACTTTAGCTAATAAATTAATGGGCAACTCTATGTACCAAGGTGCAATTACCAACTCGTTCTTACCCAACAGATATCTTCCACCTTTCCCATTCAACAACAGCCCATGTCTTAAAAAGATATTTTTGTACAACTTAACTTCTGAAATCAATCCGATCTGTTCTCTAAGAATTAGCCGTTGTGGCGGCACTGTTCCGATCGGCTCCCAGGTCATGCCGGAGAAATTAATTGCAATGGTCGGACCCAGACGAATTTCAGCACTAACTTTATTCAAGAAGATAAAGCTCAAAATTGGACCCAAAATAAAAATGATTTTTTTTCTCATAGTAGTACTCAAAAGACATTCTATAAAAACAAGCTCCAAGAAACTTGGGTAAATCTATTTAACTTTTTTCGAGTTATTCTCCTTCAACCTAAACTTAACTATTCTACTAATCAAGTTCAATGGCATGGCTTCGTCTAAAGGAAATTGTACAGACCCTTTGCCTTGCTTGTATTTAGACAAGGCTTTGGCAAAAGCAGAATGTCCACTCGGAGTTGCATATAATCCAATGTGATTTTTAAAGGCCGCGAAGTAAACCAAAATACCGTTTTGCCTGTAAGCCGGCATACCATAGCTTATAACTTCTTCAGCCTTTGGTGCAGCAGTTTTGATTGTTTTCCTGATTTGCTTTAAAATATTTTGGACTTCAGGACTGAATCCCAAAATATAATCATCGACATTCAAGGGCTTATTTTGCATAATGATCAATCTAAAGACAAGAATGAACTTTATTTTTTTATAGAGACGACTTCAGGGTTTCAGCGTATTTCTTATAGTTATTCAAGATCATTTGCCAGCCCTGTCTTTGCATATCCAGCGGATTTTCATTTTCAGGTTCAAAGCTTTCATTGACTATAGTTTCGGCACTTTCTTCTCTAAACTCAACCTTTACCTTACGCCCGTCTTCAAGTGTATATTCAAGGAGTTCCTTAGCTTTGATCTTATCAAATTCTCCGGAAAAATCAAAACCGAAGCTTCCATCTTTTGCTTCCATTCTGGATGTAAATTTTCCACCGACTCTTAGATCCACCTCAGCTTTCGGACATTGCCAATCCTCAGAAGCAAAATTCCAGTTGACAATATGTTCAGGTTTAGTCCACACATCCCATGCTTTATTAAGCGGAATATTCAATCTGACTTCAATACTTATTTTGGTTTTTTCTTTTGTTTCCATGGCGTGTTATAATTTTTAGATTTGAAAAATACATAGCCTTCATCAGAATTAAAATAAAATTTAGTAATTTTTTATATCAGGTTCAGTCTTTTACTTGATTTAAAACAAGAACATATATTTATCGTTCAATTTGCATTAAAAAAAATAATATTCCAGATCAAGCTTTAGGACAAATCGGAATCCAAATCTCCTCTTCTGACTCCGGATCTTCATGTTTATACTTTTCTCCCAGGATCTCAAAATGAGGTCTGTTATCCGGCTTATAATCTGATTCGGGAAACCAATTGCCAAAAATATATCCGAAAGTCTTAGGGCCTTTACTTGCTTGACCTCTGTGTATAAACACAGCATATAAACCTGTTTCAATAAGCAAGGTCTCCATCCCTTCCGGCACACTATCGAAGTCTGCTACTTCCTTGGCTGCCCATTTCAAAAACTCTACCGAAGGGTCGAAGGATTGAAAGAAATTGTCTTTATAGATCTGAACTGAAAAAAGATCATCGCTTAAATTATTTATGATCTCATTCCGTCTTGGCATGAATGTATTCCAAAGTTGAAATGTTTCGTTTTTGGAGAACGACATTTTTCGGTGTATGCCAACAAGTTTTTTCTCCGGGAACAGTTGGATTCTTGAAAACATAATTCAGTCAATACTTTATTATTTAATTTTTACTCCAACAATGCTTTGCGTCCAAGTGAGACCCAGAGATCCAAATGAAAAACCAATTTGGATGGAATCGTTTATCATTTTTCCGTAAAACCCCACGTGATAACTACAATCGAACTCCGGGTATGAAAGGACTCCGTTTAGAGTAATCGTAGGATGATAATAATATTGGAAATAAAAGGCAACGCCATTACACGATCCACTGGGAGAATTGGGGTCAAAAGGTTCATTCACTAAAATACCAACCTTATGTTCAATATCATGATAGTTCTTTCCTGCTGTGGTGTTGAACCCTTCAAATTTTCTAACTTTTACCACTTTATATGCTGAATCTACAGAAAACTGACCCATACTACTATACGTTGTTCTTACAAGACAATTATAATCACCATAAAATTTTTCGCGATAATCCCTGATACGTCCATCGTCAACCTCTGCCTTTTTACATGAGATTAAAATAATAAAAAAACATAAAATGGTTGAAAATATTTTTTTCATTTTATCCGGAAATATTTTTCAATTCATTATACATAATTTTAAAACAGTTATTTCTTAAAATTTCCTAATTCGAATATACAAAATTCTCGGTACACATCAATTTCTAATACATAGATGAATAAACTATTGCGATATTAAACAAAAATCGACTGTTCTTCTCGATTGAAAAGAAAGCTAAACAATATTAAGACACATTTGATTTGGGATCAACCCTTGTTCAGCCGGATCAACAAAACAGTGTTTAATAAAAGTAAAAGCATTAAGGAAATATAGGATAATCTTTCAATCATTGTTCCCGTAAAGTTTTCGTTTATCCCGTTATACAATATCCATAAAACAAAAATTACATTTGCCGAAATGGCAAGAACTGACAAAAGCTTAATAAATAAAGGTTTATTATTGCTCATACCAACAATTTCTTAATTATTCTCTTCAGTATAAAATTTTCTTTTAAGATATTTCTTTACACTTTCTGCTAAAAACTTTGCTTCCAAGGCTGTCTCAACCATTTTCATATCCGGCGATTTTGAATAGATCAACGAATACAACTCTGCTACGGTAAATGAATCCGGTTCCTCAAATATTTTTTCAGACTGATCCCCAACCTTTACAAAACCTTCTTCAAGAACTCTTACATAGATACCGGGGAACGGTGCTTGAATAAATTCATTAATAATACTCTTGTCTTCGAATCTAATTCCCAGTTTGTAGCATGGTTGTCTGGGTTGAGATATCTGAATCAAGGCTTCACCCAGTCGAAATGTATCACCTATGAAAATTTTAGACTCGTCCAGACCTTCAACAGTGATGTTCTCTCCAAATATCCCAAATTCGAAATTCAGATTTGGAAATTTAGATTTCCAAAAATTATAGTGATCGTAAGAATAAATGTAACAGGCCTTTTCCAAGCCGCCATGATGAACAGTATCAACAACACAATCCTTATTTACTCCACTAAAACCTAGAAAAATAGGATGAGGAACTGCTTTTTTATATATGCCGGTTTGCTCCTCTTTTCCATTCCAAAAAATAGTTTGAGAAACACTAAGGTTTGTTGAAATTACTCGCATAGTTCCATCTGCAACATGAATTTTTTGTCCTGCCTTTTGTAGTGCTCCATTAGCCCTAGATCACTCTTCAAGTTTTATCAGTTCAAAAGGAATTTTTACAAGAGCCTGGTAATCGTCACCGGCTTCCATCATATCCTCATCATCTGCTTCATAAAACCAGCTGACTTTTACCTTCGAGGTACCTGATACAGCAGCAGCTTCCAGCTTACGAAAAAGATCCAGGAGACACTTGCTGGAGCTGGTATTAAAATATTCCAATTGGACCCGAAACTCGGTCTGTGATGCAGGCTTTGCCGAGTATTGATCAAGCCAGTCAAAAACCGGTTTATAGAATTCCAATGAGTTCTCCGGAATGGACTTACCTCTGATTTCCAATACACCGGATGATGAATCAAATGAAATTGTAGGTGTTTTTATACTTTCTTCAATAATGAGAGGATCCATAATTGTATGTCTGTTTTTAGTTTATAGCGACTGAAAAGGTGAAGAACTGAATACCATCCTTCACCGGTTGAAAATTATACTCCAGTTTCTGTCCCGACTTCCTTGCCATATCGATGAAACCGAGTCCGGCACCACCACGTTCACTTAACTCAGTTGTGCTAAGCTTCTCTCTGTAGTACTCCTTTAGTTCCTCAGCACTCATGGCATTGATTTTTTCGAGTTTTTGCTCCAAAGCCTGAACTTCTACAGTGCGGATGAAGTTACCGGTAAGTATTCTATAGCCCTTTGCAGGTGAATAACCCACCATAAACATCGCTTCTTTCTCCTTAGCGCCCTCATCAATGTCATTCAATCCTTCCATGTGATGGAAAATATTCTGAAGGCTTTCAACGAGAATGTGATAAAACTTTTTCTTACGCTGTGGCTCAATACTCATCCTGTCCAAACGACCTTCCATGATGTCATAAATGGATGAAAGAAGTTCCTTAGTGATAGCTCCTTTGAAGGACAAGATGATATCATCTTCCTCCATCTGATGGAACAATTTATACATATCAGGTCCCGGCATAGCTTGTTTCCTGGCTTAGCAATCAAAAATAGGGAATTGTTTTCAGAATCAATGAAGGAAGAAAAGAAATTGCACAAAGTCAAAATTCTCGAAATGAGAGTCCACGGCTTAAGTTCTAAAAGTCAATGGGCTTATCTGGTCAACGCCGGACAAAAAACTCATTCTAATCATATCCGAAAAAAAGGCTAATTTGCAGGATGATTTACAAAATCAGTAACATTCCGGGAATAATAAAACATGCTGCTCGACTTTCCAATGAATAAGGCTCTTTTCTCAGAGGAGTTGACCTGGTTTCTGATCTTCAGTAACATTTTTATTGCCATTGGAGCTTATGCTTACTTCCGATGGGTTAACAAACGGTTCAAAGACGAGAATAAAAATCTTTCAGATAAGCTGAGTGAAAGAGCTTATCAGGTGATGATGCAAAAGTGGGAACTTGAAAGAAAGAACCTAAACATCGGACAACAAAATCAGGATATTCTTGATGGATTGCGGTATGCCAGAAATATTCAATATGCCGTTTTACCTAAGATAGAAAATATCCAAAAACAGTTTAAAGATTTTTTTGTCCTCTATCAACCTAAAGATATTGTTAGCGGTGATTTTTATTTTTTTGAGGAAGTAGATGGTGTCGCTTATCTGGCAATTGCTGATTGTACCGGACATGGTGTTGCCGGAGCCTTCATGGCAATGGTGGGTTCTTCTTTACTGCACCAGATCATTGGTCAGAAAAAAATAACCGAACCTTCAGAAATATTAGGCTTGCTCAATGAAGGCATTGTTGAAGCATTACAACAAAAACAAAACGAGAGTCATAGTGGTATGGATATAGCATTGCTTCGCTATGACCCTAATACGAAAGAAGCCAGATTTTCAGGTGCCAACAGACCGCTCTATCTGGTGAGAAACTATCAGGCTGATTCAATACGTCCTGATAAGTTTCCAATAGGGGGATTTCGTCCTGATGAAGATCGTAAATTTACCCAAAGTGTGTTGACATTACAAGAAGGTGATCGGCTATACATGTACTCAGATGGTTATGCGGATCAATTTGGCGGACAAGCAGGAAAAAAAATTATGACCAAAAAGTTTAAAGAAACTCTATTGAATATTCATGAAAGTCCGATGGAAGTTCAAAAAGAAATTTTAGAATCATTCTTTATCACCTGGAAGGGTGCCTATGAACAGGTTGACGATATTTTGGTTGTTGGATTAAAAATTTAACCTTTGATATTGTAAATTTAGCAAGGAAAGAATCCCAAGAAATTTCAAAATATATCCATGGAAAATTTACCAGCCTACGTCGGAACTATTTTTATTCTCACTACAATCTTAACGGTAGTATTGTTTTTCAATGCTGCAGGACGATCCAAAACTGTCCTGTACATTCTTCTTTCCTGGATGACAATACAAGGAATGATCGGACAAACAGCATTTTTAAAACAAACGGATGAAATTCCACCTCGACTTGCATTGATGGTAGCACCTACCTTATTGCTAATAATTATTCTATTCATAACTAAAAAAGGTAGAAGTTTTGTTGATAGACTGAACTTAAAAACGCTGACTATACTCCATAGTGTACGAGTCCCGGTGGAGTTGGTATTGCTGTGGCTTAGTATTTACCGTTATGTACCACAAATCATGACATTCAAAGGCATGAATTTGGATATTCTTTCAGGAATATCTGCCCCTCTTATTTACTATTTAGTTTTTATGAGAAGCCATATAAAAAAATCCATCTTACTTTTCTGGAATTTGATTTGTCTTGGTTTGTTGTTCAATATTATCATCATCGCCGTGTTGTCTGCACCTTTTCCTTTTCAGCAATTCGGATTGGACCTACCAAATATCGCAGTATTGTATTTTCCCTTCAACTGGTTACCTACAGTGGTAGTACCAATTGTACTTCTATCTCATCTTGCGTCAATCAGGCAATTACTTAAGGCAAGATTAATCAATTGAAAAATTTAATCTTTCAAATCACTCAAGCTTTCAGAAATTTAATTTGCAGCTCCCCCTTTGATCCAGACATGATTGGCAAGACGATCTCCATTCCTAAGCCGAATTAAGTAAGCACCATCAGGTAAATTTCCTGTATCGAAAGTCATCCCAGTATTAATTCTGCTACTTAAAATTAATCTTCCCATAAGATCAAATATGTCAAGCTGCAGTTCCTGAATCTCAGAAATAAAGCGGATCAATCCATCTGAGGGGTTGGGAAAAATTGTTAGATCCAGATTATTTATTTCATGAACATTTGATGGGCCAACTGAAGAAATTTTTCCAATCACAAAATTGATAAAACTATTTCCGATGAAGGTAGTGCTATCAAAAACTGAAATATCCCGGAAGCCGGCATTGAAAAAACACTCACCGGTATCAGATACTTTTAATGTATGAAGTGCATTATAGCTTTCGCTCCCAAAGATTTTGCCCCAGCGGGCATTACCATTCCCATCAAAAGAAACAACTGATATCCTGTTTTCATGAGGTTGACCCAAGCCTGCAGTCATGACAACAGAATTACCCCAATCAAGCACACCGGCTGAGCGCCCTGCTATGTAAACGTTTCCAAAGAGGTCAACGTCAATGAACTCATTAGAAGTTGGTGTGAAACGTCCGGTAAAAGGTGCCGAACCTGAAGGATTCGACTTCCCCCAGAGAAAATTACCCACACTATCTACTTTTAACAGAAACATATCATTGCTCCATTGGGGTGCTAAAAAATGAAGAGTTCCAAAATCTGTTCTATCATATATGATACCACCCATATAGGCATTCCCATATTGGTCACTGACTATTTTCGATTCCTGAAAAGTAATGTCTTCAGCAAAATAAGCCCAGGTTGCATTGTGCAAATTATCATAGCGGCCAATAAATTTTGTATATGAAAATGCTACAGGATAAGATTGATTACCAAAAGTCACCGTTCCATTGGATGCAGCACCTGCAATAAATAAATTTCCGAATGGATCGAAACTAAAGCTACTAACCAAAAGAACGCCTTCCTGAATCAGAGAATCCGTATCATCACCATTGATATCTACTTTATATAATGCAGAATTATTGAAATCATTCATTGCATACCACAAGTTTCCCTGATTGTCTAATTGAAGGTCTTCAAGATATGTTTGAGCATGTGTAAGGCGAAGGTTTCTTTTCCAGATAACACTTCCATTTGCATCTAACTTGGCCAGAAAGCGGTCTACGTTCAAGCCGCTTCCTGAATTCATCAAAGGATTACTCCCATTAAAATCAAGTGTATCCATAAATCCTCCACCCAAATAAATATTGCCGTTCTGGTCAGCAACAATTCGTTTAACAAAAACCTTATTGGACAATGAAATTTCCCATAAGACATTCCCTGAATTATCTCTATTCTCAAGGATTAAAGACCCAAATGCATCCTGATTATAAGTTAGGGCAAAACTATCCAGACGAACATTTGCAACTCCACCCGGCATAAGGCATAAGGCACCACCGACCATGGCAGGGTTAAAACTGTATTGGGAAGGATAATGCCTTAGCCATTCAAAGTGTTGGGCACCTGTATATCCGATTTGTATAAACAGGTTCATTAACAACACAACTATCTTATTTTTAAACAATGAGGCTAATGGGTCCATTATTCAAATATAAGAATTCATCTTTGATTATCTCAATTCAAATAAAAACTAAGTTAGGCCTAAATACCAAATAAGAATTGAGTTTTTAAAGGTCCTTCAACGTTCATCACTAAGTCTCTGAACAATGGCCAGTTTTAAAAGCAATAAAGTGGATCAATTCGATTTGGTATATGTAAACTCAAAATCGAACTTACTATTTTCCTTATCAATTGAAATTACGCGTGCTTTTTTATACATCAGGTATGCTAAGTCGATTAAGCAAGAAATGAATTCTTAATCAGTCTTGTGATATTTGACAACACTTCCGTCGCATTGTAACCAATTGTATTGAACCGGAACCTACCTTGGATGATAATCTTACACCATTCAATCTATGTGAAAAGAAGACTTTCTACAACAAGTGTTTCATATTGAGGTCAAAACCCGGCAAGTTTGTAGCCAATAATTTAGTAGACAAAATGAAGATTTCTTACTAGACAAAAATCATGTTTTTTTTAAGAACTTAAATTTATCTTTACGAATGAGACATGTCTGACTATTCAATTTCAATTGACGATGAAGACATGCTATCTTTAGTATCAGAATGACTAGAAATACTCACAGGATATATATAGGTTCAATGACGCTTGTAACAATTCTGGTTACTTGTTATTTAGCATATGTTGGTTATTCATACTACATCACGCCATTGGAAGAACGATTCTACCATCCACAACATGCCTGGTTTAAACCAAGTGGGGCATTCGGACATGGCTTGGGGATTGTAGGTACATTGATGATTACTGTGGGCGTCTTTCTTTATATAGCAAGAAAGCGCTATAATTTTCTTTCCAGGTATTTGCGCTTAAAGTATCTTCTTGAGTTTCATATTTTCCTTTGTGTTCTTGGTCCTATTTTGGTCTTGTTTCATACGGCTTTTAAATTTGGCGGAATTGTATCGGTTGCATTTTGGAGTATGGTATTGGTGGTTGCCAGTGGAGTGATAGGAAGATTTATATATATACAAATACCCAGAACAATTGAAGGTCGGGAACTAAGTCTATCCGAGGTTAAAAATATGAAGGAAGAATTATCGGAAATGTTAAGCTCGAAAACAGAATTAAACGCACAAATTCTCCCAATTATTTCTGAGAGTGCCGATGAGAAAAGTCAGGCCCTAAAAGGATCTTCTTTTGTTTTTAAATATTTCCAGGACAGAAAAACAATTCGAACTGTCAGAACAATGTTAAAACAAAACAATATAAATCGACAAGAAAGAAATTCTATAATCGAACTTATCTGGAAAGAGATCTCACTTGCCAACAGAATAAGCAGATTACAAACCATGCAAAAACTTTTTAGGTACTGGCATGTAGCACATTTACCATTTGCGCTGATCATGCTCATCGTGTTGATCATACACGTTGCTGTGACATTGGCATTTGGTTATAAGTGGATATTCTAATGGAAGTACTCCTTGAAGAAATAGCAATTTACGGAATAGTAGCATTACTATGTGCTATCACTATTTTCTTCTATTTAAAAAAAAATAAAAAAAATTCATTGATAACAGAGCAAAAGGTTGCACTTGCTAAAGAAGAAGGATTATATGAGCCGGTTTCACTACATCCATATATTGACCTTGATATTTGCATTGGTAGCGGCGCCTGCATTACAGCATGTCCGGAAAAGGATATATTAGGTATAGCAGGTGGAAAAGCAACAGTTATCAATGCCTCAAATTGCATTGGTCATGGTGCTTGCTTTCATGCATGTCCGGTCGAAGCAATATCACTTCGGATAGGCACAGAAAAACGAGGAATAGATTTACCACATGTTAATGAAACCTTTGAAACAAATATTAAGGGAATTTATATAGCAGGGGAATTAGGTGGGATGGGATTGATCAAAAATAGTATAGAACAAGGAGAACAAGCAGTTGACAATCTTGTAAAAAGAAAAAAAGTTGCCTCAAACAATATCCTGGATGTCGTTATCGTAGGTGCTGGTCCTGCAGGCATATCAGCTACTTTGGCTGCGAAAAAACATAATATAAAATCTGTTACTATTGAACAGGATTCTCTCGGTGGAACTGTTTACACATTTCCGAGATCGAAAATAGTGATGACCTCTCCCATGAACCTTCCTCTGTTCGGTAAAGTAAAATTAACCGATACTACAAAGGATGAATTACTTGAACTTTGGACAAAAGTTATTTCGGAACATGATCTTAAAATTATTGAAAATACTAAAGTAGAAAATATCATACCTCAAGAAGATAATACATTCAAGATTAGAACAAATACAGGCTCAGAGTATTTAACACACAATGTGGTTCTCGCTATCGGACGGAGAGGAAGTCCAAGAAAATTAAATATTCCCGGGGAAGATCTTCAAAAAGTGGCTTATCGACTTTTGGAACCGGAAAGAAAACAGCAACAAAATATCATTGTCGTTGGCGGTGGAGACTCAGCTATTGAGTCGGCATTACTGTTAAAGGATAACAATAATGTGACTTTATCATATAGGCAAGATAAATTTGCCAGATTGAAGCCAAAAAACAAAGAAAAAATATCAGCTGCTATTGCTAATGGTTCAATAAAGGTTTATTTCAATTCCAATTTAGAAAAAATTACACAAAAGACCGTTTCGGTGAACCAGGATGGTAAAAGCATTGTGCTTGAAAATGATTTTGTATACATTTTTGCCGGCGGTGAATTACCAACCAGGTTTCTGGAAAATGCAGGTGTTCAGATCACCAAACGATTTGGTCACATTATGAAAAAGCATAAATAAGATTATTTGATGCATAAATATTTCTTCATAACTCTTTTCGTTTTCGCAATTGCGAACAGTAATGGACAAATTTCACCAGGAGAATTAAGTATTGCACATGCTTCACTTGAAGGGATGAGCAATTGCATCAAATGCCATGATCTAGGGGATAAAGTATCAAGTAAAAAATGCCTCGACTGCCATACTGAAATTAAATCGCTGGTCAGTCAAAATAGAGGATACCATTCAAATGTAAATGTAAAAAACAAAGAGTGTATATCCTGCCATAGTGAACATCATGGAAGAACTTTTGATATGACCCGTTTTGATGAAAAGCAATTTGATCATAACCTGACTAAGTATAAGCTCGAAGGACAACATGCGAAAATAGACTGCCGGGATTGCCATAAATCAGACAATATTAAAGATCCTGAAATTAAAAAAAGACAAAACACCTATCTGGGTTTAGATAAAAAATGTCTTAGTTGTCATGATGATTTTCATCAAAAAACACTTTCTAACGATTGTATTAAGTGCCATGATTTTGAGGCGTTCAGACCAGCAAGCCTGTTTGACCACAATAAAACTGATTTTAAATTAAAAGGAAAGCACATTGAAGTAAAATGTGATTTATGTCATGAAATGGGCACAAAAAACGGAAAGGAATTTCAAATTTTTGCAGATATCCCACATAATAAATGTTCTGATTGTCATAGTGATCCACATCAGGACAATTTCGTAAATTCATGTGCTGAATGCCATACTGAAAACTCATTCACAGACTTCATCGGAAGAAAAAACTTTAATCATAACAAAACGAATTTTACCTTAAAAGGAAAACACAACAATCTTGATTGTTTCAAATGTCACAAAAACACAATGGATCCGGCAACAATATTTAACGACTTGATAGCTGTTAAAGAAAATGATTGCGCAAGTTGCCACAAAGATGTTCATGAAACTAAATTTGGGAATGATTGTGCAAAATGTCATACTGAGAAAGGCTTTACCTCAATGAGAACCATGGATTTTTTTAATCACAATTTAACGGATTACCCTCTGGAAGGAAAACACATTAATGTTGATTGTAAAAAATGTCATACTGAAAAAACAACTAAGGAAATCGATTTCACCCGCTGCAGTAATTGTCATACCGATTATCATGAAGGGGAATTCATCAAAAATGGTATAATTGAGGATTGTGATAATTGCCATAGTTTGACAGCCGGTTTTAATGTCAGCTTATATACTATTGAAAGACATCAAACAAATAATTTTAAATTGGAGGGAGCTCATTCTGCTATTCCCTGCTCTGAATGTCATCTTATAGAAAAAAAGTGGAAATTTAAAAATATTGGAAATACATGTATCGACTGTCATGATAATCCCCATGGCGACAGATTTCAAAGGGATGGTAGTACGGATTGTCAAAGATGTCATACAACTAATAGTTGGAATCCCGAAAAATTCAATCATGACGAAACAAAATTTCCTCTCGAAGGAAAGCACAGAGATCTGGAATGTATCTCTTGCCATTATACAACTTATGTTGAAAACGACAAGGTCAGAACTAACTACACTATAAACAGCTTCGAATGTATAGATTGTCATCAATAATTGTTATACTCTGTATATCTCTGCAAGCAAGAAGTCAGTCACCACATGGCGAACTGTTTAAAATTGATTGTGCCGTATGTCACAATTCGACAGGCTGGGTAGTGACTAGAGATTCAGTAAAATATGACCATAACAAATCTGTCTTCAATTTAGACGGAATGCATTCAAAGGCTGACTGCAAGAGTTGTCACATTACATCCATATTCTCTGACGCACCAACGCAATGCTCCTCGTGTCATAGTGATGTTCATAGTATGACTGTTGGAAGTGATTGTGCAAGGTGTCACACAACGCAAAACTGGCTTGTAAATAACATTTCTGAAATTCATGAGGAAAACGGATTCATGCTAACCGGATCTCACTCTTCACTTAGCTGTATTGATTGTCATAGTGGAGAAACTAATTTGAGCTTTGAAAGAATTGGAAATGACTGTATCAACTGTCATAATAAAGAATTTATTGCCGCCAAAAACCCTGATCATATAAATGGCGGATTCTCTACAAATTGTGTAGAATGTCATGACCCTATCTCCAATAATTGGAGCTCAGATAATTTTAACCATGACTTTTTCCCGCTTACACTAGGTCATGCCATAAATGATTGTAACAGGTGTCACAAGACAGGAAATTTTTCTGATGCATCTGGCCTATGCAACTCTTGCCATATGCAGGATTATCTTGCCACTAACAATCCGAACCATCCAATCTCCGGCATTTCCACTTCATGTGTTGATTGCCATTCAACCGACTCCTGGACTCCTTCGACTTTCGATCATAGTATTTATCCATTTGTTGGTGCTCATGCGGCAATTGCCAACGACTGCAACTTGTGTCATCACGGCAATTATAACAATACGCCAAATGATTGCAATGGCTGTCATATGCCTGACTATACGGCAACAACCAGCCCTAATCATATCTCAGCACAGTTTCCTACAGACTGTGCTGCCTGCCATAATGAATCTGCGTGGATTCCCGGATCTTTTGATCATTCATCATTCCCATTAGTTGGCGGGCATGCCGGGATATCCGATTGTAACGAATGCCATCATGGAAATTACAATAATACACCAAACACTTGTGATGCTTGCCATCTCCCGGATTATAATGCGACGACAAATCCAAATCACAGTACTTCGCAATTTCCAACTGATTGTGCAGTTTGCCATAACGAATCTGCATGGATTCCGTCAAGCTTCGATCATTCCTCGTTTCCTCTCATAGGTGGCCATGCAGGAATAACGAGTTGTAATGATTGCCATCACGGAAACTTTAATAACACACCTAACACTTGCAATTCTTGCCATATGCCGGATTATAATGCTACAACTAATCCAAATCATAGCTCAGCTCAGTTTCCGACTGATTGTGCAGTTTGCCATAACGAATCTGCATGGATTCCGTCAAGCTTCGATCATTCCTCGTTTCCTCTCATAGGTGGCCATGCAGGAATAACGAGTTGTAATGATTGCCATCACGGAAACTTTAATAACACACCTAACACTTGCAATTCTTGCCATATGCCGGATTATAATGCTACAACTAATCCAAATCATAGCTCAGCTCAGTTTCCGACTGATTGTGCAGTTTGCCACAATGAATCTGCATGGATTCCATCAAGTTTTAATCATAGTTCTTTTCCACTGATCGGAGGTCATGCCGGAATTACAGATTGCAATGATTGTCATCATGGAAGTTTCACAAATACGCCTAACACATGTAATTCCTGCCACATGCCGGATTACAATGCAACAACAAATCCAAACCATAGCTCAGCACAATTCCCTACTGACTGCGCGATGTGTCATAATGAAAATGCATGGACACCGTCCGGTTTTAATCATAACTCATTTCCATTATTAGGTGCTCATGCTGGAATAAGCAATTGCAATGACTGTCACCACGGCAATTTCCAGAACACGCCAAATACCTGCAGTGCCTGTCATATGACTGAGTATACTGCGACGACAAACCCGAATCATGGTGCGGCACAATTCCCTACTGATTGTGCAGTATGCCATAATGAAACAGCATGGATACCTTCAGGTTATAACCACAACACAATTTTTCCTCTTGTTGGTGCACATGCTGCTATTACAAATTGCAATGATTGTCATCATGGGAATTTTACAAATACGCCAAATACTTGTAATGGTTGTCACATGCCGGATTATAATGCAGCAACAAGTCCGAACCATAGTGCAGCACAATTCCCTACTGATTGCGCAAGCTGTCACAATGAATCCGCATGGACGCCATCTACATTTGATCATGATGCACTTTACTTTCCAATATATAGCGGTAAACACAGAGGAGAATGGAGTTCTTGCAATGATTGCCATACCACCGCTTCAAATTATGCATTATTTAGCTGTATAGATTGCCATGAACACAGCAATCAATCAAGCGTAAATAATGAACACAATGGTGTTTCAGGCTATTCATATAATAGCACGGCATGTTTGAATTGTCATCCGAATGGAAACTAATTTCTGAATGAATCTGCGAAAAACATTTTTGCTAATCTTACTACTAATGACAAAACCGGGGTTCAGTCAATCTCCGGAAAATCGATTGCAGGGTGTTGTTACCTTTACTACATCAATCAATGCATATGTAAAATTTGAAAATACCGAGCAGATTGAAATTGGAGACACACTACAATTATTCAAGGATTCTCCCTTGAGCAATTGTCTTTTAGTTAAGAATAAATCCTCTTCATCTTTGGTTTGTACTATTCTTGGACCATGCACACTAACAGTCGGTGACAATATTTACCATCCAAAATTAAAAAAGTCAGAGAAAAAAGTTGTTGCGAATAAAATCTCAGGAGCTAAACCTGCAATGTCTCAAAGAAAGATGAGCCAGGCTCAAATTGATAGCGCCAAATATATTCATAAAATTTATGGAAGACTTTCTGCCGGTAGCAACAGCTACTTTTCTGAAGAAAGAGGCAACAATCATAGAACGATGTATCAACTTTCTTTGAATGCTTCGCATTTCAAGAACACAAGATTTTCGTTCGAATCAGATCTAAACTATCGCCAGATTTATAAAAACAAAGAAAACAATTCTTCTGCCAACGCTAAATATTTTAATGTTTATAATCTTGCTTTGAAATATGATTCACCCTCTGAACTAACAATTTTTCTAGGAAGAAAAATCAATCATAATGCTACATCATTAGGGGCAATTGATGGATTACAAATAGAAAAATATTTTGGAAACAAGGGCATCGGAATAATTGGTGGCTCAAGACCGGATATTTATGATCAAAACTTCAATCCGAATCTATTGCAATATGGAGCATTTGTCGGACACAAGTCAGTCACTCAAAATTTGTACTCTTTATCAACTTTAGGGGTCCTTGAACAAAAGAATCATGGATTTGTGGATCGCAGATATGCATTTTTTCAACATTCAAGCAATATTGGTAAAAAATTAAATCTCTACTCTTCATTTGAAGTAGACCTTTACACTAAACTTAATAATAAGGTCTCAAATAATGCAAGCCTTACTAACTTACATGCATCAGTAGGATACCGGGTGAACAGGAGTTTGAATCTGACAGCATCCTACGATACAAGAAAGAGGATATTATATTATGAAACCTTTCGTACCGATATAGAACGTCTTCTAGATGATGATGAAGCAAGGCAGGGAGCAAGATTAAGAGTAAATATAAAGCCGCTCAAATACACAAATATCGGAATCAGCTATGCCAAAAGATTTCAAAGCAGCAGACAAAATCCATCAGATAATATTAATGGGTATTTTACATTAAATAAGATCCCTGTTGTTAATGGTATACTTTCAGTAAACTATAATATCAACACATCAAATTATTTGGAAAGCAAAATTCTATCTTTTAGACATTCAAGGTACTTCTTCAAAAACAAAGTTTATATAGATGTTTATTATAGAATTATAAACTACGAATACAAAAATAAAAGATTAAACGATGCTGTAATTTCTACATACAATCAAAATTACCTTGGGGCAAATCTGAATGTAAATATTACTAAAAAAATAACCTTAAGTATTCTTGGGGAACGCAGCAATCTTTCAGGCGAACGATCTTACCGGATAAATTCACGTATTATAAAAAGATTCTAACCTTTATGAAAAATAACATTCCAATCAAATTCACTCTTTTAATTACCGCACTATCACTTTCATTTGCCTGTAAAAATAAACCAAAGGTCATTGAATCACCAATTGAAAGTGTGAAGCATGAAAAAACGAGCGGAATCTTTGGAAATGACTCTTCACATGCAGATCATACACATACACATACATCTTCAGCATCAATCGGAGAAAATATGCATACAGTTGTTGCCATGGAGACTTTAACAACGGATAAGTATATATATATCCTTGTCAAGGAAGAAGGCCAAGAGGACTTCTGGATTGCAACAACCAAACAAGAAATAGTACTCGGAAATGTATATTTTTTCAGGGATGGCTTGCTGAAAACTAATTTCGAAAGCAGAGAACATAAAAAAACTTTTGAAAAAATATTTTTTGTGTCAAAACTTGTACCCTTTGATCATGGAAATACTTCTTCCGGGAATGTTGGCAGCAATACCGAAATGTCATCAAATACTAAAATCAAACGAAAAGGATCCGTTAAAATTTCAGACCTTGTATCTAACCCAAATAAATATTCAGGAAAAATCATTCAAGTAAGTGGGGAATGCACAAAAATAAACCTCAATATTATGGGTCGAAACTGGATCCATTTAAGAGATGGCTCAGCAAAAAATGTTGAGATTGTAATTACCTCTTCAGAAATTGTACAAGTAGGCCAGACCTTTAGTATGTCAGGAATCGTAGTCTTAGATAAAGACTTTGGATCGGGTTACCAATACGATATTTTATTAGAGAATGGTGTCCTTGTAAAATAATTATTCTTGCGGTTAAACAATCTTTAATTTAAAGAATTGAAGCAATGGATATTCATTTAAACAAGTGAAACTTTCTTTTTCTCCAAAAAGCGATAATACTTAAAACTACAATTGCAGTTGTTGCAATATATACCCATTGTGGAATCGGAACAGGGTCACCGGCTGCATAAGAGTGTAATCCAGATAAATAATAATTTACGCCATAGTAGGTCATAATAACTGAAGCTAATCCGAAAATTGTTGAAACATTATATGCAAACAGACTTTTGAGACCGGGAATAAGTCTCATGTGTAGGATGAATGCGTATATAAGAATTGTAACCAAAGCCCAGGTTTCCTTGGCATCCCATCCCCAATATCTTCCCCAAGATTCATTTGCCCAAACTCCACCAAGGTAAGTTCCTATACTGATCATAAATAATCCTCCAATTAATGTCATTTCACTGATGTATGACATCTCCTTCACTATGCGATGAATTTTGTGCTGATTCTTTTCAGCCAGAAAGACCATCAGTATAATATTGATAAGACCAATGATTGCACCAAGCATTAAAAACCCATAACTTCCTGCCTCCAGGGATACATGAATTGTTAACCAATATGATTTTAACACAGGGACGAGGGGTGTTATTTCCGGATCGAGATAACTAAAACTAGCTACAAGTAATATTGTTGCGGAAAGTATCATAGTAGCCGCTAAACCCCCAAAAGATTTTCGTGTAAACAGAATTCCTGCCAATACGGTGGTCCATGCTATATAGATCATAGATTCATAGCCATTGCTCCATGGCGCACGTCCTGAAACATACCATCGCAAGCCAAGTCCGACTGTATGAAAAACAAACCCTGCTAACGCAACCAGGAATAAGATCCTATAAATGGCCATTAAATTTGCACTTTGTTTAAATACTTGAAAAAGTAAAAAAAACAAAAATAAAACCCCAAGTAGAGCATAGAGTGCAGCCAGGCGATTGAAAACATTCAAATTATTTAGAAGAATTTCTGTATTTATCTTTGACAAAGATGGAATTACAGCTGCTCCTTTTTGAGTTTGATAAGCAGAAAGCTCGTTTATAAGCGTATTACAAAAACTATAATCTTTTGAGATCATCGCTTCTTTTAAAGAAGATCTGTAAGTACTAAAAAACTTATCAGCCACAGTTTCATTGTCGTGTCCATGGCTATGACCGGATCTGTGGCTTGAGACCCATGTGTTATTAGTATCACCCGGTACCGGAATAATTTTGAATATATGACCTGAAAATATCATGTTGATGATGTTCACTCTCTCATCAACTTTTAATAGCTCCTTTTCATACACACCGCGATCTCTGGGTGCTAACCCGGATATCTTGCGCATCTCTTCTGAGAGCAAATACTTTCCATTCTCTCCAAAAAAATCTTTATAAGAAACCACGGATTTCGATGTTCCTAATACTTTTAACAACTTTTCATGCTTTCCAAGTTTGATCAAAGGTGCATCCACCCAATCAGCACTATTTACAAACATCCCTAAAATAACCTGGTCAGCACTTAATCCATTGAAACTTTCTTTTCTAATCAGTTTTCGCATAACTTCACGGGTAAGTGTATGCATTGGCTTCATTCTTCCATTTTGATCTTGTACAACAATTCTGCTGAATAAATCAGCATGATCCTTATCAATTATGTTTTGAATATTTCCCTGATCTATTATAGTTTGAGCTAATACAGATGAAGAAAGAAAAGAAGAAAGAAGAACTAATATCACTACCATGCCCTTTGCTCTCATGTCTTTTATCAATTGCGAAAGCTTATAAAACCTGCTCTTCTTGCTTAACAAAGAAAATATCATACCTAAAGTGAGGAGAATATATCCGCTATACGAGATCCATGTACCAAAAAAGTCATTATTTACACTTAGATAGGTGCCAAATTCATCATTATCATAAGATGATTGAAAGAACCTGTAGCCCTGATAGTCAAGAATATGATTCATGTATATACGATGATTCTCCTTCAAATTGTTTTTACTATCTATCAATTGAACTTCGCTTGCATAAGAAGCCGGATTATTTGTTCCGGGATACCTTTCCATAATAAAATCATACAGTTTAATTGCAAATGGAAGTTGCTTTTCGATTGCTCCATAACTTAATGCGACTGATACTTTATCCGTTTCAATAACGGCCGGATTTCCTGCCATACCTTTCTTTCCGTATACTAAAGTTTCATTCAAAGCATCATTAATTTTAACCTCAAATTTTAATGCCGTCAGGCTTTCGGATTTTACCTTTTGACCCTCTGATTCTAAGTGCAAAATCCCGCTTTCATAAAAATCACCAAAGACAAAACTATTTAATCCATCCGTATACATCGATCTTAACTTTAGAGGATAAGGTTCATGATTAGGAAAAAGAGTGTCTGTTTTCTGCGTAGCCATTACAGTCTGCACAAAAACCCTATCTATGATCAATTTGAGATCCTTATTATCATATCCAATATTCACGGCACCCGGGATGAGCTGATCATTAAAATTAAAAACAACATTACGTATTCGCTTTGTCTGACCTTGTTCCAGGTAATATTCCTCACGTCCTTGTGAGCCTGCAAAAACTATCTTGATTGTTGGACGTCCTTTTGGATCGCTTTTTATGACCTCTTTGGGATTAGGTATAAATTCCTTTAAATCTACTTCTATAAGATCATTTCCCAGCAAGTATGACTCTCGAAATTCATTAGATCCTAAGGACGCAAAGAGCACCGGCTCGTTGACTTCATACACACGACCATTCTTCAAAATTTTGATCGTTAAATAAGTTTCATCAGATAAAAAAACACTTGAAGTAGTATTTTCTCTGATATGCATCACGCCTTCAAAACCAAAATATCTGGTAACCCCTGCGCCTATTAAAATCACAACAAAAGCTACATGAAAAGTGAACAATGCCCACTTTCTTTGCTGAAACATTCTGAACCTGACAATATTTACTATTAAAGTCAGACAAAATAAAATAAGCAAAATTGTAAACCAGGTGGTTTTATAAACTAATTTTTGCGCAGAGCTTGTCCCATAATCATTTTCGATAAATGTTCCTATAGCAATAGAAGTTGCAAAAAGCAAAATATAAATTCCGGCAGCACGAGTGCTAAATAGTGGGCTCAGAATTTTCTTGCCATTCCTGATAAGGGCAGTCAATAGTTGCATTAATATTAATTTAGAATGCGAATTGTTAAATAAATTCGGATTGTATCACACCAAAGGATGTCTGTTATTATAAACTTTGTTTTGAAAGAAGTTAAAAAAAATGCTTGGTGAAATTGTGATAATCCTATTATAACTTTCATACACTGACTATACTAAGTTGCAAGATGGTAACAAAGATTGAAAAAAATAACAACTAAGAAAATGATTAATCTCATTAAATCCGGATTACATGTTTAATTCATTTTAAGTACAAAGATGTCTATGAATTAGAGAATAATTGAGGTTTAGTATACTGGCTTTCCTCTATTAGTTGAGATTGAAATCATACTTCCTTTATGACCCTTTTCTCCTATGAAGGTTACAGAATAAAACTGTGAATGAATGGCTTTCCAAATGTTTGTGAATTATTTCTTTTGCATTGTACTAATTGGGCTGGATATTCCTTTGAAATTTACTTGATTAGAGAAGAGAAATAAAATGCTAATTTTGCTTTACAAAAATTGGTTTTTATCGTTCTGAAATGAATAAAAATATTCAGTTAAAAATTGCCTTAAAGAACGCTTGTTTAAACATTCTTGATGAAAGAATGAGAAACGCATCAATGGCAATGCTTAGCGCCCAGGAAGCTGCTAACAGCGAAGGGAAAAGTTCTGCCGGTGATAAATATGAAACCTCCCGGGCTATGGGACAGCAAGACAGAGACATGAATGCCCGACAACTTGAACAGGCAAGAAAAGATATTGCATTTATACAATCGTTAAACGTTGAGAATGAAAATTCCCGAATAGGACCCGGAGCACTAGTCTATACTAAGGATGCTATTTATTTTCTGGCTGCAGGATTAGGTTCTGTAACCATCGACTCAAAGCAAATACACCTTGTTTCTCCTGTTGCACCTTTAGCCAAACTGCTTTTGGATAAAATTCCCGGTGATAAAATTTCATTAAACGGAAGAGAAATCGAAATTCTGGAAATTGTCTGATCTTTATAAGCATCAATTAAAATTATTGAAAATGACGAAACTTAGTACTTACCTTCTGATTTTCTTGCTTCATTTTATATCAGCCAAAACATTTTCACAAGCGACTCATAGCGGTTGCGCGCCAAAAGTGTCTGATAAGGACTGGTACACCAGTGGAAAAAAAGCACCTTTATTTGAAGGACTGGATGGAATAAATTTTCCAATCACGACGAAAAGCCCTGAGGCGCAGAAATACTTTAACCAAGGTTTGATGTTGAATTATGCTTTTAATCATGCCGAAGCAGCTCGTTCTTTTTATGAAGCAATACGCCTAGATTCATCCTGTGCTATGTGTTACTGGGGTTTTGCACTAGTCCTGGGTCCAAACTATAATGCAGGAATGGAAAAGGACAACTACCAACGGGTATATCAAGCTGCTCAACATGCTTTGCAGATGAGTAACGAGCTTCCTCAGAAAGAAAGAATGTTGATTATGGCATTGGCAATGCGTTATGATTCTATTCCTACAGAGGATCGCACGTGGAATGATGAAGCGTATGCTTTCACCATGGCATCAATTGCCCCGATTTTTCCTGACGATCCGGATATTGCTACACTACATGCGGAAGCCTTAATGGTGCAACATCCCTGGGATTTATGGGAAGCTAATGGGACTCCCAAAAAATGGACAAATGAAATAGTCAAGGTATTAGAAAAGGTTCTCGAAAAATTTCCGGAGCACCCGGGCGCCAATCATTATTATATCCATGCAGTAGAAGCATCTTCAACACCTGAAAGAGCAATGGCTAGTGCAGATCTGCTGCGGAACCTTGTTCCCGGTGCCGGACACCTGGTACACATGCCTTCACACATCTATATCCGTACAGGCAGATACCACGAGGGAACATTGGCAAATCAGAAAGCCATAGAGGTAGACGATAAATATATTTCATCTTGCCACGCACAAGGTGTTTATCCTCTTGCCTACTTCCCTCACAACTTTCATTTCATGGCTGCCACGGCATCACTTGAGGGTGATCAGACTACTGCTATAATGGCTAGTAAAAAAATGCGTGAACAACTCGATCAGAACCTACTCCTTGACCCTAAATGGGGAACGCTTCAACATTACTACTCTATCATTTATTATGTGATGGTAAAATTTGGTATGTGGGATGAAATATTAAAAGAACAGACACCTTCTGACGACCTCCCATACCCTAAAGCAATTCTTGAATATGCCAAAGGCATGGCCTCCTTAGCTCGAAAAGACTTTTCTGCAGCCCAACAACACCTAAGCACTCTTGAAAAATTATCGGCTGACAGCTCGGCAAAAGCCGTTAGTATCTGGGATATGAATACAGCAGATGAACTGATGAGTATTGCAATGCATGTTTTAAAGGGTGAGCTTCTCAATGTAGAAGGCAAGACTGATCACGCCGTTGAAGAATTAAAAAAAGCACTTGCTATTGAAGATAGATTGCTCTATAACGAACCACCAGATTGGTTTTTTTCAGTAAGACATAACCTCGCAGCAATATTACTTGAGAAAAGCATGTACTCTGAGGCCGAAATCTATTTGCGAGAGGATTTGAAAAAATATCCTCTCAATGGTTGGGCTCTTATAGGATTAAGTCAGGCACTACAGTTCCAAGGCAAAATGGATGAAGCAAGAAAGACAGAACTTCAGTTTGAAGAAGCCTGGAAGTACTCTACCATTAAAATAAAAAGTTGCAGGATACTGTAAGCTATTTACAGCACAAACAAGGCTTTCTCAATCGATTCAACTTTTTCATCAGGAAAATCTTCCCAAAATTATTTTGAGATCAACAATTTTTTAGAACTAACATAATCCCCCTTGTTCATTTCTACAAAATACACACCGGTGCTCAGGTCGTCTGTATTTAAAGAAATTACATTCGGATCTGCAGTCCTTTCCTTAATTCTGATAAACTTTATTACTCTACCTGTAAGATCACTTAGAGAGAAACATACTTCTTGATCATCTTTTGTAGAATAGTAGATCTGTACCATTCCGGAAGCCGGGTTTGGGTAAAGAATAAAATCATATTCTTTATTGATCTCTTTTGTACCTAAACATATATCAACAAATACAGTTGTCACGGATACGTCTGTACATCCATTGCTGTCACTATAGTGATAGCTGATGTTGTGCAGTCCGGCTCCTGCCAAAGATGGGTTAAAAGTACTATCTATCACTCCGTCACCGGTAAAGACTCCACCAAATGGTGATGCAGACAGGTTGACAATGCTATTGTAAATACAAAGTGTATCAGGCAAAGGATCAATTGTTGCCACAGGTGAAGGTTGAACAATTAATTGTACCGTGTCTGAGGTGGCAGAGCATAAGTTATCGCTAACCTCTACCTTATAGGTACCGGCACTGCTAACAATTACATCAGAATTACTCTGGCCAACTAAAATCTGACTATCTCTGTACCAAATATAACTATACGTTGATACAGAAGGTGCCGACAATAAAAGTGAATCTCCACTACAGAAAGTCAATGGTCCGGAGGCAGTAATTGTTGCAAGTGGAATCTGATGTACATCTATATCAACAACTCTGGAACCAGATTTACACTGAGTAGTGCTATTGGTTATTTCAACGGAAAAAGAACCGCTTTCAGTTACATTAATACTGTCAGAAGTAGCTCCGCTAATATCAATCAAATTTTTCTTCCATTGATAAACACAATTTCCACAAACAGGAACTGACAAGTTCACTACATCTCCATCACAGAATATGGTATCGCCGGTTATAGTTACAGCATTGGATGGAACAGGATGCACGAGGATATTAATATCTGCAGATGTATCCTTACAAGCACCTAGGCTACTCACTACATGATAATTTCCTGTACTGAGAGCAGTTAATTGAGAATTAACAGCCTGGCTAAGCACTTGATTATTCCTAAACCACTGATAAGTATATCCTGCTCCCGTCTGTGCAGACAATAGAGCAGAATCACCCTCACAGAATGTTGTAGTATCTGATGCAGATATTACCGCCGAAGGCATTGGGTTAACTGTTACACTAATAGGTGCCGACACAGCCGAACAGCTTGTGGAATTAATTGATACATGTACAGTATAAGTTCCACTTTGAAAGACCGTATACTCATGGCTTGTTGCACCCGCAATCGCTCCGGAACTATCATGCCATTGATAACTATAATTTGTGTTAGCACCTGCATCAAGAACAACACTTTCCCCCGAGCAGAATGTTGTTGGCCCCAGTGGAGCCACACTCGTGTTGATCGAAGAGCTCACCGAAATACTCACGGAGGAACTGGATGTGCCACAGGAATTTGTTGTTGTCACCGTATATGTACCGGTTCTGGTGCTATCAAGTCCTACGATGGTAGGATTTTGGGTAGTAGAAGTGTATGCATTAGGTCCCGTCCAGCTATAAGTACCCACACCACTGGCATTTAGATTCAAGTTCTGCCCGGTACAGAATGTAGTTCCATTTGATCCGGCCGTAGCAGAAGGAGCTGCCAGCACATTTACCGTCCACGACACCTGGTAAGAGTTCATGGTTTTTTTAACAGCAACTGTCGTGTCGTACGTAAGTAATTTCACAGTATGTATTCCAAGCGACAGTGCTGAAGGGTTGAGTGTAAAATTGGAACCATTATTTTGGACAAGTACATTATCCACCAACCACTGACTGCGAACTGTATTATCTGAACTGTTCAAAACATCGGCCGTGAAATTCATCGTGGCATTCTTACATAAGCTTAATGTAGTTGAATTCGATGGGGTAAAAGATTGAATATAGTTGACCATCGTACTTACCTTGTAGATCAACTGTTCATAACACACCTCACAAAATGGCTCATTCAAAGAACGCATCTTACAATCGCATTTCGGCCGATACCAGTTTGATGAACAGTATTTAGCTCCTTCATAAGCACCTATCAAATTACAATTAGTACCTGATGGTGTCGGAAGTGGTGCCGTTGTAAGCCAGTTTTTCCAAACAATTGTATTAGGATCAGTAACCTGTGTACAATTTATTGTCTGTGAGCTCCCGGCCGAACAAGAGGAGCTACCATAATCATATTCATCAGAAAGATTTCCAAACATGTGACCAAATTCATGGACAAAAACCTCAGGTGAAGATGAATTCATACTGGTATAAGCGATACCTCCCGCACAACCTCCATAATAAGAAGTGTTAACTATCACGTTTATATAATCGTAAAGTGGTACATTATCATTTGCCACAGAATAAACCAATGAACTTTGATTCGAATAAATACACCTGTGTGTACCACCATAATCAAAGGTCGTTGAAAGATAGTTGTCGACAGAAGTTATGGGAACTGCACCGATGACACAATCTGAGGCTGTCTCAGGATGATCGTTGCCACTTTCATTTGAGACCACTTCAATACCAAATACATTGAAGAAATTCTGATACTTAGAAAAAGGCGGAATCGAAAAGAAATAATTAGCTACCTGACGGGCATCACTCCGGAAAGTAGACATCTGACCTGCCGTATAGCCATCACCCATGATCAGTAAATTGATCCTGTTGTTTGGATTTCCATTAAACCTTATTGTGTCAACATTAAATACCTGTGCCTCTGACATCAGTGTACTGATGCAACATAATACCAGCAAAATTTTATTTCTCATCGTAATTCAATTGAATGCGTGAAACCAATTTACCTTCTTTACCAACTTCCTGCTGATAGCACAAAAGCGTGAGCATCCCTTCACCCACCGGCAATGGGAACCGCAAGTTTACATGCCCTTCATTTTTCACTTCATTCGAACGGTGAATAGTACCATCCAGATCAAAACTTTCTAACTGAAGGTCAAGAGGATTATCAAGATATGCTTCGAACAACTTTTCATCATCCGAATTTAAAACATCAACTCTTAATGCAGTCTCAGAATGCACCGACCCAAGTGAGTAGATATTTTTCGCCCTTCCTTTAAAGAAATTAGTCTTGAAAATAGCTACACTTTGTATAAGCTTGTCAGCCCCTTTCACCTCCAGAATTAAAGCTACAGATCTGCCATAATCGTCTGTTTCTTGTGCCATTGATCCACTTCCGGACACAGCCAGCATTAGCCATGTTGCCAGAAATACTGCGATTTTCTTCATTTTTCTTGGTTTCTAAAATTGCTATGAATATACGCTTTAAAGCGCTGGTATAAGGCAACACATATTCAAGAAATAAACAATCAATATTCAATAAGAATTAACTTCCCTAAACGGAGTCATCGTCGGTTAGAATTAATTCGAAGCAGAGATTGCATGCATTTAATATACTACCGTCCCGTGTTCAACTCGCGGAGCTCGTTTCTCCCGGGGCTAGTATAGAAAATCCTCTTCTTTCTTCCGACTAAAATATTTCTACCTTTAAGCAATCGCAAAATCGCAATCGTCATGAAAAAATTCACAATCCTCCTATTTTCTTTTATCACATTCATCACTGAGTTGCAGGCACAAAACCCATTACCCAATGCAAGCTTTGAAAATTGGAGCAACTTTGGTATTTATGAAGATCCTGATAACTGGAATACACTAAATAGCAGCACTGCAGTTCTCGGTGTACTGACTTGCCTGAAGGCCACCGGTGCTGATACACATTCAGGAACAAATGCCATTAAACTTACCACTAAAAATGTTATCGGCCAGAATGCAAATGGTATAGCTACCACCGGAACTATCAACACAAGCACTCAAACAATTTCAGGAGGAATTGCATACACCGGGCGGCCTGACAGTATCGCCGGTTGGTATAAATATACTTCTGTCGGTGGTGACAATGGATTTGTTGCCTTCGTTTTGCTCGATGCATCCAACGATACAATAGGTTTTGCGAATTTTACAACTCCTGCCGCCACAGTATCTAACTATACCTATTTTTCTATGGCAATAAATTATTTCAACTCTGGAACACCTACTCTCTCACGTTGCCTGCTTAGCTCGAGTGCAGGCTTCACTGCGGTAATTAATAGTACTATGTTCATAGATGATCTTCGACTGATCAGTAATTCAACAGATCTAAAAGAAGATCCGGCTTACGTAGAAAACATGGTACACTATTCTGCATCCTCAGGCACAATAGCCCTGCATTCACCATCCGGAAACATTAAAAAAATTGAATTACTAGATATTTCAGGAAAATATTTGACTGCTTATAATGTCTTTTCTCAGAAGGCTGAATTCGAACTTCCCCAACTTGCAGCCGGAATTTACATTATCATGCTGTATGACTTTAACAATCAGCCACGCCTGACCAAAAAGATAATGGTTGAATAATCAATCCACATTTATTCACTACTACATGTCTTTGTATAGGTATGCCCTTTTGCTTATCCAAATAGTATTGTGCGCTAGTGCTGCAGCACAAAACAGCAGTTTACTCACCGGCACCATTTATGATCAGCAAAACAATGAACGGATTTCAGGTGCAACAATCTTTTCTGCAAAAGATCACACAATTGCTACTGCCTCAGATGCAAATGGGAATTATACTCTTCCTCTCACAGAAGGAAGTCACATCATTCTCTGTTCATTTGTTGGAATGGAAAGCGATACCGCATTTATAATAATCAAGGCTTTGCAAAACACCAGTCATAATTTTCATCTCCGTGGAAAAGAAAAAATGCTCGAGACAGTTGTCATCTCCGCTTCCAAATTTGAACAGAAAATCAGCGAGTTAACCGTATCTATGGAGGTGATCAGACCATCATTAATTGAAAGCAGGAACACAACCAATATTACTGAAGTACTCGATCAGGTTCCGGGTCTTACTATTCTTGATGGAGAACCACAGATCCGTTCCGGAAGTGGTTTCTCATTTGGTGTAGGCTCCAGAGTGGGTATTCTCATCGATGGTATTCCGGCATTAATCGGCGATCAGGGAAGACCGGAGTGGTCATTCCTCCCTCTTGAAAATGTAGAACAAATAGAAGTCATAAAAGGAGCCTCATCAGTATTATATGGCTCGTCTTCCTTAAGCGGTGTGATCAATGTGCGAACAACTTATCCTAAAGAAAAAGCGCTGACAAAAGTGCAAACTCATTACGGACAATATGATTCTCCTTCCATCTCAGGATCCAAATGGTGGGATGGTGCTGCACCGATCTATGGTTTTTCCTTTTTACATTCTGAACGAATAGGAAAAAAAGATAATATAGACCTTGTAATTGGTGGCAGGGCACTTCAGGATCATAATTTTATAGGTCCGCCATTAAAAGTAAAATTTCTGAATATCCCGGTGGACACTACATTAAAAGATAAGGATGTCGCTACCCGTCTTGGACGAATAAATTTTGGCTTGCGCTTCCGGCCTGAAAGTATTAAAGGATTATCACTGGGTATAAATGGAAATTTCATGCAAAGTCATGATAATTTCTCTCTGGTATGGTTGAATGACAGCTCGGGTTTATACCGCGCATTGCCCGGAACCATGACTATATCAAATACTAAAATGTTTTACCTGGATCCTTACATCACTTATTTTTCTCATTCCGGTATTAAACACACCTTAAGCCTTCGGTACTTTCATAATGATGTTGATAATAGCAATAATCAATCGAACAGCAGTGATGTCTATTATGGGGAATATCAGGCATACAAAGAATTTCAAAGACTTAAAGGGCTAAAAATTACCGGTGGTCTGGTGATGAACCTTATCAAAGCTAATTCTGAATTGTATACCTACAGTGAAAAAACAAAATGCTCTCTTGACAATTACGCAGCATTTATTCAGGCAGATAAAACCTTTCTTAGAACAGTCAACTTAAGTGCAGGTTACAGGGTTGAATATTTTACAATTAACGACTCAGAATCAGTTGTAAAACCAATTGCCAGAGGCGGTGTTTCCTGGGCACTGACAAAGGGAACTTTTTTACGGTATTCATACGGACAAGGCTATCGATATCCGAGTATTACAGAGAAATATATTTTTACCTCTGCAGGAGGATTGTATGTATTTCCTAACCCTGAGTTAAAAGCAGAGTCTAGTTCCAATATGGAAGTTGGTCTGAAGCAAGGTTTCAAAATGGGGAGTTTCTTAGGCTATCTTGATATAGCATTCTTCAGACAAAAGTATGAAAACACCATCGAATACACTTATGCAAGATGGATACCTGATTCTGCAGGATTCAAATTTGTCAACACAGGGACGTCCTTCGTAAAAGGGTATGAAATATCCCTTGCCGGAGGAGGAAAAATTTTCAGAGATCTCTCAATTAATATTTTAGCCGGCTATACTTACACATTACCTCAGTCTGACGGTCCTGACTATGTATACGGAGAAGACAATCCCGGACCGGGATTTTTCTCAACCAAATTATCTTATAACACAACCAGCACAGATACCAGCAATAGAATCCTGAAGTACAGATTTAGACATACAGCCAAAGCAGATTTGGAAATTTCATGGAAGTATATTTCTCTTGGTTTTAGTGCAAAAATATTCAGCTTCATGGAGAACATCGATAAATTATTCTACGACCTCGATGTTCCATCTATACTCCCATCAGGAATTAAAAAATACCGTGAGGAAAACAGTGGAGCAACTGTAATTTATGATGCACGGATTCGAATTCAATTCACAAAAATATTTTCTGTATCAATTTTATCAAATAATCTGACCAATACATCCTACTCTCTTCGTCCATTAAAGATTGAAGCACCAAGAACTATTTCTATGCAACTTACAGCAAAGTTCTAGGAGAGTAACTGTCTTAAGACTGTATTGAATCAGATCAAATCATCCCCGGAAGTCTAAGGTTTCTGCTTAGTTACTCAGCAAGCATTTGACCTTCATTCGTATAAATGAAGCACCTGAACATCGCAGATTAAAATCATTCATTAAATTTGACCTGAGAAGGGCTCCTGAAGCCAATGCTGATTTTAATAAGGAAATGAAAAATTCATCGACTATAACTTTTATTCAAAATAATAAGATCCGTTCCATCGATATGGAAGCGCAGAAAATGAGTCCAACCACTACGGTTTTGAACTATTTGCGAAACTCCTTAACACATAAAGGAACAAAAGAAGGATGTGCTGAAGGAGACTGTGGCGCCTGCACGGTAGTATTGGCTGAACTTGATGAAAACAAAAATCTCCGTTACACCGCTCTGGATTCATGTCTGGTATTCCTGCCAATGATCCACGGAAAACAACTAATTACCGTTGAAGATCTCGAGACAATTGATGACAAGCAATTAAAACTTCATCCTGTTCAACAATGTATGGTAGATAGCAATGGCAGTCAATGTGGTTATTGCACTCCCGGATTTATCATGTCTCTTTTTTCTCTATATAAAAATGAACAAACGCCGGATCAGGATAGTATCTCAGACGCTTTAACCGGAAACCTTTGCCGTTGTACAGGATACCGGCCAATCATTGAGTCCGCAGCAAAAGCTTGTGTACACCGGGGGAAAGATCACTTCAATGCCGGGGAAGATAATATCGTTGCCCTTTTGGAAAACATTAAGAAAGATAAGACAGGGATCAAAATCAATTTGGGAATACAAAATTATTCAAGACCGACAGATTTACATGAAGCTCTCAGACAAAAAACAATACAACCTGAATCGATCATCATTACCGGAGCAACAGATGTTGCTCTGCGTGTTACAAAAAAAAGAGAGGTTCTGAAAGATATCCTTGATCTTGGTGCATTGAATGAAATTAAGTATTACCGAAAAAATAAAGACACAATAGAAATTGGCGCAGGACTGGATCTTGAAACAATTCGAGTACAAACTGAAAAAGATTTGCCAGCATTGCATAAAATGCTAAATGTTTTTGGTTCCAGGCAAATACGGAGACTCGCAACTTTGGGTGGTAATATTGGCTCCGCCTCACCAATAGGAGATACTTTACCCGTCCTCATGGCCTATGATGCGAATGTGATCCTAAAAAACATCTCCGGAGAAAGATCTATACCTCTGACCGAATTCATTACCGGCTACCGTCAAACACAAAGGAATGCCGACGAAATTATTACATGCGTTAGAATACCGATACATCAGGCTTCACATATTATTGCTTCATACAAAGTTTCGAAGCGAAAAGATCTTGACATTTCAACGTTGAGCGTCGCTTTCAGATTGGTTCTTAAAGATTCACTAATTGCTGAAATACTGATCGTCTATGGCGGGATGGCTGAGAAGACTAAACAAGCAAAAAAAGCAGAAGCCTTTCTTATTGGAAAAAAATGGTGCAGAGAAACTATCGAAGAAGCAGCTGAAGTGATCTACAACGAATTTACTCCGCTCAATGACGCCCGCTCCGGTGCAGAATTTAGACGCATTGCAGCGAAAAACCTGCTGATTAAGTTTTGGTCAGAAAATAAATAACTTAAGCCTATCATTAAACATGACAAATATTCCTCACGATAGCGCAGCCAAACATGTCAGTGGCAGATCAATATATATCGATGACATTCCGGTACATTCACTCATACTTCATGGTCATGTTGTTTACAGTCCTTACGCCCATGCAAAAATTAAATCAATAGACCTCAGTGAAGCAAAAAAAATAAATGGCGTACATGCAATTTTATGTGCAGATGATATTCCCGGACATAATCAAATGGGACCGGTGGTGCATGATGAACCTTGTCTTGCTACTAATGAGGTAATTTGCGTAGGACAGGCTATTATAATTATTGCTGCCGAATCTGAAGCCATTGCAAGACATGCTGAATCTTTGATCTGGATCGAGTATGATGTCTTACCGGCGATTTTAGATCTTAGGACAGCAATAAAAGAAAATTCCTTGATCGCTCCTCCAAGAACTATGAAACGAGGAAATGCTGTCGAGGCTTTAAAAAACTCTGTAAACAAAATCAAAGGAGAACTAAAAACCGGAGCACAGGAACATTGGTATTTAGAAACTCAGACTTGTCTTTGTGTACCGGGAGAAGGAAAAGAGCTTAACATTTTTTCATCCACACAGCATCCATCAGAAACTCAAGCCATTGTTGCAGAAGTATTGGGCATCAATAAAAATGAAGTTGTTGTCGAAACCCGCAGAATGGGCGGAGCTTTTGGCGGCAAAGAAACACAAGCAAATCATGTTGCAGCGTGGTCTGCACTACTTTGTCATGCTACAGGTCGTCCTGTAAAAATTCGATTATTCAGGGATGACGATCAGAAGATGACAGGCAAACGACATCCCTACATCATCAATTACGAGGCCGGCTTTGATAATCAGGGAAAGTTGCAGGCCGTAATTTTCGAACAACATGCAGATGCAGGATGTGCAACTGACTTAAGCATGGCCATTCTCGAAAGAGCAATGCTTCATGCAGATAATTCATATTACATTCCTAATATGCTTGTTACAGGAAAAGCATATAAAACAAATCTACCATCAAATACTGCTTTCCGAGGGTTTGGGGGACCGCAGGGTATGGCAGGAATTGAACAAGTAATTGACAGGATAGCAAGGTTCCTGAAGAAAGATGCAGCCGAGATCCGGAGATTAAATTTTTATGGTACGGATAAAGACAACATCACTCATTATGGACAAACAGTTGAGCTGAACCGATTAGAAAATATTTACCGGGAACTATATTCTACTTCAGAATATGAAAGAAGAAGAAATGAGGTTAATAAATATAATTCCGGGAATGAATTTTATAAAAAAGGCCTTGCAATCACACCGGTAAAGTTCGGGATATCCTTCACAACATCTTTTTTGAATCAAGCAGGAGCTTTGGTAAACATTTACAAGGATGGAACTGTATTGATCAACCATGGCGGAACTGAAATGGGCCAAGGCCTGAACACTAAAATTACACAGATAGCTTCTGCGGAATTAGGGCTCAGTATAGATCGCATAAAAGTAAATGCTACCAACACATCTAAGGTTCCAAACACTTCGGCCACTGCTGCCTCAGCAGGTACTGATCTGAATGGCATGGCAGTAAAACATGCCATTGACCAGCTAAAAAATCGTCTGGCAGATCTTATGGTTCAAGAATTTAACAAGCTTCGTCCTGAGAAAGTTACTTCAGCAGAACACATCACTTTTGAAAATAATTGCATCATAGACTCACTTTACCCGGATAGGAAAATGGCCTTTGATGAAGCAATGGTCTTGGCTAATTTGAATCAGGTTAGTCTTAGCGCGACAGGTTTTTATAAAACTCCGGGAATAGGTTGGGATAAAGTACAAGGCTGGGGAACACCATTTAATTATTTTGCATTTGGCATGGCAGTAAGCGAGGTTCTTGTTGACACACTCACCGGATATGTTAAACACCTTCGTACGGATATTCTTCATGACGTAGGCGACTCTATTAATCCCGGGATAGATCTCGGTCAAATTGAAGGCGGTTTCATTCAAGGACTTGGATGGGTCACTACAGAAGAAGTTAAATGGGACGAGAAAGGCAGACTACTCAACCATTCACCTGACACTTATAAAATCCCTTCAGTGAGAGATATTCCTGAAGATTTTAGGGTTAAACTTTTGCAAGATGTACCAAATCCTAAGGCTATCAGAAAAAGTAAAGCGGTGGCTGAACCGCCGTTTATGCTTGCCTTCAGCACTTGGCTCGCAATAAAGGATGCAATTTCTGCAGTCGGAAAACATGAAATAGAACCCGAGTTTGGTTTACCTGCGACAAATGAACTTATTCTACTCTCGATCGAAAAGTTGAGAAATACGCTAAGGAATCCCAATAGTGAGATTTGAATTTAACCAGAGACTTATTTTTAAAATGATCTATCCCTCATTCAATACGACATCATCATTGGCTTGATCTACTATGAGTACTACGTTTTTCTAAATTAATTATACGGTTCGAAATAAAATTCGGGTACCGGAAGAGCGCAATTGGATTCCATAATACTTATCTTCGCATCGAAATAAAAATAAATGTCAAAGAATTCTCCCGATACCGAAGATCTAAAGGAATCGATAAAAGAAATTGCACTTTACCGTAGCGTAATCGTCATACTTGCCATCCTATGCATTACCGCCTATGCTGTGTATTACCTTGCCATGAAGGCAGGAATAGGACCTCATGTGCTGGATTGGCTACATCTTGTCATCCGCTGGGCGCATGTTGTATTTGGTATTGCATGGATAGGAGCTTCATTTTATTTTATTTTTTTGGAAAACAGCCTTAACCGGACTGAGGATCTACGTGATGAGCTTGCAGGAAATTTATGGGCGATTCATGGTGGTGGATTTTATTATATCGAAAAATATAAGATCGCTCCGGGCGAAATACCCAAAACACTTCATTGGTTTAAGTATGAGGCTTACTTCACCTGGTTAACAGGGCTTATCCTTTTATTGCTTGTTTATTATTTCAATGCCAAAGCATATATGCTTGACCCTGCCGTTTCAGGTATAAGTGCGAATACTTCTATCATCATCGGGATTGGCACACTTATTATCGGTTGGTTCATCTACGATCTGCTCTGCAAGACGTCCCTGCTTCAGAGAAAAAAAACATTTGCAGTTATAGGATTTGCCATCGTAACAATAATAGCATATATACTTAGTCAATTATTAAGTGGCCGGGCAGCCTTTATGCATGTTGGTGCTTTGATCGGCACAATAATGGTTGGGAATGTTTTTTTTACGATTATTCCTTCTCAAAAAGCGATGGTCAGAGCAGCGAAGAAGGGACTACCACTCAATCCAAACTTAGGGAAGAATGCAGGACTTCGCTCCTTGCACAATAATTATATGACATTGCCTGTAATTTTTGTGATGATCAGCAATCATTTTCCTGCGACCTATGGTCCTGCATTTAATTGGATCGTTCTTTCCATTTTAACTCTGGCGAGTGTTGCCGTAAGACATTTCATTAATTTACATGAACAAGGTCGTCATGCCAGATGGATGCTTCCTTTTGCTGCAATTGCTCTTATAGCTCTGGTGATGGTAACTTCCCCGTCAAAAGTCAACTTATCCTCAAATGAAATGGTAACATTTTCTGAGGCACAGGCAATTATCCAAAAACGTTGCGTAAGTTGTCATTCTCAGAATCCTACAGACGATACTCAAACTGTAACACCAAATGGAGTAATGTTTGATACTCCTGAAGAAATACACAAAATGGCTGATCGCATCATGGTAAGAGCTATTCAAACTAAGACAATGCCTCAGGCCAATAAAACTCAGATGACAGAAGAGGAAAGAGAGATATTAGGAAGATGGATACTACAAGGTGCTAAGTTGAATTAAGCACATATTGATTTTGTCAATTTTTTTTTCAGGAATACCTGATTGAACATACATAATTTTTAGAGAAAAAAATGAAAGCAGATCTTGCAATTTATTGTAAACAAACAGTATTACCTGAAGGCATTAAAGAAGTAACTGTATTAATTACTGAAGGTAAAATTGTAGACATAGTTGAAGGCAAAGCTCCGGCAGGTACTGCTAAAAAATCTGTCAGCTGTGGAGAATCAGTATTGATGCCGGGCTTAATTGACAGCCATGTCCATATTAATGAACCCGGTCGTACCGAATGGGAAGGTTTTGAAACAGCAACCAAGGCTGCTGCAGCTGGTGGAGTAACCATGCTTGTCGATATGCCCTTAAATTCAACGCCAGTTACTACGACTGTAAGTAATTTCAAAGAGAAGTTGAAAGCTGCCGAAGGAAAAATTTTTGTGAACTGTGGATTCTGGGGTGGAATTGTTCCGGATAATGCAGCTGATATCGAAGGTTTAATTGATGCAGGCGTTCTCGGTTTTAAAGCTTTTATGACACACTCAGGGATTGATGATTTTCCAAATGCAAGCATAAAGGATATCGAAACAATAGCAGATACACTCGTAAAACATAATTTGCCCTTGCTTGTACACGCAGAGTTGGAAGAAAAACATAAAGGGATGGAAGAACATGCTAAAGAACCATACTCCTACCAACATTTTTTAAGATCAAGGCCTAAAGAATGGGAAGATAATGCCATTGCAGCTTTAATAAAAGTTTCAGACAAATATAAATTGCGTACTCATATTGTTCATCTTTCTTCTGCCAATTCTATTTCACAACTGAAGGCAGCAAAAGCTAAAGGATTACCTATTACCGTAGAAACTTGTCCGCACTATTTATTTTTCAATGCCGAAAATATCGTTGATGCAGATCCAAGATTTAAGTGTGCACCTCCTATCCGGGAAAAAGAAAACAATGATCAACTATGGAATGCTCTCGTAGAAGGGACTATTGATTTTGTAGTCACCGATCATAGCCCGGCTCCGCCTGAGGTTAAAAGCCTGAGCGATGGAAATCTCAAGGAAGCCTGGGGTGGCATCTCAACATTACAATTTGAATTGCCCATCATTTGGTCTATGGCCATGGAACGAAACGTCTCACTCAAAACCATTTCAAATTGGATGAGTACCAAAATAGCTGACTTTTTAAATCTTCCGAATAAAGGTAGAATTCAAATTGGTGCTGATGCTGATCTCGTAATCTGGAATCCGGTAAAGAAAATGAAGGTGTCTCCCGCTCTCATACGCTCCCGGCATGCTATTAGCCCTTATGAAGGCGTAATGCTATCCGGACTGGTCGAAAAAACTTATGTTGCCGGTGTTCTTGTCTACGATAAAGGATCCTTTGTATCTTCGCCAACAGGAAATATTATTTTGAGAAATTCATGAGCCCGATCGAACAAAACTCACCTGCATTTACATCATTGCTCAATCTTGCATCCGAAAAACTTGGTGCGAAAACGCTTGCATGCAGTGATGATTTTTTTGCGGAAATGGAAAATCTCATCAAGCCCGGACGTGGAATATTTATTGAAGATAAATATACTGATCGAGGAAAATGGATGGATGGGTGGGAGTCGAGACGAAAAAGGTGCCCCGGACATGATTGGTGCATCATCAAATTAGGTGCATCAGGAGTTATAGCCGGATTTGATATTGATACTAATTTCTTTCTTGGGAATCACCCTCCTTTTGCATCCATTGATGGGGCAAGGATCGATGATTCAACAAAAGAAATAGATTTCGAAAACGTAAAATGGACAGCTTTGCTTCCTAAATCTCCGCTGAATCCGGGGAGCCAGAATTTTTATGAATGTACAAGTAAAGACATTTATACTCACCTGCGTCTGAATATTTTTCCCGATGGTGGCGTAGCCAGGCTAAAAGTTTATGGCACAGTACACAAGGACTGGTCCGGCATGAATGCCAATGAAGAAATTGATCTTGCTTCTGCGCTAAATGGTGCCAAGGCAATTGTTTGTAACGATATGTTCTTCTCTCACATGGACAACCTTTTAATGCCCGGACGTGGAATCAACATGGGAGATGGATGGGAAACAAAAAGAAACCGAACACCAAATAATAAAGACTGGCTTATACTCCGTCTTGCTCATAAAGGAAAAATTCAAAGTGCCTTGGTAGACACGGCACATTTCAAAGGAAATTATCCGGACATGTGTATGCTTGAAGGTATTTCAATTTCTCCTGAAGAAGAAAAAAATATTGTTTCTGATTCGCTACAATGGACTGAGTTGATGCCAAAGCAAAAGTTGCATGCGGATCATGAACATCATTTTGCCAATGAAATACTGCCACATGATGAAATTACCCATGTGCGCTTTACCATTTTTCCGGATGGAGGCGTTAGTCGCCTTCGATTATTCGGTAAGATTTCTTTTGATTAATTTCTTTTATGACAATTCAGGAATTAAATAGCTTAAGCGAAAAGTCATTCTTCATTGAAATGGAGAAATGCTGTGGTTCAAGTTCCTGGATTAAAGGGATGTTTTCTGATCGGCCCTTTAAAAATATAGAAGACCTGATTAAGAAGGCTGATATAAATTGGGAACAAACCACTGAATCTGATTGGCTGGAAGCATTTGATCATCATCCAAAAATTGGGGACCTGAAGAGTCTGGAAGAAAAATTTGCCAATACCAAAACACTGGCCGGCGGAGAGCAGGCTTCTGTTGAAAACGCTTCACAAAAGACGCTGCTGGATCTTGCAGCGGGTAATGAGGCCTATGAAAATAAATTTGGTTTTATCTTCATTGTTTGTGCAACAGGAAAAAGCGCAGAGGAAATGTTGCAACTTCTTAATTCACGCATAGGAAACAACAGAGAAACAGAATTAAGGAATGCTGCAGCAGAGCAACAAAAAATTACTACACTAAGACTGAAAAAAATTATCACATGAGCCAACTGACAACTCATATCCTTGATACTTCATTAGGGAAACCGGCTTCCGGAGTTAAAATCATCCTTGAAAAATCCGGATCTGATAACACGTGGACCTTTCTTTCTGAAGGAACGACTGATTCTGATGGGAGAGTTAATAATTTATTAAACAAAGAGTCGGTGCTCTCACCGGGTAATTACAAATTAAAATTTGATACAGCTTCCTACTTTTCCGGAAGGAATGTAAAATGTTTTTATCCCTCCGTTGAGATCATTTTCGAGATATCAGATTCAACTCACTATCATGTTCCGCTTCTCTTAAATCCATTCGGATATAGTACATACCGTGGGAGTTGAATAAACAGGCAGATGAAGCTTAATACCTCCACGGCTGAAAGCATTTCTGTGTCTTGTTATTGAAATGTGAAACACCGGGTTAATAAAGCATTTTAAAAAATAAGCAGGGCGACTGTTTATTCTGTTTACACTTTTATATATCATCCTTCCCTATTGTGAACTAATGATTCCTATAGACGGGATTATTATACGTTTAAAATCCCAAATCATATTGATCAAAGTATAAAATTGCAATCCGATTTCTATCTTTGCAGGCCTCATCCAAAGAAAAATATTATGAAAACCACGATTCCGGATACGGAAAAAGAAAAGATACTCAATGATCTTCGTCAGGCAAACCTGGCATTTCAAAAAATATATCCCGGCGACCGCTCTGATCGTCAGCCGGTACATACAGTTTATGGCGGGGCGAACCTATATAAATGGGACTCGGCAGCCAAGATGGGTGACATTGCCCTCAAAAGTCTGCGCACTTATGCTCCGGACTTTACCGTATTAGCAAGGGTATTGGAACTGAATGGTTATGATTCATTGCCACGTGATGAGAAGCAAATAAATAAATTAACTCAGGAACTAGAGGCAATGAATGATGCTGAACGAAAGAATCATCCTGCCTGGCTTTCATACACAGTGTATCGCAAAATCATCACAAAACTGGAACATGAAGCTGTTGAAGATTTCAGAATTGATTTTGAAGATGGCTTTGGTAACCGCCCGGATGAGGAAGAGGATGCAACAGCAGTTAATGCTGCTCTTGAATTGGCAAAAGCCATGAAAGAAAATAGCACATCGCCATTTATCGGAATAAGAATAAAACCATTCACCGAAGATTTGAAGGCAAGAGGTGTCAGAACCTTAGATATCTTCCTTTCAACATTACTTACAGAAACCAAAGGAAAGCTTCCGGAGAATTTCGTAGTCATGCTCCCAAAAGTGACAATCCCGGAGCAAATGCAAAGCCTTGTAAAATTCTTTGATATTATCGAAAAAGAATTCAAGCTGCCGATCGGTTCCTTGAAAATGGAAATGATGGTTGAAGCCACTCAGGCCATCATGGACAAGATTGGAATAAACCCTTTACGGGGATTGATCATGGCGGGTGAAGGACGCTGCATAGCAGCACATTTCGGAACTTATGATTATACTGCTTCTTCTAACATCACTGCAAAATATCAAACCATGGATCATCCGGTTTGCGACTTTGCTCATCACATGACAAAAGTTGCATTAGCCGGAACAGGTATTTTTCTATCCGACGGAGCAACGAATGTCATGCCTATAGGTCCACATAAGGGAGAATCATTAACTGAACAACAAGAAAAGGAGAACAGAGAAATAGTTCATAGAGCCTGGAAATTATGCTATGGTCATAGCATGCATTCTTTAAAAAACGGATTCTATCAGGGCTGGGATCTAAACCCGGCTCAGTTGCCTATGCGTTATGCTGCTGTCTATACATTTTTCCTTGAAAGCTATGAAGACGCAGCATTGCGTCTGCGTCACTTTGTAGATAAAGCTGCTCAGGCAACACTCAGTGGCGATATCTTCGATGATGCAGCAACAGGCCAGGGTCTACTAAATTATTTTCTTCGTGCCTTGAATTCAGGAGCCATCACTGAGGAAGAAGTCCAAATGACAGGATTAACTCTGGACGAAATCCGTACTCGCTCTTTCTATCGCATCCTTCAGGGAAGAAGAAAATAAGTAGCTCAAGCAATTTGACTGATCTACTTTTTATCACTGCGGTTCAACAATCATCCGTCGAACGGATATCAACTTTGCAAGGATGCTGATAGCTATCTCATCGGGTGTTTCTGCATCAATATCTATTCCCATAGGCATATCTACTTTTTCAAGTTCTTTTAAGTTGCCCACTCCCGCATCCACAAACATTTTCTTAGTCATCTCCACTTTTCTCCTGCTTCCTATCATCCCTAAATAAGCCAGCGGTTTTTTCAGGCAATATGATAATATATCACGATCATAAGGATGACTGTAAGTCATTATGCAGATATAAGTTTGCTCATCCATAGGTAAGAGAGGCAGTGCACTCTCATAATGCAGATGCAATTTATTTATTCCCTCCAAAGAAATCTGATCCAGATATTCCTTCCTGTCGTCAATCACCACCACTTCAAAATCAAGGTTTAGTGAATGTCTCGCCAATGCATGACCCGTATGACCTGCACCAAAAATATACAGTTTGCTTTTTTTCATGATAGGCTCTATAAATATGTCCACGCTTCCTCCGCAACACATATTATGTTGATGCAACAAGTCGTGTTTAAACAGTTCAGGTTTTCCTGATCTAATTACTTTCAAAGCATTTAAGATAACATTTTTCTCCAATTCGCCTCCACCTACGCTACCATGAATATCACCATCTGAATAAACCAGCATCTTTGATCCGGCTTCACGTGGTGTAGACCCTTTTGTATTCACGATAATACAAAGGGCGAGTTTTTGATTCCTGCTCTGCGCATCTAAGATCTTTTGGTAAAAGGTATCCAAGCGAGAAAATATTATTGAGACAGGTAAAATTATACTAATTTTGTTAAACCCCGGAGGATAGATTAATAGTTATTAATAAGACAAGTATTATGAAAAAAGATCATGGTGAATTTATTAAAGCAGCAATCCAACTTTCACGTGAAGGATCAAATAATAATAAAGGGGGTCCTTTTGGTTGTATCGTAGTGAAGGATGGTAAGATTGTAGGAAAAGGTTCCAATCAGGTCACATCTACAAACGATCCGACTGCACATGCTGAAATAGTTGCAATAAGAGATGCTTGTAAAAATTTAAATTCCTTCCAGCTTGACGGTTGTGAAATATATACATCTTGTGAGCCTTGCCCTATGTGCCTTGGTGCTATCTATTGGGCCAGACCTGCCAAAGTATACTATGCTAACACTCGGGATCAGGCTGCTGATGCAGGTTTTGATGATGCTTTTATTTATGAGGAGATCAATGTAGATCCTGCTTCCCGAAAAATTGAAATGATCCACACTCCGAATGCGGATGCTTTGCAGATTTTTAAAGATTGGGTAGCTAAACCTGATAAAATTGATTATTGACAGAGTGTATCTGGTATTGAACCCAAATGATAGAATCATTTTATAAACCGGATGCCTCTAAATGAAAATTAAACATTCCCTTTTAATTTTCTTTTCCGTCATCCTATTTGTCTTCGGAACCGGACATTTTCTCGATAAAGGAAAGATGATGATCCCTGAATTTACCGTTCCATACTTTTCAGGAGCCGCATTGATAGATCAGGGACAAGGTTGGAAATTCAATTTGAATGAAGTTGATACTCTTCATAAATTTATATCAATACCTGATAAGGAAGAATCTTTAAAAAAGATCAACTCATATCACTTTGTATCGCATCAGATTGATAGTCGTAACTATGCGATCAATCAACCGGGCTATCTCTATGTAGTTTGGATTGCCGGAAATATCTTTAGATGGACAGGTAGCATTGGAGCAGTGAAACTTTTTCAACTGCTAATTCATTCAGTAATCTCCTTGATCATTCTTTTACTTCTAAAAACAAGGAGAGAACAATTAATTTTCTTCTGTTTGTATGTGATAAATCCTCTCATTATTTATTACGCTTTGTATCCTTTTTATTACTTCTGGGAAATTATTCCTTCTGCCATACTTGTTTATTGGTTTCTATCACAAAGGAAAATATCATTTTTAGTTCTGCTAATGCTGGCGCTCCTTCTGGCATTCACTTTTCATATCAGATCTACCGTCCTTGTATTAAGCATACTTGTTTTGTTGTATGCTGGTCGAAACCTTCCCATTTATAAGCGGGGTATTGTTGTCGCTGTTTTTATCTTTTCTCTGATTAGTCTGGGTTCAGAAAAAACAGACAAACATCCCGGACATATCATGTATACGTCGCTTGGTGCTTATCCTAATTCCTACGTCAAAGGATTTAGCGATACGATTTCATGGAATGCTTATCGAGATATTGCAGGCAGTGAATTTAGCTATGACAGCAAACCCGGAATGTATGACTCAGAAGTGTTTTTTGGAGAGTCCAAATGGTGCATGGGCGAATACCTGAGAATTCTAAAAGCAGAACCGCTTATGGTTCTTAGAAATGCTGTCCTTAATTTTTTCCAAAGCTTTTCCCTTGGGCACTTTCGTGCATCGCTGCCCTTAAGTTATTTCTCAAGTCTACTTGGTCTGATTCTTTTTTTGTTACTTTTTCTTAGAAAAAAATTCTTTTTTTTAGCTGCAATCATCGCCGCCTCCTGTACCTATTCATTCTATTTACCTCCACTGCCAATTTACATGTATGGTTCATATTTGATCATCCTGATGGCACTTATGAATATATTTTTCGGTACAGGTAATCCAAAAGGACTGGTTGAAAAATCAATTGCGATAAGATAGAAATTTCAGTTTTTAATAGATTTTTTCACAAAATGGGTTCATATGCCTGTGTAAAAGTAATTTCAAAAGCAGCATTTCTCCATAATCCTTTGTGGTCTGTTTTGTAATTTCCCATTCTAAAAAAATATTAAACATGAAAAAATCTTTACTTGTTATTTCCCTACTCTTTATTCAATTGTCGGTCACCGGACAGGCAATTCAGAATGGCGATTTTGAAAACTGGAGTAATTTTAATTATGACGAAACTGTCTCCTGGATCACATCAAATCGTGAATCAGTACCTGCCTTTAGCATTCCTACTGTCACTCCTGTAGGAGGCTTTAGCGGACTGGCGGCGAGAATTGAAACTTACATCATTGGAACAGACACCCTGGGTGGTTATGTAATTAATTCAACTGACAATCCAATCGATGGAATAGGTGGTATTCCGTACTCTCAACAACCGACAGATATTACAGGTTATTACCGCTATGAACTACCAGGAATTGACACAGCTATCTTGATTGTTACCTTCAAAAGTGGGGGTTCTATCATTAGTACTGACATTTTTGCTATAAAAGGTACAGGTAGCGAATTGACTTATGTTCCTTTTACATTTCCACTAAGTCTAGGATCTGTACCTGATACTGTAATTATTGCTATGGCAGCAAGCAATCTTATTTCCGGAATTGGAATAGAAGCAAATAGTTGGATAGAGTTTGACGAACTGGCCTTCTCCGGTCCATCAATTACCCAACCAATCCCTAATGGCACATTTGACAACTGGATAAATAAAAGCATTGACAATCCTTTTGGCTGGATAAATTCAGGTGATGGTGTAAAACAGTCAACTGATGCAGTGAGTGGTCTCTATGCTCTCAGCCTTGAAACTACTGATCAGGGATTTGGACCAGAAATTGCAGCAGTAAGTAGTGGACAAGATTTTTCTATGGGTGGACAGCCGTTCACTAACATGGGTGATACTCTAGTCGGTTTTTATAAATTCCTGACCAGCGCACCTGATACCGCTATAGCGAACATCAATACTATGGCCGGCGGGTCAATTGTTGGTGGTGCATACTATCAATTTATTTCGACATCTGTATATACCCCATTTGCTATTCCGATTGGTTCGTCAATGACACCGGATTCAATAAGAATAGAATTTTACTCTTCTTATTTTCCATTTGATTCTGCTGTTGTAGGAAGTAAGCTGTTTATTGACCAACTTGACCTCCAATCGATCATTACAGGATTAAATAAAGAAATAGATAAAAATTCCAAATTCTTCACTTCTTATCCTAATCCGGTAAGCGATGTTCTTCACATAACTTATACAGGAGATGCTAATGAGCTGGAAACAATTATATACAATTCAATCGGTGAAGTTGTTCATCATTCATCAGCGGAGAGCAAATTATTTGACTTAAGTGTTCGTCAGCTACCTGCAGGTTGCTATTGGCTTAAGCTTGTGAGCGGAACAAGTGTCAGCGTACGAAAGATTATCAAACAATAAGTTCAAAGTATTTCATAACAAAAAAACGCATGAACAAATTCATGCGTTTTTTTTATGTCCCGATAATTTATTTCTGCAACTGAACCGGAATAACAGCACCCATACTTTCTATATGAATAAAATACAAGCCTTCAGAAAGATTACCGGATTCAATACGAACTTCCTTTCCAATAATATGCTGAATATAGACCAGTTCTCCTATAGAATTATATAATTTCAATGAAGTTCCACCGGGTGTATCATTTGGAAGCCTGAAATTAAGAGAGGAATTGAATGGATTAGGGTATACAGAAATCTGATCATTCTCAGCTAATGTAGAAACTCCTGTGCCGGGAGCTAAAACCATGAAAGTGTCACATTGTAAACAAGAATTATCATCGCTAACGCACAAGGTATAAGTACCCGCTGCAACATTCAGAAGGTCTTCATTAGTTGTTCCATTTGACCAATCGAAATTTATTAAACCGGTACCACCGGTAACACTAATATCAATAGAACCATCGGAACAAGAAATGCATGAGGCATTTGTGACAGTGGATGCAATCAGGATCTGAAGAGGCTCCTGAATTATTACATCAGATGTAACGGAACAAGAAGCCACATCAGTACATGTAACCGTATATGTTCCGGCACACAAAGAACTAAGAGATGCACCTGAAACCGGAGGTGAAACCGACCAGGAATAAGTAAATGGCCCGTTGCCATTGGCACTTGCCAATGCAGATCCATCACACAGACCAAAGCAACTTATATCATTACCTAGTGTAGATATTTGTAATTGAGCAGGATCGACTAAGGAAATAGTTGCAGAATCGGCGCATGAAGATGAGTCTGTAACAATGACCGTATAAACCCCACTGCATAAACCAACAGCCGTTGAACTTGTTTGCCCTGAAATATCCGACCAAAGATAAGTTAGTGGTGATTGACCAATTACATTAGCTATGGCAATTCCTGTACAATCTCCAAAACATGATGGGTCAGTTTTAGAAACTGAAATTTGAATTTCTGCCGGTTCGCTGATATTTATAGATTGAGTTGATGTGCATCCGAGATCATCAGTGCACATAACAGTATATGTACCGGCGCATAATCCATTTACCGTGGATCCGTTTGATACAGGAAGCGTAGACCATTCAAAGGTAAAAGGTCCGGCTCCAACAGCAACGGCATTTGCGTTTCCGTCACATAGCCCAAAACATGATGCGTTAGCCTTCGTAGTTGACAACTGCGTAGCCGGAGGGTCACTAAGAGTAATAGTTGCAGTAGAACTACAACCGATAGCATCTGTACCGGTTACGGTATATGTTCCCGCGCATAAACCTGAAATACTTGATCCCGTCTGAACCGGAGAAGTAGACCATGAGTAAGTAAAAGGTGCCAGACCTGTGGTATTTGCCACTGCAGTACCGTCACATGCGGCATGACAAGTAATTTGTCCGCTTGCAGTTATTTGTGTTGAACAAAAATTGCCTGCCACCAATTTTGTCACAAATATATCCAGCAGAAGATCACCGTGTAATGTTGAATAGTCAAATTCCGCGGAGTCAACATATTCGCCACAAGAATAAATGTTCCCTGCATTATCACATGCAACTCCTCTACCTCTGTCATTTTCATAAGAGCCTACAGACCGAACCCATCTTGTCGTTGAGCCTGTCTGATCATAGCTTGTAAGGAACACTTCCGAAAAACCATTTCCTGAAATTGAAAATGGCGGGAAGGTTGCGCTACCACCATAATCACCGATGACAAATATGTTTCCACTTGTATCATGTGCTATCCCTCTTCCGATGTCATCTTCGGGCCCACCACCTGAGAGTGCCCATTGATTATTTCCATTAGCATCATAAGCTGCCAGGAACATATCACTATTTCCTCGTGAGGAGATCACATGCCCGTCAAAGGATGGGCGTCCCTGAAACTCACCTGTAATTAATATCTCTCCATTTATATTCTGTGTAATGTCCCATCCACGCTCAAAACCGGTATCACCAACCTGTTCAACCCATTGGAGGGTACCGGCAGTATCAAATTTTGCCAGGAAAATATCAGTCCCCCCATTGCCTGTCTTGCTAACACCGGGAGCAAATTCTGCTAAACCTACAAAGTAACCGGTCACATAAATAAAACCATTATGATCGCTTAGTATACCATAGGCTTTATCACTTTCCAACCCTCCCATTCGCCTCCCCCAAACGTAATCACCATTTCCATTAAATTTAAAAACGGTAGCATCATAATCTCCGGCACTACTGAACAGAAAATTATTCTCAAAGTAAGTATCGCCCTTTGTACCTCCACAAGTATAAACATTACCTTGCTCATCACAACCAACAGAATATCCTCTTGTTTGTAATGGGCCATCGATACTGATATTGCGAACCCATTGCACAATACCGGCAGTGTCATATTTAGCAACAAACATGTTGTTCACCTCTGACACACCTGTCACTTTCATGATGTGATCAAAATAACATGTGTCTTCATACTCACCTCCGATAAAAAGATTTCCCAATCCGTCGAGAGCGATTGAATGTGCTTTATCGCCTCCCTTACCTCCGGCTCCTTTCGCCCAAACCAATCTTCCCTCAGGTGTATACTTAGCTATAAATATATCATGAACACCGGCAGATTCAATCACGATTCCACTACCAAAATCTGCCAGAAATTCTATCTGTCCGGCAACGTATACATAACCCTGAGGATCGGCAACTATGTCATAAGCCTGATCAAAACCCTCGCTTTTAATGGTGTTTGCCCACTGATATACCTGTGCACGTGATTGAAAAAAGGACAACAACAAAAGCAGGTAAAGTACTTTTAAGACTTTAGGATGTGAAGAATTAATTTTTGACATTGTTATAATTTGTCGTTAAAAAACTGAGGGATTACTATGCTGCAGGACCCTCGTAGTCTGTAAATGCCCGTAAACAAAGGCTTTCAAGACCTTTAATTTTTTAACAAAGATAAATAATCAGCACCCTCACTTTTAGAGTTAACATGAAGTTTATGTTATGATTTACATCAGCTCTTTAAAAAAGCTGAGAATTCCACTCCAATTGGTACTTCAAATGAATTCAGAAATGGCCAAAAAACTAATTAAATTTCATACCTTTGAATCCGCTATCAGGCTTAAAAAATAAATCATGGCAGGCACAATTATGCTGACATTCCTTTGGTCACTTGGTGGTGGCGAGATCTTTTTAATTCTTCTCATCATTCTACTTTTTTTCGGCGCCAAAAGAATTCCGGGTCTTGCAAAAGGACTTGGAAAAGGTATCAAAGAATTTAAAGATGCCAAAAACGGTGTCGATGAAAACAAAAATGCAGGGAAAAATTAATCCCTGCATTTTTGTTTTTTAAAATTCCTATATGCTTATCAGCCTTTCGTTGAACGAATTCTTTCGATTGCTGTTACCGGTATAACCTCACTGAAAGGTTCCAGGATCTTAAGATCGTTATTTTCTAATGCAGAAATGAGCCTCTTTCCTTTTTGGACGCTGATGAAATAAATTTCTTTCAACGCTGCATTACTTTTTTGGATGGCACTTACATAGATCCACCCTACCTTTCTTTTATTATTGGTCAGGTAAAGGGTAGCAATCTTATTAAGATGCGGTGTAATTTCATCAAATCCCATAACTTGTTTTCTTTCTGGTGTGGATAGTTTCGTAGATGGTCGCAACGATTTTTTCTTCGATAACCTCTTCGGCGCGACGGTTTTTTTTGTTGTTTTCGATGATGACTGTGACATCTATTCTGGTTACTTGATCATCCATTCTGCTGAATTGCAGAAGGACTTGTTTTGGACTTCGATACCAGTTACCTGTTTGCTCGGCAAGCAGTACCGGTTTTTTATCATTAAGGCTCTGAACTTTGAATCCCAGTTCGTTGAGCAATTCTTTTAATCTTGTGATCAAAGCGGGCAAGGCAAGGCCTACTAGCGCTGTTTCCATAGCTATTCAATTAAGTTTTAAGACCTATACCGGTCTGATATTAAAGAAGGGTGGTTGAGAAATTCTTCCTTGCGCGGAGAAGAATATTATTGATTAAAGACAAGACTAAAATAGCACGGCAGCCATGCAGAAGTCCATTATATTCGGTAAAAGCCCTGCTGACTTCCACCAATTGGTAACTATCCTTGGTCAATGAAAGGTCAATGGGCCTTGAAAATTTTACTTATTTTCACATTTTAAAGAAAACTGTGTCTAAAAGTCATTTTATTCAAGGCAGAAATAAGGTTTGACATTCTTTGGTAAAATCAACAAGACATTTGATGCTTCCGCCGACCAACAAAAACCATCTAAATTGTTGACTTTGAACTAAAAAGCACTCCGGGGAAAATCAATAATCACAAAGATTACTTACATCGGTAAGAAACTATGTGCTTTAAATGAATTTCACGAACAGTTCAGTCTATATTATTAGATAGTATTTTAGATATTCTATCTTTGCCACTATCCGATACCTATATGTAGAAACACAAGAATTACAGGGAAATTTACCATGAAAGGCATTATTAAACGTATTCTAAAGGCATCATTGGCTTGCACAATGATGTTTTCGTTTTCACAGCATTGTAAAGCGCAAAATGTCGCTGCACCGAGTTCAGTAGAAGAAGACTCCTATGATCCAATTGTTGCAACACTGGATAGTTTGGTGAGTTCGCACTATGTCCAGAAGATCCTTGAAAGTGAAGAAGCGGGATTTCCGGAAAGCAATTTTGATGGAACAGAAATTCCAGTCTATGCAGATGATATTTATGCAAAACGAATTGCAAAAATTCAGACAGATATTCCTCTAACATTCAATTCAGAAGTAAAAGAATATCTCAACTTATATGCCTTGAAGCGTAGATCTCTTACTCAAAGAGTAATGGGTTTATCATCTTTATATTTTCCCATGTACGAACAGATCCTTGATGAACAGGGATTGCCTCTTGAATTCAAATACCTGTCAATCGTTGAAAGCGCCTTGAACCCAGTTGCCGTTTCAAGAATGGGAGCAACCGGTTTATGGCAGTTCATGTTGGCAACCGGCAGAATGTACAACCTGAAGGTTAATTCGCTGATTGATGAAAGAAGAGATCCTGTAAAATCCACTTATGCTGCCTGTCAGTATTTCAAGGACATGTATGCTATCTACAATGATTGGCTCCTGGTTATAGCTGCATATAACTGTGGTGCCGGAAATGTCAACAAGGCCATTGCACGTTCAGGCGGGAAAAAAACTTTTTGGGAGATCAGTCCTTATCTGCCACGTGAAACAAGAGGATATGTTCCGGCATTTATTGCCGTTACTTATTTGCTCAACTACTCGGCTGAACATAATTTAACCCCAATTGCACCTGATCTTAGTTATTTTGAGACTGACACGATCATGGTAAATCAAAAAATGAGCTTAAAGGATATTGCAAGTATTATTGATGTACCACATGAGCAACTGACCTATCTCAATCCTTTGTACAAGCGTGGAATCATACCAAGCAGCGAAGAACCGCAAATGCTACGATTACCCAGATCAAAGGTGAATACCTATATCGCGAACGTTGAGCAGATCTATGAAAAGAATGAACTAGCCTCTGCCCCATTAGTTGTTTCTACTCCTTCATCTGAAAAGTCATCAGACCATTTCACCAGCAGTTTGATAAAACGCAGACATCACATTCGTAGTGGAGAAAATTTAGGATCCATTGCTAACAAATACCGCTGCACCGTAAGCGACTTAAAACGCTGGAATAATCTGCATAGCTCGCATTTAAGAGCAGGGAATTACCTGACCGTATATGTAAAAGGACAGAAAAAAGTTGAATCAAAAACTGTAGCTGCAAATGCCGGTCCGGTTAAAAAAGAATCAAAAAAAGCAGAAACAACCAATACATCCTCAAGCAAGTCAACATCTTCTTCAGTTCCTTCTAATTCGAACTCTAAAATTGTTTACCATGTAGTTCAACCGGGGGATACTCTTTGGGATATTGCAAACCGATACGAGGGAGTAACAGTCCAGCAGATTAAGGAAGTCAATCGTTTAAATTCAAATAAGCTAAAGGTTGGCACTAAATTGAAGGTATTGGTAAACAGTTAATGTCAATTGATATTCTCTCATACCTGACCTAATTTCAGGCTCTTCAAGACCCGTAAAAACATTTTGCGGGTCTTTTTTATTAAAAAGGTATTCAACACTTTTTCATATATTTGATTCCTTATTAAATCATTCATCATGAAAAAAATAACACTATTAACCATTTTAACCTTTTTATCCATCAGCTTTACAAATGCCCAGGTAATTCCGAATGGGGGTTTTGAAAACTGGACGGCTAATACAACAGGTACTTATGCGTATGAAATGCCTGATTTTTGGAAGACTACAGATAGTGTTAGTCTTGCCTTTACTGCCGGACTTATGCATAGCGCTGTCAAAGAAAGCAGCGAAATTCATGGTGGAAGTTATGCTCTGAAATTAATGGCCTGGACTGCAGTCGGGTCTTCGGTACCCGGGGCTGCCTCAAATGGTGATATTGATGTCGCAACACAGACTATCATAAAAGGAACTCCTGATACTGTAAGACATCGCGTACTTAATGGCTTCTACCGCTATATCCCGGCCGGTTCAGATGATTGTTTTATTATCGCAACGCTTGTGAAATGGAACACACTTACTAATATGCGTGACACCATCGCTTATGGTCAGTTTACAACTAACACTGCTTCCGGAGGTACAGGCTATTCCCCTTTCACCATCGAGATGTCCTATAACGATTGGACGCAAAATCCTGACACGATGGTAATCCTCATCACAACAGAACAGCTACAAATAGGAAGTGGAACCTTAGGAACAGTTTTATACGTTGACGATCTATCTTTCACAGGTGTAGTTGGAATAGATAGTCCTGAGTCGCTTATTAATTCAGTGGATGTGTATCCATCACCTGCAGCATCAATGATAAACATCCGTGTTGATCTCAGGCAGGCAAAAACTTTGCAGTTTAACATCTACGATATCCGTGGACGGCATGTGTACTCTGATGTACTGGAACCAAACGATACACGGGTTAACATTTCTCAATTCCCTGCAGGTAATTACCGGTTAAATATTATGGATGGAAATACCAAACTTTACTCTGCACCCTTTGTTATCAGTAGATAAGAAGAACTTCTCCTGAAAATAAAAAACCTCCCGACCAAGGAGGTTTTTTTATTTTCTATTATGCTGATCGTCATAGCAACATATTCGGATATCTCTGCTGATGAAGTGCTTTTACTTGACTCAGCAATCGATCTCTTAATTCGTCTATATTATTTCTCTCAGTCGCAGAAATGAACACACATGTTCCATTGATTTTTGCAAGCCAGGATTTTTTGAGATCTTCGAGTGACATGTTCTCCTTAGTAGCAGGCGTGAGATCATCTTCCTCCTTCTGAATATAATTGTACGCATCAATCTTATTGAAGATAAGAATTGTCGGCTTGTCTGATGCCCCTAACTCAGCCAAAGTTTGATTCACAACATTAATCTGATCTTCAAACTGAGGGTGTGAAATATCTACAACATGCAGCAAAATATCTGCTTCTCTTACCTCGTCAAGTGTTGATTTGAAAGATTCAATAAGGTCATGAGGCAATTTTCGGATAAATCCAACAGTATCTGATAAAAGGAACGGGACGTTCTCATATACAAGTTTCCTGACTGTCGTATCAAGCGTGGCAAAGAGTTTATTCTCTGCAAACACATCACTCTTACAAAGCAAATTCATCAAAGTAGATTTTCCAACATTCGTATAACCGACCAGTGCCACCCGGATGAGCTCACCTCTTTGCTTTCTCTGTGTCAGGTTTTGTTTTTCTATCTCCCGCAACCTTGCTTTGAGCTTGCTTAGTTTGTCTTTAATAACACGACGATCTGTTTCAATCTCAGATTCACCGGGACCGCGCATACCAATTCCTCCCCTTTGCTTTTCAAGGTGAGTCCACATTCTTGTCAATCGAGGTAAAAGATATCTATACTGTGCCAGTTCCACTTGCGTTTTAGCCTGTGCCGTCCTGGCCCTGTTTGCAAAAATGTCAAGGATGAGATTATTTCTATCAAGAACCCGGCACTCCAAAACTTTTTCAATGTTTCTGATCTGAGACCCACTAAGCTCATCATCGAAAATAGCAATGTCAGTCTTGTTCTCTTTAATATATTTTCGGATCTCTTCAAGCTTACCGCTTCCAATAAATGTTTTTGAATCAGGATGATCTAGCCTCTGCGTAAAGCGCTTGGTTGTCTTTGCTCCTGCCGTGTCTGCCAGAAATGCCAGCTCGTCGAGAAACTCTGCAGCTTGCCTTTCATTTTGCGTTTTGTGAATGAGTCCGATCAGGACTGCAGTTTCTTCCTTCTGCTGATGTACGAAGTGTCCCTTTGACAAGTTGGATATTTATTTAAGTAATTGTTGGGTAATCGGTCAGATGCCAAAGCATCGAAGATCGGTGTGTGAAAATTAATGCTGATCATTGGATCCGGGGAATCAATACAATGTGATTCTTCCGCTGCAAATTTCGGGAGCCAGTTTGAAAATGAATTAGTTGTTTTCCGGATTTCTCAAGGTACTCACGTAGGCTGAGATCTGAGCAATCTCTGCATCAGAAAGAGTTTTGTTGTAGGCAGGCATTTTACCCTTACTTCCTTCACGAACAATCATCGCTATCATAGTCTCATCAAGACTAGATAGACGTAGATCTATTGCTCCTCGGTACATCTTTGATCCATCCTGACCATGACAAAAGGCGCAATTAGACTGATAAAGGATAGCACCTTGTGCAAACTCAGAAGTTGTATCTCCACTCACGATAACTTTCGCAGGAATAAATGGTTTATTCTTGCTCATCTCTGCCATTCCATATGCACCAACAATCAGAACAAAAGAGAGTAAGGCAATTCCTTTCTTTTGTTTTTTGAATCCTACGACTGCCAATGGTATTGATAAGAAGATAAAGGCCAGTTTGATGATGTGAAACATCTTAATTCCCCCTATCATAAAAAATAGCCATATTCCCGATCCCAGGAAAAGTACGCTGATGATCATATCCGGTATCTTGACGATCTTTGAATACTTTTCAAGTGAAGCCTGAGAGGTAAACAATAGCACTATTTTGATCAAATAATTGATCAAGAATAATAGCACTGACACCATATGTATTTTTGCGAGTAATTCGGAGTCCATTTGTGTAGTTTGGTTCAAAAATAAAGAGAAAAATCCAAAGACCAAGTAATATTAATGCGTTTTAAAGCACCGAAATATGACCTATTCCGAAGTGTTAATTTGTCTTAACCACTCAATTAGCTCCTAATCGTTACATTCGTGGCTCAAAAATATTATTATGACCCGAATTATTACCGGCCTTTTATGTCTTCTCTTAGTAAACGACAGCCTGGATGCACAAACATCGCATCCGGTAAATGGCACTACTGACCCAAAACATATATCCTATGTTTTTAAAAATGCCAGGATCGTTAGTGACTACCAAACAACTCTGGATTCTGCAATGATGATTGTACGGGATGGACGCATAAAATCTGTTGGCAGGAATTTGACTATTGAAAAAGATGCACTCGTAATTGACTTGAATGGAAAAAGCATTTATCCATCACTGATCGACATCTTTTCAGATTATGGACAAGATGAAATCGGGAAGAATGCCAAAGATGATGGAGGACCGCAATTTTTATCCTCACAAAAGGGCGCCTATGGTTGGAATGAGGCTGTTCGACCTGAATTCAATGGATATATGAATTTTAAGGCTGACCAGAAAAAAGCAGCAGAACTTCGCAAACTTGGATTTGGTTCTGTCCTTAGTGTTAAAAAAGATGGAATTTTTCGAGGTTCATCTCCATTTGTTTTACTAGGTGATGAAAAAGAAAATGAACTGATCGTATTGGATCGTGCAGCTTCTAATCTCTCATTCAACAAAGGTTCTTCAACACAGGACTATCCCGGTTCACTAATGGGAGCCATTGCATTGATACGACAGTCATACTATGATGCTATCTGGTATAAAAACGGAGGGTCAACAAAGGAATACAACATTTCACTGGCATCAATAAATTCTCTAATGGATTTACCTCAGATTTTCGATGCTTCGGATAAGCAAAACGAAATGAGAGCTGCCACAATCGGAAATGAGTTTGGGATTAAGTATATACTAAAAGGTTCCGGTGAAGAGTATGAACGTATTAATGAACTGAAAGCATTACAGTGTAGTTTTATCATCCCTCTGAACTTTCCCGAAGCTTATGATCTGAGTGACCCCTATGATGCCTTGAATCTTAGCTTGCGTGATATGAAACAATGGGAACTTGCTCCATCAAATACGGCAATGCTGGAAGAAGCAGGAATTAATTTTGCTCTCACTCTTTCAGACCTTAAAAACAAATCCGGCTTTTGGAAAAATCTCAGACTGGCCATTGAGAATGGTCTGTCTGAACAACAAGCTTTGAAAGCTCTCACCTATACTCCTGCGCAACTACTTAAAGTCGAAAATAAAATTGGCAGTTTGAAAGAAGGAATGATCGCTAATTTCATTATTTGTTCCGGTTCACTCTTTGAAAAGGAAAATGTTATCTATGAAAATTGGGTTCAAGGTAAACCTTACAAAATTTTTGAGCATGCACCGGTTGATATGCGTGGTAACTATACTCTGAAAATTGCTGAAGATAAATCTTATCGCTTAAGAGTTTCCGGAACCATTCAGACCCCTGAATTCAGTATATTCATTGATACAAGTGCAACTAAAGCAAGCAGTTCACAAATAGGATCAGCCATTTCACTCTCTTTCGAAAACAGAAAATCTGCACCTGTAGGATTGTATAGACTGTCAGGGAGTATCAAATCAACAGATCCAATAAAACTATCCGGAGAGGCGCAATTGCCGAATGGAATGTGGACGAACTGGACTGCCTCCTTTGATTCAATAAGTGTTGAAGCAGTGAAAGCTGATAGTAGTTCAAAAGATTCTTTGAAAAGAGGAAAAGTATTATACCCGAACATGGCTTTCGGCTGGACGGAATTGCCTGTTGCGGAAACAGTATTAATTCGAAACGCAACAACATGGACTAATGAATCACAAGGTATTTTGAAAAATACTGATGTACTTATTTCAGGCGGCAAAATAAAAGAGATTGGAACAAATATTAAAGTGGCAAGCGGAGTTAAGATTGTCGATGGTACCGGTAAACATCTTACTGCAGGTATAATTGACGAACATTCGCATATTGCAGTAAGTTCATCAGTGAACGAACCTACACAATCATCATCCGCGGAAGTAAGAATTGGCGATGTAGTGGATGCAGACGACATTAACATCTACCGTCAGCTGGCCGGTGGGGTTACTTCTTCACATTTATTACATGGAAGTGCTAATGCCATTGGAGGGCAAACTCAGCTGATCAAACTTCGTTGGGGTCAGACAGCAGATAAAATGAAATTCGAAAATTGGCCTGGCTTTATCAAATTTGCTCTTGGAGAAAATGTGAAACAAAGTCATTGGGGTGATAAGCAAGTATTGCGTTTTCCACAGACTCGCATGGGTGTTGAACAAGTCTACATGGATTACTTCACACGTGCTGCCGAATATTCAAAACAAAAAAATTCAGCGCCCGGAAACAAAAACAAAATGTCTATACCTGTCCGCCGCGACCTTGAACTCGACGCACTGGTAGAAATCATGAATTCTAAAAGATTTATTACCTGTCATAGCTACGTCCAAAGTGAAATTAATATGTTAATGCATGTTGCCGACTCCTTCAACTTCAAGGTAAATACTTTTACTCACATCCTTGAAGGATACAAAGTAGCAGATAAGATGAAATCACATGGAGTTAGTGGGGTTTCAACATTCAGTGATTGGTGGGCTTATAAATTTGAAGTCTATGAAGCTATTCCTTATAATGGAGCGATAATGAATAAAATGAATCTAAACGTGGCATATAACTCTGACGATGCTGAAATGGCTCGCAGATTAAATCAGGAAGCTGCTAAAGCTGTTATGTACGGAGGAGTAAGTGAAGAAGAAGCATGGAAGTTTGTTACACAAAACCCGGCCAAAATGCTGCGTGTAGATGATAGGGTTGGAAGTATTAAAGTTGGTAAAGATGCCGATCTGGTTCTATGGAACGATAACCCCCTTTCGATTCTCGCTAAGCCGGTACAAACATACGTAGATGGGATCCTATATTTTGATCTTGAAAGAGATAAGCAACTGAGAGACTTCAACAGAACAGAAATAGCTCGCATAACTCAAAAGATGACAACAGCAAAAAGAAAGGGAGACGGTAGTAAAAAACCAACAGCAAAAAAAATTATACTAAAACATTGTGATGATGAGGAATAATTTTCTTGAACAAATTTCATCTCATTCAATTAAAACAAAAGAAAATGTCACTATATAAAATAACTCTTGTCACAATTGCTTTTTTTTCAGTTTGGACAAACTTGTCTGCACAAAATCAAGCCCCTGCTGAAGCACAGAAAGGTTCAGTTTTAATCATGAACGGAAAAGCTCACCTGGGAAATACAAAAGTCATAGAAAATTCTGCTATAGCCTTTGAAAATGGTAAACTTACTGTGGTTGCCGACGCCACGGTAATTCGAATCGATAAAAGAAAATACGACACTGTAATAGATGCAACAGGAAAAGATATTTATCCGGGCTTTATTGCATGCAATACAACTTTAGGTTTGACAGAAATCGATCTGGTCAGAGCAACACGTGATTACAGAGAAGTTGGAGAAATGAATCCAAATGTTCGTAGTCTGATTGCTTACAGCACTGACTCAAGAATTATTCCGACAGTGAGAAGTAACGGCGTCCTGGTTGCTGAGATCGTTCCTCAGGGAGGACGAATTTCAGGGCAATCTTCAGTCGTAAACCTGGATGCCTGGAATTGGGAAGATGCAGCCATTTCAACAGACATAGGAATACACATGAACTGGCCAGGAATGAATATTCCTCGTTTGGAAAATTCAGAAAAAGAAGAGAATATTCGGCAAAGAGTAAATAATGATCTTGCCGAGCTGGAATTCTATTTTTCAGAAGCTTCAGCCTATGCAAAGAACCCTAACCCCTCTGAGCTGAATCTCAGATTTGAGGCAATGCGCGGATTATTTAATGGAAGCAAAAAACTTTTTGTTCATTGCAACATTGCAAAAGAAATACTTACAGCAGTTGACTTGGCTCGCCGTTATAACATTAATATGGTGCTTGTGGGTGGTGCAGATGCATGGCGCATGACTTCCCTTCTCAAAGAAAATAATATTCCTGTAATATTGAATGGAACCCACAATCTTCCTTCAAGAGAAGATGAAGACATTGACATTTCATACAAACTTCCCTTTCTCTTACAAGAAGCCGGGGTACAATTTGCAATGAGTGCCGAAGGATCATGGCAGGTTAGAAATCTGATGTTTCAAGCGGGAACAAGTGCAGCATATGGCCTTACTTTTGAACAGGCGATTCAGAGTATTACTTCCTCCCCTGCTGCCATCTTAGGAATCTCAGATAAATTAGGAACACTCGAAGAAGGAAAAGACGCAACCTTATTTATCTCCTCAGGAAACGCACTGGATATGAGAACAAATCATGTGACAGAGGCTTTTATCTCTGGAAGAAAAATAAATCTTGATAATGCACAGAAAGAATTGAATCAAAAATTTCTCAATAAATACGGACTTAAATAACACATTCATAGAAATTCTTCAGCCGTTTACTGATTTACCAACAACATAAATTTAAAATGAAAAAATTACTCCTCCCTTCCTTGCTTGTTCTGCTGGTCTTCTTTTCCTGTAAACAGGAAGAAAAGCAAAAAGAAAATTCAAGTATAGAATTTGATTTTATCGCTGATCGTTTCGCAGATATTCAGGTACTTCGGTATCAGGTTCCGGGCTTTGATCAACTGTCACTGAAACAAAAAGAGCTGGCTTATTATCTCTATGAAGCAGGATTGAGTGGCAGGGATATTTTTTATGATCAGAAATATAAGAATGGATTACTAATTAGAAAAACACTTGAAGCAGTATTGAATTCATACGAAGGTGATAAAAACAGCAATCACTGGAAACAATTTGAAGAATATTGTAACAGATTCTTTTTTGCAAACGGAATTCATCACCACTATTCTTCAGATAAGATGTTCCCTTCTTGCAGCCAAGAATACTTTACACAGCTAATTGAAAAAAGCGATCCTGCAATGATCCCTCTTGAAGGAATGTCAATCAATGAATTCACTGGTAATATTATTCCAATCATTTATGATCCTACGATTGCTCCGAAAACTGTAGATCTGAGCGACACCAATGATGTTATCAAAAGTTCCAGCAATAATTTTTATAGCAACGTTGCTCAGGCTGAAGCAGAAAAGTATTATGGAGACTTGAGAGCAAGCGACCCCGCCAACAGATCGCAGCTTGGTTTTAACTCTCAGCTTGTGAAAGAGAATGGCGTAATAAAAGAAAGGGTATGGGGAATAGGCGGCATGTACGGAGCTGCAATTGAGAAAATTGTTTACTGGCTTGAAAAAGCGGAACCACTCGCTGAAAATGATGCACAAAAATTAACCATCAGCAAACTTATAAAATTCTACAAAAGTACAGACCCAAAAGATTTTGATGAATACAGTATAGCATGGGTGAATGATACTGCTTCAAGAATAGATTTTGTGAATGGATTTATAGAAGTTTATCAGGACGCTCTCCAAAAGAAAGGCAGCTTCGAAAGCATTGTTTCTATGAAAGATATTGAAGGAACAAAAAGAATTGAAGCAATATCCAGACAAGCTCAATGGTTTGAGGATAACTCGACAATAATGACTGAGCATAAAAAGAAGGATGTAAAAGGAATTAGTGCAAAAGTAATTACTGTAATTGGGGAAGTTGGCGATGCTGCTCCTGCTACTCCTATTGGAATCAACCTCCCCAACAATGAATGGGTACGGGAAGACCATGGTTCAAAATCAGTAAACCTTAGCAATATTGTAAATGCCTACAATTATTACCGTGCTAAAAGCCCAATGATTGATGAATTTGCTTCAGGTCAGGAGGTGATTGACCGTGCAAGAAAAGAAGGTGCCTTGGCTGACAATTTACATACTGACATGCACGAAGTAATCGGTCATGCTTCCGGTATTATAAATGATGGGGTCGGAACAACTGATCAGACCTTGAAAAACTATGCAGGAATCCTTGAAGAAGCCCGGGCTGATCTGGTTGCACTATATTTTTGTCTGGATCAAAAGCTGGTTGACATAGGCGTAATGCCTTCATTAGAAACCGGAAAAGCTCAATATGATTATTACATTCTCAACGGACTGATGACTCAATTACAAAGAATCAAGCCCGGGGATAATCTTGAACAAGCTCACATGCGTAACAGGCAATTGGTTGCATCCTGGGCCTTTGAACAAGGTGCAAATGAAAAGGTGATAGAAAAAGTTGTACGTGACGGCAAAACCTTTTTCGTGATCAATGATTACAACAAGCTACGTACTTTATTCGGGCAACTTCTTCGTGAAATACAAAGGATAAAATCTGAAGGAGATTTTACAGCAGGTAAAAATCTTGTAGAAAACTATGGAGTGAAAGTCGATCAGGATCTTCTTAAAGAAGTACATGCACGTTTCGAAAAATTAAAAATCGCACCTTACATGGGCTTCATTCAACCCCGTTTGGTTCCGGTAATGAAGGACAATAAAATTACCGATGTTAAAATAGAATATCCTTCATCTCTTATTGAACAAATGCTGGAATATGCTAAGAAATACTCTTACCTGCCGGTGAATAACTAAATAACTGGAATGGATTTAAGAAAATAATTAAACTCAAAAAAGGACCGGCACGTCCGGTCTTTTTTTTCTCATATCAATTGCTTTTGTGCATTTGATTCAAGATCTTTTTAAATAACATTTCAGTATCAAATGGCTTATTAATAAAATCATTCATTCCGGCTTCGTAACATCGATAGATCTCATCTTCCAAAGCACTTGCCGTCATAGCAACAATAGGGGTCTCACAATGTGGTTTCTCTAACATCCTTATCTGACGTGAGGCATCATATCCATTTAACTCCGGCATTTGCAGGTCCATCAATATTACATCATAGACCTTGCCACCTGCCATAGCTACCGCCTCATTCCCGTTTGCGGCTACATCAACCTCTACTCCTTCTATTTCTGTCATCAAGGTATCTATGGCAACAATCCTGTTAAACTCAATATCTTCAACCAATAAAACCGAAATACCCTTTAGCTCATTTCTCAAATCCTGTGAATTTGATATTTCAATCTTTTGAAGAGATTTACCCCTGTATATCTCGAAAGGAATCATAAGTTTAAAAACAGAACCATAACCTGTTTTACTGCTAACATCAATTGTTCCTCCATACAATTCGAGTAACTTCCTTGTGACACTTAGTCCCAAACCTGCACCTCCATACTCTCTTGTAGTGTCGCTGGATTCCTGGCTGAATGATTCAAAGATTTTTTCCCTACTCGAATCTGAAATTCCTATTCCGGTATCGGTGACCTTAAACAAGAGGACAACATCATTCGGAGAATTTTGGACATTCTCTTTTACCGAACAATGCAAACTAACACTGCCGGCTTCAGTAAACTTGATCGCATTGTCTACCACATTAGAAAGTATTTGTAACAATCTCAAAGGGTCTCCCGACAAATACTCAGGAACATTCTCATCAACATGAACCGTATAGTCCAATTTTTTCTCAAGTGCACGAAGTTGGAAATTATTATAAACACTTTCACAGATAGCCCTAAGTTCAAAAGGATGATTAGTCAACTGAATTCTTCCGGCTTCAATTTTGCTTATATCAAGCATGTCATTAATAATTGCCATCAAACTTTCTGAACTTTGCTTAATAGCATTCAAATAATTCATCTGTTCAGGCTTAGGATCATTGTCCCTTAGTAATCGAGTCATGCCAACAATTGCATTCAAGGGTGTACGGAACTCATGACTCATATTTGCTAAAAATTGTTCCTTAAGTTTTGTAGATTGTTGCAAAGCTTCCTGCTCCTTTCTTGTTTCTATCTTCCTTATCTCCCGTCGAAAAATAAAAATAGTCAGTAGCAAAATTATTATTATCGCAGCAATAAACAGAAATGCGTAATTACCGAACTGCGAATGCAAAACAATTGAAAACAAAGAATCCACAGAAATGGAAAGCTTTGTTGACATTGACCCTGCTCCTTTAATCAGAAATAATAAATTCAAAACTACCCCAATAGTCAAACCGGTCATGTGTTTATTAAAAAAGAGGATTACAGCTAATTAAATTTCACTCTGTAATCATTCAAATAAAGCCGTTAAATAAATGATGGATGCAAGTATTACAAAATTTCTCTAAATGTGCTTAGCTTGTCCTACCTGACATACCTTCATTCCAAATATAATTAAAAAGAAGAGTCTTCAAAAGAATTCTTAGAAAACACACAATAAATCTAATTTATTTATTGAACAAATATTGCATTATATGTACATTCTGAAACTTAGCAAATTTAAAACCAACCTCTTCCATAACTCCAACATGCCGGTAACCTAACTTCTCATGAATATGAATACTCACATCATTTCCTTGTGTGATCCTGGAAATAATAGTATGATTCCCGACTTTTTGACCCTCAAGCGTAATGATCTTGAGTAACTTGATTCCCATTCCTTTTCCACGATGATCTTTATGAATGTATATTGATACTTCTACTGTGGTGTCATAAGCACATCTATCACTAAATGGACTCAAAGAAGCCCAGCCAATTATCTGATCATCTTGCTCCGCTACAAGTACCGGATGATTCTTTTTGTGTTGCTTAAACCAGGACATTTGTGCCTGATGACTCCTAGGTTCTGTATCAAAAGTTGCATTTGAGTTCAAGACAGACTCATTGTAAATTTCAAGCATGGCCGTCAGATCATACTCGGTGGCAGGTCTTATATTGAGCATATAGAATAAAGTTTTGGCCTACGATAATTATTCAAATACTAAAGATAGGCTGTGCTTGTCTCAAGACAAAATTAATCAGAAAAGATTTCCTTGTCTTTTGATTTTCCGTCAATTGTCTCCTATTTTAGGTACATTCACTTCCTGCAACGGCATCCTAATCAGGGAAACAAGTTCTGTTTTTGCAGACATTCCCTATTTGGAATTTCTTTTTTATTTTTGTGAATATTTTCATTTTCTGAATGTCCTAATAAGATCACTTTAATCATATGAAAAGCAATTTTAAATCATCCCTGTTTCCCTTCCTATTTGTCCTGGCTATAGTCAGTTCTTGCAATAACCGGCAAACTCATGTCCCTATTCACTTTAGCCCTGAAGAGATCGCTTTGGAATCAAAAAGAGCTAATGACTTTTTCGACCGTGCCTTTGATGCAGCAATAAGTCGAGATCCTGAACAACAAACTTATCTGGGTATCAAGAAAGATTACGGAAAATGGAATGATCGTTCTTATTCTGCCGCAATTGCGGAAATTGAAATTATAAAAAAAGAACTTGATAGCTTAAGAGAACAAATTGTTTTTGAAAAACTTGACGAAAAAACAAAATTAAGTTTTAGTTATTTTGAATATCAGGCTCAGCAGGAAATTGCCATGTTTCCCTGGAGATTTCATAATTATCCCGTGAACCAAATGGATGGAATTCAATCCTCAATTCCTGCCTTCCTGATCAATATGCACAGCATTGATTCAATGTCTGATGCGCAGGCCTATATTGAACGATTGAATGGTATAGGTCCTCTCTTCGATCAGGTTATTGCAGGATTAAAAATACGTGACAGCTTAGGGATCAATCTGCCTAAGTTCGTATTTCCTATGGTAATTAGTGATTGTAAAAATGTTATTAGCGGAACTCCTTTTGAGTTTTCAGAAAGTAAAAGTCCGCTCTTCGAGGATTTCTATACTAAAGTAAATGCGCTCTCCAACATTAATTACTCAGATAAATCAGAACTGCTCAGGCAATGTGCCAATGCACTCTTAAATGTAGTGAAGCCTGCCTATGAAAAATTAATTTTCGAACTAAAACTGCTGGAACAGAATGCAAGTAATGATGATGGTGCCTGGAAGTTTCCATCCGGTGACAAATTTTATAAAGCAGCTTTAAGTAATACAACAACACTTGATATAAGTCCTGATGAGGTTTTTGAAACCGGTATGAAGGAAGTGAAAAGAATACATGCAGAAATGAGGGAGATAATTCAAAAAGTAGGTAAGAAAGATGATAGCCTCATTTGGTTTTTCGAATTCCTGAGGGAAAACAAACAGTTCTATTTCCCGAATACAACTGAAGGTCGAAAAAAATATCAAGATCTTGCCACTTCAATTATTGATACAATGGCGAGCAAACTTGACTTGCTATTTCTGACAAAGCCAAAAGCTCCTATCGTCGTGAAGGCTGTTGAAGCATTTCGTGAACAATCAGCCGGAGGTGCATTTTATGAAGCTCCCACGCAGGATGGCACCAGACCTGGTACCTATTATATCAACCTGTTCAACATGAACGATCAACCGATCTATCAGGCTGAAGCACTTGCTTACCATGAAGGAATTCCGGGGCATCATATGCAAATTGCCATTGCACAAGAGTTGAAAAATATTCCAAAATTCAGAATGCATGGTGGAAATGTTGCTTATGTTGAAGGTTGGGCACTATACTCTGAACTAATCCCTAAAGAATATGGATTTTACGAAGATCCCTATTCAGATTTTGGCAGATTGGCAAATGAAGTTTTTCGCGCAGCAAGGCTGGTTGTAGATGTTGGGATACACCATAAAAAATGGTCAAGAGAACAGGCATATGAATACTTCATTCGCAACACCCCTAATCCGGAAGGTGATTGCAAAAAAGAGATCGACAGGTATATTGTATGGCCGGCCCAAGCCACCGGATATAAGATCGGAATGATCAAAATACTTGAACTAAGAGAGAAAGCCAAGAAAGAATTAGGCGACAAATTCGACATCAGGGAATTTCACGATGTGATTCTAACGAACGGGCCTCTTCCTTTAAAATTACTTGGTGAAAATGTCAGAGCATGGATAGATCAAAAAAAAAATAACGCATATTAAAAAAGGATTCCTATAGCTCCAGGCTAATCAAAGTTTAGTCCTGAACAATTGACTTAAACTCAATTTTCCAAAGTCCCCGAAGATCTCCCAATTTGTAGTTTTTCGCCAGATCAGCCGGATATAAACTATCAATTGCTCCTTTGGTAGCCTCATCAATATCTAATTCCGGGTTTCCATGGCATTTCAAACATGTAGGCATGCCGATTCGGATCGGTCGATAAAAAATGAATTCATCTGATAATTGCAATAAAGAATCAGCTTGAACATTTTCAGAATTCCTGCCATTATAATAGTCCCACATACTTTTATCGTGCTGATTGCTAATGAGGTTTTCCGGGTTTCTGTTCTTATCTGTCACTCGTGAAACAATACAATTGTTTGCAGCACTTACGCTATCGAGTATAGCTGATGCATTAAGATTACAAAACTGAACAGCATGCCGTGTTCCTCCTACTTCGATTGCTTCAGTCAGATTTTTGATCAAAACTGTCTGTGCCATTCCGGATACTTCGGAACCGGCAAGCATATATTTACCAAGATCAACATCATTCTCTTTTGAATCCTTTTTGGAAACACAAGAAAAAGCAAGCATGAACACTAGCAGTACGAAGATATATTCTGACTTTTTTTGCATTTTCTTTATTCTAATATTCCGTCAATCGTAGTCTGTGTTACATAATGATAATTCGGTCGGGACTCTTTGTAAATTTCAAGTGCAAATTTTTTACCCTCAGGAGTCCTGACCAAAGCTGCAAACAGTGGCTTGACAAACTTTCTTCTTCCAATCTCAATTAAAAACGTTTTAAGGACAGGATAATTTTCTTTATATTGATTGTTGATTACCTTTTCTAACCACGCAAAAAGAATTTCGGAGTTTCCTGTTTTTGAAAAGTGGAAAGCATCATCAAGATCTTTCATTTGCTCCTGGCTCAACTTAGCAGGCAAGAGTCCTAAAAATCGTAACCATTCGTTGGTTGTATATTGCTTTGTATCAAGAGAACTTGCTTTTGTTCCAGACTTCCATGCTTCTACCTGTCTGGCAACATTTTCAAATCTCACAGATGAGATCTTCGGTGCATTCTCAGGTATACCTGCATTGTAGATCCACCTTTCAATATCTACTGCCTTCGCCTTGGCAGTATCATTTCCAACAAGATCCCTGTTGTATTCTTCTATAAATTGTTCCGTTGTAATTGTCCCGAATGCATGATTTTTAAAATGATTTCTCAAAAAATTATCCAACTTCTCTCTACCGAAAGTTTGTTCCATCAACACAATCAATAGTCGCCCTTTTTCATAAGCGACATCATTCATCCCGTCATCCGGATCACGTCCAGCAAGGTCGAGTTTCAGATGCGTGTCTTTACTGTTCTCACCAAGTTCAGCTATAGTTTCTCTCAAGTCTTCCACACCAAGTAAGGTTTGCATGTCTGCAAAATCTTTCCCATAAAGAGCTTCCATGATACGTGACTCGAAATAGACGGTAAAGCCTTCATTCATCCAGAAATCATTCCATGTTGCATTTGTCACCAGATTGCCGCTCCAACTATGTGCAAGTTCGTGTGCGATCAATGCCGTGAGAGATTTGTCACCGGCCAAAATTGTTGGAGTTGCAAAAGTGATGCGTGGATTTTCCATACCACCAAAAGGAAAACTTGGTGGAAGGACTATGACGTCATACTGTTCCCAGGCATATGGACCATATAATTTTTCTGCAACTTCAAGCATCTTTGGAAGATCTGCGAATTCATTGACTGCTTTAGCCAATGTAACCTGCTCTGCATATACTCCTGTTCTTTTATCAAGCGCTTTAAAATCAAAATCCCCTACAGCCATTGCCAGCAGATATGCCGGTATTGGTTGATCCATTTTAAAACTATACTTCCCTTCTTCATTCTTGGTTTGAGGATTCTTCGCACTCATCACTGCCATGAGCCCCGGGCTCACTTGAATATTGGCTTCATAGGTAAAACGAATGCCAGGGCTATCCTGAATCGGAACCCATGATCGCGCTAAAATAGCCTGTGATTGAGTAAACATGAATGGCGACTTCTTCCCTGCTGTTTGCTCAGGGCTTAACCATTGAAGTGCCGGTGCATCAGGTGATGTCGAATAATGTACTGTGACGGACCTCGAATCATGTTGAATATCCACGGCTAAAGACTGTCCTAAAAACTCATCTTCATCTCCCAATACAAAATTTGCTTTTTCATTTGAATCATCAAGAGTAACCTTGTCTATTTTCAGTCCGCGCGTATCCAGAAGTATTCGCTTTGCATTGGTATTGTTTACAAAATCTACTCTGGCAGTTCCAGATAATATCTTATTCCCGAAATCAACCATTAGATCCAGCACCAAATGTTTGACAATGGCTTCATCAGGTTTTGCATAGCTGTGCGGATCCTGAATGATTATTGGATCCGGACTGAGGGTTTGATCTTTTACTGATTCTTTCATGTTACAGGATATTAGGGCAATCAAAAGAAGAAAATTAATTATACGCATAGACAGAGATTGGATAGCAAAAATAAGAACTAATCGGCCAGAGTCGGAATAAATCGAATTAAGCCTGCAGATTGGACTTAAATTCTGTGAATATTGAATTTTCAATGAATATATGAATTTCTGTCATAAATCATCTTCCACATTCTGTTCCGGAAGAGTATATTTGCAAAAACAATATTAAAAAAATGAAAAAATCATTGATTATCCTGACGGTTCTGGCCCTTATCTGCAGCCTAAGCCAGGCTCAGCCGAAAGAAAAAGTATCCTCTTATGGTGAAAAAATCACTGCTGAGAATGCAATAGAAGCAACTTCTATCAGCGAATTGCTAAAAGGCAAAGACTCCCTTCATACAAAAGTGATAGGTACAGTTGCCAGCGTTTGTCAGAAAAAAGGCTGCTGGTTAAAGATGGATGCCGGGGATGGGCAAACTATGATGGTTCGCTTTTACGATTATGGCTTCTTTGTTCCGATGGATTGTGAAGGAAAGAAAATTGTATTGGAAGGAACTGCCACCATTTCAAAAATATCTGTAGAAGAATTACGCCACTATGCTCAGGATGCCGGAAAATCGGACGCAGAGATTAAGGAAATAAATTCTGCTGAGACACAAATCTCTTTCGAAGCAACAGGGGTCCTTCTTTATAATGACTAGTATGCATAAGATCTTTTTATCATTGTTAATTCTTCTTTATCTGGGAAGCTGGCAACTTGTTGACGGAGGCCCAACTGAGAATTCAATTGCTCTGATGGATAGCACCGACCAGAATCCAAATGGATCAAGCGAGCTTTCACTGCTGATGCGTGATATGTTTAATCATGCTGCTACTGCAAGAAAATTGGCTTTGTCAGACGAGAAAGATCCGGATTTCCCTGAGAAATTTAAAAAGATCTTTACTGCTACACCAACTGACTCAGAAACAAAAAATTCTCATTATGATACTTTCGCAAATATTTATTTGAACGCAGGTAAGACCTACAGTTCAAGTAACACGGAAGATCTGAAAGTGAATTATAATAATCTGGTAAACACTTGTCTGGCCTGCCACTCAACTCACTGCCCGGGGCCGGTGCCAAAGATCAAAAAATTACTCATTCCATAAGTTTTTCATATTTTTCAATTAGGAAAAACTATTCCAACAAAAAAACCTGTGAGTGATCACAGGTTTTTTTGTTCTATTCTTTACCAGAATTATTTCTTTGCCAGGCTCGCCCGTAAATATTCTCTGTTTAGACGAGCAATGTGTGAGATAGAAATTTCTTTCGGGCACTCTGCTTCACAAGCTCCGGTGTTGGTACAACTTCCGAAACCTGCCTCGTCATGCGCTTCCACCATCTTCAACACGCGCTCATGTCTCTCCGGATGACCCTGTGGGAGAAGGGCCAGCTGAGAAACTTTGGCAGACATGAACAACATAGCAGAGGCATTCTTGCATGCTGCAACACATGCACCGCAACCAATACAGGCTGCTGCATCAAATGCTTCATCAGAACTTGGTTTGCTGATAGGAATACTATTCGCATCAGGAGCATTACCGGTATTCACAGAAACATAACCACCTGCCTGCATGATCTTCTCAAATCCCGTACGGTCAACAGCCAGATCTTTGATCACAGGAAAAGCTGCTGCTCTCCATGGTTCGATGGTTATCGTTTCTCCGTCGGCAAAAAAGCGCATATGTAACTGACAAGTAGTTGTACCTTTCAACAATCCGTGAGCTCTTCCATTGATATACATCGAACACATTCCGCAAATACCTTCCCGACAATCATGGTCGAATGCAACAGGGTCTTTGCCTTCACGGATCAGGCGGTCATTCAACACATCCATCATTTCTAAAAATGACATGTGTGTGTTCACACCAGGCATATCATACATTTCAAAATGTCCTGCATCAGCGGCATTGCGCTGTCTCCAGATTTTCAATTTAAGATTGATAGTTTCTGCCATGATGGTAAATTGCTATTGATTGATTTAATTCTGTTGCAAATTTTTTCTTAAGAATTATCTTACTTATAACTTCTTTGTGTCGGATGAACCACATCAAATTTAAGTTCTTCCTTATTTAGTACAGGCGGATTGTTTTCTCCTGTATATTCCCAGGCACCAACATATGAGAAGTTATCGTCATCTCTCTTTGCCTCTCCATCTTCAGTTTGGGATTCTTCACGGAAATGTCCTCCGCATGATTCTTTTCTAATAAGTGCATCACGCACCATCAACTCGCCCAGCTCGATGAAGTCGGCCACTCTTCCGGCTTTATCCAACTCCGGATTAAATTCATTTATTTCACCCGGAATACGTACATCGCTCCAGAACTCCTTCTTCAAATCACCAATAAGCTGTAATGCCTTAGTTAAGCCGGCCTCATTTCGTGCCATGCCACAGTACTCCCACATGATCTTGCCTAATTTCTTATGAAGATCTTCTACTGTCTGCTTTCCTTTAATTTGCATCAAACGAAGAATGCGATCAGATACTGCTTTCTCAGCTTCCTCAAAAGCAGCATGTGTGGTAGCAATAGCCGGATTCCTGATCTCATCAGCCAAATACTCTCCTATAGTGTACGGAAGCACAAAATATCCATCAGCCAATCCTTGCATCAATGCGGAAGCACCTAAGCGGTTAGCTCCGTGATCGGAGAAGTTACATTCTCCTAAGGCATATAAACCGGGAATGGTGGTCATCAAATTATAGTCAACCCAAATACCTCCCATTGTATAATGTACTGCAGGATAAATTCTCATCGGAGTATGATATGGATCTTCACCGGTGATCTTTTCATACATCTCAAAAAGATTTCCATAACGCTCAGAGATCACATCCCTGCCCAAACGTTTGATAGCATCTCTGAAGTCGAGGTAAACAGCAAGGCCTGAAGGACCAACCCCCTTGCCTTCATCACATGCTTGCTTGGCAGCACGACTTGCTACATCGCGTGGTACAAGATTTCCGAATGCAGGGTATCTGCGCTCTAAGTAGTAATCTCTTTCGTCATCAGGAATTTCTGATGGTGTTCTTTTATCCCCTTGAGCTTTCGGCACCCATACACGTCCATCATTTCTTAAGCTTTCACTCATCAGAGTCAGCTTCGATTGGTATTCTCCCGATACAGGGATACATGTAGGGTGAATCTGTGTAAAACACGGGTTCCCGAAATAGGCACCTTTTTTATATGCTTTCCAGATAGCCGTGGTATTACTTCCCATGGCATTGGTAGATAAATAAAATACATTTCCATAACCACCCGTAGCAAGAACAACGGCGTGTCCTGAATGACGCTCAAGCTTTCCTGTGATAAGATCACGTGCTATGATCCCGCGCGCACGACCATCCACATTTACCAGTTCAACCATCTCATGACGATTATACATGATAACATTACCCTTAGCAATCTGTCTCGATAATGCACTATATGCACCCAACAATAACTGCTGTCCGGTTTGTCCTCTTGCATAAAATGTTCGTGACACCTGTACTCCACCGAATGAACGGTTATCCAGAAGACCTCCATACTCACGGGCAAAAGGAACTCCCTGTGCTACGCATTGATCTATGATGGCAGTTGATACTTCAGCAAGACGATAGACATTTGCTTCGCGTGCCCGGTAGTCGCCTCCCTTTACCGTGTCATAAAAAAGACGGAACACACTGTCACCGTCATTTGAATAATTCTTTGCTGCGTTAATACCACCCTGAGCTGCGATAGAGTGTGCTCTTCTCGGACTATCCTGGAAGCAAAAACATTTTACCTTATATCCTAACTCAGCAAGAGTCGCTGCAGCAGATGCACCGGCAAGTCCGGAGCCTACTACAAGGACTTCAATACGTCTCTTATTCGCAGGGTTTACCAAACGGACTGTCGACTTATAAGTGCTCCACTTTTTTTCGAGTGGCCCCTCAGGGATCTTTGAGTTTAATTTAGTCATAGCTTTTTACAGATGTCAATAGATGTTTGATAAATTCCTTGTGATGACATTCACGTTTAATGCTTTTATTGCCCAAGGATATTCGATGAGACTCCAAATAAATCAAAATAAAACATCACCGGAAAAGATGCAAAGCCTATCATGATGATCAGAGCAAATACAGTTCCTGTAATTTTTAATGTTTGTCTATACTTTTGATTATTTACACCAATAGTTTGGAATGCTGATTGAAATCCGTGATTCAGGTGAGCGCCAAGAATAACCATTGCTACAACGTACAAAGCAGCATACCAATTTGCCTGAAATGCCACAGCAACATCATATGCCATGCTGTTCTCCGGATGCATTACGCGATGCGGGAAAAAGAATGATCTTAAATGAACAACAAGAAAAACCAGAATAACCGAGCCGGTAAGTCCCATATTTCTGGAAAACCATGAGCTATTGCCCGTCTGCTGACTAAGGGCATAGCGAACCGGTCTTGCTTTCTTGTTTTGGAGGGTGAGGTATAAACCGTCGATGATATGTATTAAAAAGCCGGCAAACAGACCTATTTCAACAGTACGAATGAACAAATTGCCGGCCATCCAGGCAGAGTATTCATTGAAGGCAAGGCCTGCATCAAGCTTGTAGAGAAGCAAATTACCGTAGAGGTGTTCAACCAAAAATGTACAGAGGAACAAACCGGTGAGCGCCATCACCAATTTACGTCCAACAGTAGAATAAAACATGCGAAGTGAAGCGATCATAGTCCCGGATATTGAATCAAATCATTGGTCGCTGAAAAAAAATATCAGACCACCTAAACAATTTAATCACAGATTGGTTTTAATTGGACAAATGTAAATTAACCAATCGTTTTTCGAAAGAATTAGCAGCAAGAAACTTTATTAATTCAACACATTTCAACCCACAAGACATGGCCGGATCTCAAAAAGAACAATGGAAGGTTATAAAACTCGGAATTAAGTTTGAGCGAACGCATTACGCAGTTTCAAACACAGGTAGAATAGCGAGTTTTAAAGATTCACCGGATAATAAAAAAATCTTAAAAGGTACCCGTGTAAATGGATACGCAGCTTTAAAGCTGAAAATCAAGGACAAAGACATACAATGTTATGTACACAAGCTGGTCGCAGAAAATTTCTTAAAAAAGAAGAATCGCAACCAAACTTTTGTTATTCATTTGGATTACAATAAGTTAAACAACAAACTATCGAACCTGCGCTGGGCAAGCAGAGAAGAGCTCAATAAGCATCAACAAAAGAGCCCTGTTGTAAAAGCTTACCAGGCTAAAAGACGATTAAAAGGGCATAAGTTAACAGCTGCAAAAGTAAGAGACATTAAGCAAAAAATATTTTCGGATACACGTAAGGTTCGTCTCAAAGACATCGCTACAAAATTTGGTATCAGCGAGATGCAACTGTACCGGATCAAATCAGGAAAAAATTGGAGCCATGTTAAAGTGTGAAGATGTTGATAGTGAAAAGGAGCCCGGGTCTATGATCCGGGTTTTTTATTTGCCGACGTCTCACAAAAAAACCCTCCCCGAACTAACCGGGAGGGCTCTCTTTTAACAATGGAAAAGCAAAATTAACTACCGCATGCCTCACATGACTCAGGGTCATCCAGTGAGCAGGCCATCTGCTCGAAGGCTGTTTCTTTTGAGATTAGGCCGGCTTCAGATACCTTTCCGTTCTCAGCAGCCTGCTTAAGGAAGCTTTGATCTACAGTGAACTTAACTGCATCCGCTGCTGATTTAGACCTGAGGTAATACATTCCGGTCTTGAGACCTTTTTTCCATGCATAGAAGTGCATAGAAGTGAGCTTAGCAAAATTCGTATCCTGTATAAATATGTTTAGCGACTGGCTCTGACAAATGTAAGCGCCACGATCGGCAGCCATATCAATAAGAGAACGTTGTTTGATCTCCCAGACAGTCTTGTAAATGTCCTTCAGGTCCTGCGGAATTTCCGGAATATCCTGCACTGATCCGTTCGCGGCGATGATCTTGTTTTTCATCGTATCATTCCAAAGATCCAGTTTCACCAGGTCCTTAAGAAGATGTTTGTTGACTACCGGAAACTCTCCGCTCAATACACGTCTGGAATAAATGTTAGAAGTGTATGGTTCAAAACATTCGTTATTACCAAGGATTTGAGACGTGCTGGCTGTTGGCATAGGCGCAAGTAACAGAGAGTTTCTTACACCGTATTTTTGTACTTCTTCCTTCAATACATCCCACTCCCAACGTGAACTTGGCTTCACATTCCACATATCAAACTGGAAGATACCTTGAGAAACAGGCGAGCCTTCATAAGTTTGATAAGGTCCTTCCACTTTTGCCAAGTCTTTGGAAGCAGTCATTGCAGCATAGTAAATGGTTTCGTGTATGTCTTTGTTGAGCTTTCGTGCTTCATCAGAATCGAAAGGCATGCGCATAAGGATGAAGGTATCAGCTAATCCCTGCACACCAATTCCAATTGGACGGTGACGCAAATTGCTGTTCTTCGCTTCCTCAACAGGGTAATAATTTACATCAATGACCTTATTCAAATTCTTTGTGATCACATAAGTGATATTGAATAATTTCTGATGATCAAATTCACCTTCGTTCACAAATCGCGGAAGAGCAATAGAAGCAAGATTACAAACTGCGATCTCGTCAGGAGCAGTATATTCTACGATCTCTGTGCAAAGGTTAGAACTCTTGATCGTACCCAGATTCTTCTGGTTACTCTTCTCATTACATGCATCTTTATATAACATGTATGGTGTACCCGTTTCAATTTGTGATTCAAGCATCGCAAACCAAAGTTCCTGTGCTTTCACAGTCTTACGTGCACGGCCTTCTGACTCATATTTTGAATAAAGCTCGCGGAATTTTTCTCCATAGCAATCTGCCAAACCCGGTGCCTCGTTCGGACAGAAAAGACTCCAGTCCCCATCTGCTTCTACTCTTTCCATGAAAAGATCCGGAATCCACAGAGCATAGAACAGGTCACGGGCACGTAATTCTTCCTTACCATGGTTCTTCTTCAGATCAAGGAAAGCGAAAATATCAGCATGCCATGGTTCAAGGTAAATAGCAAAAGATCCCTTACGTTTTCCTCCGCCCTGATCAACATAGCGTGCTGTATCATTGAACACCCGCAACATTGGAACAATACCATTAGAGGTTCCGTTAGTTCCACGGATATAAGATCCTGTTGCACGGATATTATGGATACTTAATCCTATACCTCCGGCTGACTGAGAAATTTTGGCGCAGCTTTTTAAAGAATTGTAAATTCCTTCGATACTGTCATCCTGCATTTGCAAAAGGAAGCATGAAGAAAGTTGTGGCTTCGGTGTTCCTGCATTGAAAAGTGTCGGTGTGGCATGAGTAAACCAACGCTCGCTCATGAGATTATATGTCTCGATAACCGAATCAATATCATTTTTATGAATTCCAACAGCGACACGCATGATCAGGTGCTGAGGACGCTCTGCTACTTTTCCATTCAATTTTAGAAGGTAAGATTTTTCAAGGGTCTTAAATCCGAAATAATCATATCCAAAATCACGGTCATAGATGATCGTTGAATCCAGCAGATCTTTGTTGTCCCAGATAGTCTGAAAAACATCATCCGCTAAAAGGGGAGCTTTCTTTCCGGTATTAGGGTCAATGTAATCATACAAGTCCTTCATCGTCCGGCTGAACGACTTTTTAGTGTTCTTATGCAGGTTACTCACGGCAATACGTGCAGCAAGTAATGCATAGTCCGGATGTTTGGTTGTCATTGAAGCAGCAATCTCCGCAGCAAGATTATCGAGCTGGGTGGTCGTCACATTATCATAAATTCCCTCAATAACTTTCTGAGCTACAGAAAAGGTGTCCACGTGCTCGGAAAGTCCATAAGCTAGTTTCTGGATGCGTGCTGTTACTTTGTCAAATTTAACAGGCTCCTGGCGGCCATCGCGTTTGAGTACGAACATAGGATTGATTCTGGTTTTGTGATGTGATGTAATATTGAAAAAAGTCGTATATAATTTAAAGAACGAATTGCTTCTTGGATTCTTTTAAAAATCCTCATCCAGTTTAAAGACATTATCTTCTTTTAATTGCCCTACACCGGCCTTTTTGTATTCACTCACACGTTTCTCGAAGAAATTCGTCTTTCCTTGTAAGGAGATCATTTCCATGAAATCAAATGGGTTTGTACTATTATAAACTTTTTCGCAACCGAGAGAAACCAGTAAGCGGTCGGCTACAAACTCTATATATTGACACATCAGCTTGGCATTCATCCCAATCAGGGAAACAGGTAAAGCATCAGTAACAAACTCATGCTCCAGAACCACAGCATCGGTGATGATTTGAGTAACCTGAGATTTAGGCAATTGATTTTCAAGCATACTATATAACAGGCAGGCGAAATCGCAATGCATTCCTTCATCCCTTGAAATAAACTCATTAGACGTGCAAAGCCCCGGCATAAGCCCACGCTTTTTTAACCAGAAAATGGAACAGAAGGAACCTGAGAAGAATATTCCTTCTACGGCCACAAAAGCTATCAGTCTCTCGGCAAAGGATCCATTTGAAATCCAACGCAATGCCCATTCTGCCTTCTTGCTTACACAAGGAATGGTGTCGATGGCATTAAACAGTCTGTTTTTTTCGGCATTATCTTTAATATAGGAGTCAATTAACAGAGAGTACATCTCGCTGTGGATGTTCTCCATCATGATCTGGAAACCGTAAAAGCAACGTGCCTCAGGTAACTGGACTTCCTTCATGAAGTTAACTGCCAGATTCTCATTGACGATTCCATCACTGGCGGCAAAAAACGCCAACACATGTTTAATAAAATGGCGTTCATCATCTTTCAGACGATCCCAATCCTGCTGGTCTGCATGTAGATCTACCTCTTCGGCTGTCCAAAAGCTTTGTTCTGCTTTTTTATACAATTCCCATATTTGTGGGTACTTAATAGGAAATAGTACAAATCTGTCTTTGTTCTCTTCGAGTAAAATTTCTTTCTTCATAATTCTTGTAAAAAAGGTGTTCTGTTAATTTAGAGGTTCCGATTAGAGGAGACGATTTCTACTCTCTTTCGGTTTTAGAAAATTTTATTTTCCCGGACCGAAGAGCATTGTTCTCTTAATCCTTAAATATTTGCTGAAATGTCAGAAATAAATTTTCTGACTTGCTGAACAAAAATTCTTATTTCAATTAGACTATGCAATAGACCGCCGGATTATTTTTCGACAATTATGCACCAGTATCTGTGTACAAATTTGTATTAGCCTCCAAAAGCCTTGCCAGACAAGGACTACCGAGGTTTTGAACATATTTTGTTTAAAAGATTCACTTGCAGAACAGCGACAGTTTTGTAACTGAAGTGACGTTAAGGCAATCAATATTTTTTTTGTCCTGATAATCAGTTCGCAGTGATTTGAAAAATATTTCTGCTTTGATTTGAAGAAAAAATATCTTAGCTACGCATAGCTTAGTTGTACTATTTAGTCTTCTTTTCCTTTTGCTCCTCCCAAACCTTTGCTGCCAATTCCAACTGTTTATACCAGCGCTTCCCATATTTTCTCTCCAAGGAATCTTTTAGAAATTTATATACCGGCACCTTCAAGGTGTCACCAAGTTTACAGGCAGGCTTGCAAATACTCCAGCGATCATAGGCCAGGTGATCCATACCGATCTTATTCTGCGTAATTCTTACAGGGTATAAATGACATGAAATGGGTTTCTTCCATTTTATTTTGCCATCATAGTATGCTTTCTCAATAGCACATTTGGCAATGCCTTTATCGAAATATGTATAGGCGCACTCTTTGCCATTCACAAGTGGTGTGACCCACTCCTTTCTTTCATACCTCAAATACTTTCCTTGCTGCTCAATGGCTTCGATACCGGCAGCCGGGATATAGGGCTTTACCTTTTTATATATTTTTTCCAGGATCTCCGGTTCATCATCCTCCAGTGGTGCTCCATAGTCGCCTTTAACACAACATCCCCCTTTGCAGGCATTCAGGTCACAGACAAATTTCTTTTCTATCAATTCTTCCGAAACGAAAGTATTTCCTATTGCGATCATGTCTCCAAAGGTAGTTTTTTAGAGGAAGAATTCTTCCATCAATCAAAAGAGAATTAAGGATTTCGAACCGGAGATATTTTGAGTGATTCCTGTCTAAGGCAAATAGAAAAATCCCTACTTTAGCTGCCTATGGCAAGTACAAATAACGAAGACCTTTTTAAAAACATCATTTCTCATGCAAAAGAGTATGGATTCATTTTTCAATCCAGTGAGATATATGATGGGCTAAGTGCCGTTTATGACTATGGTCAGAATGGAGCAGAACTGAAAAAGAACATTAGAGACTACTGGTGGAAAGCTATGGTCCAGATGAATGAAAATATCGTCGGCATCGATGCTTCGATTTTCATGCACCCGACGACCTGGAAAGCATCAGGACACGTAGATGCCTTCAATGACCCTTTGGTTGATAACAAGGATTCAAAGAAAAGATATCGGGCCGATGTGTTGATCGAAGACCATATCGCTAAAATAGAAGCTAAGATTAATAAAGAAGTAGAGAAAGCAAGAATCCGTTTTGCAGACGGCTTTAATGAATATACATTCAGAACGACCAATGCAAGGGTATTAGAAAATCAGAAAAAGATAGATGATATTAACTTGCGGTTCAAAACAGCTCTGGAAGCCAATGACCTTGCAGAAGTTCGACAAATTATCATCGATCTTGAGATCGTCTGTCCGATTTCCGGCACCCGTAACTGGACCGATGTACGTCAGTTTAACCTGATGTTTTCTACTCAGCTTGGTTCCGTAAGTGAAGAAGCCTCCACCATATACCTCCGCCCGGAAACAGCACAGGGAATTTTTGTTAATTTTTTGAATGTCCAGAAAACCGGTCGAATGAAAATTCCTTTTGGAATAGCTCAGACCGGCAAGGCTTTCCGAAACGAGATCGTTGCAAGACAATTCATTTTCCGCATGCGTGAATTTGAACAAATGGAAATGCAGTATTTTATCAAACCGGGAACTGAGATGGAATGGTACAAGTACTGGAAAGAAACAAGAATGAAATGGCATAGAAGCCTGGGCTTCCCCGAGTCTAAACACAGATTCCACGATCACCTTAAATTGGCTCACTATGCAAATGCTGCCTGTGATATTGAATTTGAATTCCCATTCGGATTTAAAGAATTAGAAGGAATACATTCCCGTACAGATTTTGACCTGGGTAACCACGAAAAATTCTCCGGAAAAAAATTACAGTACTTCGACCCGGAACTGGATCAAAGTTACGTACCTTATGTTTTGGAAACATCTATCGGACTTGACCGGATGTTCTTAGCCATACTTTCTCAAAGCTATTCAGAAGAAAAGCTGGAAGACGGATCGGAACGAGTTGTACTTCGCTTACCACATTTCCTTGCTCCGGTTAAATGTGCTATCCTCCCACTGGTAAAAAAAGACGGCTTACCCGAAAAGGCAAGAGAGATCATGAACAAACTTCGCTATGATCATCTTTGTCAATATGAAGAAAAAGATTCAATAGGAAAACGCTATCGTCGTCAGGATGCAATAGGAACACCATTTTGCATAACCGTAGATCATCAAACGATAGAAGATAATACAGTAACCATCAGACATCGTGACAGCATGCTTCAGGAGCGCATAAAAGTAGAAGAAGTTGAAAAGATTCTTGGAGAGAAAGTGAGTATGCGGAATGCTTTAATGCAAATTTCAGAATAACATTCAATTTTTTTTCAGACATTGTTATAAATTATTCTTGAACCTAAAACATTTCAGCAATGACAAGTCGCCGTGATTTTTTAAAACAAAGTTGTAGTGCCTGTGCAATGGTTGTCGGTTTTGGATTTCTGTTGAGTCAGGAATCCTGCTCATCTCCGGCAACAGCAATGAGTGTAGCAGCAATGAATGGTGAGTTCTCCGTTCCGCTTTCGGCTTTTGGCGAGAAAAACACATTAAGGATCAGAGAAGCATCTATGAGAAATGATGTATTGCTTGTGCGCAAGCCGGGCGATCAAGTGCATGCCTTTCTGATGAAATGTACTCACAAGGGTGGAAATATCAGGCAACAAGAAAACCTCCTAGTATGTAATTTACATGGAAGCAATTTTGATCTTGACGGAAAAGTTTTGAAAGAGCCTGCGAAGGAACCACTACATCAGTTCCAGACAAGAGTGAGTGGTACTGATATTTTCGTCAGAATCTGAATCTAAGCAACGAGTATCTCTGATGTTATTAAGGAAGATGAAAAAAATCTTCCAGGGATCTGATATTTCGATATATCAATCACTACAAATCATGCCTACAGTGTCTGCTCAATGAAATTGCTGTTTTTTTATTTACAACAAACATTGAGCAGGCACAGTAACGGCATGAATATTCTGAAAAGAACTAATGCCTGAAAGCAGAACTTATCAGGTCTATTAAAATTTATAATCCTGTTTTTATTTAGCCTCCGCTGCAGGATCCATCGGCATTCCGGCAGGCTCTTGCATCATTCCCATTTGCTCCATCATTTTCATTTCTTCGTAGTAGCCCCAATGTTCCACAGCTTTGCCGTCTTTAAATTTGATAATATCAACGCCTGCAATATCCATAGGTCGGTTGGTTGCCGGCATCTCACCCATAGGACCTGTATTTGTACCGGTCATCTTAAAGTGTGCAGTAACGACGTCACCCTCGGCAACCATAGACATCACCTCCATTTTCAAATCCGGGAAGGAAGCCCTGTACGTTTCAATCATTTTAGTCAATCCTTCCAGACCTGTTTCTTTAATATTAGGATCAGGTGCATGTTCTATAATATTAGGGTCTACGTAATTGGGTAGTTCAGCCGTATTCCCTGTTGAGAATGCAGTGTAAATTTGCGTCATCGCTGCCTTATTCTGTTCTGTGGCAGCAGCTGCGGTATTTGATTCTTTCGCTTTTTCCGAACAAGCATAGAAAAAAGACGAGATGAGCAATACAGAGCTGAAGAGAAGAATTTTGTTTTTCATGAGAGTGTTTTTTTAAAAGGTTCAAAACGAAGTTAATAAAATTTTTAAGCAACATACAGATGCATTTGCAAAAAACTTGAAAATCACCCTCTATGGCGCCTATTCCATGATTTTACCAAGCTGATGAATAAATTTCAGAGTATCCCAATAACCCTAATGCTCTTCTATCTTCCCATCATTGATCCTGACACTACCTACTCCATCAATATTTTCAGGAAGATATTCTTGCAACTTTGATCTAACAAATCACTGGTGTGCTGACAGATTATTCTACATTAAAAATTTTTACCTTTTGTGATCAATGCTCCAAAAGGATGATCAATTACCAGGTCCATGCACGGTTCCTTTTCTCAATGCAAAAAAAAGCCCTTCACTTGGAAGGGCTTATATCTATTAGAAAGCAATTTCTTATTTTCTAAGTATTACTCTTTGTGTACTTTCTCCAAATTCACTGCGAACTCTTACCATATAAATTCCGGCATCAAGGTCGTTCAGATTCACCGTGTACAATGCAGCCGGGTTGTTAAGCAACACTTCCTTCACTTGTTTGCCAAGGACATTTGATACGGTTACCTTAAGTCCTTTAGCCTGAAATGTGCTTGTCTTGATGTTGATGATCCCATTGCTTGGATTAGGATACAGGGAAATTGCAAGGGTATTTTTTGCAACACCGAAAATTCCTACCGGACCATCGTATGCACAAAAATCATCGAAAGCAACGTTACCTGAAGATTTATGATAGTAGAACTTTACATACTGAGTTCCCGGACTTACATTATAAGACTTCGGATGTCCTCCTGAACTAATATTCGCACTTGGTTGAATTGAATCAACTAAATTCCAAATACTGCTATCACTCGACTCATACACATAAAACATACTTGCAGGATCAGGTCCCGGAGGTGTTCCAAAATTTCCTTTCATCCAGAAAGAAATTGACAGAGCACCGGCAATATTTGGTGTGATCATAGTAGCACTGTCAACTCCAAACTTGTATGAGTTAGGACCGCTGGAACCTGAGCTCTGTGTGCTGGTATAATAACTGAACTGTGTGTTATAGCTGATGTACCATCCATGCCAGTCGACGCTTGAAACTAAGGAGTCATAGTTATTGAAATCCTCACATAGAATCGGTGACTGCGCTGAGGAGCTGAAGCTGATGGTAAAAAATAGAGCAATTAGAGTAAAGATTTTTTTCATAGAACTGATTTATAATATTTCTCAAAGTTATGCAATTGATTCCTTCTTTTCAAAATAAAAAACTGCATTTTTGATGAATTTTGTGTTTATTTTGTCATAAATAGCCTTTTTCAAATCATTCATTTGATACGAAAACAAAAAGACGATTTTATTTCATCTTGTTAAAATCGGTCATGGTTCGTTCAATACCAATAGCGACAAAGCTTTTTGCAATTTGGACTGACTTGTCTATACGTTCTTTTAAGGTCTTTTGTTCTTCCTCACCCCATTGCCCAAGCACGTAATCCACTTGCTTTCCTTTCGAAAACTCATTGCCTATTCCGAAGCGAAGGCGTGCATAGTCCTGGCTTTGAAGTGTCTCTATGATATCACTCAGTCCGTTATGTCCTCCGTCACTTCCCTTCTTCCTCAATCTTAATGTTCCATAAGGAAGCGCAAGATCATCGGTGATGACCAACAAATTTTCAATAGGAATTTTCTCTGCCTGTAACCAGTAGTTCACTGCTTTGCCACTGAGGTTCATGTAGGTTGTTGGCTTGATGATGACAATTACTTTTCCCTTAAATTTTGTTTCATGCACCATAGCCAGACGATCATTTCTGAAAAGTGATGAGGCCTTACGATCTTCCTTTTGTAATGATTCTGCCAATGCATCTGCTACCAGGAATCCGACGTTATGTCGTGTAAAGGAATATTCCTCTCCAATATTTCCCAGTCCGGCAATAAGATATTTACTCATTCGACGAAGATAGGTTTTTGGATGTTTTTATTCTTCCAATTGAAAATTCTTTCAATAAAAAAAGCCCCGGATCTGATATGTCCCGGGGCTTTCTGTATGCAAAAAGAATTATTTTTTCTTTTCATCTTTAGCAGGAGCAGCGGCAGCAGCACCTTCAGCAGGAGCAGCAGCAGCGGCTGCTACAGGAGCAGCTTCAACCGGCGCAGCTACTACGCGAGTAGTTTTCACGGCAGTGATCACGTTAGATGGTGAATCCAGGAACTCAACACCCGCCATTTTCATATCACGAACACGAACATCATCGCCGATCTCCATTTCATCGATTTTAATCTCGATAGAATCCGGCAGATGTTTCGGAAGAGCTGCGATCTTCAAACGGCGAAGTTTGTTAACCAGGACTCCACCGGCACGAACGCCAGGCGAATTACCGGTAACACGAACCGGAACCTGAATGTTTACCTTTTTGTCATCACTCAATTCTAAAAAATCGATGTGAAGGATCTTATCGGTGACAGCATGAAACTGGATATCTTTCATCATGCATTTGTGCACGTTACCATCCAAATTCAATTCAACTGTGTATACTTCCGGTGTGTACACCAAACCTTTTAGAGACATGGCCGGTGTGCTGAAGTGGTATTGTTCTTTTCCACCGTACAGTACACACGGAACCATACCCTCTGCTCGCAGTTTTTTTGTCTCCTGCTTTGACTGAGCTGCTCTCTTTGTTCCGTTAATTGCAATTGATTTCATTTTTCTGTTTGTTTGATTTGTTTGTTTTTATATGATTAAATACTCTTTTCAATTATGAATTCTACTAATCAGTTTAGACAAGGAATAACTTGCTGATACTCTCATAAACATATACACGACGAATGATCCTTGCGAACAATTCGGCAGTCGGAATAACTTTTATTTTATCACTATCTCCCCGAATAGGTATGGTGTCAGTGACCACCAACTCTGTAAGTCTTGAATTGTTAATGCGCTCATAGGCTTTTCCTGAAAGCACAGGGTGGGTACAAAATGCACGCACGCTGGTTGCTCCTTTGTCAAATAACATATCAGCAGCGGTTGTCAATGTTCCGGCCGTATCGCAAATATCATCGACGAGAATGATGTCTCTGCCTTCAACATCACCGATAACGGTCATTGTACCTATCTCATTAGCTTTCTTTCTTTGCTTATCACAAATTACCATTTCGGCATTGAAGTATTTAGCATATCCTCTTGCGCGGTTCACCCCTCCCATGTCTGGAGCGGCGATGGTAATATTTTTTAGCTGTAGTGATTCGATATAAGGAACGAACAAGGATGAAGGCTCAAGATGATCCACCGGAATATCAAAGAAGCCTTGAATCTGCGGCGCATGAAGGTCCATTGTCATAATACGTGTGATCCCTGCGGTCTGCAGCAGATTTGCGACCAGCTTTGCTGCAATGGCTACTCTCGGTTTATCTTTTCTGTCAGACCTGGCAAAACCGAAATAAGGGATAACAGCGGTAATGTAATGCGCTGAAGCTCGTTTAGCGGCATCTATCAGGAGCAAAAGTTCCATCAGGTTATCCGCCGGAGCGAAAGTTGACTGGATGATAAATACATCACAACCACGAACGGACTCATCGAATGAAGGCGATATTTCACCGTCGCTAAATCGGGCAACGTTTACTTCACCCAAAGGGAGGCCGTATGCCAGGGCAATATTATGTGCCAGATAATTGGTGGCTGTACCTGAAAATAATTTGACATTGCGCTCCATAAATCGGGTCCTTTTTCGGGGATGCAAAGAAAAGAAAATCAAGCGGATCAGGCAAGGGAGGGCAGCTAATTTTCCCCGACTCAAACAGCCTTTTTCATTAAAAATCCTACTTATTTGAAGGATTATTTTGCAACGACTAAATATTGACTATTTTCGCAACCCAATTCAATCATATTTCATGATGCCCGGGTGGCGGAATTGGTAGACGCAGCAGACTCAAAATCTGCCGGGGGCAACCTCGTGGGGGTTCGATTCCCTTCCCGGGTACTTTATCAGTGCAAGAAACAGAGCGAGTGAACAGTAATATACTGTTCACTCGCTCTGTTTCTGGAGCTCAGACTAAGAGTTACACCCTGTTTTTTCTTCTGTTCACTC
>DAOQWA010000006.1:0-104974 GCA_035341855.1 Bacteroidia bacterium
TAAAATGATGAGAAATAACTTCATAAATTTCATGTGTCGATTGTTAATATTTTAACAAATAAACCTAAAAAGAGTTGATTTTCAAAGGAAAATCTTGGCTTTTGGACAACCTCAATTAATTCAAAAAAATCAAGAAATTTGCCGGCCAATTGTCATAAACTTGTCAGCAAATTCAGATGCACCCAATATATAAACAGTCAGCCCCGTGCTACCCAATCAGTCTTGTATTTATTCTCACTCCCCATTAGCGTACTTATGTTTTCCCGAAAATACTTTAGCCTTTTTTACATTACTGCACTTTCACTCTTTTCGTCATGCACTACCTATACTCCGATCCAATTCAAGAAGGTTGAAAAAATTGAACTGAATACAGATAAACTTACATCAGGATTCGAATTGAGCATTTACAATCCAAATTCGTCCGGATTGAAGCTGCGCAATGCAGAAGCAGAGTTTTATCTTTCAGACAGGTCAATTGGCAAAGCTTCTCTGCAAAAAGCGATGCGAATCCCCCCGGGATCAGAAATCTTGATTCCTTTTGACCTCAAGATCAACTATGCTAATTTACCGGACCTTCTCCCATTTGCATTTAAACTATTGCTTGGAAATACTTCAGGTGAAATTACTGTAGGTGGGAATATTAAGATCAGAAAATTCCTTTGGTACAAAAAAATTAACTTTGAACTAAAGCAAAAGATTGATAAAGAAGTGTTGAAGAATTTAAAATTTTAAATATAATTTTCAATAAACCACACATGAACCAAATCGAACGATTAGAAAAAGTAAATGCCATTGTGCAAAGTGAATTTGGAAAGATGTCGGATGAACAGCTAAACTGGAAACCTTCCAAAGACAAATGGAGTATTGCAGAATGTTTACTACACCTGGTAAAATCTAACTCAACATATTTCCCTGGTCTTGACGATATTATTAATGGGAAACAATCATCTTTTTGGGAAAAAGCAAACCCTTTGAGTCGATCGATCGGTAAAAGTATGCTGAAAAGTCTGGGCGTCTCAATTAAACGTAAGCACAAATCACCTGAACTTTTCAGACCGGACCGCCCTTCAAACGCAGTACAAACTATTCAAACTTTCATTAATCATCAGGATGCGCTGATCGATAAATTTAAAAAACTGGAAGATCTTAAAAACATGAATAGAAATATTACTTCTCCTGTGTCTAAGTTAATAACACTTCCCCTTACAGATTGTCTGGAAATATTGACAGGACATGAAGAAAGGCACTTGAACCAGGCAATTGAATTGACGAAACAAAATACATTTCCGGGAAGCAAATAAAAACCGGATGTACCAATTGAAAAAATAAATCCCCCGACAATTACCGGGGGATTTGATCCAACCAATGAACCATTAAGCAAAATTGTCCACGTCTTTGATGAGACGTGTCGTATTAAATATTTTCTTCTAAGCTCAGAATTCTAATCATTTTTTTATTGTGTAGGATCAGACTTACTCCTTTATAAGCTTACCTATTTCCAGGTTTAGAACATCTTGAAAGCAAATTTACTTCGACAATCCTTAAACAAGGTTAAATCGGGGTTAATCTCTGTTAATGTTTGGTTAAATTCACCATTCAAATGTTAAGGCTGAGTATTTTTACACTGAATGAATAAGCGAAATTTTCGTTGGATCGTTGCCCTGATGTCTTTGGCACTACTGGGCATCATTACTTTGCAGGTATACTGGATTGTTCATGATATTCAAGTGAGAGAACAGCAGTTTGAGCAAACTGTGAACCAGGCTATGAATGCCATTGTGGACAGAATTGAAACCAATGAAGCCATGAACATGCTGCATGAACGAATTTTCGACATTGATCCTGCTAAAATTAGCAGAATGATGATCAATGATACATCAGACAGGCAAGCCACATTGAAAGCTGACACCATCTTTGAAGTTCCTGCACAGAGAATGTTACCCCCCTCCCCATTTTGGTCTGATCTCGATAATGCTGACATCAATATTGAATTTCATACACCCGGTAACAAGCAATCATTTCTTAGGGTGCAGAGACGAAATTATTTTCACCAGGACTCTCTGTCACAGCATACGATCAGATCTTCACAAATTATGCGGTTCTATGGTGACTCAGCCGAAGTCATCATCCGGCAAAATGAAGAGAAGATCAAAGCAAGAATGGAAAAGCTGAATGATGTTATGCAAAGAATGGCCATAGAATTTGCAAAACCGGAAGATAACCTTCAAAAAAGGGTGAATGCAGAAAAACTAGATACTATCATACAGCAGGAGTTAAACAAAAGAGGAATTAATCTCAAGTATGAATTTGGAGTTTGGAAGGGAGATAGCAGTAGTCTGGTTTTTTCTAACGCATCTTTCAACCCTGCAGATATTTTAAATTCAAAATTTAGAATTCTTCTTTTTCCAAATGATATTGTTTCAAAACCCGATTTTCTTTTACTCAATTTTCCTAACAGCATCAACTATGTTCTTGCCTCAATTTGGGTCATGCTAGCCGGGTCTTTTCTTTTTACCTTTATAATAGTGTTCTCTTTCGCTTATACAATTAATGTGATTATACGGCAAAAAAAATTGTCTGATATCAAGAGCGACTTTATAAATAACATGACTCATGAATTTAAAACCCCAATAGCCACGATTTCACTCGCAGTTGATTCCATTCGTGACCCAAGAGTGGCTGCCAATACTGAGAAGCTAAATTATTTCAGCCGGATTATTAAAGAAGAAAACAAAAGAATGAATGCACAGGTAGAGAATGTCCTACAGATGGCTCAAATGGATAAAGGTGAATTTAACACCCAAAAAGAATCGGTCAATCTACACCTTATCATACAAAATGCAGTAGACTTGATTGCATTGCAAGTGGAATCGCGTGAAGGTAGTATAAGTCTTGACCTTCATGCATCTTTGCCTGTAATTACCGGTGACCCAATCCACCTTTCCAATGTAATTTTTAACCTGGTTGACAATGCGAATAAATACTCACCTTCAAAACCTAAAATTTCCATAAGCACTGAGAATATAGAAGGCGGAATTCTCGTTAAAGTTCAAGACGAGGGAATTGGGATGACTAAAGAAACCCAAAAGAGAATTTTCGAAAAATTCTACCGGGTTGGAACAGGAAATATCCATGATATCAAAGGCTTTGGACTAGGATTGAGCTACGTCAAAGCTGTAATTGATCACCATCAAGGCTGGATCTACGTTAAAAGTGAACCGGACCGTGGAAGTACATTTGAATTCTTTCTCCCTTTCAAACATAAATAAACAAATGAACATGCAGACAAAAAATAATATTTTACTCGTCGAAGACGACCCGAATTTTGGCTCTGTCTTGAAGAACTACCTAGAATTAAATGATTATAATGTGATCTTATCTACTGATGGTTTTGCAGGGTACGACCAGTTTATTAAAGGAAAGTTTAACATATGTATTTTGGATGTTATGATGCCAAGAAAAGATGGATTCACTCTGGCAAAAGAGATTCGAGAAAAAGATCAACATATTCCTATCATATTCCTCACTGCCAAAACGATGAAAGATGATATGCTTGAAGGATTTCAATCCGGCGCAGATGACTACATCACAAAACCTTTCGACTCGGAGGTATTGCTTTATAAACTAAAGGCAATACTGAAACGTAGCTCCGATAAAAGTCATGATAGTACACAGAAGGAATTCAATATCGGAAAGTTTCATTTCAACCATGACCATCGCATTATTAAAGCAGATGATGAGAATCAAAAACTGTCACCAAAAGAAGCCGACTTACTTCAGTTGCTTTGCATTTACAAGAATGAACTGCTTCCCAGACAGAAGGCTTTAAAAGAGATCTGGGGTGACGATAATTATTTTAATGCAAGAAGCATGGATGTGTTCATCACTAAACTTAGAAAGTATCTGAAGCAAGATCCTTCCATAGACATTATTAACATTCACGGAAAAGGATTTCGTTTGATCGACAATGCTGAAATTTAAGCTAAATTAGTTCTATATTTTCTCAATCATCTTCCGTAGATTTGGCATGCTGATGAAAATCATTAATCAGGTCATATGTCATTCTACATTGCAATCATTTGTTTTTTAGTATCAGTAAGCATTGGACTGTTGTTATTGGCAGCCGGTAATAAAATAAGCCGGCAAAATCTAATGCTTTTTGGTTTATTCCATACCATGTTGCTATTTTCTTTTTTGGCTTCATTGGTACTAAGTAAAGGTGGCGATGCCCCTAATTATTTTTTCCTTGCGTATATATGTTCAGGAGTGCTTATTAGCGGTCCGTATGTACGATCTGATTTCCCGCTATATCTGCGGATATATTTTGGACTATTTGCCTTGACTTTACCTCTATTCCTGTTCTCACCATCTATGTTGGTTAATTTTCTGCTCACAATGAGTTATAGCAGCTCCTTTGGTCCGAAATTTCCATTAGTTGGAAAATATTACCTGGAGGCACAAAATGTAATAAAAGAAAATGACACCAATCCTCATTATAAATTGATGCTTAAAAGAGGGATGTATAAACAGACAATTGAAAGAGATATAATGTTTAACGGTAAGTTGGACTCAGTAAAAGTGCTGGACGTCAATGGTGCTCATTCTATGCGCATCAGAGGTTATACCAGTTTAACCACCTATGTGAGTTCAATGGTTGACAGTCTCGATGTTGAAGTTTCTTTGAGGAAACAAAAATATGGAGATGTCGAATATAAATTATAATAAACCAGATTACCGTTCATGAAAAATATAATCAGAAACCTATTACCTTATACATTTGTATTTTTTCAACTTCTTGGATATTCCCAATTACCAGATACTGAGATCTATCTGGCTCCAATTTTGAAAAACGGGAACGAATTCATTTTTGGTCAGGCTGAAAACATAAGTAATCGCATTGGCTATGATAATCAACCATCATTCAGCCCGGATAGCAAGAAAATTTTGTTCGTCCAGGTACCGGATTCTCAGCAATCTGATGTGGTAGAATATTCAATTGAAAACAAAAGTTTAAGGAAACTGACCAACACCCCTGAAAGCGAGTATTCTCCAACATTCGTTCCTGATCATTCAAAAATATCTGTCGTTCGGGTCGATTCTGATTCTGCACAAAGGTTTTATTTAATCGACCCTGATTCTCCGGAAAAGGTATTGCACATACCCGGTACTGATTCTATTGGCTATTTCTGCTGGCTGAATGATTCGTTGTTGGCAATGTTCCTTGTCGGAGAAAAATTTTCTTTGAATGTTCTGAATACAAAGAGTCAGCTCCAAAAGTTTATCACACATGACATAGGTCGTTGTTTGAAATTGTCGGCAGATAAGCAGTCACTCATCTTCGTCGATAAATCAGACTCAACACAATGGATGATTTCAGCTTATAATTTTACCGACTATAGCATTAAACAAATTTGCCCCACTATAAATAAAAATGAAGATTTGGCGATCCTGCCTGATGGTTCACTTCTTATGGGTGATGAAGGCAAGCTTTACAGAAGAATAGCTGAATCTTCGGAAGGTTGGAAGATGATCATGGATTATAAAAATTCCATCGGCCCTTTTTACAGGATATCTGTAAACGACTCAGGAACATGGATTGCTTTTGTTGCTTACGCCGGCAAAAAACCATGAATGAACGGCAGGAAATTGATTTTTTAATTGTCGGGCAAGGACTGGCAGGTACACTACTAAGTCATATCCTCCTTGCGAACTCAAGGAAAATTAGCATTCTGGACGAACTTAAGACTCATACTTCCTCTCGCGTAGCTGCAGGTTTATTTCATCCCGTTACAGGCAGAAGAATAGTAAAAAGCTGGATGGTTGATGTCTTGTATGATTTTGCCTCGAACTTTTACGCTGAGCAAGAAAAACAATTTCAAACAAAATTCTTTTTCCCAAAAGAATTACTCGAAGTACTTTCGTCAACCCATGAATTCAATGTCTGGTCTGAACGATTGGGTGACCCGTCAATCAGCAGGTATTTGGCTGAGCAGCCTCCAATAGGGATGTATGAAACTAAACTGAAGAAATTTTTTAAGATGATTTCAATGAAAGGCTCCGGATGGATGGATATAGCAAAGTATCTTGAACTCTCCTTCAAACATTTCTCAAACCTGGATATTATCGAATCCGGCAAATTCGATATCAATTTTTTGGAAATTGAAAATGATCGATTCAAGTACAAAAATTATAGTGCAAAGAATATCATCTTTTGTGAAGGCTCAGATGCAGTAAGGAACAATTTATGGAAATGGATCCCCTTCCTCCCGTCCAAGGGTGAAGTCATAACAATTTCTGCTCCTACTCTTCCGGAAAAATACATTTTACTAAAAGGTCTTTTTCTGATCCCTCTCGGAGAGCAGAGATTCCGCGTAGGATCTACTTACACCTGGACTTATCAAAATGAGCTACCGAGTGAAGAAGGTCTGGAAAATCTAAAAACTAAATTGCAAAGTATAATTGACGTTCCATTCGACATCATTGATCATAGATCTGCTGTAAGACCTACAACCAAAGATAGGCGCCCGATTATCGGGGAACATCCAAAATTTAAAAACATGTTCATTTTCAATGGCCTTGGAACTAAAGGTGTATTATTAGGCCCTTATTTCGCAAATGAATTCGTGCAATTTCTACTGAATGGAAAAAGTTTGAACCCAGAAGTAAATATTAAGCGCTTCAGATCATTCTTTCCTGAGAGCAGCGAGACGTTTTAATAATGGCGGGTGTGAATAATGAACAAAGACATAAGCCGGATGTGGTACAAGATTACTCAGGTTATCTGACGAAAGTTTTTTAAGTGCTTCAATAAGCGGTTCTGCCTTGTAACTTGTTCTGGCGTAAAGATCTGCCTCATATTCATGTTTTCGACTTAGCATATTAGTTACTATCCCTAATAAGGTAGACACAGGGCTATACAAGATGCCGAAAGCAATAAGATCAAGATGAAATGCAGATGATTGTGCACCAAGCGCCTTCGCTAACATATCATTCCCTAAGAATAAGGACAAAATAAATAACATCACTCCTGTTTGGAGAATTCCGGTGATCAAGCCTGTTCTTGTATGCTTCAATTTATAATGGCCGGTCTCATGAGCCAGAATTGCTACGAGTTCTTCTGTGCTGTGTTTGGATATCAAGGTGTCATATAAAACGATCTTCTTCTTTTTCCCTAATCCGGAAAAGAATGCATTGGCTTTGGAAGATCGCTTAGATCCGTCCATTACAAAAATATTATTCAGTTGAAAACCTGCTTTCGCACAATACTCTTTTATCGCAGTACGAAGTTCTCCATCTTCCAGTGGACTCAGCTTATTGAATATTGGGAGGAAAATACTTGTATAAAACATGCTGACAAAAATCATTACAAGCGTCATCAACAACCAGGCTAGCACCCAAAAATATTCACCTGTACTCATGTAAATTTTAACTAAGCCGGCAATTAATAATCCCCCCAATAATACCGACAAGATATAGCCTTTGATCTTATCCATGAAAAACAACTTTATAGTTGTCTTATTGAAACCAAATTTTTCTTCAATCACAAATATTTTATAAATGCTGAAAGGCATTGAGAGCAGATCCGATGCAAAACCGAGAAAACCAAAATAAAGCAGTGTGAGCAGAATAGGTTCTTGAGTATATTCTCTCAAATAGTTGTCAAGATAACCGAAGCCTCCAAAAAAAAGCATAAGCAATATCAAAACAAAACTAAATGCAGAAGTAAGTTGGGAAAAGCGGTGATTCACCCTATAATACTCCTGTGATTTTCTGTACTTGTCTTTGTCATAAATACCACTAGCCTCAACAGGTAATTCTGGGACAAGACTCTTGAGATTTAATATATCAAGTATTCTGTCGAAAACAAATCCAACTATAAGTATCAGGATTAAAATGGTAAGCATGATGAAATTAAAATTAATAAGAACCGGATCGCTTTCTCAGATACCACTCCAAACTAAGTAAGGCCAATAAAATAAAAAATACCATTTTCATGTTTATAAGATCTTGCATTTTAAATTGTGAGTAAGAGATGGTTTTTAAATCTTCCCTTTCCAACAGATCATCTTTTAGTTTATCCAACTCACCCGGATAATACATTTTTGCTCCTGAATTCTCTGCTAATGAATTTAAAATTTGATGGTCGGCAACTGTCTCTGATTGCTCAGCATGCAAGGTACTAATACTAAAACTTCCTTCGCTGCTGAACAACTGATCACCGGTATTGACAGTCGCCTTGTAGCGGTAGTCACCAGGAGGAAAAAAACCGGCATTCAGATTATAAGCTCTGTCGGTTTTTGAAAAAATGTAGGGAAAACTTTTTTTATCTTCATTGATGATGGTAAGGTTAACATCAGGATCATTGATCAGTTCAAAGCTGTTATTGTATACTTCTGCATCAAAGGTGACAGGTTCATTTTCGGAATAGTCATTGCGGGCAACCAGTCGAAATCTGCCTTTAGTTTCTTTGATGATTAAATTTTGAATTGTTTTGGAGACAATTTCATTGAACACATTAAAATTTCCATAACGTTCGTAGTTATCAAGCTTCCATCTCCATAATCCTTCCCCACAAAGAACAGCAGTCTTGTTCTCACTATTTCCACTGAATGTAAGCAGTGGATCAATTGTTGTCACCGAACCTATTTGTTGGGTTAGTAATTCATAATGATCTGAGCTGAAGGAGTACTTTCCAAAAGGAGTTAATAAGGGAGGAAACTGTGGAATGACAGATTTGGCTTCGTCAGAAATGGTAAACAAAGAAAACCCCGGATTTATAGCTGCCTGAACAGGATTAGCCTTTTCCAGTGAAGAACTAATAGTCACAAGTGCCTTTAAATTGCTGAACTGTGTAGTATTTGTTTGAGTCCCCAGAATGTACCAGGTTGGAATTTCTTCTTTGATTATCTGTGGAACGATCGAAACCAGGTTGTTCTCCCTTGAAGGGAGGTTATGCAATATAATCAGATTATACTCTCTGATGCTTGCATCAAAACCTTTCGCCATCTCAATTTTAATCGAATAATTTCCGGAGCTCTCAACAGCATGTTTTATTGATCCAAGGTCAGGATGCGGAGCATTTGCAATGAGAAGAATTTTCTGCTTACTCTCCTTCACTTCAATATAAACGTCACGAACATTATTTGAATAAGTGACCTCATCATCAAGTTGACTTAATTCTACTCTAAAATGCTGCATCCCCTTGAAATCTGCATCAATGATTACCGGAATCATCTGACTGAATCGATTTCCACTGATCTGAATATTTCTGGTGAATAAGGTGGCAGAGTCGCGCTTTACCTTTAAAACTGCAGATGCACCATTACACTGTCGCGCATCGATATTTATCTCTATCGGAAATGAGTTACCAAGATAAACTACTTTGTTATAGTTCAAATTAGAAATGAGAAGATCTTTGCGAATATTGGTATCTCCCATAGCAACCGTGTAGATTGGAATCTTCGGGGAACTAAGATACAGAGGATTACTGCCCTTATTGTACAATCCATCTGATGCAATCACAACCGCTCCTACATTTCGATTTCCTAATCGAATGTTCATCTGATCATAGAGTGCGTTAAAATCTGTTTGCCTGTCCTTGTAATTTAAAGGAAAGCCTTCTTCTACTCCATCACCCCAGCCTAGTATGCTTACATTGTACTTTTCCTTAAGCTGATCCAACATGTTAGAAACCTTTTCGGGATACTCTCCTTTATAAAATAAAGAATCAGCATTTAGCAAAATACTTGAAGATGCATCCTGAGCAAAAAGCAGGATAGGTTTCTCAGTTTCCCTTGACAATGTCCTGATCATTGGAGAAAGTAATAAGAATGCTAAGATTGAAACAGCAGTCATTCTTAAAATGAATAAAACTCTTTTGAACCAGGGGCTCTGCTCTTCCTGAACAGGAAAATGTCTGTACAAAACCCATGCGTAAATGAAACCGGCAAGCAGACATGCAAGTATCCACCAGGCTGAAAATTGAGTGAGAAGTTGGAAGTTCATAAAGGAAGGCAAAGATAAAGATTGTAATGGCAATGCGTACACAAATACATCTTATTCAACAGGCTGATTATTAAAACAAAACATCCTCCACACAGGAGGATGTTTTATTCATCGCCGATTTGTAAGCCGGGTCCTGTACTCCGTTGTAGAACGGAATCTCTATCATTTATCTGGGATATTGCTCACGCAATACCTCGATCAACCTACCCGCCATGCTATTTCCTTTGCAGGTCATTTGAGCGAGCCGCTCTTTTTGTCGGGAGACAAAGCATGACTTATTTGGTCTTTCAACTCCTGAGGTTTACCCGAATGGACTTTACAGAACCACACCGTGAGCTCTTACCTCACGTTTTCACCCTTACCGGACCTGAGCCCGGCGGTAATTTTCTGCGGCACTTGCTGTGATCATATCATTACCAATATGATCCCTTCCCGTTAGGAAGCAGGATGCTCTATGTTGCCCGGACTTTCCTCTCCCGTCATAAGACGAAAGCGATAGAACCACCGACGATGTTATTTTTTTCGGTCTTACAAAGATACAAATATCACCTGAAAACTATGGATATTCCTATAAATCTAAATTCAATGTTATTCATAATTAATAAGATTCCTCTTTTAATGCATTTGTTCATGGTGCAGGAATGCATAAACAAAATTGACCTCATACTGTTTACAGGTTGAGTCGAATTTTGAGCAAAAAAGACGAAAAAGAACCCAACAATCCACCTTTGAAGAAATGAAATTCGTACCTTTGCGCACTATTATTTGTAACAAATTTTCTTGAGGTCCTTTGCGACTTTAAACATACATATGATCGGTCAAAGAGTTCGTATTTTAATTCTTCTTTCAATATTTTTTATTCCGTCATTCCTCTATGCACAAAAAAAATTCACCATCAGCGGATATGTCAAAGAAGCTGAAACAGGTGAATCTTTGCTAGGGGCGAATGTCTACCTAAAGGAGACACTCAAAGGTACAGTCACCAATGCATATGGCTTTTATTCGGTAACTGCATTAGAAGGAACATATACACTTGTCGTTTCTTATTTGGGATTCGACACCCGGGAGTTCCCGATTCTCTTAAATAAAGATATTCCATTGAATGTAAAGCTTGCTTCAACAACTTTTGAAACTGAAGAAGTCATAATAAGCGCCGAGAAAGCTGATCGCAATGTTCAGAGTACTGAGATGGGCAAAGAAAAAATGGAGATAGAAAAAATCAAAGCTCTGCCTGCTTTTATGGGTGAAGTGGATGTGCTCAAAACCATACAGCTTCTACCCGGGGTTCAAAGTGCAGGAGAAGGAAATAGTGGCTACTATGTTCGAGGCGGCGGTCCGGATCAAAATTTGATTTTGCTCGACGAGGCAAATGTTTACAATGCATCCCACCTTTTCGGATTTTTTTCCGTCTTCAACGCTGATGCCATCCAGAATGTAACTCTTACTAAGGGTGGAATGCCTGCAAACTACGGAGGTCGGCTTTCTTCGGTCCTTGATATTCAAATGAAAGAAGGTAATAACCAGAAATTTGGTGCAGAAGGCGGACTAGGCTTTGTATCTTCCAGGCTTACCATAGAAGGTCCTATTAAAAAAGACACAGGCTCATTCATCATTTCAGGACGAAGAACATTTATCGATCTATTCCTGCAAAAGCCATTTATCCCTGAGAGTTCTGATATTCAGGGTAACAAATATTATTTCTATGACTTGAATTTAAAGGCAAACTACAGACTGAGTGACCGCGATCGTTTATTCCTTAGCGGTTATTTTGGAAGAGATGTCTTTAATTTTCGAAGTCCTGATTCAGATTTTTACATTAAAGTTCCCTGGGGAAATGCAACAACAACCTTGCGATGGAATCATCTCTTCAACAATCGCTTGTTCATGAACACTTCTCTTATCTATACCAACTACGATTTTGAATTTGAAGGCGGACAGGAAGGATTCAGCTTCAGACTATTTTCAGGGATTACCGATTACAATTTTAAAAGTGATTTCACCTGGCTTCCACAGGTTAGGCATACAGTTAAATTTGGAGCTCAGTACATATTTCATGTATTTGTGCCAAGCAATGCTTCGGCAAAATCCGGAGAGGTTGAGTTTGACCTGGGGAAAGTACTGCGACAATATGCTCATGATGCTGCCATTTATATCAATGATGAATTTGACCTTAGTGATAAATGGAAAATCAATGGTGGCCTGAGAGGAACATTCTTTCAACAGATTGGTCCATTTGACCGATTCATCCGTGATCCTATCAAAAAAACAGTTGTTGATACTCTCCATTATGGATCAGGTGAGAAAGTACAGACATACCGAAATCTTGAACCTCGCCTTACAGTTCGTTATGCAATCAGGAATCATTCGTCCATAAAGGCTGCTTACACTCAGAATTATCAGTACATCCATCTTGCTTCCCTTTCAGGAGTTTCACTTCCTACTGATGTCTGGATCCCTAGTTCTGATCAGGTGAAACCACAATTTGCCACTCAATATGCCTTGGGCTATTTTCACAATCTGAAGAATAATACCTATGAAACAAGCATTGAATTATATTACAAGGAAATGAAGAACCAGATCGAATATGAAGAAGGTTTCCTTCCTGAAAATTCTGTGAATGATAATGTAGATAATAATTTTGTATTTGGAAAAGGATGGAGCTATGGTGCAGAGTTCTTCATTAAGAAAGCAAAAGGTAAATTTAATGGTTGGATAGGTTATACACTTTCATGGACTAACAGGAAATTTGCTGATATCAACAGAGGCTTGACTTATTCGCCTAAATACGATAGAAGGCATGATGTATCAATCGTGTTAATATATGAAATAACTAAACGCTGGACCCTTGGTGCTACCTGGGTTTACGCGACAGGAAACCTGAATACTTTCCCTGAAAGATTATATGTGTTGTCGAATGGAGATGTCGTACAGGATTACGGTGAACAACGCAATAATTACAGACTTGCACCATACCACCGTCTTGATTTTAGTGCCACCTTGAAAAATAAACCCGGAAAAAAATTTCAAAGCAGTTGGAATTTTAGTTTTTTCAATGTTTATAATAGATACAATCCATACGTGATCTATTTTGATACCGAGTACAATGAAGACAATATCAGTATCCAGGCCAAACAAATTTCCTTGTTTCCATTCATCCCAAGTGTAACCTACAACTTTAAGTTCTGATCATCGTAACATGAAGTCATTTTATAAATTTATCAGATCAGTTAAATCCAAAATAGCATTTTGGGGAGCTACAGTAGTTTTATCATTGACTTCTTGCGAGAAAAATGTTACTGTGACCGTCCCCGGTGCTGAAGAGCTAATTGTTATAGAAGGGTATATCGAAACAGGCGAAAACCCCTTTCTTGTATTATCCAGAACATTGCCTTTCTTCGGCACTATTAATACATCAACAGTATTCCAGCAAACTATACAGGGTGCAATTGTGACAATTGATGATGGAAATATTATTGATACTCTGGATCAGATTCCGGGTATAGGAGTTTATACTACTACCAGAATTACAGGGCAGGAATTACGATCATATCAACTGCGTGTTGAAGTTGAAGGAAAAGTTTTAACTTCAAGTACATATATCCCTGCAGCAATTCCATTGGATAGCGTTTGGTTCAAGGTGTCAGGCACACGAGATTCTTTAGGATTTGCCTGGGCACATCTGACTGATCCGGATACTTTAGGGAATCATTACCGTTGGTTTGCTCAAAGAATCAACAAATATACCTTTGGAGACCTTATTGGTAGGGTCAAAGACTCAATTTTGATTGCACCCAGCGGATCAGTTTTCGAAGATAAATTTATCAATGGAAAAAGTTTTGACCTGGGTTATCAAAGAGGAAATTTTAGGAATTCGGAAAAAGAAGATGATCTCAATGATGAGAAATTCTTTTTCAAAAAAGGTGATACCATCGTTATCAAATTTTGTACGCTTGACAGAGCTCATTTTGAGTTTTGGAGAACGGAAGAGACTCAGGTTTCAAGCAATGGGAACCCCTTTGCTTCTCCTGCACCTGTTACCGGAAATATCGATGGAGGTCTAGGTATTTGGGGAGGCTACGCATCAACATTTGATACCATAATAGCAAAATAGATGTCTGTATATCAATAGCATAACCGATATAAACTAAAGTAAAAAAATCCACTTGCCTACCTCTTCTGTCGAAATTACCTTCATCAAGGGCTAATGCAAATCTTAGATAAATATAATTATGTTAAATGAAATTGAACACATTAAATGCTTGATCATAGGTTCAGGTCCTGCCGGATATACAGCTGCAATTTATGCAGCCAGAGCAGACATGAAGCCGGTGATGTATCAGGGCTTACAACCGGGTGGGCAACTCACCATTACAACTGAAGTTGAAAATTATCCGGGATACCGAAACGGTACACAAGGTCCTGAAATGATGGAAGACTTTAAAGCCCAAGCCGAAAGATTTGGAACGGATGTGCGATTTGGCTATGCCACGTCAGTGGACTTTTCCTCTACTCCACATAAAGTCGTGATCGATGAGAACAAAACCGTCACTGCCGATGCAGTCATCATTGCCACAGGTGCATCCGCAAAATGGCTCGGACTTGAATCTGAGCAAAGACTAAACGGCTATGGAGTTTCTGCATGTGCAGTTTGTGATGGATTCTTTTTTAAAGGACAAGACGTCGCGATTGTTGGTGCCGGTGACACGGCAGCAGAGGAAGCTACTTATCTTGCCAAGCTTTGTAACAAGGTGTACATGATTGTTCGACGTGATGAAATGCGGGCAAGTAAGGCTATGCAACATCGGGTTGAGAATACTCCTAATATTGAAATTTTATGGAGCCACGAGACAAAAGAAATACTTGGCTCTAAAACTGTAGAAGGTGTCAGAGTAGCCAATGTAAATACAGGCGATGAAAGAGTACTTGATGTTACAGGATTCTTTGTCGCGATTGGTCATAAACCAAATTCAGACATCTTCAAGGGTTGGCTTGACATGGATGAAACCGGTTATATTAAAGTAATACCCGGAACATCAAAAACAAATGTTGAAGGTGTGTTTGCATCGGGGGATGTTGCCGATAAAATCTACAGACAAGCGGTTACAGCCGCAGGAACCGGTTGCATGGCAGCTTTGGATGCTGAGCGATATTTAAGTGCCAAGGGTATTCATTGACAATCATTGTTGAATTAATACTTAACTCATGTGGGAAGAAAACGACAATAAACTACAAGCACAATTTGAGTTCAAAGATTTTATTCATGCATTTGCCTTCATGACAAGGGTTGCATTCATTGCCGAAAAAATGAATCACCACCCTGAATGGAGCAATGTTTGGAACAAAGTAAATATTTCCTTGTCTACACACGATGCCGGTAACATTGTCACTGAAAAGGACAGAAAACTGGCTGACGCGATTGAGAAGGTTTACTCAGAAATGAAGTAATTATTCTCAGTATTTGATCGCCTTTCTCAGGAAACTTTTTTCCTTAGTCCTTACTAAAACGAAATACATTCCCTGTCTTGCATCAGACAATCCTGACAGTGTAATGTTATTTATAGCACCTCTGTTAATTTCATTGAAGCTGTTCATGACCAGGCGACCTAATGCATCATAAATTTCAATGTCAAGAGAATGCGAAACAGCGGAGAAAAACTTCAAACTAATTTCATCATGGTAGGGATTCGGGTAAATCCCTAAAAGATTATCAGAGGTAAGCAGATTAAGATCGGTTCCTCCTAATAGCAAATCGGCTACAATAAAATTAGGAATTCCATAACCAAGAGAATCGCCCGGTGTCAGGTAATAATTGGCACTTTGTTCTATAGCTTTGAACACTTCCATATTCGTCTTGTCCGGATGTGCCTGCCATAAGCAAGCTGCTGAACCTGCAAGAATAGGACATGCGAATGAAGTCCCGTTTGCCAGCCCGACACCGCCACCGGTATTTGCCACTGTGGCCAGTTGTCCTTTAGCAGCAACATTTGGTTTAATATCACCATCTGACGATGGCCCCCAACTGCTAAAGCCGGCTTTAATGCCGAATTCGTCAACTGCGGCAATACACATAGCACTGTCTGCATCAGATGGAGCACTGATATAATGCCAGGAAGAATTTCCATTATTACCGGCGCTCAGAATCACCAAAATTCCTTTTGAGGCAGCGATATCAGCTCCTATACTACATGGCGTAGTATTACCATCCATATCAGAATAGCTATGATCCATGGTTGAGTCGTCAAAGGTTGAATAACCTAGTGAGGAAGTGATTAAATCCGTCCCTACGCTATCTGCAAACTCTGCAGCGCTAACCCAATTATATTCTTCGATCAGATATTCAGTGCTAACATCTTCTGTTCTCAACAACCAAAAGGATGCACCAGGTGCAGTTCCAACCATTTGTCCGGGAATATTGCCGGTAATACATGATAGCACCTGCATGCCATGACTGTTGTCCTCATAGACACTATGGTTACCCTCTACAAAATCCCACGTTCCCAGAATTCTGTTCTGCGAGCGAAGGCTGTCAAATATTTCTAAGGAATCTACCCGGAAAAAACCTGCATCCAGTACTGCAATTGTCATCCCACTGCCGGTAAATCCTTCATCATGCAGATACTCTCCGTTCATTAGATGAATCTGATTGAAGGCAGAGCCATAATCGAAACTTTGGCTTCTAAGCATACCCGGACTTACAACTATTGAGGGTGCTTCAAGTATCTTAGTCAGCTTCTTTTCTTTAGGTGCAGCAAGTTTTCGGATTTGCCTGCCATTCTCTACAAATCCTAACGCACGGATGGATTGATATAAATTTGAATCACATTCTATCGTCACTCCATTGAACCATTTACTGGGATTAAGAATGGTTGCTCCTATTGATCGTAAAGAATCAATATAAAATGGATTTACCGGGATATCAGAAGCAGAAATTGGAATATTTTGGAGCTGTCGTCTCTGTATCGCTTTTGATGACAGATAGGCTGCCGGGTTAGTTATCGAATAGGGGCTGTTATTCTTATCTGTAAACTTGATAAAATACTTTGTGCAATCTGCCTCAAGAAATGACACTATAAAAATTAAAACAACAGTTATTGTTTTCGTTGGCATCGTTTATCGTTTATAATTACTTACTTCCAATTTATACTCAGTGCCGTTTAAGATAACAGTTGTAGAGTTAGGAAGTTTTGCGATGTTTAAACTATCTAATACTTTATAAATCATTCCGGCATTTTTGGCATAAACCTCTCTTTTGTCGATCCGGTTGATACTTGACACAAAATCATTTTGAATTACGGTAATTGTTGAATCAAAAGTCGAATTTCCGAACATCTTGCTTTCATGTAAATCTTCATAATAATACTCTTCCATCGGATAGTTATTGAATGCATTCCCATTCCAATCCTCCCTGGCATCCAAAGGGAAGGACAATTTAATAAATCTTATGTTATCTTCCACTCTTTGTGCCGAACTTGGATTGACTTTTGCAGTCCAAACGTTCATAAAACTCCATGGATCTGTACTTGTCAATCTCCTGTATCTGCTTATCCTCCATGCCTGATCTCCTTCAGCATCATAAAAGGCAGAGTCTATTTCTTCCCGAATCTGAAACCTATACACTCTTATTGCAGTGTCCAGATAAAAACTATCATCTATGTCCAAATGAACAATTGAATCAGCATCATACTCAACCCAATGACCTTGCTTTAAAGGAAAATATGCTAAATATTGATCTGCCGTCCCGGGAACAATTTCATCTTTCTTACAACAATACAAGAGCATCAGTTGTCCGATCAGTATCAGTCCAAAAAAATATTTAAAATTTATTTTGAAAAGTTTCATCAAAGATATCTTAGTTCTGTCCGGTCTTATTTTCTTGTTGTATTTATTTTAGGATCTATAATTCGAAACCATAAAACAGGTATCAGGGCCAGGTAAATACATGAAGCATAACCTCCGGGTAAAACCGGACTGTCAGAATGTGAGTGCAATGTATGATAAGGTTTTGAAGCTAAAAAATGATGATCACTATGTCTGCTAAGATCTATGAGCATGAACCGGCTGATAACTTTATCACTTTGCCAACTCAGGGTTGTGTCAACCTTGTTGGTCAAAGAACGGCTCAAACCATAGTGCTCAATGTAATTGATGTACTCCAATAAAAAATTAGCCAGCAAACATTGACCTGCAAAGACAGCGAGTCCATAGATCCCGACAAATTCATAGATCAGAAAAGATGCTGCCAACAAAATCGCTACAGAAGCTACAATGTAATTCCTGTAATGAAATGATGTTAAACCAAGCTTTGCCAGTCGCTCTTTCTCAAGATTGTATGATGAACGAACTTGTCCGATCGAAGAACGAAGAAAAAACGAGTACAATGACTCCCCCTTTCTGGCCGTAGCCGGGTCGTTTACAGTTCCGACCCACTTATGATGAACACGTAAATGATCTACATAAAAATAAATGTTTCCGGCAGTCAGCAAAAGAAATTTACCTGCCCATTGCCAATGCCTAGATTTTCTATGGATCATTTCATGGGCGACAATAATGGATGAACTACCTGTGTGAACGCCGGTAGAAAGCATTGCAAATACCAAAAAGTAACCGCTAATTCGACCTTCTCTAATGGAGTAAAATAATACAGCCAGAGACAGAATCTGAAATAAAAAATGCGTACAAAGAATAGCATCCGGTATTCCTGAGTCACTTTCTGATTGATTTGATTTGTCCTCGGGAAGCAATTGTTCCAATATTGCCAAAACCATCAGGGAAAAGATGAAGTTAGAAATTGCCCACCAGGAACCGAGATAATTTCCGGCAATGGTCAAAATACCGGGAAGAAGACTCCAGAGATATTTTAGGTTTCTTGTGCTGGCCATTGCTGTAATACTGAAAATCTGCTATTTACAAAAATACAGAAAAGCCGGGCTTAAATGGAATGTTAATTGTCACAATTATCCCATTTATATTTCGTTCCACTCATTGGGTTTTCTTTGGTACATTAGCAACCAAAAGAGATATAAATGCGCATTATATACCTATTTCTTGCTGTTTTTCTTTGGATGAACAGCAATGTTCTTGGACAAGACAAGACAGAGCAAAATAAAAACCTCGTACAGTTTTCGGGTGTTGTTGTTACGACTGACAGTCTGCTTCCTATTCCGTTCACAAGCATTATGATCCGCAATACATTTCGCGGAACGATTAGTGATTATTATGGCTTCTTTTCCTTTGTTGCACGGATGGGTGATACAGTTGAATTCTCAGCACTCGGATATAAAAGAATGAATTTCGTCATTCCAGATACCTTGTCGGATCACAGATGTTCACTCATTCAAATGCTTGCCAAAGACACTTTTCTTCTCAAAGAAATCGTGATTTTCCCATGGCCTACAAAAGAACAATTCAAAGAAGCTTTCTTACAATTACAAATACCTGCAGACGACATCACCCGAGCTCAAAGAAACCTGGATGCTGAACAATTGGGAGTTTTATCTTCTATGATGCCAATGGATGGAAGCATGAATTTCAAATATCAAATGGAACAACAATCCTCCAGGCTCTACTATTCCGGTCAGCTTCCACCGAATAACCTGTTAAACCCAATTGCCTGGTCAAAATTCATACAGATGTGGCAAAACGGTGCTTTTAAGAAAAAATAAATATCCAGCTTTATTGCAATTTGGTTTATGCTCATCCGAATACCTATAACACTTTTTCTACTCTTCACTCTACTTGGCATTCAAAGTAATGCCCAACAAGCTGAAGTATATGGCACCGTCAAAGATTCAAACAACCGGCCGGCCTTTGGGGTCAGTGTTTCTGTTTTCGGTAAACCCTATGGGACAATCACAGACTCAAAAGGTAAATTTTCATTAAACATTCCTGCCAATGAAGATCTAAAGATATATTTTTCATTCACCGGAATGGAGAACGATTCAATACAAGTTAATTTAAGGCCGGGACAAAGGTTCGAATTAAATAGATCTTTGAAAAACAGAGTTGTTGAATTCAAAGATGTCGTCATCGAAGAGAAATCGTTGAAGAGAATAAATATCACACCTATCAACCCAAAAATTGTTGGAGTAATTCCAACTCCAAATCAAAGTGTCGAAGACCTTTTAAAAACTTTACCCGGTGTTTCCTCATCCAATGAGCTGAGTTCATCATATTCGGTCCGAGGTGGAAACTATGATGAGAACCTGGTATATATAAACGATTTTGAGGTTTATCGTCCATTGCTTGTTCGTTCAGGGCAGCAGGAAGGTCTAAGTGTAATTAATCCTGATATGGTTGAATCCATTTCCTTCTCGGCAGGTGGTTTCGAAGCTAAGTATGGGGATAAGTTATCATCTGTATTAGATATCCAATATAGAAAACCGAAAACTTTCGGAGGTTCAGTAAGTGCCAGTCTCCTTGGAGCTTCACTTGAACTTGAGAACAGAAGCAAGAATGGTAAATGGTATTGGATGACCGGACTCAGACAAAAGTCAAATCAATACCTCCTCAACACATTTGATACAAAGGGTGAATACAAGCCTTCATTTACGGATATTCAGATATTGACAGGTTTTGAATTCAGTTCAAAGTTTAGTATTGAAGCATTTGCCAACTATGCAAGAAACAGGTACAATCTGGTGCCTCAGAGCAGAGAAACAAATTTTGGAACAATCAGTGATGCAAAGAGGTTTACGGTTTATTTTGAAGGACAGGAAGTGGATCGATATCAAACTATGACAGGTTCACTTTCGGCAAGTCTAAAGCCTAGTGATGAATTGAAATTAAAACTTATCGCATCTGCCTACGACACTCAGGAAGAAGAAAATTTCGATATCCTTGGTCAGTACTTTCTCGACCAATTAGAGAATGATTTTGGAGAAGATAATTTTGGGGATGTAGCTTTTAATCTGGGTGTAGGATCTTTTCTAAATCATGCGCGCAATCGACTCGATGCACGGGTTTATTCTGTTGAACATAAAGGAGAACGTATTGGAGAAAACACCGTATGGCTATGGGGAGTAAAATACCAGCATGAAATTATTGAAGATAAATTACACGAATGGTATTATAATGATTCTGCCGGCTTTTCCATACCTTCTCAACGCTCATTGATCGATCCAATGATAAGTCTTAATGATGTGGTTATTTCCCGCACAAAATTATCTTCCTCCCGGATAAGCGGATATATTCAAAATATCATTCAAGTGACCGACACAAATCGATTGATACTTACCAGTGGACTAAGGGCGAATTACTGGGACCTGAATGAAGAGCTTGTCATCAGTCCCCGGATATCTCTTTCATATAAACCTGAATGGAAGAATAATGTCAGCTTCCGTCTGGCAGGAGGTTACTATTACCAACCCCCCTTCTATAGAGAATTGAGGGATCAGGAAGGTGTTGTGCATATTGATGTGAAAGCTCAACAAAGTATTCATCTGGTAGCAGGAAGTGATTATACCTTTTTAGCATTAGGACGTGAGTTTAAGTTGACCTCTGAAGTGTACTATAAAATATTAAAAAACTTAATACCATATAAGATTGATAATTTACGAATTCGATACCTGCCTGAATATACATCCAAAGGCTATGCAAGAGGAATCGACCTTCGGTTATTTGGTGAGTTTGTACCGGGAGTAGAATCATGGGCAAGTATTTCATATTTAAAAACTGAAGAGGATATTGCTGGTGATTTCTATTATAACGATGACAGTTTACGAATAGAGCCTGGAAATATTCCGCGGCCTACAGACCAACGTATAACTTTCGGGTTATTTTTCCAGGATTACCTGCCCAAATTTCCAACATATAAAATGTCACTGAGCCTTCACTTCGGTACGGCACTTCCTTTTGGTCCTCCCGGAAATGATCGTTATAATGATATTCTTAGAACTCCCACCTACCGTCGTGTTGATATAGGGTTCTCAAAACAGATCATTGGAGAAGACATAGTTCGCAAGAAAAGCAAAGGCATCACCACTCATATTCAATCCATGTGGATTGGTCTTGAAGTTTTTAATTTATTACAAGTCAGTAATGTTGCTTCATACACCTGGATTACAGATGTCAGCAATGCCAACAGATATGCCGTACCCAACTATCTAACAGGTCGCCAGCTAAATTTGCGACTGAATGTTAAGTTTTGAAATATTATTTGTATATTTCATTACAAAGTTGATCTCATTGCTAAAACGTATAAAATGAAGAAGATTTTTGGCTTTTTTTTATTTCTGTTTTTTACAATATCTGTTCAAACTACATATTCACAAAAACTTACATTCTGTGAAAATGTAGATGGAAGCGGGAAAATAAGTGGTGCAAGTGATGTCTTTACTATTGGCAATTCCGGTGGTTACTTTCAGTTGATGGTAAATATGCCCGGAACAGTCTCATCGCGCCATGTATTATTTGATGTTTATTGGGTGAATCCGGAAAGCAGGAAAGAGCTATTTGAAAATTCTATTCGTGTTCCCGTTGATCCAAACTGGACTTGGTTCAAGAAAGAAGTTACTTTTTATAAAGCCGGTGAGTATATCGTTTACGTTTACAATGATCAGGACCATCTCATTAGTTCAGGCAAGGTTAAGATAATCGTTGAATAATTTTAAGGCTACTTTTTGAATGGGGAGTTTGTTTCCTTTGCCATATGATTATATACTACCCCATCCATCCAGGAAGGAAAAAACTTATTCAGAAATACTGATAATTTACCGTCTCTGGTAAGAACGAGATCTCTTTTGCGGTGCTTTACTGCATTGTAAATTCTTTCAGCAACCTTCTCAGCCGTCATCATTTCCTTTTCATTTCTTGGAGACTCTCCCTGCGCTGTTCCGTCTTTTGATAGTGACTTCTCTCTAATTCCCGAAGCAGTAAATCCGGGACAAGCCACAAGTACGTGAAGGTCTTTTTTGAGGTTTTCTGTTCTTATAGTTTCCAACAAACCTTCAAGGGCGAATTTCGAAGCCGAATAAGCACAACGGCCTGGCAATCCTTTCTTTCCTGCAATTGAGGAAATGCCAACAAGACTACCTTTAGATTTCAGTAAATATGGCAATGCGAATTTGCTGGTGTAAACTGCTCCCCAAAAATTTACATCCATAACTTTACGTATAACCTCTAAATCAACATCCTCAAACAATGCACGCATTGAAATACCTGCATTATTGATAAGCACATCTATACTTCCATATTTTTGAATAGTCTCCTTTACTAATCGTTCACAGTCACTTTCTTTGCTTACATCTGCCGGAACTACAAAAGCACTTCCACCTTTTTTCTTAATCGATTCAGCATTCAAATGCAGAGCATCATGTTGACGACCGGAAATGATCACCTTCGAACCTTCTGCTGCAAATTTTTCTGCCAGGGCCTTCCCTATTCCTCCTGTAGAACCTGTGATCAGCACAACTTTGTTTCGCATGATAAATTCTTAAGTTGTATCAATTATCAGTAAAAATTTTTCCGGGGTTCAAAATACCCTTGGGGTCAAACAACTTTTTAATTCCTTTCATCAGTGATAATTGAGTTTCATCAAATGCAATATTCATATATGGTTTCTGTACATAACCGATACCATGCTCGCCGGAAATTGTACCTCCAAGTGATACACACAATTCAAAAATCTCACGAATCCCTAATGGAACTTTTGTGTTCCAATCTTCATTGCTGATATTTTCCTTAATAATATTCACATGTAAATTTCCATCTCCGGCATGTCCATAACAGACACTACGAAAACCATATTTCTTCCCGATCTTTTTTACCCCAAACAGAAGATTTGACAATTCTGCCCTCGGTACTACGGTATCTTCTTCTTTATATATCGAGTGGGATTTAACTGCCTCCCCTGCCGATCGGCGAGCCTTCCAAAGGTCTGCCTTTTGTTGCGATGATTCTGCAAAAAGAACTTCATCACAATCGTACTCTTCAAGTAAAGCCGCGATCTTTTCACAATCCTTGAAGAGCGCCTCTTTGTCCATTCCATCAACTTCAATGATCAAATGGGCGCGAATGTCATCCTTCAATGGAATTTTTACATCTGTATGTTTCATCACAAACTCAAGACAATCCCTCTCCATGAATTCCAATGCCGAGGGTGTTAATCCTGCACGGAAAATAGCACTAACAGCTTCACAAGCCTTACCTTCATCTTTGAAAGGTACAAGCATCAACAAATTCTCCGTCGGTAAAGGGATCAGGCGAAAAACGATCTTGGTAATGATACCCAGAGTACCTTCACTTCCTATAAGCAATTGTGTCAGGTTATATCCGGTAGAATTCTTAAGCACATTTGCACCTGTCCAAATTATTTCTCCTGTTGGCAAGACTACTTCACAGTTGAGGACATAGTCCTTTGTAACCCCATACTTTACTGCTTTGGGTCCACCGGCACATTCGGCAAGATTACCACCCAAAAAACAACTCCCCTTGCTAGCAGGGTCGGGTGGATAAAAAAGACCTTTTTCATTAACGGCTTCCTGAAATACCTGATTGATTACACCGGGTTCAACCAAAGCCTGTAAATTTCTTTCATCTATTTTTAAAATAGAATTAAATCTTTCCATGCTAATGACTATTCCTCCATGTACAGGTAAAGCTCCACCACTCAGACCTGTGCCTGCACCTCTGGGTGTTGCAGGAATGTTTTCATCATTACAAAATTTTAAAATAAGTGAAATTTCTTCTGCAGTTCTTGGCTTAATAACGACTTCAGGCATGAATCGAAGGTCTTCCGTATAATCGTGTGAATTGCCATCCAGTATCTCACGATCGGTAAAGACATAGTTGCTTCCGACGATTCCTGCCAATACATCTAAATGGCCGGCATTAATTTTTTCGTATTGCACCTTTTGTTGGTTTTGTTGAAGTCCCTTTAGATCTTTTCGTAGCTTCTTTTTTCAACTGATAGCAAAAAAGGATAATAGTACCTGTAGCAGCACCGGTATCATCACCTAAAAAGAAGAGTTTCGTCCCTCGTACTTTGTGATCGAGCATATGAGATAATCCGGCAATGGATGAATCAGCATATTCCCAAATAAATTCACCCGAAGTGTCAACTTCTGCTACAAAGGGGATGAGGGTGTTTTCGGGTCGAATTAATCCTGTACCAAGAATATAAGTAGAGCCATACAAAGGGATAACTTTCCCGAACCGTATTCCTTTCTCATTTTTCATTACCAACTTTTGTTCTCCTGCCTTATTATAATGCAGAGCAAGAGTAGCAGTTGTCCCCCTCATGTAATCACTTTGTGTTGCTGTGACATAGACTCCCGATTTGTCGACAAAAATTTGCTTGCTAATACAATCAGTCATCCCGCCGAAAAATAAATTTTCCTGCAGAAGCTCTCCATTTCTGTCCAGCTTAAAAATTGGAAGATCCGAACGATCACTGCCATGATTTAAATACCCGGTCACGTATAGATTGGTTGAGTCATCTGCAGTCATGTGAAATACAGCATCACCCATAGATAACATTCCATCATAAATATATTCCCATTTTTTCAGTCCGGATGAGTCAAACTTTTGAATTAACATATCAGAGGATCTGATAGCCATATTATAATTTCCTCCCATATAAACGTTGCATGAATCATCGCTAATCAAAACATTCCCGACATCCATATTCATTGAACCTGATGTTTTGAACCATGACATTGTTCCGTCAGGATAAAACCTATAAAGAGCAACATTTAATCCTGAATCCGGCGTAGAGACATAGCCGGTCAAATATATATTCCCGATTGGGTCACATGTTACTGCCGTAGGTGAATCGAACAATGATGATGGACCGTCTAGTATCTGTGAAAACACCGGAACTCCTTCGTTAGAAAATTTAACCAAACAAATGTCAGCCCCCCCTTTACCATCCTTACTGCTTCCGGCAATGATAACGTCACCATAGTGATCAAGACACATGGCAATAGGAATATCATCATGATGAGCAGGGCTATCATAAAATCGGCGCCAGATCTCCCCTCCATTCGGATCAAATTTCATAAGCAAAATGTCTTTCGTTGAATCAGCCACCCAAGTGATTCCAAGAATATAGCAATTCCCAAACTGATCCAACTCAAGACTTACAGCTTGATTTACACTGTTCAAGGATGTTTTAATGGGGTTTTTCCATAACAAATTAACCTGAGCATGAATTGAGGCAGGATAAAACCATAAGGAAAAAAATAAAAGGACTGCAATTCTGATCATAAGAGAAATACAATATTTAAAGAGAAGAATATCCATTCCGCTCTTTGTGATGATGCATTGACTAACTCATCAGCTCCCAAAAATAAAAAAAAAAATGCCCTGAAGAATTTTTCAGGGCATGAGATATCATCAGGATCATGCTCATTGCACGATCAAGCGGATTGTCTGCATTGTATTGGAAGTCATTAACTTAAAATTGTAAATCCCCGGACTCATTCCTTTATCCTGAGCAACAATATTTACTTCATGCTTTCCGGCAGTTTGCATGAGGGTATTATGTTCATCCAATACCCTACCTGTAAGATCAGAGATAGTGTAAGTGACATTATCTGATCCACCCAGAAAGTATGAGATAGTAAATGTACCTCGGGTTGGATTTGGATATACTTTTAATGCCAGCAATTTTTCATTCTCTGAAATTCCTGTCCCAATGGGAAGGATTACAACATCTTCAATAGTAACAGTCGGACCACACTGGTTGTATGCTGTCAAAGTTACAGTATAGGTGCCCGGTCCGGGAAAGGTATGTGGTAGCAAAATATTGGTTGTAGTTTCGTCAGCAGAACCATCGCCCCAATTCCAAACAAGTGAATCTGCACCAACAGCATTTGCAACCATGTTCGCTGTGTTAGCATTCACAGTATACATGAATCCCATTACAGGAAAAGACCCGGCACTTTGTTGAGTGAGTGTGATCGGTACTGCAACCCAGTTGTTATCCTCATTCATTTCGAGCATATTATTATTGGGATCTGTAATGGAGACAATGAAGTAATCTCCGTTGCATGTATTTGGTGGCAGTATAATCCCCATACCATTTAGTCCTGAGCTGTAAATATCCAGATTACCAACATAGATCCCCTGATCACGACTACAACCTGAGACAGTTCCAAAATCTGAATTAGGAATATCCGCTTTACCCAGAGAATTCCCCATAGAGTCAACACAATAGCCAAAATCACTATCGCAATCACCAAGGTTCACCAAACAGAAACTAACTTTTGTACCTTCTCCAATGACAGGCCAGTTTCTTGCATCAGGATCACTTGTGCCGCGTCTTAGTGTGAAGTCAGCCCAGTTATCCACGTGCACATGACCGTGAGTCGGATGAAAGCTCATTGTACCGGCAGGACGATCATAATATGTCATAGAATTATTAGAGCGGTGATATACTCTTTGAGTCACAAGTTCATCCGGTGATGTGCCATCCGGACAAACAGGAGTTGAACAAGAGACGGCTACGGTATCACAATAGCAAGAGCCTGTACCATGGATCTCAAGAGGTCCATAACCGATATTTGGTGTAGCATTTGCCAATGTTATATTTCCGGGAAATTCCGTATGATCATTTTGTATGCAAAGAGCAGACGCGGTCATATCCGGAAGAAGGTCACAATCAGTCGAAACACCATCCGGACACTGACAGCCCATAGGATTTGATGCACTACATGGACCGGAGCTGGCTGAAGGATCAGGTGGCGGATTAAACATGAATGTGAGGTTCACATAATGTATAGATCCGGTATCAGCCGGTGTAAAAATATCACGGATCAAAAGCTCCCATACTCCGTTGGGATTTGAGCCATCATTAAAATTGTTAAGAGATTCCTGAGGAAAATAAGATCCTGAGAAAGGTGTTGGCGCAAGATGGATCCAACCTCCTGTTCCATTTTCCTGGAAACAGGTTCCCGGATATCCATTTGAACTTCCTCCCTTAGCATCCGCAAGGATTACAATTTTACCGTCAGGTGAGCGAAGACGAATTAAAAGATCTGCTGTGTACTCATGAGAAATATTTAAGCAGACTGCCCCTAAACCAAATGAGCTATCGATACTTGAAACTAATCCGCCAACCGGAATAGGAATTGAAATATCAGTGTTATTGTTTGGTATAGGTACCAGATTCGAATTTGTAAATGTTTGTGCATGACTTGATACGCACAAGCATAGTAAAATTGGTAGAAGTCTGTTCATTTTAAAGCTTAGTTGAGATAGTAAATATATGCAGTTTATTTTGAGACAGGCAATTTTGCATTGAAAATGATGAAAAACCAAGGATTAGTTTTCATCTGATTGCTTATAAATATATGAATTTTTCCTCAAAAACTTATAAACAAAGTCCTGTCGGTTTTCATTCAAGCCCAATTTTAATATCTTTGCGGTAAATAAACCAAAATTATGCAAGTAAGCGGAGTACTAAAAGTATTAAAAGAAACACAAGCGGTCAATGACCGATTTAAAAAAAGAGAATTTGTACTGACCGACAATTCATCTCAGTATCCACAACACATCAGCTTTCAGCTCACACAAGATCGTTGCAGCCTGCTTGATGGTGCACAGGTTGGTGAAGCGTTGACTGTCCATTTTAACCTTCGCGGAAGAGAATGGGAAAGTCCTCAAGGTGAGATAAAATATTTCAATTCGCTAGAAGCATGGAAAATTGATAGAAGTTCCGGCGGAAACAGTTCCAGTCAGGGAGAACCTGAATACGAAACCAACCCCTCCAGAGAGAAGGATGACCTTCCTTTTTAAATCGATCTGTTTAATTCAGATATATTTTTTTTAGAGTATGATACTTAAAAAGAAAACCGCTGAATTCAGCGGTTTTCTTTTTTGTACGGTATCAAGAAGATATTAATTCGAATTAGTGCACATGTCCATGTTCGATCTCTTCCGGCGAAGCATCACGCACTTCCACGATCTCACCTGAAAAATGCAGAAGATGTCCTGACAAAGGATGATTAAAATCCATCGTTACCATTGTATCATCATATCCAACCACTTTTCCATTCATAGTATTTCCTTGATTGTCGCTCATTGGTAACATGTTTCCAACTTTCAGCATCTCGAAATCGATCTTATCTTCAACCTTAAAGATTTCAATAGGTAATTTGATGATCGCGGTCTCATCATTTTCACCATAGGCATCTGCAGCTTCGATATCAAAGCTAAAAGTGTCACCTGCCTTTTTTCCTTCCAGTCCTTTTTCAAAACCGGGGATCATCATTCCTACGCCATGGAGAAAAGTAAGTGGACGGCTTTTATCAGCTGTTTCAATATGCTGTTTTTCCTGAGAAGGAAGATTTGCATGCAAAATGTAAGTGACGGTCACTACTTTATTTACTGCTACATTCATTTTATATCTTTTTTTGCAAAGTTAATTTTATTTTAGTTTTGAGGTTAAATTAGCCTCAGAATATTACCCGATTTTAATATGGATTCATTAACTCATACAGTACTAGGAGCTTGCATTGGTGAAGCGATTGCAGGGAAGAAAATCGGGAAGAAAGCGATGCTTTGGGGTGCTTTGGCTAATAACCTTCCTGACATTGATGTAATTACAGGAGCCTGGATGAATCAGGCAGATTCTCTCCTGGCTCATCGAGGTTTTACTCATTCCATTTTGTTCCTTTTACTGGCTACTCCACTACTTGCCTGGTTTTTCAGGAAAAAATACGCTGATTCAGGAATGAATTATAAAGATTGGTTCCTTATTTGGGGTAGCGGAATATTCATTCACATATTGATAGACGCCCTAACTTCCTACGGCACCGGATGGTTTGAGCCCTTCAGTCATTATCGTGTTTCATTTAATGTTCTGTTTGTTGCAGACCCATTCTACACCATTGCTTTGCTCGTTTCATGTCTGGCCTTGCTCATTCTGAAAAGAACACACCCACACAGGTTGAAATGGGCAATCTCGGCAGTTCTAATCAGCACTGTTTACATATTCTATTCGATTTTCAACAAGATAAACGTAGATAAAATAGTCAATGATAATCTGAAGGAGAAATCCATCGCTTACAATCAATATTTCAGCACACCTACTCCACTTAATAATTTTTTATGGTACGTAGTTGCCAAAACAGATGATGGTTATATGATTGCTTATCATAGCATCTTTGACCAAAGCAATGATATGCCGTTTCATTTCTACCCAAAGAATGATTCCTTACTCGACGATTACAAAACAAATGAAGAAGTTCAGAAACTAATTCGATTCTCAGCAGGTTACTATTCCATAGAACAAAAAAATGATACAGTTCAGTTCAGCGATCTTCGATTTGGGCAGATCGGAGGCTGGGCTTCACCGGATGCACCGTTTGTATTCAGATATTTTTTGAATGAAAATGCAAATAACGACCTTGTTATTCAGCAAGGGCGTATAGATGCATCAAGTAGAGAAGGAATTCGGACTTTAGTAGCCAGAATAAAAGGCATCTAAGGAAAAATTATTTTTTAAAGGTCGTTTGCAGTTAAAATCAACTCGGCTATATCAAGAACTTTTACTTCTTGCTCTTTATTAAAATTCTTTACTCCATCAGTCATCATTGTCATACAAAACGGACAAGCAACAGCAATCACATCAGGATTTAGCGACAGAGCTTCTTCTGTGCGCTCGATGTTTACATCCTTGGTTCCTTGTTCCGGCTCCTTAAACATTTGTGCGCCTCCTGCACCACAACAAAAACCTTTGGCTTTAGATCTCTTCATTTCTGACAATGCAGAATCGAGTTTTTCTATCACCTCACGAGGTGCTTCATAGACAGAATTTCCTCTACCGAGATAGCAAGGATCATGGAATGTAATTTTCTTTCCTGCAAAAGCCCCGCCGCTGATGCTAAGGCGTCCGGTATTTATCAAAGATTGTAAAAGTTCTGAGTGATGGAATACTTCATACTTCCCTCCCAACTCCGGATACTCATTTTTTAGTGTGTTGAAACAATGCGGACAAGCAGTGACGATTCGTGTAACTTCATAAGCATTTAACACCTGAATGTTCATCATGGCCTGCATTTGGAAAAGAAACTCATTCCCTGCTCGTTTGGCAGGATCTCCCGTACAAGATTCCTCTGTACCCAGTACAGCAAACTTCACTCCTGAGTGATGAAGGATCTTAGCCACAGCGCGGGTGATCTTTTGCGCTCTTTCATCGAAGCTTCCTGCACATCCTACCCAAAACAACACTTCCGGCTTTTCACCTCTTGCGGCATAATCAGCCATTGTCTCGATCTTGAATTCCATTTTTGAAATCTATTGATGTTGAATTATGAGAGTAAAATCCATCTCAATCGTCCTTTGACCAGTTAAATCTGTCGGCCTGGGCGAACTGCCATGGAGCCCCGTTATTTTCTATTTTGTTGAACATCCCACCTAATTCGGATGGCATCTTGGATTCTTCCATGACCAGATATCGCCGAACATCCAAGATAATACTCAGTGGATCTATGTTGACCGGACAAGCTTCTGTGCATGCATTGCAGCTTGTACATGCCCACAACTCCTCTTCGGTAATGTAAGACAGCAAGGATTTATCATCTCGAAAATCAGCACCGTTCTTGTCAATACCTTTACCCGCTTCTTCCAGGCGATCCCGCGTATCCATCATTATCTTACGTGGCGATAAAAGCTTCCCGGTTTGATTAGCCGGACAAACAGAAGTACAACGCCCACATTCTGTACAAGAATAAGCGTCCATTAGTTGTTTCCAGTTAAGGTCAAAGACGTCACGGGCACCAAAACGTTCCGGCACTGTTCCTTCAGGTGGAGTTGCCGATGGGTCCAGCATCAACTTAACCTCTCGGGTGACACTTGACATATTTGTAAAACTACCTTTCGCCTTTAAATTTGAATAATAAGTATTCGGAAAGGCAAGGAAAATATGGAAGTGCTTAGAGTATGGAACATAATTCAGAAAGACTAAAATCCCTATGATATGAAACCACCAGCAGATTCTTTCTATCATGACAAGTCCTTCACTCGACATCCCGCTGAAATTGCCTGCAAAGAGAGAGCTGACAGGAAAACTACCTGCTTCAACATAATGCGTATAAGCCCTGTGCTGGAGGATTTGATCTGCAGCATTCATTGTTAGAAATGCTGTCATCAAAAGTATTTCAGTGATAAGGATGAGATTAGCATCTGTCCGAGGCCAGCTTGTCATCTCCTTCATCCAAAATCTTTTAATACGTAAAACATTTCTGCGCACAAGGAAGATTAGACAAGCCAGAAGAACTAATATAGCAAGTATCTCAAAACTACCAATCAGAAAATCATACAAAGGTCCAATCACGCTGAACACTCTATGGCTTCCTGTGACCCCATCGATAATAATCTCCAGAACTTCAATATTGATGATCACAAATCCCAGATAAACCAAAATATGTAATACACCGGCAATAGGTCTGGCAACCATCTTCGATTGACCAAGAGCTACTCTGATCATCGTCATCCACCTTTGCGAAGGACTATCAGTTCTATCAAGTTCTCTGCCCAGCTTAATATTTCTTGATATGCGCGAGACATTCTTGACAAACAAAAATATGGCTGCGGCAAGAAATAAAATGAAAAGGATCCGGCTGATCATTTTTTTTAATTCGAGATAGTTTTTTTATTCTTCTTTCCTGAGCCAAAAGAGATGACGGAGAAGTTCAAATATCTTTTTGGATTCATTTGTATATCCTGCAATAGTATATCTAAATCCCGGGCAGAGCTGTTCAGGTGTGTATAAAGACTATCATCATTCACAAGCATTCCCAGTGAACCTTCACCCTTGTTTACTTTGTCAAATATCGATGCTGTTTCTTCTAAAGTTTTTCTTGCGTTCTCAACAGTACCGGCAAAGTTTGCTTTTACCAAAGTATCGGAAAGCTGATGAAAGTTATCCAGTATCCCTGTGATCTTTTCATTATTGTTTTTCAGATTCAAACTGATAGACTCTATGTTGGCAAGGATACTTTGTAACCGGCCTTTAGCAGATAATACTGTATCCAGATTTGATGCAATGTGTTCTATCGATGACAATGAATTTGAAATGCTCTGAAATGAATTCTTTAAGTTCTGCTTCGTAGTTTCGTTAAACACAGCCTGGACAATGGCAAGGACAGAATCCATTGAAGAAAGTAAACTTTCGGCTTTTTGTTTAAAGGGTGCTACCTGAGAGTTCACCTCTTCAGTTAAACTTTTTTGAATATCTGCACGTAGCGTGTCGCCATCCTGAAGGTCTTCCTTACTTTCACCAAAAATGATCCTCACTCCTTTTGTTCCCAGCAGATCCGTTCCGTAAATTTCAGCCTCTGAATCTCTGGGGATTTTCAGATCATGATTAATTTGGAGGCTGACAAGAATTCGTCCGGAAAAATCAGGCAGTAGTGTAAGTTTTCTAACCATTCCGACTTTCATTCCATTGATGTAAACCGAATTGGATTGAGCAAGGCCATCAACTCTGTTATACACTGCGAAAACTAATGTGCGGCTGCTAAAAAAATCTCTGCCTTTCAAAAAATTGATCCCCCAATACCCAAGCAGAATTCCTGCTATTACTATTATGCCAATCTTTACTTCTTTAGAGAGCTTCATCATAATTTATTCTAATTTTTCCTATAGGCAACCGGCTTACAGGTCAATCAGATTTTTTTTAAAAGTATGTAATTTCTTTTAATTCATCTTTTCCAACAAAAGTCGGGCTTCTTTCATACTGATTCTCTTCTTATTATGATAAGGCACAATAAAGGCATCAGCAAAGCCTTTCTCCCGCATTTTAATCTGCAGATCAATGGCTTTATCCAGGCTTGTGAGCCTTTCGACAGTATATTTATAAGCTCCCTTATCTTGTTCTTCAATAACATCATTCACACCCTTAAAATCCGGATGACCATTTTTCAATGGCTTCGATGAAAATAATATTTGAACGCCAAATAATAGTTCATCCTTGCTCTGGTCATTTTTGGAAGAATATTTTTCAACTTCTTTAGGATCACTTTTTGGCATAACAACTTCTACACTATTCTTGTAGTTTTTAAAAGCTCGGTATATAGCTTCAGCTGTTTCAGTCTGGCCTTTATCTGAGTTAAGATATTTTTCTTCATCCAGATTGGACAGAAAGCCTGTCTCTATGAGTATACTTGGCATAGTCGTTTTATATAACACCAGAAATCCTGCCTGCTTAACTCCTCTGTTGTTCCTTCCATTTTTTACAAATTCCTGTTGTATGTATGAAGCCATTTTTAGACTCTGGTCCAGAAAGGCATTCTGATAAAGCGAAAAAATAATATTAGCCTCAGGGCTGTTAGGGTCGAAACCATCATATTGCTGAGTATAATCCTTTTCAAGCAGAACGACTTCATTTTCTCTTTTTGAAACTTCTAAATTTGCTTCACTCTTATTCAAACCCATGACCCATGTCTCGGCACCACGTGTTTCTTTGTTACACATTTCCTTCTTCTTCTTTTTGTCAAAATAACATGCTGAATTGGCATGAATACAAATAAACAGATCAGCTTTAGCGTTATTCGCAATTGACGCTCTTTCATGCAATTCAACAAAAACATCTTTATTGCGAGTATATATCACTTTTACATCCGGAAAATTTTCTTCAATATATGCTCCAAGCTTCAATGCAATTTTTAAAGCGATATCTTTTTCTTTGGATTTACTGCCCAGACAACCTGAATCATGCCCACCATGACCTGCATCAATCACAACCCTTGTCAAAGTATAATGAGTTCTTAACGGTGGAGAAAAGGATGTACAAAGTATCAGACACCCAAGACAAAAGAGTCTCAGAACCCCGGGAAAACGCGGACAATATTTTTTCCTTAGTTTTGGCGTCAAAACACAATTATTAAACTCAACTTGTTGTCGCAAGTATCCAAAATATCAGCCCTTCTTTCGGTAGTGTTCATGCTTGTTTTTCAACAATTTGCTGTTGGTTCAAGGCTTGTGGAGTTGCCGGCTGATTCTGTTCCGGCTTTCCCCGATGATACTCTTCAAAGCAGTGATACTCTGAGGATTGAAGCGGACACATTGGTCTCGTCTGACAACACACTGAAGTCAAGGATCAAATACCATGCAAAGGATTCCATCCTGGCCGACCTTCAGAATGAGACAGTGCATCTATATGGCGATGCTACTGTGGATTATGAAGACCTGCATCTGGAAGCCAATTACATCAAGATCAATATGGGCCAAAAGGAACTTTATGCTGAAGGAACACTTGATAGCCTCGGCAATCTAATCGGCTCACCAAAATATTCACAAGGGCCTCAAGAATTTAGATCTAACGCATTGCGTTATAATTTTGAAACGAAAAAAGGCAGGATCTCTTATGTCATTACACAGGAAGGTGATGGCTTTATCCATGGTGAGGTCGTCAAGAAGGATCCTGAAAATAATTTCTACATAAAAAACGGACAGTACACTACTTGTAATCTGGACACTCCGCATTATTCTATTGCTTCCAATAAGTTGAAGGTGATCTCGAATAATAAGATTGTGACAGGTCCGGCATATCTTACAATAGAAAAAGTACCTACTCCCTTGTTCATTCCTTTTGGTTTTTTCCCGAATAAAAAAGGGCGATCATCCGGATTAATATTTCCCGCATTCGGTGAATCAGCAGAACGTGGATTTTACTTCCAGCATTTAGGTTATTATTTTGGGTTCAACGACTATTTTAATCTTGCACTCACTACAGATCTTTATACCAAAGGAAGCTATACCGTAGATGCTTCCAGCATTTATAAGAAACGTTACAAATATTCGGGGAACGTACGCCTGAGTTATGCATATACGATCAACAGTGAAAGAGAATTACCTGATTTTTCAAATCAAAAAGATTTTCATATTTACTGGACACATGCTCAGGATCCAAAGGCTAATCCGAATCGTTCTTTCAATGCTAATGTTAGTGCTGGATCTTCAAAGTATTACCAAAATACAATTTCCTCAGTAAACAATTTCCTTTCAAATACTTTTCAGTCGTCGGTAGCTTATGCGAGATCTTTTCCGGATAAACCATTCAATTTGGGAGTATCGGTTAATCATACTCAAAACATCATTACTAAAGATATAAGAATCACAGCTCCTGATGTGAGTTTTAACGTTTCCCGGATAAGTCCATTTAAAAGAAAAAAATCTGCAGGGATACAACGCTGGTATGAAAAAATTGGCACGAGTTATTCTTTGAGAGCTACAAATTATATTCAGACAAAAGACACACTCTTGTTCAAGGATGAAAGCCTGAAAGAGTTCAAGAATGGTCTTCAACATACCATACCAATTTCTACTTCATTCAAAGTATTAAAATATTTTACAATGAGTCCTTCTGCCAACTATACTGAAAGATGGTACTTCAAGACAACGCAGTACGATTGGGATGTAGAAAGGCAGAAGGTCGACACATTTACTGTAAATAAATTTACAGCAGCGCGTGACTATCAGTTCAGTACAGGACTTTCAACAAGAGTATATGGCATGTATCAGATGAAGAGAGGACCAATATCCGCAGTTCGCCACGTATTAACTCCAACTGTATCTATTAATTACCGGCCGGACTTCAGTCAAAGTCGTTATGGATATTATAAAACTATTCAATCCGACACACTAGGAAGTACACTCAATTATTCAATTTTCCAGAATACCGTATATGGCGGGCCTTCAGCCGGAAAGTTTGGAGCACTTTCGTTTGGTCTCGATAACAACCTTGAGATGAAAGTAAGAACAAGATCTGATACCGGTGCGACTGAAAAGAAGATCAGGCTACTGGAAAGTTTCCGCCTGGGAGCAAATTATAATCTTATAGCTGATTCTATGAAATGGAGTCCGGTAAGTATAAGTGCCAGAACCACACTGTTCAACAGAATCGGAATTAATTTTGGCGGAACACTAAATCCTTATGCAGTTGATGAATTCAATAGAGACTTCAATAAATATTTGGTAGATCAAACGGGAAAACTTTTTAGGCTTACAAATGCGAATGTCTCCATGAGTTTCTCTTTGGCAAAACAAAAACAAAAATCAGGAACCAAATATACAAGGCAAGAGCTGGACTACCTTTACCGCCACCCTGAAGAGTATGTCGATTTTGATGTGCCGTACAATCTGAGTGTGAGCTATACTTACTCCTTTTCGAGGCAAGGAAATTTATCTTCCGTCACGAATCAATCTGCCAGCATCAATGGTGATCTAAGTCTGACTCCGCAATGGAAAGTCGGTTTCAATTCGTGGTACGATCTTGTAGATGGCCGCTTTACAAATTTTGGTGTAAATATTTTCAGAGATCTGCATTGCTGGGAAATGCGACTAAACTGGATACCTTTCGGTTTTCAGGAGAGTTACAATTTTCAGATCAACGTGAAGTCTCCTATCCTCCAGGATCTTAAGTTGATTAAAAGAAGAGATTTTTATGACAGGTAATTATGCTTCACATGTCTAAAGTATTTTCTTCATCAGGAAATCCTGATCTTCAGCATCACCAAGTTTAAACATTTTAGTACCAAAGGTTTCAAAGTCATACTTTTTATAAAAAGCTATAGCGCGATGATTATCAATATTTACTCCTAACCAGACTATACCATAATCTCCTTTCCTGGCGAGAAAAAAACATTCTTCCATAAGCAATTTAGCAATAGACTTCCCCTGATATTCTCTGCGCACATAAATTCGTTCAAGCTCCAGTGCTTTAGCACCATTCAACTCCGGATAAGTGCGGTCATTTCTTAATTTAACATAGCCGGTCAATACATCTCCGTCAAAAGCGAAAAGAAAAGTGTTAACCGAATTATTCTCCAGATCCTTTAGTATCTTATTTTCATCGAAGGCTTCATCGAGATACAGTTGCATATCTGCCTCAGTATTGTAATGCTTCCATGTATCATAGAAAGTTTCACGGCCAAATGAAGCCAACAACTTATATTCAGAGGGTAATACCTGCTTGATCACGATATTTTTCATCGCCGGAATTTCAATAAAAATTTCAGTAAAAGTCTTATGACAGCATCAAATCTTCATTCACAGGCAGAGGAAGATAGCATTGATACAGTTTGCTGACATTTATACAGCTATACTTCAAGCAGCGCTTTATGCCAACTGTTCTTAAGAGGACCTTCCCACTTCGTATCCAAATCGATCTTACTTTGAACAAGATTATTAAATACTATGGTATCCTCTGTTATTTCTCCTTTTTCCATTCTGACTTCAAACTCATCTTTCGATACCAATTTGAGGACGCCATCAGCCCAATACGCTAAGGTTAGTCTATCAAAAAAAGAAACTTTCAGTTCTTGCTCAAGATTTTTTACAAAATGTGTCGATGAATCAATAGAACAACCGCTGGCAGCAGCCTGTTTTTCATCAATCATTAGAATTAAAAACTGATTATAACGCAGGTCGTAACTCGCTTTTAATGCGACCTTATGAGCTGTCCACTCATCCACAAATGTATGAGCCTTCTGCCTCACCATATCTGCTTCTTCATCATTCAAAGAGCGGTTACATTGATACACCCATACCCTTGAATCTGCCGGCATTTCTTTTTGTGAAGTATACATAAGCTTAGGATTATAATCTCAAATTTAGAAAAAAACTGCTTCATTTTCAAGAAAAACAATAAATCAAGAGACTTCTTTCTCCAATTTATCAAGCGAAAGATTTCTGAGACCCGGCATCCATATAGCAGTTCCTGCTACGGCTAATAATGCTATGCCCCCGCCAAAGATCACGGATGGAATAAGCCCCATCAGCTTAGCAGCAAAACCGGATTCAAAAGCCCCGATTTCATTCGATGAACTAATAAACATAGTACTTACAGAAGATACCCTTCCTCTCATTTCATCGGGAGTGAGTAACTGAATGATAGTCGATCTGATGACTACACTAACATTATCAAATCCACCACTGAGAGCAAGAATGAATAGAGACAGCAGAAAACTTTTGCTTAAAGCAAAGATGATCATACATACTGCAAAGCCGGAAACACAAATCATCAACTTTCTTCCGGAGTTATGTAATGGTGGGTATCTCGTCATGTACAATGCCATAACAACAGAACCTGCAAAAGGCGCTGCTCTTAAAAAACCATAACCTTTTTCTCCTACATGAAGTATATCACTTGCAAAAATTGGAAGCATTGCCATAGCTCCACCAAACAAGACTGCAATGAGATCCAAAGACAAGGCTCCGACTATTGCCTGATTCTTGAATACGAAACGAATACCTTCCCTGATACTTTTATGTACACCTTCATTCATAACACTTACCTGTACAGGCTGTTTTGGAATTCTCAACATCTGTATAAGCGCCCCTAAAAGTAAAATAGCTACAACAGAGTAAGTAAAAGTTTTTCCAAGAAAACCCAGCAACAAGCCACCGGCAGAAGACCCCACAACGACGGCAATATGCCAAACTGTGCTGCTCCATGCAGAGGAATTTGCATAAGCTGAGCGAGGAATGAGCTGAGTCATTAAAGGCAATTGTGCAGGACTGTAGAAGGCACGGATTATTCCAATAACAAACATCACGATATAAAAGGGTACAGCAGATTGTAATTCAGGAGCCAAAGTATCATAATACAATGTGATTGCCAGCAAAGCCAGGGAGCATAGCATCATGCATGACTGCACGATGGCCATGATTTTTCTTCTATCATTTCTGTCGGCCACATGTCCGCCATATAAAGCTAAGGTTACAGCCGGAATTGCCTCTGCGAGTCCTATCAAACCTAGAGAAAGCGGATCCTTGGTAATCTCATACACATGCCAACTTAGAACTACAAACTGGATCTGTATTGCCAGTGATGCTAAAAACTTTGAAAAAATAAATCGTCTGAAATTCTGGTATTGAAATACCTGAAATGAATTCCGATTTCTAAAAAGCGCTCCAATCATGAATAATTATCGAAAATATTTTAGCATAAAGAACGGAATCATGAACTTATCAGTGCAGGGTATTTTTTGTTTTTATCCACAGGCCACTGCTTAACCGGCTAATTCTGATAATTCCAACCATCTCATTGATTTTTCATCTATCAAGTGAATAACATCGTCCATACGTTCTGCCCATTTTCTGAGCTCTTCATGTCCGGCACTCGCGTCACTCAGGAGTTTTCCGAGTTCTGTCTTTTCATTCTCCAATAATTCGATCTCCTTCTCCAGCGCTTCGAATTCAAGTTTTTCTTTGTAGGTAAATTTCTTCTTTTCGGTTGCGGATGCTGCTGCTTCCTTAAGTTTTTCTCTCCCCTCCTTTGATTCCAGCGACCTTTGTTTTGCTTCGACCTTTTCCTTCTCTTCTTTTGCTCTGTGATATTCGGAATATGTTCCATTGAAATCACGGATAACTCCATCACCTTCAAAAATAAACATGTGATCGACCAATTTATCCATGAAATAACGATCATGGCTGACAATTACCAAACATCCCTTGTAATGCATTAAAAAATCCTCCAAAATACTGAGAGTAAGCAAATCAAGATCATTGGTTGGTTCATCCAGTATCAGGAAGTTAGGATTTTTTACAAGAACAGTCAACAGATGCAGCCTCCGGCGTTCACCACCACTAAGTTTAGAAATAAATGTGTGTTGCTGTTCAGGCGGGAATTGAAAAAGATTTAAGAACTGAGAAGCCTGAACTTTTGTTCCGTCACTTAACTGGATCATCTCAGCATGATCCTTCACCACTTCGATTACTCTTTTGTCTTCTTTGAGCTCCAAACCTTGCTGTGAATAGTAACCAAAGACAATAGTTTCTCCCACATTAATCTTACCGGAATCCGGTTCTTCTGTACCTATTAGCATATTGAGAAAGGTTGTCTTGCCACAACCATTCTTACCAACGATGCCAATCCGTTCTCCGGTTTTAAAGGTATAGTCAAATCCCTGAAGTATCTTAAGCTTGTCGAATGCTTTATAAACTTTTTTCATCTCGATGACCTTTCCTCCAATCCGGTTCATCTTGACATCCAGTTTCATTTTCTCTTCTGTCCTCTTTCCACTTGTTTTTTCCCGGAGCTCGTAGAATGAATCAACCCGAGACTTTGACTTTGTCCCTCGAGCCTTCGGTTGGCGTCGTATCCACTCCAATTCAGTGCGAAGAATATTTCTTGCCTTGTCCATTTCACTGGCTTCGTTCACTTCCCGCTCCAACTTTTTCTCAAGAAAATATGAAAAGTTTCCATCATAAGAAAAAAGTTTGCCTCTGTCTAGTTCAATAATTTTGTTACATACATTATCCAGAAAATACCTGTCGTGCGTCACCAGAAGTAATGCTATACCTGATTGAGATAAATAATCCTCGAGCCACTCCACCATTTCAACATCGAGATGATTCGTCGGCTCATCCATTAAAATAAGTTCTGCAGGTTCAAGAAGAACTTTCGCAAGTGCAATTCTTTTTCTTTGGCCGCCTGACAAAGATTTAATCTTTTGGTTAAGATGGTGAATATCTAAACGGGAAAGAACCTGTCTGACTCTCACTTCATAATCCCAAGCATTCGCAGCTTCCATCTTTGCCATCAATGTGGATAACATATCCTGAGCTTCCTGCCTGGGGTTCTCAGAATTTTGTTCAAGGCATGCTTCATAATCTCTTATCAGGGAGACAACAGGATTGTCATCTCGGAAAATAGATTCCAAAATAGTTAATTCGGGATCGAGACTTGGATCCTGGTCGAGATATACAACTCGTATATCTTTTCTAATGGTAACCTGGCCGCTCTCCGGACTTTCCAGTCCGGCAAGAATACGCATCAATGTTGTCTTACCTGTGCCGTTTCGGGCAATCAAGGCAACTTTTTCACCCTTTGCTATACCAAAACTAATCCCATCAAAAAGGATCTTCTCTGAAAATGATTTACTAAGGTTTTCGACGGATAAATAATTCATGAGCAGGAATCCCGATTTCTAATAATTGTATTCTCTTTTGTCAGGAATATTTATCTGAACAATAATGATTGTGATCCAAAAAATTACAGGACTAATCCTTGCTTCCTTTATCACCTACAAAACCGTCAGTGGTATATTTAAAAAGCACATTGAATGTTGTAAGGCTACCATAGCAACGGGTTATATACTGTTGCATATTCACTTTATCTTCTTCCGATAATTTATCGTGCGAATTGATCCTTTGTTCCAATACCCTTAACCGATCCCGAAGCATTATGATCTTATTAAAAAAAACATCCATTGGAATTTCTTTAGACTTTAAGGATGTATCACCGGGCTCTAACACAACCTTTCCACCCATCCACTTTTGTCCGAGATCAACTTTTTGTTGGATGTCAGAATATTTATTAAGAATATTCACTAACAAGACTTCTATATCAGCCAGACTTACCAGATCATTATCCTGATCATTGGCATCCAGGATTTCCAGTTCAGAACTGGTCCTTTCAATTTCACGCATACCATGCTGCATGAAGGTGATCGTATATTCTTCCGGTTTCACCTGTACGATGACACCGTCACCAAACTGAGCATGTTTGATCCTTGATCCAATACCGAGAGAAAAAGTATTCATATCAATCGTTTTTTTGCAAAGTTATTAATTCCTGACTATTTGGATCTCTCAAATGGCCATCAAAAAGTGATTTATCAAAAGGCTAAAACTTTTTGATAATTAGTCTGATTATCGTTCTCAGGATCCCCGGCTCGAAAGATCACTTTTATTGCCGAACACAACTAGCTGCATTTCAAATATATAAAATGGGTTTCACATTCGACACCCCTTTCGTGGTCACCGGATACAGCAAAGATTCTGTTGTATCAATCATTTAAGATGAATTAATAGCATAAATAAGATGTCACCATTTTCAGATGCATGCTATCGACTACAATCAGTTTAAGGCAGGTTCAACTGATTCAAGAGAAGGGCGGTCGAAGGCATACTTAATTTTACTCATCAATAATTTTTTTTATTTGAGAACTACCACGCTGATGAAACCGGACAGGGGAAGTCCTTTTTGATTGGACCCGAAGCAATAAGTTTTGATGAACAAACCTTGAATGATCTTTCCACTGCAGCTAAAGATGATTATTGCTTCAGTCATTCCTCCCCCTTAAAAATTGCATTTCATAGTTTTCGTAAAAGCAGCTTAGAGCAACACAGCTCTTCTCCAATTCGAAGAGGTAGAAGCTTAAGCTAAAAAGGCGTTTTGAGACTCTGAAGAGGGTTAATATGTGTTAAATATTGTCATTTTTACGTCAGAAAGACAATGGCATTAAACAAACTGCAATGTTTATCGTTAATCTTATCGGAGTTTTTGTGTTCATGTTTTCGTGTGTGAGCCGTCGGAAGAAGAGCCGGCGGCTTGCTTTTTTGGTATAATCATATTTTTTCTCCGGAACAAAAGTCCAATAAAATCTACTATATCCTTTTCGACGTTCTCTTGTGTTGTTCAAAAGGAAAACTATATCTTGCATACCGAAATTCAGCTATTATCTTTTAAAATGGACGGTCCCCCATGGTCATTGATGACGAAAAAGAACTTCTTGCCGAGCGACTTATCACAGGCAACCTTTATAAGCTGAAGCAACTTTGTTTGAACATTCAGCCTGAAGAGTTGGCTGATCTTATTAATACCACCAAGGAGATAGATTTTAAAAAGGTATTCCAGATCCTGGAGCCTGAGAAGGCGATTAAAACTTTTGAAAATCTTGACTTTGACATACAAATTGAACTGCTTCAGTCATTCAGCATTGAGCAATTATCGAACACTCTCAATCAGATATCTCCCGATGACCGAACAGCCTTATTTGAGAAATTACCTGAAGAATCACTCCAGAAATACCTTTCACTTCTAACTGTCGAAGAAAGGAAGACTGCCAATCAGCTTTTACAATATCCTGAGGACAGTATAGGGCGATTGATGACACCCGATTACATCTCAGTGCAGGAGAACACCAATGTTCAGGAAGTCCTTGATTACATTCGCAAATTTGGGAAATCATCAGAGACTCTCAGTTTCATTTACGTCGTAGATCCGAAAGGTTTTTTGCTTGATGATATACGGTTAAATCAATTGCTTCTCTCGCCTCTCGACAAACCTATCAGTGAGTTGATGGACCATCAGTATATCTCACTTGACGCAAGAGCTGACCAGGAATCTGCCATTGAAATGTTTAAACAGTCGAACCGGGAAGCATTGCCGGTGACTGATTTCAAAGGCCTCTTACTCGGTATCATCACCATCGATGACATGGTTGATGTCATCGAAGAAGAAGATACAGAGGACATACAAAAATTCGGTGGTACAGAAGCTTTAGATGAACCTTACCTGAAAGTATCATTTAGAGAGATGATCTCTGCTCGTGCAGGATGGCTTATCGTACTTTTCTTTGGAGAAATGCTCACCGCAAGTGCGATGAGTTATTTTAATGACGAACTTGAAAAAGCTGTTGTGCTGGCTTTGTTTGTCCCTCTGATTATTTCTTCCGGAGGTAATAGCGGCTCACAGGCTGCCACTCTTATCATCCGTGCCATGGCTTTGGGAGAAGTAACAATTTCTGACTGGTGGCGCGTGATGCGCAGGGAGTTTATGAGTGGATTATTTTTAGGAAGCATACTGGGTGCTATTGGTTTCCTAAGAATTGCCGTTTGGACACTCTTTTCGGATTTTTACGGTCCGCACTGGATGCTAATTGCGTTGGTGGTAGGCATCACCCTCATAGGTGTTGTACTGTTTGGAACACTCAGCGGTTCACTCCTGCCCTTACTTCTAAAAAGAATTGGTGTTGACCCGGCAGTCTCCTCGGCACCTTTTATAGCTACCTTGGTAGACGTGACCGGTTTGATACTTTATTTTACTTTGGCATATTTTATTCTTGCCGGGACATTACTTTAAGGATCTGACCCCAGATAGATCATACAGCAAGCTAGAGCCAAGGCTAAAACTTCGAAAAGAATTTATTTATTGATTTAAGCAATTGTTCCGGCTGTTCAATAAAAGGAAAGTGTCCACAAGATTCAATTAAAATGTAATGAGATCTGCGAAGTGCACTGTGCAATTCTTCCAAAGCCAATGGATGTACAACGTCTGCTTCAGCGCCAATTATCAGCGAAGGAATATTTAATTTTTTCAGATCAGAATGCAGATCGTAGTTAATAAGTGTTGTATCATTATTTAATTGCCCGATCAACTTCACACTTTCAGGATAATTTTCTTGAAAATGTAAACTAAGTTCATTTACTTTTTCGGGATCATAAAAACTTGACCTGAAACTTAAACGATAAAATTCTGACATTGCTTCTGACTTGCGTTTCCTGAAATCATCGGTTTTCATTAGCTTACTAATTTTCTCAGTAGTTTCAGGATCATTTTTTTTTCGGATCATTGAAAAAGAAGAATCCCGCCAGGCTGATGATGCAGGGGTAGGATTTACCAGCAACAAGCTATTGACCTGATCCGGAAATCTGATCGCATATCGCATTGCTATCAAAGCGCCAAAAGAATGTCCAAAGACATTTATTTTATCTAATCCAAAGTGATTTCTGATCGCTTCAATATCCTGAAGATACCGGTCAATACTGATACTTTGGCTATCAACTTTCTCAACAGATCGACCACATCCCCTTTGATCGAAAAATATTAATTTGTAGTCCTTACTCAGAACTTGCATTTGAGGAATAAAATAACTGTGATCAAGTCCCGGTCCTCCATGCAATACCAACAATGGAGTCCCTTCTCCTATGACACGATAATAAAGAGATGCACCTTCAACTTGAACAAAACCATCCTTCTGAGGAATCTCTGCAATCGATGATGTTGTGTTTAGTAAACCTGAAAGTATGAATGACAAAACCAAGCTAACTTTGAGAAACATGTGCTAAAGAAACCAATTTAAAACAAACAATACCTGATCACAGACCTAATATCTTTCAAAATACTATTTCCAAACCGCACCCTGTATAGTAAGCTTTATCTCAGGTTTTACGGGATCATTTACAAATATGGTGACTTCATTGGAAATGTCACCTTCCTTACCGAATGAATCAAACTCCAGGCTGACAAAAGCACTGTCACCCGGACTTATAAGTTGCTTTGAAAATTCGGATCTTACACACCCACAATTGGTTTTAGAATGGTGAATAAGCAGATCATGTTGACCATCATTGAAGAAAACATAATCATGAACAGCCTTTTCGCCTTGCTGTATCTTACCAAAATTAAATGAGCTTTCTGCTATTCTGACTTTCGCCGGTAGTAATGAATCAGATGAAGCGTTTGGAGGAAAATATTCCTTCATAGTAGCCGTGATATTCAAATTTTTCTCCGGTTGCTCGCGATCGTTTGTGTTGAGCATGATTCTGTCTAAGACAAATCCGAACTCCTTACGAAGTGATGCCGAATAAGAGACTATTATCAATGCCTGGGCATTAGATTCTACTTTTGCAGGTTGAATATCCAATTTCAAATAATCCGGTAATTTATTGGATATAGATAGAGATATTGGACCTTCGGAATTATTATAAACCTTGATCGTGTCTGTTATTTCTGCGTTATTGAGAATAGTTCCCAAATGCAACGTTGTTTCCGAAAACCTCAGGCCGCCGATCCTTTTTGGGAAATTATCTTCCAGTGTAGGTGCAGTATTCACCTGATTACTCTGGCCGCGGCTTTGCGTGCAGATACTTAAAATGAAAATTGTAAGGACTAATTTAAAACACTTCATAGTTCAAATGTACTGATTTCAAGCGCTGGCTAAAGTATTTAGGGCAATTTTTTGAGCTAATTCTTCTAAAGAAAGTCCATCAAAGGTGCCGGAACTCATCATTAAGAATACATGACCTCTAGGATCCATGCTGAGAATATGATCTTTCAGCAAATTAGAATCCTGAAAAATTACAAGATCCTCTCTTCCAAAAGCTTTTCTCACCCGGTCTTCACTTAAAGGTTCCAGCTTCTTGTGTTCAATGGTCTTTGGATTAAAATACACAATTGCCATATCTGCTTTGTCCATGCTGGATTTGTATTCACTAAGGAATTTTTCGTTCAGACTACTGAAAGTATGCAGCTCCATACAAGCAATAAGTTGCTTGTCCGGAAATTGCATTCTCACTGCCTCAGTGGTAGCTTTTAACTTAGAGGGAGAGTGAGCAAAATCCTTGTAAACTGCAACCTGATCATTTAAAGCCAAAACCTCCAATCGTCTGGCTGCACCTTTAAATTCTCCTATCGCCCGGAAGAACTGTTCATTTGAAATCCCAAGAAGTTGACAAATATTCCGGGCCCCCTCAATATTCATGAGATTGTGGTCTCCAAAAACTTTGAGCGGCACTTTTGTACCATTATCTCTTAGTAGATTAGTTATTCCATTGACGATTTCATGTTTGGGAATTGAGTATGCGATCGCGGAGGCCTTTATTGTTGAATTTTTTATCAATTTATTCACTTCATTGTCACCACTGCAATAAACTAAACTCCCCTCCGACGGAATAGCTTCTGCAAATATCCTGAATTGTTCAAGATAAGAATGATAAGTAGGAAAAACATTAACATGATCCCATGCGATACCGCTTATAAGTCCAATGTCAGCCTTATACAAATGAAACTTTGGTCTTGGATCGATGGGAGAAGAAAGATATTCATCCCCTTCAAGGACTATGATAGGCGCATCGGATAATTGCACCATGGTATCAAAGCCATCAAGTTTGGCTCCGACCATAAAATCGAATGTAATGCCAAATTTTTTCAGAACAAACAAAACCATAGAAGTGATGGTTGTTTTACCATGACTTCCTCCAATGACCACACGTAGCTTATCTTTTGAATGTTCGTATAAATATTCAGGATAGGAATAAATATTCAGACCAAGCTCTTGAGCTCTAATTAATTCAGGATTATCCTTTCTTGCATGCATCCCAAGAACCACTGCATCGAGGTCTTCATGAATCTTTTCAGGATACCAGCCTACTTTATCAGGAAGTAATCCCGACATCCTTAGTCTCGAAAGTGAAGGTTCAGCGATCTCGTCATCAGAACCTGTGACAATATCACCATTTTGTGATAATGCCAAGGCGATATTATGCATTGCCGCTCCTCCAATTGCAATGAAATGAACTCTTTTACTTGAAGTCTTGCTCATATTTACCGAAGATACTATAAGTGCAGACTTCAGAATACAAATCAATGCTTCCAATTTCCACACAATTACTAACATTACAATTTAAAAAAAGGCCATTTAGAAAGAAGGTGATTAGTCAAATAGAAATATTCTGTTGATTATTGATTCAAATTCGTTAATTTGCTAGACAACTACATAAAATATGAAATTATATAGTATTGAAACAGGATTTTTTAAGCTTGACGGAGGGGCCATGTTTGGTGTGGTACCGAAGTCTATTTGGAACAAGTTAAATCCGGCCGATGAAAATAATATGTGTAATTGGGCCATGCGTTGTCTGCTGGTTGAACATGGCGACAGACTTGTACTGATCGATAATGGAATTGGAGACAAGCAAAGTGAAAAATTTTTCTCCTATTATTATCTGAATGGAGATCAGACTCTGGACAAGTCACTGGAAAAACATGGATTCAGTCGGGAAGATATCACAGATGTATTTCTCACTCATCTCCATTTTGACCACTGTGGAGGAAGCGTGAAATGGAATTCATCTCATGATGGTTTTGAATTATGCTTCCCTAAGGCAAATTACTGGAGCAATGAAAATCATTGGCAGTGGGCTACTCACCCCAATGCCAGAGAAAAAGCAAGTTTTCTAAAGGAGAATCTGAGTCCCATTCAAGAAAGTGGTCATCTACGATTTTTAAAACAAGGAGAAGACCTTTTCGAAGGCTTCCAGATTCTTTATGTGAATGGCCATACAGAAGCTATGATGTTGCCTATGATATCATACAAAGACCGGAAATTAGTGTTTTGTGCTGACCTGATCCCTTCTACCGGACATGTTCCTCTACCCTATGTAATGGCATATGATACGAGACCCTTATTAACACTTGAAGAAAAAAGTGATTTTTTGAATAAAGCCGTAAACGAAAAGCTCATACTCTTTTTCGAGCATGACCCAAATGTGGAATGTGCCCTACTCGCACAAACTGAAAAAGGTATCAAGCTGGATAGAACATTCCCTTTAACTGAGATCTAAATGCTTCAACAGATTTGCTAAACATCATTCCATGTTTATCCTGAAAGCTCCGGTTTTTGAGATATCAATGAAGTTGATAGACTTCTGATCACAATATTTTTTCCATTCCCGTATTCTCCAGGCAGCATTGCTGGCATCAGCGATTACGTTTTTACAGTTAATGCCGGCTAAGAATTCGCTAATGTCAAATTTTGGATTTCCGTTGACAATTACATAATCTATATATGTTGAGGTAGGCTTAGTTATTTGATCTGCTGCAGACAAAAAATAAAATCGTTGACCATTGAATTCGACAAAAGGTAATTTCATCAATACTCCATCCAAGGACCGGGCTATAGAATCCCTATTCAACAATGAAACAATATTTTCCACCTTGATAGCTCTTTCCAAAAAATAACCTTCTGATACCCTCATTCTCAATTTTGTATCAGCACTCATCAAGCTATCACAAAAAGAAATTACTCTTTGTCCTTTGAAAAACTGAACATAGCTATGACGATAGCTATGCCCGACAAGAACGAATTTTTGATACATAGTATTCCAGCTTCTATAAATATGAAAACAAAAGACAATAGAGAACACGGCAGAAGCGTAAACTAAATATAAAGATCGCTTCATGAGAAGAAACAGTGAAAAAAGAAAAATGCCAATATAAAGGAGTATCATGGCTTCCAGTGAAAAGTATATACCATTTGTGCTTGAACCCGGCAATTCCCCTAAAAACATAACCGATTCATTAAGAAAATGAATCATCATACTTAGTAATTTACCAAGAGATATAGCCAAAGGTGGGCACCAACTTAGGAACAACACAATTATTCCACCAAAAATAGTAAGCGTTCCGAGTGGTATGACGATTAAATTAGAAATTAGAAAGTAATTGGGAAAACGATGAAAATAATATATGCTCAATGGAAAAGTTGCAACCTGAGCTACTATAGAGACTGCGACAATACTCCATACCCTGGTACCAAGCCATGAGCGGGGAGTGAAAATATTGCTGAGAGGTTTATATAAAAAAAGTATACCCATCACAGCAAAGAATGAAAGCTGAAATCCTGCTGAAAATATGAGTGAAGGACTAAAAACAAGGAACAAAGCAATCGCAGACGCTGCAAGAATATTCATTGCATTAGCATTTCGCCGGAGTCCGGTTCCGACAACCAGAAATGACAACATCATTGCAGCTCTTAACACGGAAGGTGACAGTCCTGTGAGCATAGCATAAAACCACAAACAAATTATTAGAAAGGTCATCTTAAAAAGATTTAGTCTCCTACTCTTCCCGGGAAACCTTAGCAAGAGGCAAAGTGCTCCATATATCAATCCAACATGCATACCCGATACCGCAAGAATATGCATTACACCGGCAGTTGAATAACTGTTTCTCAGCTCCGGATCGATCTCATCATCCTGGCCCAGGATCAAAGCAGATAAGACAGCTTCCTCTTGCCCAAGGATTCCTGCATCCCGTATGGCATTCAAGAGATAATTTCTCCAGGTAATTGCTAAAGCCAATAAAGTATTTCCTTTGTTCTTCCCGACAATTAAATAATCATCATGCATAAGAAATACCTGATGATATATTTCCCTTCTATTCAACCATTTTTGGAAATCAAAGGTCCCGGGATTTAATGGCGGACTTAGTTTTAAAGGTATCTTTCTTAGAATCAGCAGATCACCGTAATTTGGTTTAACGATAAGTGAGTCAATGCGCAAATAGATCAATAATTTGCCCTTAGTGTTATGCCATGAATTTCCTTGTTTTACTTCTTTAACTATTGCTTCGAATCGAATATTTTTCCCCTTTACAATTGGTGCTTCATTAACGATACAGGTTAGTAGCGAGTCTGTTTTCAGTTTTGAAAAATGATCAGGGTAGTTAATCTCTTTTTGAAGAGATGTCAGTAAAAGACCGGAGATCAGGACAGGCAAATGGATGAAACTTCCAATTAGCCAACGCAATGAATAATGATACTTTGATGGAATAATCAACCTGTTGATATATAAAAGCAGTAACAGGAAAACTAAAAATAATAAAGAGGAAGAAATATCAATATCAACAAAAGTTGAAAGGAGTATTCCTGTTAAAAAAGCCGGAACAAAACGAATAATTCCGGCAAATGAAGTTGAACTCATGAGCCGAAAGGTAAGCGGCTCAGAATAGAAATTAGTTTATTTTATAAAACACAGCTTATAAAACACATTTAATATTAGAAAAATGGAGACCGGACTATAAAGATTTATTCAAATACGAAAACATTAATTCAGCCGTCTGTTTCGAAGCTCCGCTTCCCCCTAGTTTATCGATAAGTTCCTTATAGTCCTCAAGCATTTTATTTCTCTTATCGGTTTCCAAAATGGCTCTTAATTCTTTTTCAATATTTTTTGGATTCAACTTGTCCTGTATTAGTTCCGTAACAACAAGTCGATCCATGATCAGGTTTACAAGTGAGATGAATTTAACTTTTATCAGACTTCGGGCAATAGTATAAGAAATTCTTCCACCTTTGTAACAGACGACTTCAGGAATTTGAAGCAACGCAGTTTCGAGGGTAGCCGTACCGGAAGTTACTAATGCTGCTGAGGAATGAGAAAGCAATTCGTAGGTGACATTACTGATAACCGGAATATTAGGATCACCGGTAATTGTTTTGTAGAATTCAGCAGGTAAAGAGGGAGCTCCGGCAATAACGAATTGAAACTCCGGAAACGATTTACGAACTGACAACATCAGAGGAAGCATTACGCTTATCTCTTGTTTTCGACTGCCCGGTAGCAATGCGATAATTTCCTTTTCCGATAAACTATATTTTCTTCGAAAGTCATCAGCTGAGGCAAAGGAGTCTTTCTTTTGCTCAAGAGAATCCAGTAAAGGATGTCCTACGAAGTCAACATTCATCCCGAAGCGGGAATAAAATTCTTTTTCGAAAGGCAGAATGACGAACATTCTTTCAACATACTTTTTAATTTTATGCACTCTGCTTTGCTTCCATGCCCATATCTGAGGAGATATATAGTAGAACACTCTGATTCCGTTAAGCTGAGCAAATTCTGCAATACGCAGGTTGAAGCCGGGATAATCAATGAGTATCAGGACATCAGGCTTATATTCACCAATATCTTTTTTACAAAACGCGATGTTGCCAAGAATAGTTCTCAAATTTTGTATCACTTCCGTGAAGCCCATAAATGCAAGATCACGATAGTGTTTTACAAGTTTAGCACCTGCCGACTCCATCAAATCTCCACCCCAGGCACGAAACTCAGCCTTTGGATCGAGTTTTTGCAGCTCTTTCATGAGATTTGCACCATGCAGATCTCCGGAAGCTTCGCCTGCTATAACATAGTACTTCATCAGATGAATATTATTCCTGCAACGATCATGGCGTAAATTAATGTCGCACCGATTACACCATATGCGGAACGCTCTTTGCCTGACCAAAGGAAAAGAAAGAAAACAAGAAGGTTCGGAATTACAGACAAACTTATTACATGTGAAAGCACATTTCTTGCTTGAAATCTATCAAGGATCTCAAGAATTAATTCTTCAGGTCGAAATATAATAACATAAAGCAGAAAAGAAAGTACCGGTGTTATTGTTCCAACAATAATTCCTGTCAACATTGTATTAGTATAGGTTTTTGGCATAAGAGATTAATGTTTCAGATCAAAGTTATAGAAAACATATAAAAAAGTTGAAACAACGGTGACGAACAACATGCCTTTGGCTGTTTTTTCTCTATTAAAACGAAGCAATAAAAATCGAAAACAGATTAGGTTTAAAGTTACGGCAATAAGCTCTGATCTTGGGGAACCGAAAGCATAGGGATCCTGGATTGTTTCAACAATGAACAATCTAATTTGAGAAACTATTAGATAGAATATATACAAAAGACCCGCCCCTGAGAAAAAACCAAGAAGAAATGAATCTTTAGTCCAGCTATTCAAGCTCATAACTTATGGTATTAAGGAATGGAATTGCATGATGTGCAGTAAAATCAAACTGAACGGGAACAACAGAAACATATCCGTTAGCAAGAGCCCATTCATCCGTATCCTCTCCTTTGTCGTGATTAATGAATTTTCCTGTGAGCCAATAGTACTTACGTTTATTGGGATCCATCCTTTCTTCAAATTCTTCACGCCACTTTGCCATAGCTTGTCTGCAGACTTTTATCCCCTTTAAATCTTCAAGATTTAAATTTGGAATATTTACATTCAATAATGATCCTGATGGCAGTCCTTTGGAGAGCACATTTTCGGCAACCATCCGCGCCACAGCTTTTGCGGCAGTGAAGTCGGCATCAAGTGCATAATTCAGAAGTGAAAAACCTATTGAAGGTATGCCTTCAATTGCACCTTCCATTGCTGCGGACATTGTTCCGGAATAAATAACGTTAATGGAAGAATTTGAACCGTGGTTGACACCGGAAACACAAAGATCAGGTTTGCGATGAAGTATCTTATCAATAGCAATTTTTACGCAATCCACAGGAGTTCCGGAGCATTGATACCAAAGATGATCACCATGCACTTCTACTTTATCCAATCGTAGAGGTTGATTAATTGTGATAGCGTGCCCCATACCGGATTGCGGGCTGTCAGGAGCTACTACAAATATTTCCCCGAGATCCTTAACTGCATCAACCAATGCATGTAAACCGGGAGCTGTTATTCCATCGTCATTGGTTACAAGAATAACCGGTTTTTCATTTTTGACTGAATCAGTCTTCGAATTACTCATTATCTGCTAATTTTGAAGCAGCGAAGGTAAGTAATTTGTATCTCATAGAGCCCGTTGTGATGATCTTTCCGGATCTCAGGAAAATACATTTTAAAGGATGAAGGGTTATCATACAATAAATAAAAAGAGCGACCCCGTTTAACACGAGATCGCTCCAAAAAAAACCAATACAATCAGGAAATTTTTATTGCTCTTGAAGGTTTTACTTTACTTTCTTCTTTCTTAGGCAATGTTAGAGCCAGGACTCCATTTTCGTATGATGCAGAAATATTGTCCGGGTTTACGGATTCAGGCATTGTAAAAGAACGTTTGAATGAAGAGTATGAGAATTCTTTACGCGTGTACTTCACATTCTCCTCACTTTTTTCAGATTCTTTTTCAGCGCTGATTGTCAACACTCCGTTCTCAACTTCAATGTTGAAATCACTTTTTTTCATTCCCGGAACAGCCAGTTGAACTGAGAATTCATTCTCAGATTCATGAATGTTTACTGCCGGTACAGATGCATTGAATGCTGCAGGGCTCATTCCGCCAGCTAAATAATCGTGAAAGAAATCAGTAAAGATAGAAGGAACATAACCTTCTCTTCCAAAACCATTGTTTGATCTAAATTTTACTAGTGTCATTTTTACCTCCTGTTTTAAGATTAATACAGCAGGCATTTTTCAAGTACTATGCCAGAGCAGAAAATGATAATATCATTATAAATTTTGTGTCAAATTGTCAACAAAGTAAATAATGCAGGGACAAAAAGTCGCGATCAATAATAGAGTATTGACATTTTTTCAGTTGAAGAAAAAGTAAAATTATTTAGCCAGGATAGCTTTAGCCTGTTTAATTTCCTGATCGAATAATGTCTGAGTAATATTATTATCATTCTTGAAATAATATACTCCACCCCAATTATAAACGATCTTTTGATAGTTGGATGCAGTTCCATCCATCTTTATGACTGTACGATAAATAGTTCGATTTGACTCAGTGATCGTTTCTTCAGTCAATCCATCTCTATAATCGGATTCAATAATTTTAGGAACCGTATTCGCCGGCTTCGGAGGCGCAGTTGTTTTGGTTTCAGTTTCGCCGGCCTTAGCCAACAATCTTTTCTTTTCTTCAATCTCAGCCATGGCTTTCTTTTGTCTTTCTTCTTCCAGTTTTTCTTGTTCAAGACGGTAGGCTAAATTTATAGAATCCTGTTTGGCTTTTTCGGCAGCCATCAAGGCAAGTCTTTCCTGTTCGGCTTTTGCTTTTTGTTCCGCTTCAAGCTTAGCTATAGCATCTTTGGCTTCCTTTTCTTTTAGTGCTTGAGCTTTCTGCAACGCTTCTTCCTCTGCTTTAGCTTTTAAGGCAGCTTCTTTAGCTGCCTCTTCTTCTGCTTTTTTTCTGGCTGCTTCTTCCTGTTTGGCTTTAGCATCTGCCAATATCTTTGCTTGTTTCTCCGCCTCAATATTAGCTAATGAATCCTGTCTCGCTTTTTCTCTGGCTAAGGCAAGAGACTTAGCCAATTCATTGGCTGCAAGAGTGCTATCTGCAATAGCTTTCTTTCGCTCATTTTCCTTCTTGGCAGCTAATGCCAAAGAATCTTTTCTTTCTTTCTCTTTAGCCAATAAATCTTGTTCTATTTTCGCCAGTGAATCTGCTTCCGCCTTTTGTCTGGCCGCTTCTGCCCGCTTTATCTCTTCAAGAGAATCCTGGCGTTCCTTTTCAAGTCGTTTTGCTGCAGCTTCTGCCTGTAATCTATTTCTTTCTGCTTCTGCTTTAGCTTGCACTATAGAGTCCTGTTCTGCTTTTTCTCTTGCAGCTTTATCTGCCAAGGCTTTTGTGATAGAGTCTTGTCTAGCTTTAGCTTCTGCTCTTGCATCGGCTTCTGCTTTGGCCTTTGCAGCAGCTTCCGCTCTCAGCAGTGCCAGAGAATCCTGGCGTTCCTTTTCTGCTTCTGCTTTTCTAAGTGAGTCCTGTCTTGCATTCTCTCTTGCTTCGGCAATAGCCGCCAGTCGTGCAGCTTCAGCATTTGCCCTTGCAATTGAATCCTGTCTTTCTTTTTCCTGAGCGGCAGCTAATGCATTAGCTCTAATCTCTGCTTGCTGGATGCTATCCAATCTACTCTTCTCCCTCGCTGCAGCCTGGGCAGCTGCAGCAGCATTGGCCTGAGCTTTGCTAATGGAATCCTGTCTTGCTTTCTCCTGTTCCTTTCGCAGACGATCCTGCTCTGCCTGACTTGCCAGGAGCCTGGCTTCTTTCTCCTTGACTTTAACTAAAGAATCGTTCCATATTTTATTAAGTGAATCTAAACGTGCGCGTTCTTGAATGCGTGCAAGTTCTTCCGCAGCCTTTCTCGTATCTTCTTGTTCTGCCTTAATTTGTTTAGAATAACCCGCATCGAAAACGAAATCCTGGTAAGTAGGACTATATGAATACTTCGCCACCGGTTTATTCATTGCTGAAGCCTGAGACATCCCCGCTACATCTGCAAAGAGATCTATGTTGAATTCGGTTTGAATCATAATATCAAGTTCCTGAGGCGGAACATTAGTGTTAAACTCAACACTTTTGGAAACGAGTCCATTTTTGATAAATGATATTGTATATTCTTTCTGAAAATCGAGAGTCACATTAAATGTTCCATTGTCTTTTGAAGTGACTGTTTGAGCAGGAGCGCCGGGAGCATTAATCTGAATCGTGACACCACCTTCAGGCCTGTTATCTTTCCTGATCTTACCATTAATCTGAACGTTACCACTATGCTGTGAAAACGCCGGACTTGAGATCAAGCTGAAAATTGAGAAAAAGGAAATAAATAATAAGATATTACGATTAAAGATAGTCATGCTTTTAATGAAACGATTTGAGGTAATATAAGTTCTTATATTTTTACTGAACATCTTACTGTGACTGACTAAGCCGTTTTAATGATTTATAGAATGCAGGAACGTCCCGGGAAGAACTAAATTGCAAAATTACAAGAAAATGCGGTTTAGCATATTTATATGGGTAAAAACCATGCCAAATTCATAAAAAATCCTGAATTGAAAGGAACATTAATTTATAATCATCATAACTCACTGAATACAGTCCTGTCCAGGGTTTATCTATTTTCAATTGCCTTAAAGCTCAGGATTGAAAAATTTTTTTTGCCATTTGCATTGCCAGATGAAACTCATGTTCATCTAAGCCAAGATTTGCAGGTCCATCAAAGTAGTTAACCAGTTCTTCAGTGGCAAGGTTTCCTACAAGTTTATCATCAGCCATTGGACAACCACCGATTCCGGCCATTGCACTATCAAATCTTCTGCATCCGTTATCATATGCTGCAGCTACTTTCTCAGACCAATTGTGTTTATGTGAGTGAAGGTGAGCTCCAAATTCAACATGAGGTACTTTAGGAATCAGGTAACTGAAAAGTTGACTAATATTTTGAGGATTACTCACTCCTACGGTATCCGATAATGCAATTATTTTGATCCCGATATCGGCAAGCTTAACGACCCATTGAGTAACAATTTGTTCACTCCAGGCTTCTCCATAAGGGTTTCCAAAGCCCATAGAAATATATATGACCAGGGTCCTGTTTTTTTCGAGACACAATTTTTGAATTTCACGAACTCTGTTGAGGGATTCATCAATTGTTGAATTCGTATTTCTTTTTTGAAATTCTTCCGAGACAGAAAATGGGAATCCCAGATAATCAATCCTACTATGTTCTAATGCTTCCACAGCACCTCTTGTGTTGGCTACGATCGCAAGCAATTTGGTAGAAACGTCCTTCATATCCAGGCCGGCAAGAACTTCGGCTGAATCTTTTAAATGAGGAATGGCCTTGGGAGACACGAATGAACCGAAGTCAATGGTATCGAATCCAACCTTTAGCAGTTTATTGATGTATTCTATCTTTTGTTCAGTGGGAATGAAATCTTTCCACCCTTGCATGGCATCCCTGGGACATTCGATGATCTTAATTGGAGAAACCATAGCTGGTGGGTTGGTTCACTAATGATAATTTTAAATTCTGAATGCTGACCGGCCTTTGATATTAGGCACAGTGGCATAAAAACTGCTCCTGAGGTTGCAAATTTACATCAGAAATTGCGAGTTATCGAAAAAAAGCTATTTTTGCAGCCTGTTTTTGAAAAATATTAAATAAAATGGCTGAAAATAAGCAAGAACCGGACTTTGATGTTTCCGGTGCAATTAATAAAACTGAACATTTCATCGATCAGAACAAAAAAAGCCTTGGAATCATTCTGGGTGCCCTGCTTGTAGCTGTAGCCGGATACCTGTTCTATCAGAAAATATATGTAGCAGGTAAGGAAAAAGAGGCTTCCAGCCTGCTTTTTCATGCAGAACAATATTTTAATGCTGATTCATTGAATCTTGCAATCAATGGTGATGGAAATAATCCTGGCCTTGAGGAATTAGCTAATGATTATAGTGTTAGTCCTTCAGGAAATATCGCAAGATATTACCTGGGAATGGCATATTTCAAAAAAAAGGAATATGACCAGGCTATTGAAACATTGAAAAGCTATGATGCCAAGGATGAAATCACCGGCGCATTAGTATATGCCGTCATTGGAGATGCCTACATGGAACTAAATAATACCGATGAAGCAATTAGCTATTATGAGATGGCATCTAAGGAAAACCCGAATACGTTCACGACTCCAATGATGATGATGAAATGGGGAAATGCATTAGAGATGAAAGGCGAATATAAATCTGCAAAAAAGGTATACGAAAATATAAAGAAAGAATACTCTACTTCTTCTGAAGGAACTCAAATAGATAAGTACATTGCAAGAGTTGATGCCCTTGCAGGATCTAATTAAAAAATTCAAACCGGGCCTAGTCCGGTTTTTTTTTGCTCTATGTCGTCAAAACTTAAAAACCTCAGCGAATATAATCCTGATCAAATTCCGTCTGCCGGAGGTATGAAATTCGGTATTGTCGTTGCGGATTGGAATCAGGAAGTAACCAGCTCCTTACTCAAAGGTGCATTAGAAACCCTGATCAGTCATGACTGTGACCAAAACAATATTCAAATTTCTAGAGTCCCGGGAAGCTATGAATTGACACTTGGCGCTCAGTGGCTGGCTGAAAAAAATGCTTTCGATGCAGTTATTTGTTTGGGTTGTGTTATTCAAGGAGAAACCAGACATTTTGATTTTATCTGTCAGGCAGTATCAACAGGATTGACAGATCTGAGCATAAAATTTTCTATTCCATTTATATTTGGAGTACTGACCCCGGAAAATCAGGAACAGGCACTCGATCGCTCCGGTGGAAAACATGGTAACAAAGGTGTGGAAGCAGCTATTACAGCGATAAAGATGGTCGCACTCAGAAACGAAAAGTAGTTTTAATCCAAAGTACTGCTCTACTTTAGTTAGTTAACCGATGAAATGATCAATGGTCTCAAATAAGTCCTTTCATTGACAACCATTTTAACAAAATAATTACCCGGACTCAAACTTTTATTGCCTAAATCTATTTGTATGGAATGCAAGCCTTCATTTTGCAATTTTTCTTCCATAAAAATGAAAGACTCTCCGAGAGCAGATAGGATTCCCACACTGACCATTGCCGGATTATCCAATTTATAGTTTAGAGTAGCATTCTTTACAGCCGGATTAGGAAATACTTCAACAAACAAATCGAAAGGATCAACTTTTGTTATTCCAATGACAGAATGAACAGAATCTTTGTAAATAATTTGTGTTATCATTCCATTTCCTGTCGTATTTATCTGGAGCAATGGAATACCTTGTCCATTACCCAGCCATTTATATTCATGAGTAGTGACCGCCGGAAAATTCAGACCAAGAGTAAGTGAATCAATGTAAATACTGTCCTGCTGAACAACAGTAGAATGAACCCTTAACACATCGAATGTACCAAATGGAGTTGTCAGATTGCCCCAACCATCTACTTCATTCTTTCTAGTCTTATTGACCTTGTAGTATAATCCAAGAGTACTTGTAAGATCTATCGCATAACCTGAATTTGCCGAATCGACAGAAGGAAACTGCAGAGGAAATTTATAAATAATATCATGAGGTGAATATGTAATAGGTAATGGAATTCCATTCACCGTTGCTCCCAGTCCGACCTGCTTATAGGATGCTGATGAATTGTAATAAAAATTGAAGATGTCAGTCAGGCTGATAAAAGTTCCGAGACTAAAACCTGCGGAAGCCGTTGCCTGATTTGCTCTGTTATTATTAAATGCATTGTCAATAAATATGATAGAAAAAATGGGATTCGTAGCTGATTCGTCAATGAATGTATCCACTCTTTGGCTTGTATGAACGAGTTGCGAAAAGTCCCACATGGCAGCCGGGCCGGTTGAGCTCAGGTCCAGGCTCTGATCAATCTGGCCGATACTCACCCTGAATGTATCATTGGCATGTGGAAGATCTGCACTGTTAATTATACTTTGAGCTCTGACCTGAAAGGTAAAGGACAAGCTGAGGAAAATCAGACCGAAAATCTTTTTCATGATTTGTTTTTTTTTAAAATATGACTATACGATCATTAAGACTCTTTTCCCGGAGCTTTGTATAATACACATCCTAGATCATTGCTTCAAAACGGTTTAAGGTCGATTTTGAAACCGGGACAAGAGGAAGTCTTACGTATTCCGAACAATTTCCCATCACACTTAACAAGCCTTTGATACCGGAAGGATTGCCGTCAACGAAAATCGCATGCATGATATCCAGAAGTTTATAGTGAAGTTTTCTGGCCTTGTCAAAGTTTCCGTCAAGTGCCTGCCTGACCAATTCTGAAAAATCTTTTGGGTAAGCATTAGCAATTACAGATATTACTCCGTCACCTCCACAAGCAATAATTGGAAGAGCAAGTATATCGTCACCACTTATCACGAGAAAATCTTTGGGTTTGTTATTAATGATTTGCATGACTTTCTCAAGATTACCAGAAGCCTCTTTGATACCAACTATATTTTTAACATCATGAGCCAGTTCGAGGGTGACTTGTGCATCCATATTGCTTCCTGTCCTCGAAGGAACATTATATAGAATTACAGGTACCGGACAATTAGATGCAAACATTTTGTAATGTTGCATGATTCCTTTTTGCGAAGGTCTATTATAATAAGGAGATACGGACAAAACCGCATCAATTTTTGAGAAGTCCGTTTCTTCCAGAGATTGAAGCAAGTCTTGAGTATTATTCCCGCCCATGCCAAGTACTACAGGAACTCTTGAGTCGACTATTTCAGTGACAAAATCAGTAACTGCATTTTTTTCATCTTTACTAAGTGTTGCTGTTTCACCGGTTGTTCCGAGAGGAACCAGATAATCTGTTTTTCCATCGACACATTTATTTATTAACTTCTCGAAACACTTAAAATCGATACGTCCATCCTTATGAAATGGAGTGATCAACGCAACCCCGGTGCCTTTCAGCTTATTTAGATTCATGCCAGTTGAGGTTTAATTTTACGTAGAAAATGTTCAGTCTCTTCAATAACTTCTTTTATAGGAGTTTCAGGAGATAAATGAATCATCATATCATAACAAGTTGTGTATTTATGATCATAGCGACCTACCCTAAAACGCGAATGTGACATTGCAGCGATGTACCTGAGCGGAAAACAATTTCCTGCATTTAAGTTTATTAAAATATCAAACTTCTGTTCAATAAAATTTTTTACGATCGGGTTATTGGGAATAAGCCTGAAGTCCAAATCGGCACGTGTGAAAAAGTCCAGTCCATACTGTGCGAATTGAGCAGGAGGAAGTTTTTTCTTGTCCACAAAACCCATGGCAAGGATATCTTTCTTGTAAGTGCTACGCACGGTTTTGATATAAGCTTTTACAGTTTCATAGTCCCGCTCATCCGTTGCATCATAAAGGATACCTATACTGGCAGCATCATCAAATCCTATGACTTCTGATTTGTGTTTCTGCTTTTGAACTTCTTTTAAGAAGCGTAGCTGGCCTAATTTGGCACGAATATTTTTTGAGAGGCTCATTCTTATAATCCGATCATTGCGAGAAAATCCTTTTCAGAGATCACGGGTACATTTAATTTTTTAGCTTTCTCCAGTTTACTTGGACCGGATTCATCTCCTGCGATCATAAAACTAGTTTTGGAAGAAATACCGCTTAGGTTTTTTCCTCCATGTTGTTCAATCAGTTGCTTCAGTTCTTCCCGGCTGAAATTACTGAAAACGCCTGAAACTACAAACGATTTCCCATCAAGTAAATTACTAAGTTTTTCAAGTTTGGCCTCACCTTTATAATCCATCTGCAAACCTGCTTGCCTGAGCTCCATTATCAGCTTCAGATTAACCTCATGCTTGAAAAAATCCAAAATGCTATCTGCAATTTTTTCTCCTATCTCATCTGCTTTAACAAGGTCTTCAGCGGTAGCCGCTTTCAGGGCATCTATTGAACGAAATTGTGAAGCTAGTTTTTTTGCCACAGTTTCGCCTACATACCTAATACCTATCGCATATAAAACCCTTTCAAAAGGTACAGATTTCGACGCCTCTATTCCTTTAAGGATATTTTCGACAGATTTTTTCTGCAAACTGATCTTTTTTGATCTAGCACCATCCTCCTGCTCAATGATCTTTTCCAGACCAAGAATATCACTTTCTTTAAGCTTATACAAGTCGGCAGGAGTGCGTACCAGGCCGTGATCGAATAACATTTCTATTTTGCCTTCGCCAAGGCTATCAATATTCATTGCCCTACGGCTGATGAAATGATCAATACGTCCTTTGATTTGGGGCGGACAGGCAAGGTGGTTCGGACAATAATGCAATACTTCTGTTTCTTTGCGAACCAGCGGGCTTTTACACTCCGGGCATAATTTAATGTATTGAACAGGTATTGAATTCTTCTTTCGTTTTGCCAAATCCACTGCAGTGATCTTTGGAATGATTTCACCACCCTTTTCGACGAACACGTAATCCCCTTGATGAAGATCCAATTTTTCAATTTGGTCAGCATTGTGCAAAGTAGCCCTCTTAACGGTTGTCCCTGCCAATTGAACCGGGGCAAGATTTGCAACCGGAGTAATTGCCCCTGTGCGTCCCACCTGATAGGAGACAGAAAGCAATTCGGTTGAAACACTTTCTGATTTATACTTATACGCTATCGCCCATCTGGGAGATTTGGCAGTATAACCTAGGTCTTCCTGTGTCGCAAAGGAATTGACTTTGACTACGATCCCATCTGTATCATATTCAAGCTTGAGCCTGTCATGTTCCCATTTTTTGAGAAAGGAAAAAACTCCGTTGATATCTTCGACAAGCTGCACATCTTTGCTCACTTTAAAACCCCACTGAGAAGCCTTTTTTATAGAGTCATAGTGAGTATCAACAGGAATTGAATCACCTAAAATCGCATAAAAAAAACAATCCAGTCCTCGTCTGGCTACAACTTTTGAATCCTGCATTTTGAGAGTTCCGGAAGCTGCATTTCTTGGATTTTTGAGAAGACGATCAGCAATTTCTTCTGAATCATAGCCGTCTTCTATGAGCTGTGCTTCCATCTCTGCATTGATACGTTGAAATGCCGGTCTTGGCATTATTATTTCACCTCTTATTTCAAATTCATCAGGTATATCATCACCTGTGAGTTGCAAGGGAATGCTCCGGATCGTTCTGACATTTACTGTCACATCATCACCTGAAACACCATCACCTCTCGTTACTGCCTGCAACAATTTTCCATCTCTGTAAGTAAGCCCTATTGCCACTCCGTCAAATTTTAATTCACAGACATAAGAAAAATCATCTCCTATTGACTTTCTTATTCTGTCATCAAAATCAGAAAGCTCTTGCTCGGAATAAGTGTTCCCGAGTGACAGCATTGGATATTTATGTCGTACTTGTTTAAATTCCTTACTAACAGTACCTCCAACTCTTTGTGATGGCGACTCCGGAGAAAAAAATTCAGGATGTTCAGCTTCAAGCTTGATCAATTCCTCAAGCATCATATCAAATTGTTTGTCACTAATGACAGGATTAGAGTCTACATAATAGAAGCGATTATGTTTGTTGAGCTCTTCGCGGAGGCTTAAAATTTTTTGTTCTATATTTTTCGTACTCATAATAGATGTTAGCAAAGATAAAGGAATGGTCCTTAATAATTCAAAGTTGCTGAAATCATCCTGGGATTATCATTTATATCAGTTTTTAATATAATGTCAGAGAAGTTTTGTTTTTTGAAAAGATCTATAACACCTGCTGCATGATCTCTATTTATTTCTACGACTACCCTTCCGCCTGATCTCAATGAATCAGAGGCTAAAGCTGCAATTTCACTATAAAAAATAAGAGGATCCTCATCAGGAACAAATAAAGCAATTGAAGGTTCGTGATTTAGGACCCTTTCGTTTATTGCAGACTTCTCTTTCATGAGGACATAAGGAGGGTTAGACGTAATCAGATCTAAGTTGTTAGTGCTTCCAAACAATTCTTTGAGAAAATCACTCATGCTTTGACCTGTCTTCCACTTTAGAATGTCGCACTGAAAAAAATTTACATTTGACTGAAGAACTTCATTGTTCTTTACAGCAATATCCAATGCCTTTTCAGAGATATCACAGGCTGCAATTAACCAGTCAGGATTTTTCAATGACAAACTTATAGGTATGCAGCCAGATCCGGTACAAAGATCTATGACATTTAACTTAATTTTTGAGAATTCTTTGAAATCATTAAGAACCCAATTGACAAGTTCCTCAGTTTCAGGTCGAGGAATTAACACATCCGGAGAAACGATAAATTTATGATCCATGAACCAGGAATATCCCAGTACATACTGAATTGGTTTCGTACCTTTTAACTGATGCAAAATTTGGTTCAGCTGAGTTATTGAATCAGGTGACAGTTGTTCGTCCTTTCTCAGAACAAGGTCAGCTCTTGAGAAACTGCAACAATGTTCAAATGCACGAAGAGTAATTTGTTCCAGTTCCGCCGGTTCATATAAATGAGACAGGCATTCCTGATAAGCAATAAAGATTTCATTTACAGTAGTCACGGCGTGAAGATAATGAAATACAACGCAGCTCTTTTCAGATGTGATTGGAATAAGCTATTTTCGTCGGGTGGTCAAAGATGAAATGTATATGTCCCGCTGCCTTGAGTTGGCAAGCAAAGCAATGGGAAATGTGGCACCAAATCCCATGGTGGGTGCTGTTATTGTATATGAAGACAAAATTATCGGAGAGGGCTACCACCGAAGATATGGCGAATCGCATGCCGAGGTAAATGCAGTTGACGATGCTCTTTTAGTTCAGCCTCCGGAAAGATTATCAGAATCTACCCTTTATGTAAGTCTCGAGCCCTGTAGCCATTTCGGGAAAACGCCTGCTTGCACAGAGCTGATCAAATCTTACAGATTTAAAAGAGTTGTGATAGGATGTTCAGACCCATTTGAAAAAGTAAACGGGAAAGGAATAGAAATATTAAGAAGCGCAGGAATTGAAGTTGAGGAAAATGTACTTAAAAAAGAAGCTGAACATTTAAACCGCCGGTTTATAACCTATCATACAAAAAACAGGCCCTACATAATCCTGAAATATGCACAAAGCAAGGATCATTTTCTTGCTGCTACGAAACCGGATGAGAAAAACCGATGGATAAGCAATGTCTATTCAAGAAAGTTGGTGCATCGCTGGAGAAGCGAAGAACAGGCGATAATGGTAGGTACGAATACTGCAATAGTTGATGATCCGGCTTTAACGGTCCGTGATTGGAACGGGAAACAACCATTGCGTATACTGTTGGACAGAAAACTTTCAGTTCCAAATTCTGCCAAATTATTTGACCAAACGGTAAACACCTTAGTATTTAATGAGCTTAAGGAATCTATTGAGGAAAAGATTGAATTTATCAAACTCGACTTCAGGAAAAATGTAATTGATCAGATTTGCAAGATACTGTATGAACGTTCGATTCAGTCCTTGATTGTTGAGGGAGGGCAGAAATTATTGCAAAGCTTCATTGATTCAGGAATATGGGACGAAGCCCGGATAATCACAGGTGTTTCGATGCTGAATGAAGGTTTACCGGCTCCTAAACCCGGTGGAAAGCTATTCTCGAGTCAGGAGATAGGATCAGATACTCTTGAAATATATTATCCTCAGAATAAATAAAAGTCAAAAAAATTAAACATGAAATTACTCCAAGAAATGTGTGCTATCCATGCTCCATCCGGGAATGAATCGGCAATGACACAATTTCTCTTATCCTATATTAATGACAACAAAAATAAATGGAAGACACAACCGCAGGTTTTCTACGGGGAAGATTTCCAGGATTCTATAGTTCTTATTTTTGGTAAGCCTCGGACTGCAATATTTGCACATATAGACAATATCGGATTTACAGTCAGGTATCGGAATCAGTTGGTGAAGATTGGCGGGCCTCAACTAAAAAACGGAACATTGTTAAGGGGAACAGACAGCAAGGGACATATTGAATGTGAAGTTTTGATTGATACTGAAGAAAGAATAATGTACAAAGCATCGAGGGAAATTGACAGAGGTACTGATCTTTCATTTGTTCCCAACTGGATCGAAGATGAAGAATATGTGCAATGTTGTTATATGGACAACCGTTTAGGCGTATGGAATGCATTAAAGGTATGCGAAACCCTTGATGACGGAGCCATTGTATTTTCCTGCCGGGAAGAGCATGGAGGCGGTTCAGTAGGCTATTTACTGAAATTCCTTTACGAAAATTACAAGATCAAACAAACACTCATCAGTGACATTACATGGATTACCGAAGGTGTTTTACCGGGAAAAGGTGTGGTGATTTCTATGAGAGATATTGGGATACCCAGAAGAACTTATTTAAATAAAATTATTCGACTGGCAGAATCAAGTCATATCCCATTTCAGTTGGAAGTAGAAGGATCCGGTGGCAGTGACGGCACTGAAATTCAAAAACAAAATTTGCCGGTCGACTGGTGCTTTGTAGGAGCCGCCGAGCAGCATGTTCACTCACCAAAAGAAAAGGTAAACAAAGCGGACATCAGTCATATGTTGAATATGTATAAATACTTAATGAAAAATTTATAAACTAAAAGTATTTAGAGATCGCTTGCAAAAAATCCTGAGGAGGCTTACATGGTTTATTACTCGCACGATCTATAAAAACCAAGGTTGTTGATGCCTTGTTGATCAACACTTCCTGTTCGTTGTAAGTTTCATATTCAAAATGTATCCTAGCAGAGGGAATTAGCGGAATGCTGGTCTTAATGGTGAGTAAATCATCATAATGTGCAGGTTTTAGATAGTCGATGTTATAATTCATAACCGGCAACATATAACCGGCATTTTCAAGTTTGCGATAACTAAACCCTAATGCGCGTAATGCTTCGACCCTACCCACTTCGAAAAAGGCTGCATAATTTCCATAGTAGACGTAACCCATTTGATCTGTCTCTGCATACCTTACTCTGATTTGCACCTCACTGATAAACATAACTGATTTTTTAATTGATGATGCTAAGCTCGAAGAATTTCTCTATTATTGCTAAAGATAATGCAATGAAATAATTTTAAGAATGCAATACAAATTTTACGCAACAGTTCTTTCAATATTGCTGCTGGCAGCTTGCAAGTCGCCGACAATCTTATCAAAGATCGAAACTACCGAATACATCCTGTCTGATACATCAATCGCAGAAGACTCATTAATTACTGAAAAGATCAGACCATATTCAGAAAAGATGTCTGCCGATATGGGTATTGTGCTTGCACAAAGTTCGCAAGCTATGAGCAAAGGTTTACCGGAAAGTCTCCTTGGAAACTTTGTTGCAGATCTCTGTTTTGAGAGGGTGAGGCGTGAATATAAGCCTCAAGACGGACATTCTGTTGACTTTGCTTTTTTCAATAATGGCGGATTAAGAAAATCATTACCTGCAGGAAATATAACGAAAGGAGATATATATGAGTTGATGCCTTTTGAAAATGAATTGGTGATTTTAACATTGGATGCGGAAGTATTAAAAAAATTACTTAACTTCATAGCATCTAAAGGCGGAGAGCCTGTAAGTGCACTTCGTTTTGTGATCAAAGACAAAACTGCTGTAGACATTAATATCGGAGGAATTGCACTTGATCCAAACAAAATTTATAAGGTAGTTACTTCAGATTACCTTGCAAATGGTGGAGATAATTATTCGTTTCTCTCATCCGCCATAAATAGAGAGTCAACATCGATAAAAATAAGAGATGCTATTATACAAGATCTATATATTGCAGGGAAGACTGAAGAGATTGTAAATGTTAAGTTAGATGGAAGAATAAGGAATGAATAGCCGAAGGGATTTTATTAAAGGAGTAATTGGAGGATTTGCCCTGGCAGGACTTGCAGCTTCGCCGTTTGATCTGCTTGCCAAACACGAAATAATAAAACTCAGCATCCTTCACACTAATGACGTGCACAGTCGAATTGACCCATTCCCAAAGAACGATCCGAAATATCCCGGATTAGGAGGAGCCGCACGACGAGCATCTTTAATTAAAAAGATACGGGCAACTGAAAGTAATGTCTTATTATTAGATGCCGGTGATATTTTTCAAGGCACCCCCTATTTTAATTTATATGAAGGCGAACTTGAATTTAAGTTAATGAGTGAAATGGGCTATGATGCAGCTACGATTGGTAACCATGATTTTGATAATGGCATTGAGGGACTTGCAAAACAATTGCCTAATGCACAATTTCCATTTATAAATCTTAACTATGATTTTACCGACACTGTATTAGCCGGAAAAACCCTTCCGTATAAGATCTTTCAAAAAGGCGGACTTACTATAGGGGTTATTGGTGTCGGAATTGAATTACAAGGTTTGGTTGACAAGAAACTGTTTGGCAATACGATCTATATCAATCCTCTTCAAAAAGCGGACGATACGGCTTCTATGTTAAAGAAAGACTTGAAGTGCGATATGGTGATTTGTCTTTCTCATTTGGGATATAAATATTCAGACAAGAAAATTTCAGATGAAGTTTTAGCACAGGAAAGTTCGTATATTGACCTCATCATTGGCGGACACACACATACATTTCTTGATGAACCTGTCAGATACAAAAATAAATTGAACAAAGAAGTATTAGTTGCACAAGTTGGATGGGCAGGAATTCGTCTTGGTCGTGTCGATTATTATTTCGATGTTCGCAGTCGGAAGAATGAGGCGCTAGGATGTTCTGTAAAAATTAGTGAAAAAACAAGAGCAGTATAATTTTTTTTTTACTTTTTTTTGAAGAATATTTGTTAGCGAAATTTGCAAAGAGAAATCAATGATTTGTTGCAAATTTCAGGGGAAAAAATTAAAAGAAGAATTCAAAACACACCAATACCTAAACACATTTTTCTTGGAAACAATTATGGAGAAGACTTACGACAGTGTATGGAAAAAATGTTTGCAGATCATCAGCGACAACGTAAGTGCTCAGAGTTTTAAAACCTGGTTCGAACCAATCAAACCAATCAAGCTAGACGAGAAGGTCTTAACAATCGAAGTCCCAAGTCAATTTTTTTATGAATGGCTGGAAGAGCACTACATCACACTTTTGCGCAAAACGATTCGCCAACAGCTTGGAACAGAAGGCAGACTTGAGTACAGTATTGTAATGGAACAGGCTCAAACGGACTCAAAGCCTTATACTGTTAAAATTCCCACAAGAGGTCATGGAGATTTGAGAAATAATCCTGTAAATGTTCCGATGACCTCCGGAAACAACACAATTCGCAATCCATTCATCATCCCGGGATTGAAGAAGGTAAACGTTGAATCACAACTAAACCCGAACTACACATTCGACAACTTCATTGAAGGTGATTGCAACAGGTTGGCCCGTTCAGCCGGCTATGCCGTTTCAAATAAGCCCGGTGGCACTTCATTTAACCCGCTATTGCTTTATGGTGGTGTCGGAATGGGAAAAACGCACCTGGCTCATGCGATCGGCATTGAAATCAAAAATCACCACCCCGGTAAAACAGTTCTTTATGTTTCTTCCGAGAAATTTACTCATCAGTTTATTGATTCGGTAAAAAATAATGAGCAAAATGATTTTGTTCATTTTTATCAGATGATTGATGTTTTGATCATTGATGATATTCAATTCTTTGCAGGCAAGGAAAAGACGCAAGATGTATTCTTCCATGTGTTCAATCACCTGCACCAAACCGGTAAACAACTTATCCTGACATCAGATAAAGCCCCTGTAGATCTGCAAGGTATGGAGCAACGTCTCTTGAGTCGCTTTAAGTGGGGACTTGCAGCAGATCTTCAAATGCCTGATCTGGAGACAAGGATTGCCATTCTAAATAAAAAAATGTATCTCGATGGAATTGAACTTCCTAAGGAAATCGTTGAATACATAGCCTACTCTATCACATCAAATGTCAGGGAATTAGAGGGAGCCTTGATTTCAATTCTTGCACAAGCATCTTTGAACAAAAAGGCTGTTACTCTGGACCTTGCCAAGCAGATGATTGACAAGTTTGTAAAAAATACAACCCATGAAGTTTCCATCGACTACATCCAAAAAGTCGTTTGTGATTACTTCGAATTACCTATTGAAATGCTGAAGTCTAAGACTCGCAAAAGACAAGTTGTTCAGGCTAGACAAATCGCTATGTATTTCGCTAAGAGTCTGACCAAATCATCCCTTAGCAGTATTGGAGCACATTGTGGCGGAAAGGATCATGCGACAGTATTACATGCCTGCAGAACCGTAAATAACCTGATTGAGACAGACAAAAAATTCAAAGCCAGTGTGATGGAGCTTCAAAAGAAAATTGCTATCAATGGTAAATAAGCAATTGAAACTTTTAATTAAGCCGCTCTTACGAGTGGCTTTTTTTATGACCCGATGGCAAAAGCATGTCGCTTCAAAGCGTTTTTTATATTTTTGTAAGACTATATTATGAAAATAACAGAAGTTATATCGCCCTCAGACAATAAGCATTTTTTAAGATTACCTGTAAGTATCTATGCAAATGACAAAGCCTGGAAGCAACCCCTGGATAAGGATATCAATGAAGTATTTGACCCCAAGCTGAACAAGTTTTTCAGACATGGTCAATGTACCAGATTTTTATTGTGGGATGAATCAAACACATGCATTGGAAGGATTGCCTGTTTCATCAATGAAAGAACTTCGAAAAAAGAAAAGCAACCGACCGGAGGCATTGGATTTTTCGAATGTATTGACAACAAGGAAGCTGCCCACCTGCTCTTTGATCATTGTAAAAATTGGCTTAAAGAAAAAGGCATGGAAGCCATGGACGGGCCTATTAATTTTGGAGAGAGGGATAGCTGGTGGGGATTATTAATAAAAGGATTCTATTCTCCCGGCTATAAGACAAATTATAATCCCCCATACTACAAAGAACTGTTCGAATCTTATGGATTCCGGACCTATTTTGAGCAATGGTGTTATGGCATGAAAGTAAATGTGAAACTTCAGGATAAATTCTATGAAAGACACGCCTCTGTTTGTAAGGACCCGAACTACAGAGCCGAATACTTGAAAAAATCTTCAATCGACAAATATGCCGATGACTTCAGGACTGTTTACAATAAAGCATGGGTCAAGCACGGAGACGGGAAATCTCTGGAACAAAAGCAAGTAAGAATGTTTTTCAGGAAGATGAAACCTGTTATCGATGAAAAAATTATTTGGTACGTATATTATAATGATGAACCGGTAGCAATGTGGATCAATATTCCTGATATCAACCAACTTTTTGGGAAATTTAAAGGCAAGTTTGGACTGATACAAAAGATCAGATTCATCATTATGCTTAAGCAGATGAAGATCGACAAATTTATAGGTCTCGTTTTTGGCGTAGTACCTGAACATCAGGGAAAAGGTGTTGATTCATACATGATTGTAGAAGGAGCAAAAGTTATTCAACATCAAAGATCATATGAATCTTATGAAATGCAGTGGATTGGAGATTTCAACCCTAAAATGCATGCCATAGCCGAAAATCTTGGAACAAGCAAGGATCGCATACTGGTTACGTACAGATATTTATTTGATCAGAATAAAAAGTTTGAACGCCACCCTATACTATAACAAATGAAGAACCAATCATTGTAGTACAAACAACTACGCTCTCATTCCAATTTTTACTGTGATTCTTTTTTCGAAATCAACGCTTCATACCTCTGCAGGTACTTTTTAACTGAAGCTAACTGTAATAAGACCTTTTCAAAAATCCATATTCCCAGCATGGCACAAATTAAACCGGCTATTACATCTAAAATATAATGATGAGTCAGGTATACTGCCGAAAACCAAATACCTATAACAAAAGTGAAAAATACTACTGCAATTTTTTTATGTCCGAATTTGTAGCTGTAAAACAACCCGATTACAGGATAAGCTGCATGTAGTGAAGGCATTGCTGCAAATACGTTAGAGCCTTTTGAATACATACCTTTAAACAGATCCCAGCCAATGAAGCTATCGAATCGTAATAATCCGGCTGCATAACTTTTTGTAGATTCATCAAGATCAAATCCATGCAATTCAACATACCAGGGCGGTGCTGCAGGGTATAGATAATAGATGATAAAGCCGACAATATTTGTGATAAAAAAAGCAAAGGCGAACCGAAGAAATTCTGCAGGAAACTTTAGAAACAGATAGAATGCAAAAATCAAGGGAACCGGAACCCAGGACAAATAGAAAATTGCACCCAGGCAATCCAGCACAGTATTATGATGCCGGATGAAATACTCATTCGGCGTGATCAGTGTTGTGCTATTGTGAAATCCAAAAATAGATTTTTCAAGTATATACAGATTTTCAATATTTACATCGGCGAATCTGTAATTGGGATATAATTTCATCGAATCAAAAATGATCCAATAGGCAATAAAAATTAAAAATGCCAAAATAAAACGTCTCCAGATCCCGCTCAGAATGTATGCCACATTTACGAAGAGGACCAGCAGGAACTGATCATTCTTAAGACCAATGGTAAAATGGGAATACAACAAATAAATGACAGAGAACAAAACCGTAAGGAGTATCCCTTTAATTTCTTTTTTGGAAAAACGTGATTCCATCAGCCTTCTTTACATCTTATGGTTTGAAATTCTCGACCACTAACTGTTTAGTTAATGGGTCTCTGCCTTTTAATTCTATATTTGAGATCGTAGGGAACCAAAATGTGCCACCTGAGAGCCGAATGAAAACCCGGTCGAGAATGGCCATCTTTCCATTGATCATTGTCAATGCCTGATAACCACCTTTATCTCTGTCGGGCAGCAAGTAGAATTTTTTTTTATCGTAAGAGACAAAATTGAGGATAAACTGACCATTTTTCCCCTCTATTTCTTTACTTTCAATTCCGTATGCATATTTCCTCTGAATATAATTTAGTTCAGCAACACTTGAATCAGAAGTATATCGCTTCCAGTAAACGTGAACAGGTTCTTCTCTATTAATAGTTCCGTCGATATTTAAATTGGTTTCGTAAACGATGGCATTTATATTATTGCTTCGTTGAACATAGAACAAAATCCTGTCATCATGCGGAGGCACAGGATAATTTAACCCATAGACAGTATCAATACCATGGAAAAAGGAAGAAGCCCCGAAGGAGAAATTTCCAAAAGCGCAGCTTGTCAAAAGCAACGAAAAAATTAGTCTCATAAAATTATTTTGCCTGATCAATCCCTCCATTGTCGTTCTTTCTCAAATAGGCATAACACGTATAAAGTCTTTGAAACGCAGTATAGTTCGCCATTATGGCGACAAATGTAAGTGGAATTACAAAAATAGAGATCGACTCTAAAGGATAAAATGGCCACCAATCAATGATCCATTTCTGTGGTCCGCCTGTATTCTGAGTTATAAGTCCGCATGCCAATGCTGAAATGCCAATAAGAATAACCCTTTCAGGTCTTTGCATTAAACCATCTTTACAAGGAACTCCAAGTCCTTCTGCCCTTGCCCTGGTATAACTTACCATCATGGAGCCTATCATCGCAATAAAACCAATCAATGAACTGATGAAATAATGGTGAGCAACTAAATAATAACAAATTCCCAGAAACATGAACAGTTCACTGTATCGATCCATTACCGAATCGTATAAAGCACCAAATTTTGAAGACATCTTTCCAATTCTGGCAACCTGACCGTCCATCATGTCGAACAGTCCGGCAAAAAGTATCAGTCCCCCGGCCCATCCAATATAGGAAAGGTCATCTCTTTCGCCATTCTCTGCACCTTCAATAAAAATTATTGTAACTACCACGTTCAGTGCAACACCAATACTCGTAATAATATTAGGTGTCAAGCCTAAAGCTATAAATGCTTTGACCAATGGGTTTAAAATCGAATGAAGTACTTTTTGCGCTTTGTCTCTAAAAGTCATGGTGCTGTGGATCAAAAATCGAATTTAAACCTGCCTCTTATACCAATTTCATCTACTCCGGGATGCTCAAGGTAGCTGAACCGGCGGATCAGATCAATACGAAAGAGCTTAAAAATATTCGCAACTCCGATACTTGCTTCTATGTATGGTTTCTTTTCTAATGTGTGAGTGAGTGTTTTCCCGTCTTCAGTAAGAGGGAATTTATAAAGTGATTCATTATTCTCCGGTAAATTCTTATTTGTAATTCCGCCATACAATAATTTCATGGTCACCACTTCTCTTAACTTTAATTTCTTGATCAAAGGTAGCTTATTGAATATAAATCCATTGAAGTAATGATCAATATTAAATGCCACATATTGATCACTTACAAATTCAAGGAAATTCATAAGGTTGTATGATTGCAACTGATAAGAGTAAGTTTGGTTTGCTCTATGGATTGCCAGCAAAGGATATGGAACTGTACCGAAAATTTGTCCGTATTCAATAAAGAGGTCGGTGTAGCCTATGGGTGACGGATAGAATCGTTTGCTCATGCTGAAGGCAACATTCTGATAATCCTGCTCTCCGCCTGCCAGACCCTTAAAACCTGCAGCCACCCGCAGTGAAAAAATTGGAAAACGGTTAAACATAGGAATACGATATGTCTTCCCCTGGTAAAATTGTTCGTTTGGCGCATAACGCAAATTGAGGATAAGCTCAGAAGTGGTAAGTGAATTAACAGCATCAGGAATGCCATTTTCATAGGCAACCGGATTAAAGTACAGCGTTCCTGCAGCCTTTTGCTCCCAGTGCTTATAACCCAAGCCGATTGAAAAATGATTTCTGAACTCGTTGAGGTATTCGACGTTTAGAATTTTATTGTAAAGCAACTTTGTATTCTCACCTCTTTTAAATGACAAGAGCACGTTATCCTCCTGAACAAACTGCAATTCCTGTCCGGGTATTTTAGTGTCCTCCTGATAGAAGGCTTTAATAGTTTTTAAAGGCCATTCATTATATTTATAATTCCGCTTGAGGGCATAAGTTGTTCCCAAATAATATTTCCACTGATCATCACGAAAACCGTAGGCACCATAAGTTTCTATATTAAGCCGTTTACTAAAATCCGGTGTTGTCCTACCTCCGAGACGGACCCTGACACCTTCTATCGGATTATAGTTATAGAAAGTATTTACAGGACCTATTTCAAAACCTCCGATATCCCGGTATCCCGCAACTAATAAGATCATCAGGTTCATGGCACGTCTGAAAGCGGGGATCTTTTGAATTGTATCCATCATCGCTATTACACCGGCCTCTGACTTTGTCAATTGCAAATGGCGGGAAGAGTCCCAAAACTGATCACTTTTTTCACCGATGCTATCAGGAATGGGTTCTTCCAACTCCTCGTAAAACTTTTCTTCTCTCGGTTTATCGAGAACATATTCTTTGAATGATACTGATCTTTGTCCAAACAGACCGAGACCATTGGCACCGACCCCGAAATCAATAGCAATCTCATCAGTATTTAGCATCCATTCTCCGGGAGAAGGCTGTTTAAAATCCTGAATTATCTTAAGCTCTTTAACAAAATTCAGATTAATATCCGGACTCACCGCCATCTCATTCCTTCTTACCGCATAGTTAGAGTCCAGGGTAATGAAAAGATCACCTTGAAGTAGAAAATCAGATTTATTTCTTGGAAAAAAACCCAACTGAATACAGCGGGTTGTATCGATCATTAATGTATCAAGAATATAGTAGCGATAAAATACAGGAGCAACATCAGAAATGGGACTAACAAACTGATTCGTTAATATGGTAACATTATTCTGATAGATATCTATTTCCTGAATGAGATATTGAATAAATTGTGCTATTCCCTGATTATCGAAATACTTATCGAAATTTACTTTGCGTGTACCTTTGATTATTTCTTTCGAAGCTTTCGGGTCTTTTACATAGTAGATATCAGAAAGTGTTTCTGTAAGGTAAACAGGAAGAATTTCTTTTCCTTTCAGGCTGGTGGTATCGACATTCTCAAAAATAAACTGAAACTTCTTCAAAAATTTACGACTCTTGAATTTTTCACTAATATTACTCAAGGCAAATTGTATCTTTTCGTACTTCTCAACCTCATAGGCCCTTACAGCATCTTTACGATTTTGGTCTTTATGATCAATTACAAGTTGAATCAACTGCACAGCAGGATTATCTTTATTTCTGTATCGTCTCTTACCGGCTTTAATTGTAACTTCCTTTAATTCTTTGGCCTCCTTTTTAAGTTTAAAATTTAAATTTTGAGTTTTATAGGCCTGAACACTTTTGGTTTGAGTTTCATAACCTAAAAAAGACACACGAATCTTAGAAAAGGGTTCAATATTTTGCAAGACGAACTGCCCACTAAAATCGGTTGTTGTCCCCAAAGGTTTAGATCCTTCGGCAAGTATATTCACGAATGGTAAAGGTTCTCCTGTTTCAAAATCCGTGATCACCCCCTTAACAACTGTGAATGGCTTCACGTCCTGTGCACCGACAAGGAATGAAACTGAAAGAAACAGGAATAATAAAAAAATACTTTTTAACCTACTCATCATACAAATACAAATCTTTTTGCAAGGATAAAATTAAAGGAAAGTCCGATCAGAATCGAAACCACAACTTTTGAGTAAAGGTAAGATATGCCAATTGACTCTGTCAGTAAGTACACACCTGAGATATTCAACAACCAGCTTCCTCCTGCCACCAATACATACCTTAGTGCTTGTTGTTTTACGGACTTATCCTGTACCTTGAAAACCCAGTTTCGGTTAAGCAGGAAAGCTGTTAGCGCTCCTACTGCAGCACCTATTGCAACTGAATGAACGTACCAAATTCCGATACCTTCTTTACAGATGATAGTTACAACAAAGTCGGTGACCGTTGCGAGCAAAGCAGATAACTGGGATCTTAAGTAAGTATAGAAAGCACTAATATTCAAGCCGCTTTTGGAACGAGGCTTCTCAACATTAAAAAAGTTACTTCCATCACTCATTTATAAACAATCCAAATAAAGAAATGAATCAATAAGTTTCCTAATATACCGGCCAATACATCGTCCATCATAACTCCAATTCCACCTTTAAGTTTTTCAGCACTTCTGATAAAAAGAGGTTTCCAAATATCAAGAATCCTAAAAACAACAAGTGCAATCAGGAGAATTTCAAGTGATGCAGGCAAGAACAAGCAAGTTATCCACATCCCCACCCATTCATCCATTACTATTTGAGAAGGATCTTTTCCCCATTCACCTTCCAGTCGTATTGAACTCCACAAACCAAGCACGAGAGCACTGAGAACAAGGAGAAGCTGAAGTGCAGGAGAAAATACGAAGACATGGTGAAGAAAGTACCAGGTGATGAGAGCGATTATAGCAGCCCAGGTGCCGGGAGCAAGCGGAAGATATCCTATCCCTCCTGCCGAGGCAATGAGTTTCTCAACCCGCCGACTCATCAGGCTTCAATAAACTCCTGATAGTAATCTAAACCCAGATGAGTGATCAGATCCTCACCTCTTATGTGTCTCAATGTATTTTCAAGTTTCATCAACTGCTTGAATATATCATGCTGTGGTGGTAATCCTTCAGCTGTCTGAGGAGATTTGAAATAGAACGATAACCATTCCTGAATTCCACTCATATTAGATCGCTGAGCAAGATCAAGAAATAAGGCCAGATCTAATACTACCGGTGCAGCAAGGATTGAATCGCGACACAAGAAGTTAATCTTGATCTGCATCTGATATCCCAACCAACCTGTGATATCAATATTATCCCAACTTTCTTTATTATCTCCATGAGGTGGGTAATAATTGATACGCACCTTATGGTAAAGTTCCTTATAAAGCTCCGGATGTAAATTCGGCTCAAGAATATTCTCCAAAACAGATAATTTCGAAACTTCTTTAGTCTTGAAACTATCAGGATCATCCAGAACTTCTCCGTCTCTGTTACCAAGAATGTTCGTTGAAAACCATCCCCGGATACCAAGTGCTCTGGATTTTAGTCCGGGCGCAAGAATGGTCTTCATCAAAGTCTGACCGGTTTTAAAATCCTTTCCGGCAATAGGTACATTCATCAACAATGCCAGCTCTACCATTGCCGGAACATCGCAGGAAAGATTAGGTGCACCATTTGCAAATGGCACTCCACATTTTAATGATGCATAGGTATAGATCATGGAAGGCGCAATTGCAGGATCATTGTTTCTAAGACCTTCTTCAAACTGTGCCAATGTTTGGTGCACGGGACTTTGTTCTATGTAAATTTCTGTAGAAGCACACCATATCATTACTACTCTATCACATTTCTTGGCTGATTTGAAATTCCGAATATCTTCCATTAAGGCTTCCGCCTGTTCCATTTTTGTTCTCAACTTTTTGACATGCTGTCCATTCAGTTTTCTGACATATCCGGGATCGAAAACAGCTTTCATGGGAACTATCTGCTCCAATTCACTTTTCAAAGTATGCAAATGCTTATGTTGATCAAGCACACCTGCGGTAATAGCAGACTCATAAGCATTATCTTCGAAAATGTCCCAGGCGCCAAATTCTATGTCGTTCATTGCTGCTAAAGGAACAAAATCTTTTACCAGAGGGTTCCTTTTTTCAGTTCTCTTACCAAGGCGTATTGTTCCAAGCTGAGAGTATGAACCTATTGGAAGATCGGTCCCATTTCTGATTGCCAACACACCGGCCATTAATGTGGTGGATACTGCGCCTAACCCGACCGTAAGAATTCCCAGTTTACCCTGGGCTGGAGTGATTTCAGTTTTCATCGTGATTATTTATATTATCTTTTTATTTCAATATTATTAGAAATCAAGGTTTCAATGATTCAATTATATGACGGCTTACTTCTTTCTTATGTTGTTTTACAAAAGTTGTATAGTCAATCTCATCCAGGTTAAATAAACCTTTTACGACAGGCTTTGCAATGAAAGGGTATCCGGTCATAGCCATTAGATTGAGGAACAAATGATTCGGGCTTACTTTCTTGATTGCTCCTTTTTCAATTTCAGCTTCGACTTCCAAACGAAATTTTTCATAAAGTTTATTCATCTCCATGTTCTTCATTTGCATTAGACAAGAATCAGGATCTTTTGTCAGTTCTGCGAGAATAAAAATTGGAAGTTGAGGACAAGCGATCATCGTATCAATTTCTTTGGCAACAAGTCTTTCGATTTTATCAAAGAGTGATACAGGAGAATTCATGATCTCTTGCATATTATTGAAGAAGTTCAACAATTCATCCTCGAAAATAGTTTGAAACAATTTCTCTTTTGAACGATAATAATAGTGTAGTAAAGCTTTATTTAAACATGCTTCATCTGCAATATCTTGCATGCGGGCACCGGACAAACCTTTCTCAAGAAAAATTTTACGGGCTGCGTCAAGAATTTTTGACTCAGTTGTTCTATCGCCTTCCAACTTTACATCCATGGTTTAACCATTTGGTTAAGGGCGCAAATATAATAAGAAAAAGGTACCAAATTCAAGAAAAATAGGACAATCGAACAATTATCATATTCCTAACTAACTACGAGTGAAAGGTTTGCTTACTCTACCTTTGGTCAACAAATTTCGAGGGTTTTCTTTTTCCTTCTGCCATTTGGACGGACTGAACTTCAGACAATTTCGCATACTTAATCGATGGCGAAATTCTCAGCGCTGACTGAAGTTTTTTTGTCAGATATTGAGCTGAATGATTTTGTCCATTTTCAACTGCTACTAAAATGTGCAAGTCATCAGTCCCCAGATCAGACTTTCTAAGCACGACAACATAATCTTCGATATCCTCCTGCAGGTTTAATACATTAAAGATATTCTGAGGATAAAGGGTTGTGCCATTAAATTTGATCATATGTCTTTTGCGACCGACAACCGGACCAAGTCGACTGGTTTGCAAACCACATTTACAAGCTTCAATGTGATAAGTGCAAATATCACCTGTTTGATATCTCAGCAGTGGCATACCTTCTACTCCCAGGTTTGTTATTACCAATTCACCATGTTCTCCCGGAGCAACTCGTTGATTATTTTCATCGAGCAATTCATAAATAATCAGTTCAGGGAGGTGGTGCCCACCCATACCATGCGTACATTCTGTGAAAGCCGTTTGTTTTTCTGATGAGGCATAGGTAGAAATCAGTTCTACATTCCAGTCTCTGCGAATTCTCTGACCTAAAACATTTAAAGAAAAATTTTCTTCCCGGATACTCTCACCTATACAAATGATTTTTTTTACCGATGAGGAATTAAGGTCAATATTTTTTTCTTTGGCAGTTTTTATTACTGAAACCAAAAATGAAGGGACTGCCACAAGAATTGTAGGTTGAAAACGATGTATAGCATCCAATTGCATCATTGCATTTCCGGGCCCGACGCGTACCAGCCCTGCACCCAATTTCCTGACACCTTCATAGTATGCTATACCTGCCATGAATTGCCGGTCTAAGGTCAGCATGAACTGGAAAATATCATTGGAATTTGCACCTGAAGTTATAAATGAATTGTATTCATTAAGAGCAAGACGCTCAAGATCACTATAAGTTAAGGCTATAGTTACAGGAGAGCCTAAAGTACCGGAGGTAGTACAATATTCTGCAACTTTTTGCCTGGGTACACAAAGAAAATCATCATTGAATTTCTGCAAGTCATCTTTACTCGTCAATGGTAAACTTGCAATATCTTCCAGCCTCTTGATGTTGTTAATATCAATCTTTTCCTGCTTAAATAATTTTTTATAATAGGGTGAATTTTTTTCAAGATAATCTAAAGCTTTCTTTAAGCCCTTAAGCTGTATTTCATCGAATGCTTTAACAGATTTATGTCTTGTCTCTACTAACATTTTATAGTTTTGCTTTCTTACATGGTTAAACTTTTCCAGATTGTGCCGAAATCAGTTTTCCAATTTCTTTTTCTCACACTTTAAAACCTGCTTTCTAAGATACATTTCTTCTGTTTTACTGGCAATTTCTTTACCCAAACCAGTCATGTAATAGCCAATGGCCATGTCATAGTTTTTACTTTTAAATGCCTGATCTCCTGCAAGAACGTAAGTATCATAGTATTGTGGATTGGATGAAATAAGTCTATCCAGATCAACTTCAAGTCCATCTTGTATTTTTGCCTTCATTTCACGAAAGCTGAGAAATTTCTTATAGTCATCACTCAGCAAGAAAGGATCGGCCGGAATAGTTAAACTATCTTCACAGATCTCATGGTTTTCTTTCATCCCATCCATTTGAAATATTTTATTAAGATCATAAGCAACATATTTACCCAGTGTCCATGGGGCTGTTGATACCCATACAATTCTATTGGCAGGTTCAAATATTATTGAATGATGGCTTATCAATTGATTAACTGCCTTCTCATTACCATAACCGATAAATTTATCGTCCCGGCCAAACTGATCCCTTAGTATTGTGGCGGTGATCAAGGGTGTGTTCAATGTATAACGGCTCAGCAGTTCCCGGATGCGCTCTTCCCTGCTAACCGAAGCACTTTGACTCATCTGAACGAGGTTATCTTTCTGATGAAAAAGTTCCCTGCCTTGATAATGATTAGTACAAACAATTGATGAAGCATTCTCATCATATACATCAACTAGTTCAGGTGTTTTTTCAATAACGACAGCTCTGTTATCAACTGCTGAACCGATCATAAAAGATTCAGACACGAAAGTTCTCCTCTTTTCTGCAATTGAAACAGCTTCTTCTATTGTACCGGCATATTGGAGAATTTCACGAGCTAAAATGGATACCGGTGTAGCAGAACCGGAAGGGATCTCAGACTTTGCGGCATTGAGCGTGATGGTCAGTCCTTTCATATTCATCCCTGATACAACTCCAATTAATCCACCCCAGGTGAGCATCATGAATTTGTTCCCTACTTTTGGATTACAGAAATAAACGATCTTATTTTCTGCAAATTTATCGCCAACATAAAAATCAAAATTCCTTCCAAGGAGCAATAAACTATCTTTTGATCTATCGTTCCAGGTTGCAAACGATGAACATCCGACCAAGGCGAGATTTTGCAAGGCATGGCCTATGTCATGTGCAGCGTGATAGTTCATCATTCGCTGATAAGCCGAACCTATATAATCAAATTCTTCAGAGGCTACTCGAGAGACCCCGAAGATTTCCTTCTTATACTCTTCAGTGATGTTTTCGTCAAGATCACGATTAAACCAGGCAACAAAATATTTTAGAAAATGTCTGTAAAAAGTTGAGGGTACCATTTTAATGATCTGATCCGTGAAGGCTTTTTCCTGCTGATAGATAAGCTCTTTGGAAAGCTCTCCGTTAATTAGGCCTCTTTCATATGCATCTCCCTCTACATACATCTCCCACAATCCACTTTCACTTTTTCTTATCCAGTTCGGTCCGAAAGTAAAGCAGTTTTCATCAATTTTCATTCTTTGAACACTCACAATTTCGGATTCATTTATCTTAGGTGGATAATCAACTGCAACCAGAGCAAGATAAATGACTAAACAAATAAGAAGCAGCAAGAAGCCACCCAGAATAAAAAATACAATACGCTTTCGATTAATCGCCTTGCGCTTCATTGATCGAATTTATCAGTGAATCCATTCCAAGCAATTCTGAGCATGTTACCAGGGAACTAATGGCTACACCCAAAACACCATGTAAATTTACATTTTGTCCGGTGAATAATAAATTAGGAATTCTGGTGCGCGGAGAAATAAAGGTCTTTAAGGGATCCTTATAGTTTTTAGATATTCCATAAATTGAGCCATCATGAGTACCCATATAATCACGGAATGTGAGAGGAGTTGCGCAATAGTAGCCTAGCACGGCATCCTTTAATCCTTTAAAACGCTTATCAGCTAAATCTATAAGCTTTTCCGCCTTTTCTTTTTTGAATTTCTCATATTCTTCACTTCTAATAGCGGGTGACAATACTGTATTGAATGTATCTTTCCACTTTTCAACTTCTTCATATTTCATGTAAGCCATAAGTGTAACAGCTTCAGCCCATACATCTGATTTAGATGAGGCAGAATAAAACAAGCAATATGATAATGGCCATGTTTCATCTGTATGATCCATTGTATTCCACACATCATCTTGCAGAAAGCAGTAATAATTCGTCTTTTCGTATTTCACCATACCCGGTTTGAGCGTGATATTCACCATAAAAGCTGAAAGCGAATTTTCCAGATTCTGAATTCTGTGTCGAAAGGCATTTCTTATCTTATCTGATTCCAGTATTTCGAGAGTCCGGGCAGGATGAACATTTGAAATAAAATAATCACCCATGAACTTTTTTCCTGTGCTATCTTCAACATATGTGATGTTTCCACCTTCCTCATGAAACTTGGTGATTTCAGTACGGTTCTTCACTACTCCTCCGGAGTTAGTAATTATTTTGCAAAGCAAACGAGCGATCTGCGATCCGCCATCAATAAAACGCCAGGAACTTTCTATGTAGCTGTTTAGTACCAGCGCATGTACATACACAGGTGTTCTATCCCCGATCCCGGCATATAAGCCATTATTACCGGCAAGAACATTTCTTAACCGCTCATTCTTAGTAATTGATTCAATAAATGCTTTTGTGTCAATTCCGAGAACGGAAGACTTATTGAAGCCATCTCCTACTTCAAGCTGATACATAGGAAATTTTCTGCATATCTCCTGAATCTGCTCGCAGTAATAATGGATCGAATCTTTTTCTTCAGGAAAATCTTTAATCAAAGACTCAGCGAAACGATCATAGCCTTGTGCATACTTGTACTCCTTTTGGTCAGTAAGAAAAACTATTCTGTCAAAAGCATCTTCATCGAGCTTTTGCATTTTTAACTTGTCTATTATTCCAAGATACTTAAAAATTTTGTATAGGTTTTGTCCTTTCTCCAAACCACCAACATAGTGAACTCCTGAATCAAAAATACATTTATCCCTGGCGTAAGTTTGAAGATTTCCTCCAATTTGTTTATTTCTCTCGAGTACAGTCACATGAAAGCCATTCATACTGAGAATAGCTCCACAAACCAATCCCCCGATTCCGCTGCCAACAATAACTACTTCCTTCTTACCCGAATCCATCACATTGACTTGTTTAGTGAAAAAATAACATTCGAAGTTAATTTTGAATTTTCGATTCTTGAAAGGGACATATTTTTATTCCTTGCAAAATCTTCAATGAGTTTTGAAGATATAAACGAAAGTCTACCTTTCTGTGTTTTATTAAAAGCAAAGATACGGGTTGAAAACAACTCTGAAAGCCTTGTAGCCCAATGACGCTCTGCTAACTCCTTGATACCATCCCTAATAACAAATATACCACCCGGAGCTAAATTAAGGAAACATCGCTCTAATAGATTGGTCTGATCTTCAGGTGAAAGATAGTGTAACACATCGCTGAGAATGATCGCATTGTAGCTATCCTCAGGAAAATTTCTAACATCTTCGTGCAAGAGGGACAATTTTTCAGGTTTTAAATAGCCATTTGCCCCTATCTCAATCTTAGCTTCGTCATAATCAATGCCGGTGATAACACGGTCGGGTGCTAAATAGCCTAGCATGTAGGATAAGAATCCGTAACCACAACCCAAATCCAGAATCTTTCCTGAAGAAGGGATCAAGCTATCAAATAAGCTGTAGTAGTTTTCCAGTCTTAATTTGACCTTCATATACCATTCCAGAACAGGTCCCTTGTAGATAAAATTGCTTTTCAAGTGTGTTCTGTAATAGTGTGCAGTTTCTACCTCTTCTTTAAGCAGTCTGTACTCGTTTCGGAAATAGCGTCCTATAAGTTTGGCTCTCTCTGAGTATGCTGTTCCAAATTGGGTATTTGAAGGATCGATCCGCGGTAGATACTTGATAGTGATCTGACTGTCCTTCAATAAAAATTGACCTTTGGTCATGCAATAGCCGGTGCCATGCAATACAATTGGCAAAATATCTATGTTCAAATGCTCAGCAAGAAAAAATGCTCCTTTGTGAAATCTTTTAATCGTACCGTCGACAGAACGGGTGCCTTCAGGAAATATCACAATTGAGTAACCTTCCTTAACACGTGCAGCCAGTTTATCTACACTATTTTCAGCTCCTTCTGCTACAGGATAATAATCTGCCATCTTAACAACGAAACCAAAGACCGGCGAATTCCATACCCATTTGTTGGTTAGAAAGATCAATTTGGGATTTAGCATACCAAGTGAGAGAATGTCCAGAAAACTCAAATGATTAGCTATGATGACAGCAGGCCTGGAAAAGTCTTCATTCACATCGTTGATGATCCTCTTTCTCACATTAGCCATAATATAAATCAGAGATCCCATAAACTTGCTAAGCACCCAATGAAATGCATACTTAGTTCTTCTTCCCTGAAAAGGAATGAGCTTTAATAAAACGAAACCAATTGCAGTGAGCAGCAAAGCACCAAATACGAAATATGAAAAGGCAAAAATAGATTTGATCAGTCCCCAGAGGGTATATGGAGGGTTACCTTTTTTTGTCGGACTACTTATTAGCGCAGCAAAAAGCATAGGTTGCAAAGTTTGAGATACTATCCAAACCGAAACCAGTCCAATTATGGAAACAAAAGCAATTGACTTTAGTGCAGGATGCTTCGCAAAGACGAGAATACCCAAACCGACAATGGTTGTAGCGACAGAAAACAAGATTGATGCACGTACTGAAATCAAGCTCTTAGTACGTCTGGCATACTCCTGCTTTAATCCATCCATGGTAAAAATACAGTAGTCGTCACCTAAAGCAAATACCAAAGTGGATAAAATAATATTGATAATATTGAATTTGATCCCTAACAAGGACATGACTCCCAGTATCCAAATCCATGCAATGACCATTGGAATAAATGAGATGAGCGCTAACTCAATTCTTCCATAAGAAATTAGTAATGCAAGAAAGACCAGAATTGAAGAAAATATGGCAATGAAATTGAAGTCTTCACCTACAATTCTTACCAGATTATCAACAATAAATTGCCTGTCAAAAACAGTAAGATCATTAAATACCTCAAGACCGGAATATACCTGATCTATTTTTCCGCTATCAGGTTTTAGCATAGTGATCACATGAACCTCACCATTGTTTTCCTCAACAAAATTGGACACAATACCAGGTCCGAGTACGTCAATTCCAAAATTAGGAAGAGCAACGAAATTTTTATTTATAACCCGTTCAAAACCGTCAAATGCTGAACTTTTGAACTTCCATTTACTGCCTTCCTCTACAAGCTTCCCGACAACAAATTCCTTCTTTTCGTCCGACCAGAAATTCTTCCATCTTTTCAATCTGGTGGCTTGCTCCTTATCAGAGATGATAAATGAAGAAACACCGGTTAATGAATTGATCACCCCTGTATTCTTCATTTTCCTGATCTCAGGCATCGCAGCCTCACTCCTCAAAAGCGCCTCATTCATACTACTACCTGATGCAACAACAAATACAGATTTATGGTAATAGGAACTAAGCCTGTTCATTTCAGTTTCTGCTTCTTTGAGTTCTGCTGACATGTAGTTGATCTTATTCATATCATCCTCAAAACTTACATCTTTAGCGAAATAGAACAGGATCGGTGTCAAAAAGATAAATACAAATCCCAGCCGCTTTTTCTTTCTCAATCTGCCCATCAGTTTTTCATAGGATGACAGTTCATCTTCGGTACTCCCGGAAACTACCGTATCTTTAGAAATAAAATGGGGAAGAAAAATCAAGGATGAAATCGCCGCACCAACCAGACACAAGGCAGCAAACAGACCTAAATCTTGCAAGACCGGCGCCTTGACAAATTGCAAACTTAAAAAGCCCCCAATAGTTGTGAGACTCCCAACAGTCATAGGAAAGGCAAGCTCTTTGATAGCTTCTTTTACATTTCCATGATAGCGTTTGTGCATTAAAAAGTGAAGTGAGTAGTTCACGGCGATACCTAAGACTACCGATCCCGCTCCAATAGCAATTACAGAAACGGAGCCTTTGAGTATGAAGATTGAGGCCAATGCGAAGGCTGCTCCAAATACAACGGGAAAAATCATCAGCAACGAATATCTGATCCGCCTGAAGAACCATGCAACCATCAGGATTAATAAAACAATAGTAAGGCTGCTTGTGAGTATAATGTCTTTTCTGATCTGGGCAGCATTACCGGCTGCAACAAGTGGCGCACCAAAATAAGTTACTTTGAAATTGCTTCCATCTGTGTTTTCCTTTACAATTATCTCGAGCAAATCAGAAAATTCTTTGTTACGGGAAGTTTCCGAACTTGAAAATTTGGGACTCAAGAAAAAAAGAAGACTGCTATTATCCTTTGAGAAAAAATACCCTCCAAATAAATTAATCTCCTCACTGGCTTGAAGATTTTTCAACTTTTTATAAGCAATAAAATTCAAACCAAGAGGGTCATTAACGATGTATCTCCCCATGGTAATTCCGGCAGGACCTGTTAATGTCATATAATTGGACTCAACTATTTTTGCAATGACATCAGCATTGGTCAGAGAGTCCAATGTTTTGTAATCTTCCTCTTCTAAAAAATATGGCAGGTTTTCATCGATGGCCGACAATACATTTATCATTGCATTTTCATCGGTCCTATACTCTATAGCGTCGACATAATCTGAAGCTTTTAAATTAATCCCGGAAACTAACCGATCACAAAGTCCGATCAGGCTATCAGGATCCTTTGCTGTTGTGTCCAAAGATGAAATTCTGAAAAGTATTCGATCTGAAATCTTTGAATTTTGATAGAAATTGTTCAGCTTCTCGGTTGACTTATCCTGTGGAAGCATTTGCACAATACTCTCCTCAAGCTTTACTTTTGCTGCAAAAAATATGAGGAGGGCAAATACACCAAAAAGAACTGCATAAAATAATTTCATGCGTTTTTGAAAAAACAGAAAAATACTTAAGAAGAAATTACTCATAGATATCAGACTCTTTCCTTCCGTACAAGACTCAATAAAATATAACTCACGATTCCGGTCACAAATGATGCTATAAACGCCAGTAATATACTGCCATAAACATACTGCAGAAATCCATCTCTCACAGTTTCAAGATTGATAGAATTACTGAAAGCAAGAGATTCATGGGCTTCGTCACCAAGTAAGAATCCACCAAGCTTGTAGCTGAAGAAGACAATGATCGGGATCATAGGTGGAATGCTGATATTTGCACTTAGAATGACCAGCAATTTATTCAGCTTGAAGACGACAGATAAAAGTATCGCAATAATCATTTGAAATCCCCAAATTGGGATAATTCCCATGAAGACGCCAAAGGCAAGAGAGATTGCAGAATTGCGTTTTGATCCCTTCGTCTCTATGATCTTATCTTTAATTTTAGTGTAGGTAGATCTTCTGAAAACTGTTCGTAGAAAATTTCTCGGAATGATGTAAGCTACAGTGAGAATGACTAATACAGTATTGAGTATAGAGATTCTTGTAAAATCTTTGAATGGGCGGAAATGCGAAATCCTGCTTTCCTTCGGCGAATAAAATACTTTGACAGGCACAGAGTCTATTTTAATTTCTTTCCAGGAAGATCTGACCAATACCTCTATCTCAAACTCATACTTTTTTGTAAAAAACCTCATCCCTTTCAGCAAACTGACAGGATATAGCCGGAAACCGGTCTGGGTATCCGGTGCCTTGACACCTGTCTCCACCCAAAACCAAAAGTTTGAGAACTTATGACCGAAACTGCTTTTCCCCGGCACACTTTCATGATCCATATTCCTTGCTCCAAGTATAATTGAAGGACCAATTTCTTCCAGCTTTTTTACGAATGCGGGAATGTCCTCGGCAAAGTGTTGTCCATCAGAATCGATCGTAATTGCATACTTATATCCTAAATTATTAGCATATTCAAATCCCTTTCGCAAAGCCCAGCCCTTACCTACATTTGGACTGTAAGACAAAACATGGAAGCCGGATTTTTGGATGATATCTTCTGTGCGATCTGTGGAACCATCATTGACGATGATGATATCATGGCAATATCCTGAAACATCTTCGATAACCTTCGCCAGAGTACCCGAATTGTTATATGTTGGAATAATGACACAAATCTTTAATTCCTTCAACCTAGCAATGATGTTCTCAGGCCTTTCCATGCTTTCTGATATACACGGCCTTCACCAATTTAAAAAATGCTTTGTCGCCTGCATTAATTGATCCTTCCGCAGTGAAAGTGTCTTCTGAGACCGGCTTATACTCAACTCTGATCGTAAGATTCCGGTGCTCTAAAGGATTAATAACAGATAGAAATTTAAGTCCGGCTGCTGACGATAACTGAAGAGAATTCTTTAATTCTCCTTCCAGAGTTTCCTTTATCATTTGGAGCATACAAACTCCGGGAACGACAGGAACAGATGGGAAATGACCAGCAAATATAGGATCGGAAGGATTCAGTGAAATATCTACATTCACTGTACTTTGACCCTCTTTTCGAACTGAAATTACCTTATAGAATTGATCGCGTAACATCTTATCTTTCAATCTTTTTCAAGGCGATATTAAATTCAAAACCCTGATGCGCAATATAAACAGAATCCGGCAATCCCCGGCCGGCATCAGTTAAATTCACAATTACCTTTCTCTTTCTTTTAGTCGCATGCTCGATCCTTTGCAACTCTGTACAATTAGTATCAGTAATGAGGTATGTTGTTTCATTGCCATCCAGATATGCATAATAAAGAAAAGAATCAGAGCGGTAAGTCTGAAGGTCTCTATAGTTATACCCGGATTGAATAAGCATGCTCAGATCTTTTTGCAATGCTCTAAGCACGACAGTACGATTTAACTTTTTGATACAATACAACACTCTGAATTCATTTTCAAAAAACTCAAAATCAAAAAATGTGAGGCCCATTTCATTTGAGAAAACTATGCGTGATGATCCGTCTTCCATCTTTTTTACGATCAACAAACCACTCAGGTGCTTCCCGACCACGTCTACGCTTGTCTTATATAAAACGCTGGTGTAAACAGGCTTAAGGCTTCTCAGGCATTCTTTGTTCATCTCCGTCTTTTGCAAAAAAGCATAAGGGGAATTACTGCAAGATGCACTAAAAAGCAACAAACTAGCGAACAACAAAAAACGGATCCGGAATGCTCTCATTAAATATCTTGTTCATAAATGTGAATAGAGTACTATCGCCATTAGGCTCTTTCATTTCCATTCTTTGTACGGAATTATCAGACTTGTCAATAAACAGATTGATCGCAGAAAAAAACTCTCTCAATTCTTTCTTTACAGGTGCTAACTCCAATAAATACTGTTTCTCACTTTCAAGCACTTTTACTGCAAAATCCTTACTGTCTATGGCGGTACCTTGCACACAATCGATTATTATTTTATTCACGTATTCGAGCAATTTATTGCTCCGTGAAGACATAGTGGTGGTTTTGGCATCATCTTTAATTGTCATCTTATCCTGATTAATGACCATGAGGTATTTATATGGATTTGTATATTCCATCCGCACCATATTTAATTTCTTGAACCAAAATTTTCCCTTTGACACAATTTTCTCATCAAGGACAGTCAAGTTCTTCTCCTGCAGAAAATCAGCCTGAATAGTGTTGATCTTAGCAGCCGCTTCTGAAAATTTCATTCTAAAAGATGCTTCGTCCTTTACAGGTTGAAATGTACTTTTTTGAGAAAACGTAACAAGTGGCAAGAGCAGCAGGGCTACGAATAAATTAGTTCTAAGCATATGCGGGTAAATTTATTAATTGATCGAGTCGTACTATGTGAAATCCTCTTTGACGCACTTTGTCGATAAATTCCTGTAGAATACTCAAAGTATTTTCCTCGGTATCATGAAAGAGAATAATATCACCTGAGTTAATCTTTTCCAATGTCCTTTTTAAAAGCAGTTCCCTATTTTGCTTAAGAGTATCAAGTGAACGAACTGTCCATCCAATTGCCGTAAATCCACCTGCATCCACAGCCTTGGCAATATTAGGAGTGGTTACGCCATAAGGAGGACGAAAATATTTTAATTCCTTTTGGATAATTGTTTGAACAAGTTCATTGACTTCATTTAATTCTTTTGAGATCTTATGTTTAGAAAAAAAATCAAAGAATATACTGTGAGAATAACTATGATTTCCGACTAAATGTCCTTCTCTATCCATTTTTTTTATCAAATCAGGTTGTTCCCTGATATTCTTGCCAATACAAAAAAAAGTAGCAGGTGCATTGCTTTGTTTAAGGATCTCCAGAATTTCTGGTGTAAATTTTTCGACTGGGCCATCGTCGAAAGTAATGGCTATGTTTTTTGATTCTTTTGAACCATGACAAGTAACGGGAAGAAAAAAACCAGAACTGATCTTAGCAGATCCAATTATCAGCATACTCACAAACACTAAAACGGGTATTAGGTATATCCATAGAGAAATATCCAATTGTATATCCAGCAAAACAAGGATCAGAATTGCAGAAATAAATAGACCTGTAGATAACTTAAAACCTAACATGCCGAAAGTAGTATTAGAGAATGATGAACTTCTCTGAAATTATTATGAATCAGTATATGTCTTGGTTCAGCCGGCATGGATATAGCTGTGTTTAAATTTGCCGGTAGTTTCTTTTGTTGAAGAATGGATGCACCGACATACATCCCAAAGGCTCCTGCAGTCGGGTATTCACCACAAAACTTCTTGAAATTTATGGCAGCTTGTGCTTTTGAGAATGCTGATGCAATACCATATGGGTCTGTAGAATCCGGGCTCCCACTCAGGACTAAATCAACCTTGTCCAAACCATTTTCATTTAACATTCTTTTCGCTGTCTCCAGTACTTTTTGTTTTGAACTGAACGAAACCGAACAAACATCTGCAAGCCTTGCATAACTTGTTTCCATAATTTCGTTACTCAGGAAAAAGAATGCAGAGCCTTCTCCTGCAGTCATTGATCTGTCATCATCTCTATTGCCGGAATTCAATTTATTCGCATAGTAGCCTAATCTTTGCAAGATGACGAAACTTTCATCAGTAAGTTCATCAATCCCACCTACAAGAACTGTTCCAACAGATTTTTCATTCAACATTAAGAAAGCATCCAATAATGCAGTCTCGAAAGAAATATTCCGATGTACATAAGTGCTATTATAACCCATGCATTTTACGTTCAATGCAATTTGCGAGGCAATTGTATTATGAGTTGAATGGATAAACGCAGTTGGATTTAGAAGTTCTTCCTTATTAATAACAAGTTTGTTTAAAAATGATACGGTATCTTCCAGGCAACCGAGGGCTGTCCCTACTATCACTGCTTCAGGGCTTTCAACTTTTGCTTCCTTCAATGCCATCAGTGAGGAGCTAACTCCCATTTTTATTATCCTGCTCATTCGGCGGATGGCTTTCACTTCAATGAATGAACCATACTCAGGTTCAATACACTTCATGCGAGAATCTACCTGTGGTATTTCCCAATCAGAAAAAGTTTCGGATCCCGAGAAACCGGAAGGCGAAATTATACCTAGACCATTAATATATACAGCCATCTCAGTTTACCTTCGAAAATATTAACGATGTGCAATTGCCCCCAAAGCCAAAGGAATTAGATAGCACATTTTCAATTTTTAGATTTTCTGTAAACTTAGTCACAGGAACTATATTCAAATCCGACATCTGGTTTTCATACTTGAAATTTGGAAAAACTACTCCATCTTTTATTGCGATGGCAGAAAATACTGCTTCCACTGCACCACTTGCACCCAAGGTATGACCGGTAAATGATTTTGTTGAGCTCAGTTTTGGATAATCAGGATGAAATATTCTTTCTACAGCTTTACCCTCTGCCATGTCATTATTCTGTGTACCGGTACCGTGCATATTAATGTAATCTATTTGCCCGGGTATTAGTTTACTCATTCTTAGAGCTGCTTCCATTGCTAAAAAAGGACCATTGCCTTCGTTTGATAAAGCCGTTTGATGAAATGAATCATTGCTATTTGCATATCCTGAAAGTGAACAGTATGGACTAACAGCCAGATCTCCTGCAACTTTGTCACTCATTAAAACGACATATGCTGCTCCCTCTCCTAAATTTAGTCCAACCCGACTTTCATCCAGTGGACGGCACTGCTCTTTATCTACGATCATTAAACTATTGAAACCGTTTAAAGTGAATTTGGTTAAAGAATCTACGCCTCCGGCTATGACGATATCCAATTTCCCGGCTTTGATCAATCTAGAGCCGAGCATAATTGAATTGGCCGAAGATGAACAAGCAGTACTAAGGGTGCTGACAAAATCAGTAAAGCCCAACTTCTCTGCAACAAAATCCGTTGGCTTACCACAATCATGATTCATTACATCATGTAAATCTCCACTGAATTTATCCTTGGTGAAATCCTCAAAAAATAATTCAGTCCTGTCCATACCACCAACACTACTTCCTGAAATGAAACCTTTCTTGTAGTCAAGCCCGCCAAGATCAGGAATAGTGTCGAAAGCAGCTTTGGCTGCATGGTAACTCAACAAGATGGTCCTGCTTAGGCCGGGATCAATATCATGCATTACTGCAAGTTCCTTGTTGCTTAGCTTCACTTCCCCCAGAGGGAAAATGTTTTTGTGAATTGTTCCTAAATAACGACAAGGTCCTATACCGGATCTATGCTTTCTGAATGAATCAATGGATTCCGGGACATTGGTTCCAATGGCAGAAATTATACCCAAGCCGGTGAGGAGTACAGTATCTGTCATCCAACTATTTCTTATGTTCAGTGATATACCTGGCCATAGAATTCACTGAGCGAAAAACTTCCGGCCCATCTTCTGCTTTGGCAAGTTTGATTCCATAATGCTGCTGCAACAAAACGATCAATTCCAGGGCATCGATGGAATCAAGACCCAGACCTTCAACAAAGAGAGGCTGGTCGTCACCAATATCTTCCGGCTTTACATCTTTCAAATTAAGCTGGTCAACGATTTGAACTTTTAAATTTTGCATTAATTCCTGCATGAGTATTTATATTTTATTGAATATGTTTGATAAATTTTCCTCTTTGAAATCGCCCTCTTTGCCTTTAGCACATTTAGTGACAAGGTAAAGAAAAGATTTGTATGAATCTTTCATAAGCTCAACCCAGCCACCGATACAGGCATCAACAATTCCATTCTTCAATAATAAACTAATATAGCTGACTTGATTAGAAATATTATAGCTTTCTGAAATGAAAAACACAGATTCACCCTTAAACTTATTGCGAATGCAAATTTCTCCGATCAGGATATTGGGTAAAGTATAAACAAACACTGAAGGACTGGCTACACCCTTCATCAGCATGTTTTGAAATTTAATATCTGTGTCCAAACTTGAGCTTTTATTTGAAATAACTAGTCCAACTTTTGTTTTATCAATCGATTCTAAGGCATTTGTATTCTGAAACAAGTATTCAGAGGTCATAAATCCCAGTTTAGATAAAGAGTCCATTTTATGAAACTTAGGGTATCCCGGGCTTAAGGAAGCATATGCTACATCCATCAATTCATCGAATGATCCTGCAACCAAACCCGGAAGTGATTCACCATTCCTGATAATTCTCCCCTTACTAATCCCTGCAAATGCTTCTATACAGTACTGATCAATCATTCTTATTCAATTGTACTTTCGATCCTGATTACTTTTGACAAAGTTTGAAGCAGTTGCTCATGCTTTTTCACGAATGGATTATCCAGATCCCAGACATATCCGGCAAGGACTGAACATATTTGTTGTTTTATCTCGGGATTCGTTGTTTTAGAGAAGAATATATCATGCAAACTTCCATCATACCATCCTGTAACATATGATCTGAATGTATTTATCCCTTGTAGCATATATTGTGTGTAGTCCCTCTCCCAATCAACAGGTTTATCATTCAAAAATGCAGTAACCAGTTTAGCAGCCCTGTTACCCGATTCCATAGCAAAGGTGACGCCTGAGGAGAATACAGGATCCAAAAACTCAGTAGCATTGCCACAGAGTACAAATCCATCTCCATACAATTTCTTTGTAGAAATTGCGTAACCTTCGATGCTTCTTGGTGCCATCACCATTTCCTCATCTTTAAATCGCTCTGAGGTATTCTCATTCAAGTCACACAATTTGCGCATCAAATGCACCGGATCTTTCGGGAGAGAATAATAAAACTGAGGATCTCCGACATAGCCAACGGATGTCGTTCCATTTGAGAATGGGATTATCCATATCCAGGTACGTTTTTCATGAACAATAACGGTGATTCGATTTCCATCAATACCTCCAGGTCTTTTACCATCGGTAAAGTGCACAAAATGTGATCTTCTCGCTTCAAAATTTGAAGGCTTGTCAAGGTTGAACATGCGAGGAATTACCCTTCCATATCCACTTGCATCAACAATGAAACGAGCTTCGACTTTCTTTTCACCACCGTTAGGCTTGACAACGGTAGTCACAGATTTAGTACCATTAAACTCTATTGTGCTGACAACTGAACCGTATTCAACAGAAACCCCTTGCCTGGCAACTTCATCAGCCATTACCTTATCAAACTGCGCCCTTGGAACCTGCCATGTCCATTTCCATCCGTCCGAAAATTGATCTGCAAAATTGAAGTCGCAAATTTCATCTCCGCGAACAAATTTTGCTCCGAACTTTTCCTGAAATTTTTCGGCCTTAATTCTTTCCAATAAACCGGCCTCATCAAGATGGTCCATAACGCGTGGTAACAAGCTTTCACCTATGACAAATCTTGGGAAAATTTCTTTCTCAACAATTTTGATTTTAAAACCCTGCCTGTTCAATAATGCTGCGGCAATACTACCTGCCGGACCTGCACCTATTACCAATACGTCAACCTTTTCGGTTTTCATGTTTTTTTATTTACGGCATTTCATCATTGAATGGCAAATACCGATCCTGTCAATTCTTTCAACGAATGAAAAACCGGCTTTTCGGATCAAAGCAGTGAATAGTTCTGAGTGATACATTTGACTATTTCCATTTGCAATAGCTGTGAAATACAGTGATGTCATTTGCAAGCAAAAAGCGGAGACTTCATAAGTTTGCTTATCCCATAAAGGCTCAAGAATAATAACCTGACCATTTTCATCTATAGCATCATAACAGCGCTTGAGAATTGAAACTATTTCGTCTTCAGAAAAACAGTCCAGAAACTGGCTCATCCAGATTACATCAAAACCTTTTGGAAGTGGCGTGTTTTTATCCAGCAAATCAATCTCAAAAAATTCCGCTCTATCTGCAAATCCATTATTACTTATTGTTTGTTTGGCGATGTTTAGCTGCCCCGGAAGGTCTGCAATGCCAACCTTAATATCAGGAGAATGGTTAAAGCATTGCAAGGCCCATTTCCCTGTATTCCCACCTATATCAAGTATTTTCTTTGGGGAAGATTTAAAAACATTTTCTAATACTACAGGAAAGGAATCGCTGCTATAATAGTGATCAAAAGCAAACCAACTTTTCCTGACATGCTCAGGCAAGTGTGCAAGTGCTTCATAAACGGTTTTCCATTCACCAAACACTTTTAATCCTTCAGGCTTTCCGCTCAGAAGAGATTTATCAAGATCAAATAGGCCTTCATAACAAACGTCATGGGTAAAATCCATATTTGCGATTGTCATTTTGTCGTGCAAAATAAAGTATCCTGTCCTGGTTAATGCATACATACCATCTTCAAGAGTTATTAGTCCTATTCCCAATCCTGCTTCCAGTAAGACACGCACACTATAAACAGACAGGCTGGTTTTACTTTGTATAGCTTCAGCTGATATACCTTGTTCACCGCTATCTTCAATTATGCTCAGTAAACCAAAATTACGTAGAGCTCTTGAACTTTGAAAAACAAAGGGTGCGAAGGCGATTTGCTGTGCATAGATCTTAGAATCCATTGCATTCCTTGTATCCTTCTGAAACATTTCGATTACTTCTTGCATATGTATAAATTAAATTATTTAGTTTTTGAAAAAATGAGAGTAGCATTGCAACCACCAAAACCTGATGCCATTTTCAGGCAATTACTTATATTCTTTTCTGTATTTTCTGTACATACATTTACTTTGGGCATTAGCCCTGCTTCCGAAAACCCTGCCGTAGAAATTAACAGGCCCTTCTTCATTGACTCAATACTGATTATTGATTCAAGTAAACCTGCTGCACCTAATGTATGTCCGAAGTAACCTTTCAAACTATTTAGCGGAACATCTTGCAAGCCTGCAAAATTGATTGCCTTTGCTTCCATTTCATCATTGTATGGTGTTGCTGTTCCATGAGCAGAAATAAAATCAATATCATTTGACTTTAAATTATTACTCGTCAATGTTCGATTTATTGCCATGCCCAACTCTTCTCCGGTTCTGGACGGACCTGATATGTGATTGGCATCGTTGCTCATCGCACCTGAACCTATTTTGATCTGATCGTCCTGAAATGAAGGATTCTTTAGAACTGACAGCACCATGGTAGCTGCAGCTTCTCCCAAATTAATACCATCACGGTCAGAAGAAAATGGTTTACAAAAGCCCGGACTTAAGGCAAGGAAAGACTGAAATCCTGAAAAAACGAAGGAGCCAATCGTATCAGCACCTACCACGATAGCGTTCTCATATTGTCCTGAACTCAACAACCTTTGTGCTACGATCAATGCCGCCAGTCCGGAGATACAGGCATTTGAAACGACAAGAGGTTCGTTAGGGTTCATGAAATACTGTTGCACTTTTTTTGCAGATGTAAACAGTTCAAGGTTTTCCGCTTTTTTCTTACTTTCATCTGCGTCTTCAAGCAAGGCTATATTTCCTTTGGTTGTAGAAATGATGAACAAGGTGGTTGCAGATGCCGGATCGATATTTGAATCCTTGAGTGCTGATTTGATAGACGATGTAACAAGTTGTTCAAATTTTGTCAATTCTGACATTTTCGCATGGTCAACTTCTAAAGATTCCATTTGTTGGTCGGAAATCAAAGAAGCCCAGGCTTCAACTCCACCAAATTTTTCTGCACGGTGACCTTTCACACCTTTTTCTCCGGATATTATCCGTTGAAAGTTTTCTTCAGTTGAAAACCCCAATGGAGAATGAATATTTGTACCATGAACAAAAACAGGCCGCATGATCTTTATTTAGAAAACTAAATGTTTCTTTTTCCATTCTTCGAAAAAAGCCGGACATGATAACTGAAGTTCCTTTGTGTCCTTTTCGAGAAATACCTGAACACTGTATCCCACAGCAAGCACTGACTGCGAAGCAGGATCGAATATCTTATAGTTGAAGTTTATCTTAGCGGCAGGATTATAGATATATGTAGTCTCAACAATTGCGGTGTCTCCATATTTTAACGATCTTTTATAATCGCAATGAATACTGACGAGTGGAGCTATGAAACCCAATTTGTACATTCCCAGGTAAGAGAGATCATAACGCTCGCCAAAAGCTTCACGTCCATCCTCAAAATATCTCAGGTAATGTCCATGCCAAACTATTCCCAAAGGATCAGCTTCGTTAAAACGAACTTTCACTAAATGTTTATCCGATAATTTCATAGAATTTTCTCAACCCTCAAAAGCATCTGTTCAATTTACAGGTCAAAAAAAATCAACACCTGAAATCAACGCTACATTTATAACTTATTTAGAGTACTTCTTCTTCCAGCTATTATATAATTTACCCTTGATATCTTTCAATGTCGCGTAGAATGAACCTGCCCAATAGTTTCTGAATCCAAATCCGGCCGCCTTTCCGGTCACCCTTTCCGTGAGCAAAACAGAAGATGTCTTCATGTCGATAAATGTGACCCAATAGGATCCCATTTCATCATTCTTACTCAGCGCCTCTGTAATAAAAACCAATCCAATACCTGAGCCTTTAATTTTATAATTTTTTACAGTCTCTGCGATAGTCTCCTTAGTGAACCTGGTCATATCCTTAGAGTCTGATGAAATTACCTTATCCGTATTCATATCAGCATTAACCTTCTCAATATAGCTAAGATTCGAAGGAATATTCTGCTTGTTGAATGCTGCCGTGAGATTATACTTCTTAGGTTCTCTGAGATAAAGATCATTCCAGGTCTTGGCATAGTCATCAAGTTGTGTCGCACTGACATCTAATGGACCGATGAATTTCATCCCGGAATAATCAACACCAAGCCAGGTAATTTCTGTTTCGCCCAGAAAAATGTCGGCAACAGATTGTGCAGAGCTTTGCTTTGCGAATATTCCTGCACACAATAGAATGATAATAGATGAAATAGATTTTACTTTTTTCATGATTTCAGATTTTCAGGTAATAAAAATATTCTCATTTCACATTTAACAATTTCTTCATTGTTCAACATAACCTTACCGGATACGATGGTTACATCAAGAACCTTATTAATAATGGTTACCTCTGTTCGAATTTCTTTACCTACCGGAGCCAGCTTTGACACCTCCAGATTCTTTATAGCAGCAATGAACCCGATCGGTACTTTTTTATCCTCCTTTTTACAATTATAACCTACACCTGCAGCAGCAGTTTGAGCAATATTTTCCACTAATCCGCTTTCAGTGAGGTGGCCATCTTCACAAAATACGCAAGTTGACTGAACTGTCAAACCGCTGATCGAAGTAGTTTCATCTCCATAAATAAATTTGTCGATCATAACCACAGGATGCCTCTGAGGAATCAGTTCAAGTAATTCATTTCCAGAAATTAACACCTCCATTGACTATTTCTTTGACCAAAAATTATAATAATTAAACCACTGTTCAGGATAAATTCTGAGCATTTCTTCAAGGTTTGCTGTATAAGCTTTCAATATACTCTGAATTGTAGCATCCTTTTCAGCATAAAAATACTTCAATTCAGTGGAATAAAAATGATAATGTGAAGGACTTTCTTTAAATGAATGTACAAATGCCACCGGGACTTTCAATTTTAAACATAGTAAAAAAGGTCCTTCAGGAAATAATGCTTTCCCCCCAAACAATTCACCTTCAATGGTCTTATTTCCTTCAAGAAATCGATCGGCATGCATGCACACAATTTCGTTGGCAGAAAGAGCCTGACTAATCTTATAAATATGCGAAAGATCCTCTTTCACGTAGATCACATTGAAGGTTCTCTTTCCGGTAACTTCATCCAGGTACTTTTTTATCCTGGCATCTTCACCATCATACATGAGGATATTTATTCGGGCTTCAAGTCGTTTCAGCATATGCCCGGCTGCTTCCCAATTTCCTACGTGTGCGCTGAGCAATATCCCGCCTTTTCCTTCTCTCACTATCTTATGAAGGTTTTCTTCACCGCTAAAATCGAAAGTGAAGCTAGCCCCTGCCTTTGACATTAAAGCCACTTTGTCAAGTAGTGTTTGTCCGAAGCGATAATAGTTGGTATAAAGTAATACGACTGACCTGATAACACTAAGCCCTAATCTTTGCCTGTAAAAATAATATATGGGTTTTGAGCTGTGGAGAGAGAAAAAGAAATAATATGAAGCGACAAAGCGCAGGACGAAGTAGCAGAACCGCAGTCCGAATGTTCTTATCAGAAAAACAAATATCTTGTATCCAAGCGTATTGGCCTGAGACCTGCCTTTCCAGGTAGTCATCGCAAATTACTTTACCTCTTCGCCAACTCTGGCATGAACATAATCGTAGAAATTCTGAAAAGTATGAATGTCAGCGAAATCTTCAGGTTTAACTTTAAACCCGAAATTGCTTTCAATAACAACCACAAGATCTATATAATCCAGGCTGTCTAATTCTAATGTTTCCCTCAGATTTGCTTCCGGGACGATTTTTTCAGCTTCTACTTCGAACTCCTCTACCAGAAAACCGTTGATCTTTTCTATTATTTCTGAACTATCCATGTTATATACCGTTCCACTTTTTGACAATAATCGAAGAATTTGTCCCTCCGAAACCAAATGAATTAGATAAAAAGACGTCTATTTTTTTATCCGTTGTTTTGGCAATAATATTCAATTTCGCTGAATCTTCGTCAGGGTTTTCAAAATTTATATTCGGGGCAATGAAATTTTCCTGCATCATCAGCATAGAATAGACTATTTCACTGGCGCCTGCCATCCAGCACTCATGACCCGTCATCGACTTTGTGGAGCTGACAGGCGGACGAAATTCCCCAAAAACTGCATCTATCGCTTTTGCTTCAGTTGCATCACCTGCCGGCGTTGATGTTGCATGTGCATTGATATAATCCACATCTTTTGCAAGTATGCCGCTGTCCTTCATAGACATACGCAAAGCACGTACAGGTCCATCCACAGTAGGATTTGATATATGTCCGCCATTCGATGAAAATCCATAACCAATCACCTCAGCCAATATAGTGGCCCCCCTTCTTTGTGCTGACTCCAGACTTTCAAGAATAACTGTTGCTGCTCCACCACTCGGTACCAATCCGTCACGATCCTTGTCAAAAGGCCTGGAAGCCCTTGTTGGTTCTGATTCGTGGATGGAAAAGGCTGATAAAGCATCAAAGTTACCCATGGAGAATATATTTACCTCCTGAGCACCACCACAAATGATCATGTCCTGCAAACCCTGACTTATAAACAGATAAGCCATTCCGATGGCATGTGAACCGCTGGCGCATGCAGCGCTGATTGTAAAGTTGATGCCTTTCAAACGAAAGATGGTAGACAAGTTCATTGTCACCGTAGAGTTCATGGTCTGAAACACCGATCCTGAACCTACAAGCATAGTGTCTTTTTTTTGTCGGATGATATCAGTTGCTTCTATGATGGGTTGAGCCGAGCTATCGTTGCCATAGAGGATCCCTACTTCATTCTCATCAAGATAAGTCTGATCAATTCCTGCATTTTTTAGCGCTTCTATTGTAGCTATATAAGCAAATTCACCTTGCTCCGGTAGCATGATCCTGGCTCTGCGATCTAACAAGCCTTTTAATGCCGGCCTTTCGACAAATCCTGTTAATCCGGAACGATAACCGAAGGCTTTACGCTCCTGATCCAAAACGATACCTGACTTTCCCTGATATAAAGAATTTTTAACCTCATCCAGATTTTTACCGATACAAGAATAAATTCCCGTGCCGGTAATTACAACTCTTTTCATACTACAAATTTAAAAAATATATAACTAAGAATAGAGTCCGCCATTGACAGAAATGACTTCTCCGTTTACATAGGAGGCTCCTTTTGACGCAAGAAATCCGACGACCGAAGCAACTTCCTCTGCGGTCCCGAACCGTTTCATTGGTATCAATGCAGAGAGTTGTTTTTCATCAAGATCTCCTGTCATGTCTGTTTTGATGAACCCCGGAGCTACTGCGTTAACAGTAACACCTCTTCGTGCGACCTCCTGTGCAAGGGCCTTAGAGGCACCGATCATCCCGGCCTTGGCAGCTGAATAGTTAGTCTGCCCCGGCAAGCCTTTTAATCCCGACAATGAAACTACATTTACTATTCGTCCATATTTTTTAACCAACATTCCATTCAGAATTAGTCTTGTGATATAGAAGAAAGCATTAAGACTTGTATTAAGTACCGTTTCCCATTGCTCCTCACTCATCCACATAAGAAGATTGTCTTGTCTGATACCGGCATTGTTTACAAGAACTTCTATATGCTTTTCTTTATTATTTTCTATCCATTCTCCTAAGACTTTCTTGATATCTTCTTTATCTGAAACATCAAATTTCAAAAACTCACAAGTAACGCCGATATCTTCTATCAACTTTTTTGTCTTATTCGCTTCTTCATCATTACTCTTATAATTGAGCAAAATATTATAACCCATCCCGGCAAGATGTATACATACTGCCCTTCCAATACCTCTCGAGCCGCCGCTTACAAATGCAAAATTCATAGTGTAAAATTTAGAGGGAGAATTCTAAGAAGCACTCACCTTTTGAATAATTATAAAAACATCTTGTAAACCAAAGCCTCTATAAAACTTCGATTTCTTTTTCTCTAAGATAAGATGTCACTTGTCTTATGTCTTTGAAAAGAGGTCGGTCTTCAACAAATTTTGGACAAATGCTTCTGAGCTCATTGTACATTTTTTGTGCCTGACCGGAAAGTTTCTGTGAACAGTTTGTGTGATCAATGGCCTGAATTAGTGCTATGACCTGAACGGCAAGAACTTCAAATGCATTATTGATCACCTTTCTGGTAATTAATGCAGCGTTTGCGCCCATGCTCACGATATCCTGATTGTCATTATTATTCGGAATACTGTGCACATAAGTTGGCATAGAAAGAGTCTGACATTCTGCCACAGTTGAAGTAGCAGTGAATTGCATACCCTGTGAACCATAGTTCAGTCCGAGTTTTCCTAAGTTGACAAATGGTGGCAGCTTTTGATTCAACTTATCATTCAGAAGAAAGTTAAGTTGTCGTTCAGCCAACATAGCTAATTTGGTAATGGAAATTTTCAATTTATCCATCTCCAGAGCAACATAGTCACCGTGGAAATTTCCTCCGTGATAAATATTCCGGTTTTCTGAATCAATGACAGGATTATCATTCACAGAATTCACTTCATGCATCACCACTTTTTCTGCTGCTCTGATGGTATCATAGATGGGACCCAATATTTGAGGAACGCAACGGAGAGAATAGTACTCTTGCACCTTCTCCTCCACTATATCCACCTCAATCTTGGAACCCTGATACAAGTGATCCGTACGTTTACGGATCATCTTGCTGTCACTCACCATTTCAGTCATAGCCTTTGCAATGCTGAGCTGACCATAATGCAACTTAACCGAATTCAATTCAGTCGAGAAATGATCGTCAAATGCCTCAACTAACTCATTGATACAAGTAGAAATTAATACCGACCAGTTGATCAATTTCTTTGCATAGATCAAATTGACAACACTGATACCGGTCATAGCAGAAGTTCCGTTCAATAATGCTATGCCTTCTCTCTGATGAATCTCAACAGGATTTATATTCTCCTTTTTAAAAACCTCTGAAGAGTTTTCTAATGCACCTTTGTACATCACTTCACCTTCACCAATGAGGGCGAGTGCCAAATGGGCTAATTGCACCAAATCACCGGAAGCGCCTACACCTCCGTGTTCATACACGCAAGGATTAATATTTTTGTTGATTAGTTCACGAAGAGTTGTGAGCAGATCATTGCTAACACCGGAATAACCCTTCATTAAAGAACTTAATCTTGCAATCATTAAGGCTTTGATATCAATTTCTGCTATCATGGAACCTGAACCAGAGCAATGACTGCGAATGAGATTAAACTGCAACTGTCTCAGATCCTTATCAGCAATTTTATATTGAGCCATCGGACCGAAGCCGGTATTGATACCATAAATCAACTTACCGCTGGAAAACTCCTTAAGAAATGAAAAGTTCTCTGCTGTCTTGTTCAACGCCTTTTCAGACAAACCGATTTGTTGGTCTTTGAAAAGCAGCAAATACATGTCATCCAGAGTCAACTCCTTCTCACCTAATTCAACCATATCTACTTCAACCATTGTTATTTAGATCAAAACAGACCTTAAAATAAGGCCTGTCGAAAATGATGCGAAAAGTAGCTCAAATTAATGGAACTTACAATCTTAGTTTGGCTACGGAATCAAGGCTGTATTTGCTTGCAAAATGCACATCTGCAATATCGCAATCATTGATCAATCTTTTATTTAGATTATCAGTCGTATAAGTCATTATGTTTCATTGAAGCAGATATTGAGCTTTTTTGAAAAAATTATATAAACCTTAGCCATAACAAAAAACTCCGG
>DAOQWA010000007.1:0-103698 GCA_035341855.1 Bacteroidia bacterium
AATGCCTGTATGCATGATGGTTTCGTAATGTCGGGCTCTGGATCTATACTCAAATGAGTATCAGGCTGCATTACTCGTTTCAGTTCAAGCATAAATTAAAATGAACGCTTCGTTTCTGCTTTAAAATGCAGGTAATTTTTACCCAATTGTGAAGCACAGAAAATATGCAGACAGATATTGCAAATGAAAGAAAACGTTCAATTTTTTATGTGAAAATCCGGAATGTTATCCTCAGCAAATTTTACGGCTGAATCCTGGAGCGAGGAATTTTAATCAGTCGGAAGAATTCCTTGAAATAGAGTTATTCCCTATAGAATAGTTTTTTCTGATAAATAGCATTTAATTACCGCTCTTATAATATTTGAGGTGCATCTGCTCACCATCAAATACTCCATAGCTGTCATAGCGGATCCAGTCGCCAAGGTTGATATACCGGCTCTTGCCATTGATGGCTATGTCGAGTGGGAGATGACGATGACCAAAGATCAGGAAGTCATAGTGTTTTTTCTCCAACAATTCCTTGCTGTGAATTACCAGCCATTCTTTCTCTTCTCCAAGAAATTTTTCATCAATGGTACCCGTTGCAATACGGCTTTTTCTTGAAAAATAGTTTGCCAGCGCAATACCGAAATTCGGATGCAATCTGGCAAATAACCATTGGCATACAGGATTTGCAAAAACCCTCTTTATAAATTTATACCCATGATCACCCGGTCCCAGTCCATCGCCATGACCTATATAAAAACTTTTATTGTTATAGTTAGCTTCAATAGGAGCACGGTAAACTTTCACATTCAGCTCCTTTTCAAGATAGTCGAAGATCCACATATCGTGGTTGCCGGTGAAGTAGTGGATGGGAATGCCGGAATCAGATAGTTCGGCAAGCTTCCCGAGTAAACGCACATAGCCTCTTGGCGCAACCGTCTTATATTCAAACCAGAAATCAAAGACGTCTCCGAGTAAGTATAACTCTTCAGCATCGGTTTTAATGGAATCCAGCCAGCTTACGATCTTCTTTTCACGTTCAAGACTTTTTTCAGCATTCGGTACGCCGAGGTGAAAATCTGAGGCGAAGTATATTTTTTTTCCTGCTTTCAATTAGAATTTTATTTTTCTTATTTGTTCCAATGGATTTAATCGTGTCAGGCGTAATTCCCACCTGATAAGTTCTCCATAATTCCAATTCTGACCATCGACAATATATTCAATGTCAGATGACCAGATAACAGGAAAATAGATCACAAAAATATCCTTTATTATCGGTAATTCTACACCGGCATCATAACTGACTGCCTTTGAGGCCGGATATGCATCTTTTGCATTGTTATAGCCGGCAAGTGTGGCATAAAGTTTAAATGGAAGTTTCCCGGGAAGACTGCTGCTTAAAGTTATTGAGGCCATCCATGTGTCGGCTTTTCGATAAAATAATGTTGGGATTCTCAATCCTCCATCTGCTGTATAAAACTGCTGTGATAAGATTCCACTTGATTCTGTTCTTCCTAAGAAAACTTCATCGAACAAATAATCGTCGGTGCCACTATATCCGCTACTTCGTAATCGTAGGTCTGTTTCAGATCTATGCGTCACATATCGTTTTAAGTATGCTGCAAAAGTCCTTATGAAGAAACCTTTTTTAGTTGAATTGTAATTTATAAAATGATTGCTTTCAATGGATGCTTTGTTGAAATCATTGTTCCCGGTCAACTGTATTTTTAATCCGGATGCTTCTAATGCATTCAAATTATTCCTTTGATATTCGACCTGAAAATAATTGGCTGATAAATTTCTATCGCTATAAAACAAGCCTCTTTCAATCCAAACGTGACGAAGAGTAAGATAGTTTTCGACTTGCTTCCTTGGTTCTCTCTCTTTAAATTGAATTGCAAATCTATTGTCCAGTTTGGAATAATAAACCGTGCTGTTCGATTGGGAAGGATCGCTTCCTTCATTTATTCCATACGCATAATGACTATAACCACTCCTCAAAGTGATTTTTTGTAATAGTTTATCATGAGGATAAAAATGATAGCGAAGATCCCCACCACCTGCAAGGTCTAATGTTTTGAACGCAAACAATGGCATAAATGTAAACTCAAATTTTTTCTCAGGGAAAAACACATTATGTAGCACAAGTCCTGCCATAGGGCCATTATAATAATTCCAGCCGGCAACGGGAGCATAAAACCTTTGTGTTTTAGAACCGTCTTCCAATCCGGCAGGAAATGCTATTTGCAATTTTTCTACCCGCTTTAAAAGTCCTTTTGTGCGTATGCTGTTATTGTTCCTGTATAGTTCCGGCATTCTTTCTTGTGCATCTATCCTGAATTCATCACATTGCTCACAGGTAATATTTATATTCTTTTTTCCTCTAAATCCTTCCGACCACACAGTGCTTTGGATCTTCCCATTATTCAATGCACTTATTGATACAGGAGCTGCGATCCTATTTTTATTTTTTATTTCGAGCCGGAAAGAATTTCCTTCGCTATGCAATGATGTAATTGAGTACTCGATTTTTTTAGTGCTAAAAATAAAATCGTTGAAAAACCAGTCAAGATCTTTACCGCTGGTTTGCCTGAAGGCATTGTGCATATCCTCAGGCATCGGATGCTTGAATTTCCATTCTGCATAATAGTTTTTTATACAAGCATCAAAGAGCGAATCGCCTAGATACATCATAAGATAATCAAATCCCAAAGTCATCTTATGGTAGGAGGCTTTTGGATAATTTAATCTGCTAAACTTTTCAGACGTGAGATCAGGTTGCTGGTCGCTATTATTTCTTGCCGTCATCAAATAACTTAAATACTGACTGTCCCTATGGTTAATTTTGTTGATCTTAAAATATTTTTTCTTCTTTCCAATTTTCGTAAACACCTCTTCCTGCCGGCTTGAATCCTTGGCATGTTTGGTATACAAGTAGCGTGTCTCGTAAAAATTTGTCAATCCTTCATCCATCCATGGGTGTCTTCTTTCGTTATTTCCTATTATACCATAAAACCAATTGTGTGCTACTTCGTGAACAACAACTTCCTCAAGTTCGAAAGGATCGCCATAATTTCCGATAGCTGTGATCATGGGATATTCCATGCCATCGCCGCTTGCCTTGGTGACATCCACTGCAGTAACACTATTGTAGGGGTAAGGCGCAATCCATTTTGAAAAGTATGTGATTGCATCATGTAAATGTTCAGGAACCTTCTTCCAATAGTTTCCTTCTGCATTCGTAAAAAATGCCCACGTAGTAATCGGCTTCTCACGACCGGGTATTTCAACCTTCCCTTTCAAAACATTCCATCTTTTGTCGGCAAACCATGCAAAGTCATGTATGTTATTTTGGGTATATCTTAATGTCTTTGTCGTTGTGGAAGAAGGAGGGAAGTCCATGTCTTCAGGGAATTGATCTGTCTTCATTGTTAGCTTAGCTTTTTCCGAAAGCCAGTATAATTCCTTTGATCCATCTTGTAATTCACCTGTAGCACCAACAACATAATTCTCAGGAAGGGTAATGCTAACATCAAAGCTTCCAAACTCGCCATAGTATTCTCCTTTGTCGAGATAGGAAAAATAATTCCAGCCGTATTTATCATACACTGCCGGCTTAGGATACCATTGTGTAATAAAATATGCCTGTTCTAAATGCCCCAGCCTGGAAATTTTGGCAGAGGGTAGTTGTACATGAAAGGGGGTTGTCAGCCTGAGACTTGCACCCGGGGCAAGAGCTTTGTTAAGTTTTATTTTACAGATGTCGATGCTGTCCTTAAGCAATGTCCACGTCACTCGTTCTCCATCCACCTGAAAATCCAAAGAGTCTATATATCCACTGTCTTTCTTTTTAAGATTCAGCATCGTCGTAAATCCATCTAAATAAAATGACTTTGCTAATGGCGTAGTTTCATTTTTGTATGCATTAGGCCATAGGTGAATATACATTTCATTCAATTCATATGGAGAATTGTTCGTATAGACGATAGTCTGAAAGCAAGAAAGACTATGCTTTATATCGTTAAGTTCGGCAGTGATAGTATAATCAACTTTTTGCTGAAAATATTCCTGGGCTTGTGACCTGGAAGCGAAACAAATAAATAAAAGCTGCAGACAAAATTTTATAAAAAAGACCCTTGTAATAGAGGACCGGTACTGTTTAATTTGCAGTAGGAAGACCAAATTGAATAATTGCATAGTATTGCAAAATACAGGCAATTCTCAAAAGTGCAACAATGTGCATCAGGAATTTATACCCAATGCTTCGCGGATTTTATTTTCAAGATCAGGGCCTCGCAATCCTTTTCCGATGATTTTTCCATCCTTATCAAGCAGCACGCTGAATGGTATTGCATCTACACCATAGGTTTTAGCAACCTGACTATTCCATTTTTTTAATTCACTGACATGATTCCAGGTGAGCCCGTCTTTTTGTATGGCAGTTTTCCAGGCATCAGCATTGTCATCAAGGGATACACCGTAAATGTCAAATCCCTTTGACTTATATTTATTGTACATGGAAACAATAAAAGGATTATCCTTCCTGCATGGTCCGCACCAGCTTGCCCAAAAGTCTACCAAAACTATCTTTCCTTTCAGTGATGCCAGACTAACATTTTTTCCTTCGGGTGATGGCAAATTTATTTCCGGCGCCTCTGATCCAACAGGAAGTTTGCGTAGTTCAGCTAATAGTCCCATGTAATCAATCACATATTTGTTCCCCGGATGTGCTTTGCTGAGGTTTTCGCCCAGCTTTTCCATGATGTCGAAATTTTCTCTTTGGTCAAGATATTTTGTAGCTGATAAAGCTGCGAGAGAGCCCGAGTTTTCTTCTGCAAATTTTTTGCAAAAATCTCTCATGCTACTTGAATAGTACGCCTGCAGCATATTACCGGTGGCTTCAGCTTGCTCGGGAGAGGTTGAACGTATATTCTGATAAATTTTATTCAGAGAGTCGCCAAGATTGCTTTCAAAGTGTCTCAGCTTGTGAATGAGCTTCGAATCTTCTGAGCCTGTCACAGTATATGTGGCATCCAGTTTGCCGGCATCGCCTGTGATCTCTACCTTTTCTCCACCCTTGAGAATCAGAAATACAACATTTCCCGGATCGGTACGAAAAACATAGTAGTCGAGTTCGGTTACAGGATTGGACATTTTAAATTCACCTTTCTCATTGGTCTTTGTAGAGTCAATAGTTTTCTCCCCTTGCTCTGAAATAGATTGAAGATAAACCATGATCTGATCTGCATTCGTCAAAGTTCCACTGATTGCTCCCTTTGAGTCGTCTTTTTTATTGTCGCAAGAACTAAGCTGAAACAAAACTGCAAGTGAAAGGAGAATTCGGAATAATTTCATTGTTGAATATTGGTGTATAGATTAATATTGTTGTGTTGATCATTATGTCAATGTTGAATCTGAATTTTTTGCGAAATAACCTTGCTGTCAGTTTGAACTCGTAGTATATAAAAACCTGCAGGATAATTTTGCGTTGAAAGGCGCAAATCAACACTTGTCATATTATTCTGAGCAATTTCTCCGATCACCCTTCCACCAAGATCTATGAGTTCAATTTTGTTGATTTTATTGTCTGTAAGAGTGTTTTTAATTCTGATCTCGTTATCGGCAGGATTTGGATAAGCACTAAAATTTCCTGCAGCTGCTGATTTGTCAATTCCTGTGAGTTGCGATACATCGAGAACGAAAAGTCCAAGTTGCATATCGCTTGCAAGTAATATCCCGCTAGGTAAATCAGTATAAACAGACCAGCAACCCTGATAAGCAGTTCCGGGATAAGTTCCCGGAGGGTTTTGTGGATGCGTGTCAAAATATCCTGTCTTCACCGGTGCAGATGGTACACTAATGTCATAAGCGTATACACCATCCTGATAATATGCAATGAATAATTGATCATCGATAACATAGGGGTTGTGCGCTGTTGCTCCCGGGTTTGAATAAAATGTATCCACCACAGTTGGGCTTAAAAGATCAGTCACATCCACAACTTTAACGGCCATACCATCCGGAACTTCATCGCACATGTATAGCATAGTATGGTCACGAGACAGAAATGAGCTGTGGTTATAGCCTTGATCAGGGTAAGTTGTCAGCGATCCTAATTGTTGAAACTGATTTGAAGATTCATTATAATGATAAATGTATAAGCCATCATAACCACATGAAGCATATACCGTATCATTCACTACAAACATATCGTGCACCTGGTTGATGGCAGGGTAGTCCTGATCCAGTCTTCTCATCAATACCGGGTTCTCAGGATCACTTAGTGAATACACACTCATCGAAGAATAGGGTGAGCCGGGTTTACTTACGCTTGCTACGTACATCCTGTCTCCGTCGATATAAAGCGTATGTCCGCTATCAAAAATAGTGGTGGTATCGTGTACTACATGAACAGAATCCGGAAGATAGCTGAGGTCCATGATCTGCAATGTATTGTTCCCTCCGTCGGCAATTGCATAAAGATAGTTACCATAAGTTTTGTATTCGTGCCATATCCGGGCTGAAGATTTACCGGGAATATAATCACGCTCTACGGGAACTGTCGGATTGGTTACTTCAATGATATATGTACCGGTCGTTGAACCGATAATTCCATACTCACGCTGAGTGATCGGATCTACCCATCCCCAGCATGACTGGTACCTTATCCCGTAAACAGGTTCCGCGACAACAGAGGAATCATTGAATTGTCCGAGCCAGGTAATATTCTGATAGTCGAATTGCGCCTTAGATGCTAAACTCATAAATAGTATAGCTGCCGAAAGGATTAGTTTTTTCATGATGATTTTTGGATAGTTGATAAAACAATTTTATTTTCAGATTGTTTTAGGTTGTTTAGCACCTTTTCTGTATTATGCTAAGTTAAGGATTTATTCCTCTGAGAGATAAATTTTAACAAGCCTAAAATCACTGCTGTTTAAGATCTATTTTAGAGTGATTGGACTAATTCCTTAATAATACCTGTCATTTTCCCCTCGGCTGCAGTAGCTACTTTTAAAACTTCTTCATGACTCACTTTTTGTGCCTCATCAAAACCTCCAAGATCTGTAACAATTGAAATTGCAAAACAAGGAATGTTTGCATGTCGTCCAACGATGACTTCCGGGACAGTTGACATACCCACAATATCTGCACCAATAGTTCGAATGTATCTGTACTCAGCCGGTGTCTCAAAGCATGGCCCTGAAACGGCTGCATAAACACCAAGGTGTGCTTTATGTCCAAGTTTATCTGCGATGGCTTTGGCCTTAGCTATCATAGTCGGGTCATAAGGTTCGCTCATATCAGGAAAGCGCGGACCGAGCTCATCATAATTTTTTCCGATCAATGGGTTTGATGGCATAAGGTTTATATGATCATTGATAATAACAATATCACCGATCTCATATGCAGGATTCATACCTCCGCTGGCATTCGAGAGGATTAGTCCTTTTACACCCAGGGCAATCATCACGCGAATAGGGAAAGTGACTTCTTGCATCGGATAGCCTTCATAAAAATGAAAACGTCCCTGTAGTGCCATGATCTTCTTACCGCCAAGGGTGCCGAAAATTAATTTACCGGAATGTCCTTTAACTGTTGATACGGGGAAGTTCGGAATTGCAGTGTAATCAAATGAATGTGCGATCTCAACTTCATTTACCAATCCGCCCAGGCCGCTCCCAAGAATGATAGCATAGTCAGGTTGAAAATTTGTGTTCTTCTTTAAAAAGTCTGCAGTTGTTTTAATTTTGTCTAACATAGTCTGTGATTAGGGTATTAAATTTTTCTTCTTCCTGATGAATTACAACTTCGATCGGAATATAAAATATAGGTAAATGCTCTATCATCCTTGCAATCTCCGGATTTCTTAATCGCATCGCATCTTTTTCAGTTGTGACAATGATTTTACTGGCATTAGCAATGTTATCAAAAGTTTCTTGAATTTTACGAATATCCCTGACAGAAAATTCGTGGTGGTCAGGAAAGATTAAGGTTTCAAGTTTGTCGGTGTGCCGACGAAGATATTCCATGATCCCTGAAGGGTTTGCAATGCCCGTTACCATTAGAATGGTAAATCTTTTTTCAAGATAATACTTCGCACTCATCAACATGGCATTGTCATCGCCATTAACTTTAAGGAAATCGCCATAGCGATAGTAGGAGAAAAATACTTCCTGATGTGCCAGAGGTTTGATCTCTTCGATCACTCTTTTCCTTTCTATAGGTACAAGTATAGAGGGTGATTTGCTGATGATAATAATATCTGCTCTTTTCATTCCTGAAACCCATTCCCTGAGATTTCCTGCCGGAAGCAAAAAATCCTGTTTAAAGATGCTTTCGTATTCGATCAGTAAAATACTTTTTCCCGGTTTTAATTTTCTGTGTTGGAATGCATCGTCCATCAGAATAATCTCCGGAGGTGTTGGTATTCCTAGCAGATTTTCAATTGCCTCTACACGATCTTCACCTACAGAAACCAAAATATCCTTGTACTTGGTATGGTATTGCATCGGTTCATCACCGATAATGCTTGTACTTGCAGGCGTGGAGACTAACATAAATCCACTCGTTTTTCTGCCATAGCCGCGACTAAGAGTTGCAATCCTGTAATCCGATCTTAATAATCGAATGAGGTACTCAACATGTGGTGTCTTACCGGTACCTCCTGTGCTCAGGTTCCCGACAGAGATAATAGGTATCCTGAAGCTAGTCGACTTCAGAATACCTTTGTCAAAGAGAAAATTTCGCACAGCAACGACAAGGCCGTATATGAAGGAAAACGGCAATAAAAGAAGCCGTAAATTTTGCATCGCGCAAATTACGAAAATTCGAGTGATTGCAATTTTTCCGTAGTATTGGGGGTAGATTAAAACTTGATTTATTCATGAAAATTAAAGAATTAGCCTCATTCCTGGAATCAGTTGCACCGCTTAGCCTGCAAGAATCCTATGATAATGCGGGATTGATAGTCGGAGATCCCGATGACGAGATAAAAGGAGTGATGATATGTCTCGATAGCACGGAAGCAGTGATTGATGAAGCCATCTCTGAAGGCTGTAACCTGATCATCGCTCATCATCCTATCATATTTTCCGGACTTAAAAAGATTACCGGTAAAAATTATATTGAAAGGGTTGTCATAAAGGCTATCCGCCATGGTATCTCCATATATGCTTCACACACTAATTTAGACAATGTGAGTGTTGGAGTGAATGCTAAAATTGCTGAAAAACTGGGTCTTGGCAATCTAAAGGTCCTTTCCGGAAAGAAAAACATATTGAAAAAATTGGTTACTTATTGTCCTACATCCTCATCTGAAAATGTGAAAGATGCACTATTTCAAGCAGGTGCCGGGGCAATAGGCGATTATGATCAATGTAGTTTTAGTGTTGCAGGTACCGGTTCATTTAGAGGAAATGAAAATTCACAACCATTTGTCGGACAAAGGGGGGAAAGGCATCTTGAAAATGAGGACAGAATTGAGGTGGTCTATGAACTCTGGAAGGAGTCAGCTATCATCAAAGCATTGCTCAAGACTCATCCTTATGAAGAAGTAGCCTATGATTTGTATCTGCTTGAAAATTTATCTGCTCAGGTAGGATCCGGTATGATAGGTGAGCTGAAGGAAGCCATGACTGAACGAGATTTCCTGTTCTTTCTTAAAAAAGCGATAAAAACCGAATGTGTCAGACATTCCGGTGAAATAAGGAGGAATATTAAAAAAGTAGCTGTTTGTGGCGGATCGGGAAGTTTTTTGCTGAATTCAGCCATTCAGCAGGGTGCCGATGCCTTCGTTACGGCAGATTTCAAATATCATCAGTTTTTCGACGCTGACGGGCATTTATTGATCGCAGATGTAGGTCATTATGAGAGTGAACAATTTACAATGGAGCTCATAAAGGACATTATTTCCAAAAAAAATGCTACATTTGCCGTCCGCTTAACTAAGGTTATCACTAATTCTGTTCATTATATTTGAATCGGAGCCGTGTGAATGGTGATGGTTCGTAAGATGCATTATCAGAAACCTGAAACGATGCCAACAAAAAAAGCAACATCGACGGAGAAGACTGCAAAAAAAGCAGCCGCTAAGAAAGCGGAAAAGACTTCAGATAAAGCCCCTGCTAAAAAAGCAAAAACATCTATGAGTACGACAGCAAAAAAACCAAAGAGTCCTGCAGCAAAGAAAACTGCTGAGAAAAAAAAGAAAGAAGCCAGCCTTGCTAAGGCAGGTAAAGCTAAACTTAAAATTAAAGAGCCCGTTACTTTTAAGCCACGCAAGATCGAAAAGATCATAGATGTAAAACGCCTTGAAACAAAGTTGAACGAGATCATGGGCATGGATCATCTTGAGTTTACGGTTGAAGAAAAACTAAAAGCCCTTTATATCCTTCAGGAAATTGATTCCGATATCGATAAGATTCGCACCATTCGTGGTGAATTACCAATGGAGGTTACAGATCTTGAAGATGAGATCATCGGACTGAATACACGGATAGACAATATCAAGGAAGAAATTGCCTACCTGAACGATCAGGTTGCAAAGAAACATCAGACTGTTAAGGAGTCGAAAGAGCAGATAAAAAAATACGAGTCACAACAGGAGAAAGTGAAAAACAACCGCGAGTTTGATTCACTAAACAAAGAGATAGAATTTCAAAACCTCGAGATTCAGCTTGCGGAAAAGCGTTCAAAAGAATTTGCCATTGAACTTGTAACGAAGAATGCCGTTCTTGAAGAAACGCAATCGGTACTTGATGAGAAAGATGCCGTTCTGAAGCTGAAGAAAACGGAATTGGAAAGCATCATCGAAGAGACTAAGAAAGAAGAAGATCAGTTGCATAAGATATCTGAAAAAGCAAGAACTATCGTTGATGAGCGTTTGCTCACAGCCTATACCCGTGTTCGTGGAAACGCGCGTAACGGTCTGGGTGTTGTTGCTATTCAGCGTGATGCCTGCGGAGGCTGTTTCAACAAGATCCCGCCACAGCGTCAGCTCGATATTCGCCAGCATAAGAAGGTAATCGTTTGTGAACATTGCGGTAGAATTCTGGTAGACCCTACCATTGCTGATGAAGCGCCTGTTGAATAAGGATTTTTTCTTTAACAGAGGTTGAAAGATCTACTGTATAAATAATTCTAAGGGATCTCAATTATTGAGGTCCCTTTTTTATTTTCGGTCAATGAGATATGGACTTCTTGCCCTGTTCTTTTTTTTCAGCCTTAATACTGAGGCTTACTATGACCTTAACCCTCGTCTGCGCAGTGCATATTCTAAAATAATTCAATTGCGATTAAAGGAGGGTAAGGATTTGATTGAAAAGGAAAAGCTGTACAATCCTAATAATCATCTTACAGTCCTGTATGAAAACTACATTGATTTTTTAATTGCCTTTATTACCGAAGAGGACAAGCATTTTCAGGATTTTAAGGTAAAGTCCAATGAACGAATAAAGTTATTGGAAAAGAAGGAAAAGGAAGGGAGTTCAGCATTCCACCTCTATTCAATAGCGGAAATGACGCTGCAGGGGGCGATGTTAAAGATCAAATTTAAAGAGTACCTCAGTGGAGCTACTGAGATCAGGAAAGCATATAAGATGATCCAGAAGAATAATATTATTTATCCTTCATTTCTTCTTAACAGGAAACTAAATGGATTTGTACACACCCTCATTGGTGCTGTTCCTCAGGAATATCGTTGGCTTATCGATATCGTTGGCATGGAAGGCACTGTTTCCGGAGGGACGAGTGAATTGAATACTTTGTATAAACTACTTCCGGGGTCTGATATAGAATGCTACCGTGAAGAATTGCTTTTTTATCTGAGCAATATTCATATTACTTTTTCGAGAGATGAAAGTGAAGCTGAGGAGCTCTTAAAGCTTATGAAGCCTTTTACCGTTCAAAACCCGCTCTTACGTTATTGCTATATCAATACTGCCATGAAATGGGGACGCAACGATGAGGCCTTGAGTATGTTTGATTCGATTCCATCAGATATCGGAACCTTTCCGTTTTATTATTTGAACTATAAGAAAGGAATTGCGCGATTGAGAAAGCTGGACCAGGGCGCTGAAGAAGACTTTCATTTTTTTCTGAAAAACTTTGATGGGATTAATCATCATAAATCGGTTTATCAAAAGTTGGCCTGGATAGAATTACTAAGGGGCAATATGACTAAGTATGATGAGTATATGCTACAGTGTATAGAATCAGGGAGTCTCAATGTGGACGAAGACAAAGATGCATTCCATGAAGCCGAGTCCGGAGAAGTTCCTAATATAATTTTGCTGCGCTCACGTCTGCTCTTTGATGGAGGTTATTATAAAAAGTCCTGGGCAGAAATAGTTGGCAAGCCCATTGATTCATTTCCAAGGTTTCGTGATCAGTTGGAAGTCACCTATCGCCTTGGGAGGATCATGGAAAAACTGGGTATCATGGATAAAGCGATCTATTACTATGATCAGACAATAAAAAATGGATCATCTACTTCGTTTTACTTTGCAGCTAACAGTGCTTTGATGCTTGGAAGTATCTACGAAGAGAAAATGCAATTCGATCTGGCTTTAGAGTACTATAAAAAATGCCTCAGTCTTCGTGGACATGAATACCAAAATAGTATTGACCAAAAAGCTCAGGCTGGACTGGACCGTATTAAGGAAAAGCAAAAACTAATTAAACGTTAGTAATTCTTTTCATGAGAAGATTTCATATCCAAAAATTAAAATTTAACTCCAAAGGTAACCAGGAAGCTGTGTGCTGTCATCGTGTTTTTCACACCCGGAACAGTCTCTGAAGACAGTGAGTATGCCTGAAAATATTCTTTGCTTTGATGATACACATAGCCAAAGTCGAGGTAGGTATGGTTGTCCCTAATACCAATTCCACCGCTATAGTTTACTTCGGTGAAATCATAACCGTTGACTTTGTAAGAGGATGACATTGGTGAACTGGTAAAGGCAGCGCCACCACGCAGACTTAAGTTAGCAAAGCGCCACTCTGTACCTATTCGCAGCATGCCGCTTTCTCTGTATTTTTTTCTGATGACGGAATTTGTTTCTGTGAAGTTAACATCCGTAGCATCTATTCTTGCTCCACTGAGATCCGAAAACTCATAATCAGCACTCAGTAAACCCAGCTTTCCAAAAACAAAAGCGATGCTGCCGATGGCTTTGAATGGTGTTGTCATTTCATAGTCAAATTCTCCAATCGATTCATCCTGATATGTTCTTCCGCTGTCGAATCTGGATTTGATTTCGCTGCTGAAATCATCATGGAGGCTATACCATGTTGGAGTGTGAATAGCTCCGCCAATTCTTACCCATTCATTTATTTTATAGATTGCTCCAAATTTGAAGTTGAAGCCAACGCCACGAGTGTTGAGGTTTTGGTTAAACTCAAAAGCAGCTAATGAATCGATCAAATTGTTTTTATCGATCTCTTCATAATTGCTTTCCTCTACATATCTCAAGGTAGAAAACCCCAGAGATCCACCCAGATAAAACTTGTTGCTAAAGTTTCCGCCGAAGGTAAAGTCCATTTCGCCAATTGCACCCCGGCTTTCCTGACTTCTTCTTTGTAAGATCTGACCATTGGGTGCTTCGGCAGTGTAGTTTTGCACTGAGTCATTATTGATGAGGAAGGTGTTCCATGCCAACTGTTCATAGAAAGGGTCGAGGTCATCCGGATGTAAACCGGCTGCATTTTCTGCGAAGTAATTGGTGAGGGAATTATTGTCGTTAAATCCTTCGTAGTAACTTCTGTTATGAAAATTATTAATACGATTATATCCAAAACCGAAATTCCAGCTCTTCCATCCAGGACTTGTCTGGTCATTTGTCAATTTCTTGGTGTAGACAAGACCTATATTTCCGAAATTGAAATTGAACTTAGTATCATCCTGTGTTCCGAGTAAAAATTTAGATTCAGTTTTCTCGACATATATAGTAGGGGTAAAACTAAATTCTGAGACCCTGTATATTCCGATACCGGCGGGATTGGATGCTAAAGTTGAGAAATCTCCTCCCAGTGCTCCAAAAGCTCCTGATAATGCTGCCGAGCGTGCTGTACCTCCGGTTGATAGTCTGGAATAACGGAAAGCATCCTGATCGGTTTGTGATTGTGCCGGACTCAAACCGATGATAAGTAATACGGTGAAGCTTGCAAATATTTTTTTCATAATCTTTTTTGTTGTAAAAAGATGCCCGCATGTTCGATTATTTCCCGAATCATGCGGGCAAATTGAATAGATTATTAATTATTTCATTGATTGATTAGTAAGATGCTAAAAGGTTATTTTCTTGGACCACTGCTACGCTTGCTTTCGTTGTTCGATGGTCTGGATTGTGCAGGTGTTGTACTTCGTGAAGGTGTAGTACTTCTGTTTTCCTGCTTATACTGCCTTGGTTCATTTCGGGGTTGAACCATGGGTGTACGGGTATCCTGACGAGGACTAACTACTTTGTCACTATTTCTCTCCTTAGATGGAGCAGTATATTGATTTTGCTTAGCTCTGGTATCAATTTCACGTCCACCCGATCTCTCTGAATTTATCTGCATCTGCTGATTGTTTCTTTGTTCATTAGGGCTATCCTTAATCATTACTTCAGACTCCTTTTTTCGTGGAGTAGGGTTAGTGTTTTTATTTTCGGGACGCGTTTCCTGCTGTCTCTGAGGTTGAGTGTTTGCAGGTTGACTGCGTGTAGGTGTAGTATTCCGCGTTGGCTGAGTAGACTTTTGTTCAGTGTTATTCCTTTGCGGATTGGTAGCCGGTGTATTACGATTCTCATTATTGTTTTCACGCACCGGAGTAGTTCTTGTATCTCTCGAATCCGGGCTTGTTCTTACCGGTTCGGTTTTTCTCACAGGATCAGAAGGCCTTGTTTCACCTTGGGTCGGATTAGAAATAATCTGCTCTTGTTTTCTACCGTTGTCAATACTGTTTCCACCATTGGTTTTTATTTCACCTGAGTTGGCAGGAGTCTGACGAGGGCTTTGATCAATATTTTCACGGGTTTCACCAGTGCCTCTTGGACTTGTTGCCGGCGTATTTCTGTCAGGATTTGTCTGCTGAGTTTTAGTTCTGGCAGGAGAGTTGCCGGAATTTTGGTCTCTGCTATCATTTGTACGTGTACCTTCTGAAGAAATATTGCTTATACGGCCATCTTGCTTGGCAATCTGGTATTTTTCTCCCAGAGACATAGGACTCAAACTACTCTGACGACCTGATGATCTTGTAGAGTTAGAAGTACTTGATCCACGAGGTCCGTAATATGTACTTGTTGCGTCGTAACTGTTGTAGTAATAAGGAGAATAACCTTGTCCGTAATATCCATCGTGGTAACCATGGTGGTAGCCATTGTAATAACCGGAGTAATAGCTTCCGTGATATGGATGGTGGTAACCATGATAATATGATCCCGGAAAGTAGCGGTCATAATACCAGGGAGAATACCATGGGTTGAATATCGGGCTGTAACCTATACTAATACCTATTCCTCCGTAGCAGAACGGAGAGCTGTAATAATAAGAAGGTGCCCACCAGTTGTAAGAAGAATAAATGCTTACACCCCATGAGCTTGGATAATAATCATAGTAGTATGAATTGGTATAAAATGGATCGTAGTAACCATATCCGTAGACCGGACTATAGTATCTTTTTAATCGGGCACTGTATGAGTAATCGTAATAGTCATCGTTGTAATAATTGTTGGTGATATAAGTATTGCCGGTACCATCCTGGTAATAATCACTCGAACTGCTTGATGATTTTGAATTTGCACCATCATCCTGATAGTTAGAATTCTGATCGTAGTTGTTCCGCTCTGTTGAGTAATCCTCAGCAGGAGCTGCAGGAGTAGATGGGTAAGTAGCTACTGCAGGTGCCGGTTGGCCTTGATCAGCCGTTGAATAGTAGATGTCATCAGGAACTGCTGAACCCGGCTTGTAGGTAGAGGAGCAGGCCGCTATAGTTAAAGAGGCGGCGACGAGTAATAGGCTGTGTAATTTTTTCATGATAATTCCTTTCCTGTTTATATGCTTGTGTGAATGTTATTTTTCGAGGGCTGGATTAATTCTTACTTTTGTTTCACGTAAAAAGCAAACACCGTACCAAACCACCTATTTAGGTAAATTTACTATGGGCAAAGACTTTCCAACAAGGGCAGAAAATTATTCACAATGGTATCAGGATCTGGTAATTAAGGCTGATTTAGCTGAAAATTCGGCGGTTAGAGGCTGCATGGTTATTAAACCCTATGGTTATGCCATTTGGGAGAAAATGCAGGCTATATTGGATAAAAAATTCAAGGAAACAGGCCACTCAAATGCTTATTTCCCTCTTTTTATTCCTAAATCCTTTTTCAGTAAAGAAGCGTCCCACGTGGAAGGCTTTGCCAAAGAATGTGCCATCGTCACCCATTACAGGCTGAGAAATGCAAAGGATGGCTCCGGTGTAGAAGTTGACCCGGATGCTAAGTTGGAAGAGGAGCTGATCATCAGGCCGACTTCAGAAACAATAATCTGGAATACTTATCGTGGCTGGATTCAATCTTACCGTGACCTTCCTCTGCTTATTAATCAGTGGGCTAATGTTGTACGTTGGGAGATGAGAACACGACTTTTCTTGAGGACAGCAGAATTTCTATGGCAGGAAGGTCATACGGCACATGCAACTTCTGAGGAGGCGGTTGAAGAAACAAAGCGCATGTTGGATGTTTATACAGACTTTGCCGAAAACTCGATGGCCGTTCCGGTATTGAAAGGTGTGAAGACAGAGAGTGAAAGATTTGCAGGAGCTCTGGATACATATTGTATTGAAGCATTGATGCAGGATGGCAAGGCATTGCAGGCAGGGACCTCACATTTTCTCGGACAAAATTTTGCAAAAGCGTTTGATGTGAAGTTTACAAACAAAGAAGGTAAGCAGGATTTTGTCTGGGCTACCTCCTGGGGAGTTTCAACAAGACTGATGGGAGCATTGATCATGGCCCATAGTGATGATGAAGGGCTGGTATTACCTCCAAAGCTTGCCCCCATCCAGGTTGTGATCGTTCCTATTTTTAAGAATGAAGAACAGTTGAATGCATTAAATGAAGCAGCAGATAAGATTGCTGCCGATTTACGTGAGCAAGGTATTTCTGTGAAATATGATAACAGAGACACGCACAAGCCGGGATGGAAATTTGCAGAGTATGAATTTAAAGGTGTTCCGGTTCGCATTGCCATAGGGCCAAGAGATCTCGAGAACGGTACAGTCGAGGTTGCCCGGAGAGATACAAAAGAGAAGTCAGTAATGCAGATCACTGACCTCACATTAAAAGTTGTACACCTGCTAGATCATATTCAGGATAATCTATTCAGAAAAGCCTTGACATTTAGAGAAGAGAATACTCACCGTGCTGATACCTATGATGAGTTTAAAAAGCACCTTGACAAAGGAGGGTTTGTAATGGCTCATTGGGATGGCAGTGCGGAAACTGAGCAGAAGATAAAAGAGGAGACCAAGGCAACAATACGTTGCATTCCACTAGATGCAAAAAAAGAAACCGGTAAATGTATGATCACAGGTAAGCCTTCAGAAAGGAGAGTCGTTTTTGCTCGTGCATATTGATATGTTGCTCATCAATTGCGATTTTATCAGGCTAATACATGGATTTGAAGTTAATCACAGATTATAAGTATATTGTCTGATATAAAGATTGAATTAAAATGTCAGAGAAAACTTCAAAAGATAAGATACTCAATCTGCTACGCGAAAAGGTTGCTTTGAAACAGGAAGTTTCTGATGTGACACATGAAGTTTTTGCTGAGCTGAAGATCATTTTAAAGCAGCTGTTTTCTGACCTTGAAAAGGAAGTTCTGAGGTTGAAGAAGAACATTCCGATGTCCTACCAGGAGCGGGGAGATTTTGAAGTTGTGCTTACGATTGCTGATGATACATTAGTATTTCTCATGCATACAAATGTTTTCACTTTTGAGAAGGACCACGGGATCTGGAAAAATTCATACATTGAAGAGAAGCCGCTATGTGTGTTTTGTGGTAAGATCTACATCTACAATTTTCTTTCAGACTCATTTAAATATAATCGCACCAATGATGTAGGTTACTTAATTGCCAGGCTGTTCGTTAATCGTGAGCGTCATTTCTTCGTTGAGGGTAAGCGACAGCTAGGATTTCTGTTCAATGATTTCCAGCACGATATTCTTAATGAAGATCGCATTCGAGATGTTCTGGAAGCGGCGGTTCTCTATAGCCTCGACTTTGATCCATTCACTCCGCCATATGACCAGATGACGCCTATTTCAGTTCAGTCAGTTCTGGAAACAAGCCTTCTTACAAAGATCGCTACAGGAAAACGCTTAGGCTTTCGTTTTCAGGCAGATAAGGGCGGAATAGAAATGCCATAAATTTTACAAAAATCTAAGGGATGTTGGTGATTTTGAAAAAAAAATTACCTTTGCGCTCCCATTACCAAAAACATGGCCCGTTCGTCTAGGGGTTAGGACGCGTCCCTTTCACGGATGAAACACGAGTTCGATTCTCGTACGGGCTACTGAAACAGAGTAAGTGAACAGAGCGGGTGAACAGTCAAAAACTGTTCACCCGCTCTGTTGCTTAAATTCAAACTCAAACTCATATTTCGTCTATCACCCACACTCCATTTTTTATTCTACCGCATTTTTTAAAATTCCACCTAATTATTCTCAATCAAATATTCTGCCTTTCTGCGGTTCATTTCAAAAATAAGATTCCGGAGTTTTGTCGGAAAAAGCAAATGGATATTGAGTGGAAATTCCGGTCTAACTAAGCAGCGAACCCCCGATAAAATTGTCTAAATTACCAAGAAGTACGTGATCACATTCTTCGGAATCTCCACTCAATTGGAGGATTCTTCAATTTTGTAAGTAGCAGTCTTTTTCGTTTCTTGTAAGCAAAGCTATTAATCAAAAAACGATATGAAAAAGTTGATCTTGTTGCTATCTATTGGAGCCCTTTTTGGTGTAAGTGGTATTATTGCTGATAACCAGCATGTAGATGTGTATACTGTAGATGTAAATAATAGTACTGCTGAGTGGTTTGCAGCCAAGTTTACAGGTAAACATAATGGAACCGTAAACATCTCAGGTGGTCAAATCAGGAATAATCATGGACAGTATAGCGGGTCGGTTGAGGTTGACATGAATTCTATTAAAAATTCAGATATAAAAGATGAGAAGATGAATGCCAAGTTGGTGAATCATTTGAAGTCAGAAGATTTTTTTGATGCCGTAAAATATCCTAAGGCTACATTTGTCATCACCTCGATTACTCCACTTAAAGCTATTGAAGAGGGAGCGACTCATAAAGTCGAAGGAAATCTGACAATAAAGGACAAGACAAACCCAATCAGTTTTGATGCGACCATCATAACACAGGAGGGTAAAATTACCTGCGTAGGTTCTGCAGTTGTTGATCGATCAAAGTTTGATGTTCGTTATGGATCAAAGAGCTTTTTTGAAGATATTGGCGACAAGGTAATTTATGATGAATTTACTTTGAAGTTCAATATTGTTGCAACAAGGTAATCATTTGTTGAACTAGAATGTTTATCATTTTGACATCGTTGCTTGTTTAATCTGGTCGACTAAAATTATTTATAATGAGCTTAAAGTTTTCAAATAGTCCTTTGGGTAGGTTTCGAAAAGTTGCATTGGCCGAAGGCATTTCTTTTATTCTCCTGCTGATGGCAATGCCTTTCAAACACCTGTACGACATGCCACAAGGTGTAAAGATTGTCGGATGGATCCATGGGTTTTTATTCATACTTTATATGATCATGTTGCTGAATGTAAAATTGAGCAATAAATGGTCGGTCACAAAAAGTTTAATTGCCTTCCTTGCATCCCTGATTCCTTTCGGCACATTTGTTCTAGACAGGAGTTTGCGAAAAGAAGAGCAAAGACAGGTAGTTGTGTAGGACAATAGCCGGTCCGGAGCTGAAGTCTTATTAATTTAGTCATCTATTAGCCGGAAATATAACTTTCCGGCTATTAAATTTGGGCTTTACGAATGAATATTTATATATTGTACTTGTCAATGTGGGTTTATTCAACTCCTTTGATTAAGTGAATAAGTAAATTTTTTGCGCCCGCTTTTTATGGTTGACAAAGATCCCGGCTTGTATGCCTGTAGTTTGTTTCTGAATTTGGAAGATGAAATTATTGCTGAGATCCTTTCAGATTCAGAGGTGAAAGAGTACCCTGTTGGGGCTGTTTTTATTGAAAAGGGCAAAGTGCCGGATGCATTGTTTATAATCACAAAAGGTAAGGTTGGCATATATAATGAAGATGTGTTGCTGGCTCAACTGGAACCTTACTCCATGATGGGTGAAAGCTTTTTGGCAGATGCATCGGCTACTGCCACTATCGTTACCCTCACTGATGTGTCTACTGTTGAGATAAAGAGGGAGCTGTTTTACAAGCTTGCTGTAAAGCACCCCAGACTTGTTTTCAATATTTTCAATATCAACTTTCAAAGACTTCGAAATTCAAATGACATTGCTTTAAAGGAAGCACATGAGCGGGAAGCGAAATTGGAGAAGTTGGTCAATGAACGTACCAAAGAATTGTTCGAGACAATGGAAGTGCTTAGATCTACCAATACTGAATTATCAATTACCAGAGATAATCTTATTGAAACCCAGAAATTCAGACAGCAGTTTCTAGCAAATATGAGCCATGAGATCAGAACTCCGATGAATGCCATCGTTGGTTTGACTAATCTTCTCATTAAAACTCCGGTAAACGAACAACAGGAAAAATATTTGCAAGTGATCAAGAAGAGTGGTGCTAACCTGTTGGTAATCATCAATGATATTTTGGATCTGGCAAAAATAGAGAGCGGAAAGATGGAGTTGGAGTCAGTACCTTTTCCTCTGATCAATGCAGTACACAATATTCAAACGATCCTTAGTCTTAAAGCTGAGGAGAAAGGTATTAAAATGATCGCCGATATTGGTTCAGATGTTCCTGAATATGTCCTCGGAGATGAAACCAGAATTACCCAGGTAATCATGAACCTTGCCGGTAATGCTATCAAGTTTACTGAGAAAGGTAGTGTTAAACTGTCTGTTACAATAGAAAGTAAGGATAAGGATACCTATAGAGTGCATTTTAGTCTTAAGGATACAGGAATAGGAATTCCGGAGGATAAACTTGATACAATTTTTGAAAGTTTCGGACAAGCATCCAGCGCCACCACCAGAAAATTTGGTGGTACAGGTTTGGGACTGACTATATCAAGACAACTTGTCGAAATGCATGGTGGTGAACTGAAAGTACGAAGCACTTTTGGTAAAGGATCGGAGTTCTATTTTACAATACCTTATGTTGTGGCCGATAAGCCTGCCGAAGAGGTAGGTGCAGAGTTTGGAGATCAGGAGAAGCTGGCAGGAATGAAAATTTTACTCGTGGAGGATAATGAATTCAATCAGATGGTTGCTGTGGACACCCTGCAGGATCTATTTCCTGACTTAAAAGTTGATGTGGCACTGCACGGCAAAGAGGCAGTGGCTATGGTCCAGGAATCTGATTATCGTTTCGTGTTTATGGATATTCAGATGCCTGAGATGGACGGATACGAAGCCACAAGAGAGATAAGGAAACTAAAAGATGAGCACAAGAAGAATATCCGAATTTGTGCAATGACAGCAAATGTGACAAAAGAGGAAATTGACAAATGTCTTGCGGTTGGCATGAATGACTACCTGATGAAACCCTTTGATCAAGAGGTTCTTCGTGAAAAAGTATTAAGAAATGCTCTTGAGGGTGATTGACCCGGGACTGAGAAATCTGAGATTACTCTGATAAAAGTTAATTGTTTTATACCTGCGACATAGAATTAAAAGACATTTTTATGAATCATGTAAAATCAAGACCAATATCAGATAGAAAATTTACAATGGACAGGTATATAAAATTAAAGGAACATATACTCGGGTATTTAAAAGCAAGATTGCCGGATAATTTATATTACCACAGTTATAATCATGTGATCGATGTATTGGGTGCAGCTGAATTTCTTGCAGAGAAGGAAGGCTTAAGCCCGATAACGAAAGAGCTTGTAAAAGTTGCAGCATTGTTCCATGATTCAGGCTTTACAATAGAAGCCAGGGAGCATGAGAAATTAAGTTGTGATATTGCGCGGGAATTGCTTCCGGAATTTGGTTATACTTTAGCAGAGATAGAACTGATAGCTGCTATGATCATGGCAACAAAGTATCCGCAAAGTCCGACTAACTTAATGGAAGAAATAATTTGTGATGCCGACCTTGATTATCTGGGTCGCGAGGATTTTTTTGAAATTGGAGGCTTACTTTTAACTGAACTGAATGAATCTGGCCGGTTTAAAACTGAAAAGGACTGGAATCATTTTCAGGAAAAGTTCATCAGTTCACATAAGTATTTTACAAAAACAGCTCAGGAACTTCGTGAACCTAAAAAGTTGGAGCACTTAAAAATGATCAGAGAAAGTTTGAAAGATTAATCCGAAAAATTATAAAAGGATTTTGCAAAAAAAAATTAAGACCTGATGCCTTCAACAAAATACATGTCTATTTCACCTTTGTTTTTAGCTTTTATTTTTCCACGGTGAATGCATTTGAATTGATCTTTAATAATTTCATAAGTAGGTCCGCTAACATTTACCTTGCCTACCTCGCCACTTGATTCCATTCTTGAAGCAGTATTAACTGTGTCGCCCCAAATGTCATAGGCGAATTTTTTAATTCCGACAATTCCTGCTACAACAGGTCCGGTATGAATACCAAGCCGAAGTTCAAAAAATGGCTGTCCGGTTGATTCTCTTTTTGCTTTGTTTTTCGCAATGAATTCCTGCATCTCAAGACCGGCTTTCACTACATCTGTTGCATGTGTAGAGTTTGGTGCCGGAAGACCGCCTGCGCACATGTAACTGTCACCAATAGTTTTAATCTTCTCGATACCGTATTTAGTGATGATCTTATCAAATTCGCTGTAGCAATAATTAATTTCTTCGACTAATTCTTCGGCCGATAATTTTTCGCTGGCCTGAGTAAAATTTTTGAAGTCAGTGAACATGACACTTACCTGATCAAAGCTTTTTGCTTTTGCAGATCCTGTTGCTTTCAACTCTTCAGCTGTTTCTTCCGGAAGAATGTTCAGGAGTAATTCTTCACTGCGTTGTTTTTCTTTGGCTATTTTCTTTTTCTGAAAGAATACAACTACAAGGAAGATGCACACTACAGAAAGTCCGCCGATAGTAGCATTTTTAATTTGCTTTTGTCTTTTAAGATCCAGTTCCTGTAAAGCTTTGTCCTTTGTCAGGAGATCAATTTGTCCTTGTTTCTTTTGGATATCGAAGGTGAATTGTAAGCCGGAAAGTTTTTTATCGGCATCAATATTATAAAGTACTTGCTTGATTTCTGTAAGCTTACTTTGGTAGTTGTAAGCTTTTTCATATTTACCTTGTTTTGCATAAGCGAGTGCAAGTCCGGCGTAAGTATTCATTAGTTCAATGTTTGATCCGCCAAGTTCTTCACCCAGTTTTTCTGCTTCCGAATATGCGCCAATTGCCAAGTTGATATCTCCCATAGCAAAATAGGTATCACCTAACCAGAGTCTTGCTTGTGTCATGTCCAAAAGAGTTTCCAGTTTTTTGGAAATTTCATAGGCGTTTTTTTGATAGCTGATCGCTTTGTTGTATTCTTTTCTACGGGCATAAATTCGTCCGATCCAGTTCATTGCCGCCGGAAGGTCTTCACTTGTTTCAGAAATTTTCATTGCTTTTTCAAAGTAGACGAGGGCCAGACTGTCGTTTACTTCTGCAAGGCTATCGATTGAAGAGCGATCGAGTGATTTGTATTCAGAGGACTGTGATATTTGAGTTGTGTCTTTTCGGAAATATGCTTCACCTATGTTAATACAAATTGTTCCTATTGCATCTTTTGTTTCCTGTGATTCTTGATCATGATAAGCTTCCATCAGTGGAAGGGCTCTGAAGTAATATTCCAAAGCTTTGTCATAGGTTTTAGGTTTGTTGGAATAAACACCTCCAATATTTGACAAAGCAGTTACTATTCGAAGTGTATCCTTGAGCTCTTCTGAAACTTTGAGAGAGTTGAGATACAGTTCAAGAGCTTTGTTATCATCCCCCTGATTAAAATAGACTGCGCCTTCATTGCTTAATATATTTGCTACTCCTGTTTTATCTCCAATTGAGTCAAACAAAGCAAGAGACAGCTCCCAATATTCAAGTGTTTCGACTGATTTTCCTTGCAAATAATATCCAATACCAATTGATTTTAAAGCGGTGGCAGATTCTTTCGCAAGATTTGATTTGACTGCAAGATCATTGGCAAGTTCGGCAAAGCGAATTGCCTTTTGCGGATCCGAGCCATAATATTTTTTTGCAAGTTCAAGAAGTGCAGTTACTTTAAGCGAATCATCATTCGTTGTTGAGATGATGCTTTGAAGGCTGTCAATTTCTTCGTTTTGAGCGACTGTTAGTTGAGTCAGACCAAAAGAGAGTATAAAAAGCGAAAATACTAGCCTATACATTGGCATTTCTTCAATTTAATTGGATTTGTATCCGGATAAATTTATAAATCGCAATGTAAAAAAAAAGAGGGAACCATGTCCCTCTTTTTTTATTGGTGAAATAAGATATTATTGTTTTTTAATAACAAAGAACTTCTGTACAGTTGTTTTGTCATCCTTGCTTACAGAAAGGAAATAAACACCCGGAGTCCATGTAGATGACTCGATATCTATTCTATGTTCTTCGTTCGCTTTCACGAAGCGATCAAACAGTATGCTTGTTCTTGAGCCATTGATCTGATAAACTTCAACAACAACCTGCCCATCATTCTTGCCAATAAACTTTAATACTGCATCCTGAGATGTTGGATTAGGGTAAAGTTCAAACGATCTGCCTGCATCAAGATCTGTCGATTCAAGTCTGCAATTTGTGTTTATTGAAACCGACTTATTCAAAGGAAGACTTAATCCACACAGGTTTTCTGCCTTCACGGTTAGTATGGTCGAGTTAGCCGTGCCTGTAGTGAAATTAACAAGAGCGGAACTTCCGTTTCCTTGTGGTGTAGGGATGACGCCATTTGTAGCATACCAATGATAAGAGATTGTACCAGGGACAGAAGAGCTGGAGTACAATACTGAAGTCTGACTCTTACACACCGATCCAGGTCCGTCCATTGTAGAAGGAGCGGCAAGTAATGCTGATACTGGTAAGCAACGAGAAATAGAAGCACCACAACTATTGGTGGCGCTCACACACACAGTTCCGTTACCGGTAAATGCTGCAGTATAATCGACAGTGATTGAGGTACCGGTATTATTGACAATGTTTACTCCCGAAGGTACAGTCCAGTTATAGCCTGTTGCACCCGCAACCGGCGCTATGCTGTAAGTAACTCCACTTTGTAAACACAAACCTGTGTAAGGTCCGGAAATTCCACCCGGCTGACCCGGGATAGAACGTATCGTAAATTCACGGGTAAATGTTCCACAGATATTCGTTGTTGATATCGACAAGACTCCTGTAGTGAATGAAGGTCCAAAATTAAAGTTTGCTGAAGTTCCGCTTTGTGATGCCACGGAAACATCGCCGCTTACAACTGCCCATGTGTAAGTATCAGTTCCTATGACAGGCGCCATGGTATAAGATACATTATTTGTTCCGGCGCATACATATGTTGGTCCAACTACAGCATTGCCATTCACCGGTGTTCCGGTGATAGTCATTGAACGGGTAGAGGTAGTTCCCATACAATTAGAAGCATTGACCATCACTCTTCCTTGTCCGAATGCTGCACTAACACTCACAATAATAGAGTTGCTTCCCTGACCACTCAGGATGCTGGCTCCTGCACCGGTGACTGTCCAATTATAGCTTGTTGCATTTTGTACAGGAGATAGAGTGTAAGTGTGTAAGCCCGGTCCACAAGCTATGGCAGGTCCGTTGATGAATCCCGGGTTAGAAGGTCTGAGAGAAAGTACAATGATATTCGTACTTGATATTTGTCCGCTTCCACAAACGTTCTCAGGTGTTACGCTAAGGAATCCTCCATTGAATGTGTTGGAGAAAGTCAGGGTAATAGATGTAGAAGTAGATGATCCGCTAGTACCCGGAGGTATTGTCCAGGCATAGGAGGTAGCTCCTGATACAGGTGCAATAGAATAAGTCACTACAGAATTTCTACAAGCTCCATAAGGACCTGAAATGGCACCGGCCGGTTCAGGTGGAATACCTGCTCCGCTAACCGTAACTGTTACCACTCCGGTACATCCCTTTGTATCTGTGATCGTAACTGAATAAGGTCCGGCACTTAATCCGGTGGCAGTTTGTGTTGTTTGGTTATTTGACCATAAGAAAGTGTATGGTGCCATACCGCCTGTAGGATTGATCGTGGCAGTTGCATTCGCCAATCCGCATATTTCAGTGGTTGTAGAACTTGTTCCTTCAACTTTAGCAGGTTCAGTCATCTCAAACGTGCCTGTTGCAATATTTCCATTGTCATCTGTTACAGTAAATGTTTGCATACCTGCCATTACTCCGCAAACTATTCCCGTACCTATATATGGTCCCGTTCCTCCCGTGACATTTACGGTCACGCAACCTGTTCCGCCGAAGCATTCAATTGCTGTTTCTTCTGTCACAGTAACTTCTATCTCCGGTGCTAACATAGTAAGCACTCCCAGATCGTAGGTGATCATGAAGTTGTTTGACGAAAGGAGAGGTGCAGGTACAATTGTGTGAGTCCCTACAGTTGTTCCTGTGATCAAATTGATGGAGTAGAAAGTATCCAGCGAATCCGTCGGAGGAGCGTTCACATCTTCTTCGTCAATGATTACCACTACATCATCATGTGTCGGGTCGTCTATGTCTTCGCTATTGACAATTGCACGTCCATTTACAATGGCTCTGGCATTCACAATTGCTCTTCCGTTCACAATTGCTCTTCCATTCACGATTGCCCTGGCATTCACAATTGCTCTGGCATTTACGATTGCTCTTGCGTTAACAAGTGCAGATGAATCCGGGTTTAACTGATAGTTAAAGATAGATTCAACGCCAACATCCACAACATTGGTTGTATCGTATTCGGTGATATTGTTCACTATTGCCCTGGCATTTACAATAGCTCTGGCATTTACGATTGCTCTGGCACTAACAAGGAATCCTAAATTTTGAAGGTCTGAGTTTACGATTGCCCTTCCATTGACAATTGCACGCGCATCCACCAGGGCAGTAGCGTGTTCTGCGATGTTTTCAAGGTGTTCTGTTTGCAAATCAAGAAGGAAAGAATTCCTGATTGAGCTATCTATATTGGTTTCATCGTAGGTGTAGCTGTATGAGAATCCATTGATCTGTTGCCCTTCAACCAATGTTGTATCATTTGGCTTAATAACCAGAGGAAGTTGTTCAACTGAAATTAGTCCGTCAACGAAGGAGTATGTATAGGCTTCAAGTAAAGCAACGTCTATACTATCTGCCGGATCAAGCACTCTCATAGATGGTCGGATGAAATAAAGGTCCACATTGCTGAGGCTGTGTGCCGGAGTGGTGAAGAAGATCGTATCTAGTCCTACATCAGCAAGAGTCAGACCGGTATTTTGAATAGGAACACTATCTACCAATACAGTCGCAGTGAATGCAGGTAATACTTCTCCATATTTTTTAGAAGTGTCATTTGCAATTACTATGATTGATTGTTTTGTACTTGGGAAGAAAAATGCAGAATCTGAATATCCGCCATCGTTCATATTTGTCACTGTTGGTGGAGTGTATACCTGTACAGGCGGGTTGCCAATGAACGAAGGGAAGGTGGCAGACAATTGAGTTGAACTAATCCTTGTTGTCGGTAATGAATCACCCCTTAATAGAATTACAGAGTTAGCTGTAAAATAATGTCCGTTCACGGTCACATCAAAACTTTGTGAACCCGGAACAATAGTAGTGTCATCAGGCGATAAACTTGTAATCAAAGGTTTTCCTGCGGCAAATGACTGTAATGCTGCATCAGCCTGGATGAATCCAAAACCGGTGCTGTCATCATAACCGATAGTCGGTCCCATTTCGATGGTGGTAGTCTTGAGGATATTTCGAATGTTTTCAGGACTGAGTGCCTGATTATAGAATTTTTGTCTTCCTTCAATGAGCAATGCCGCAACGGCAGCAGCATGAGGAGCTGCAGCAGAAGTACCATAGAAGTTAGGGAAGCCATCACCATCGATATCCGGGCCACCAAGAGTAACAGTGGTGTTCACTCCATTTGGCGCTACGAAATCAGGTTTCATTCTATCGACGCCATTTATCAACGTTCCTCCGGTAGACGAGAATGTAGCAATAGTCGGAGGTGATTGTCCGAAAGCAGGGGTGTATAGGTAGAGCGCTGCGCCGACTGTCATGGCTCCGGTTGCGTTCGCTTGTCCAACGATAGTTGATGATGCAGTATTGAATTCGTCAATTGTTGCCTCACCGCGGAATATGATGTATTTAAATTTCACATTCGGCGCACCGGCAACTTTTGTGATTAGAATATTGGCACTGGTTTCAGCTCTTACAGAGAATGATAATACTTCTACCGGATCTCCCCAAATATTATTTCTATTGAAACCGAAGAGAACGGTTCCATCATTATCCACAAGATAAAGATCAAGGTCTGTAAGCGCTCCGGGAAGCTGTCCGAGTGAGTACATAGAATCTTCCCACTGTAAAACGATAGTATAGGAGCCGCGACCTAATGTCAAATGCTGGAAGATATCTCCTCCACCAAAATCATGTGGTGTTCCAAAAACTCCGGGAGGAGCAACAGCTGCCTGGAAAGTACTTTCATAAGACTTGTTGCCATAATTACCTGCGGCCGTGAAATATGAAACGCCACGATCCGCTACTTCATTAACTGCTCTGGCAACAACACCATCCTGAAAGAACGGTTCAGTAATAAAAGTAATGTCATCAACAAGTACATCACAGCTATCATCAATACCAAGTTGTTTGATTCCTTTTGCAAGATCACCTGCACTGATAAATCCGGTACGGAATGCAAGTTCAGCATCCGGTGCGACATCGTGAACAATTTGCAACATGGCTCTTCCTTCATCGGTACGGATACCGTAAGGATACTCTTTAAGAACATTTACCGGATTGGAATTATTAGGATTTTGGATCCCCGGCAAATCTCCATTTTGGACATTTGCTAATGCAGGGTTACCGGTAATAGTATTGTAACTATCTGAAAGAACCCCGACTTTAACACCGGCACCGGTTACTCCAAATGCAGTTCGTGCCCTGTCAGCCCGCATGGCTATATCCCCATTGCTATATGCAATTCCGGTTACACCGGTACCTATTACAGGCGGATAATATGGACGACAGAAATTACATAATGTAGTGAGTGAATCAACTTTGTATAGGTTTCTAATCGGAAACTTACCTGTGATGATTAAACTACTCAATCCATTATCAACTGTATCAGTCAGTCCATAGTCAGGTGTAATCAATAGATTATATAAACTATCTGTCATACCATCCTGAGCAATGAATTCCATCAAGACACTATCAGCTCTGAATAATAATAGGTTTTGGTTTAGAGTATCTGCTACGATGGAATCAACATTATTCGAAACTGATGTTAATTCTGATCCCAATATTGTTCCTGTTCTGCCACTATCAGTTGGCGTAACAGCAGGGACAATACATGTGATGATAGTAACATTAGCTGACGTTCCTGCGAAGCATCCGTTGTTGTCGGTCACTGTATAAAAATAAGAACCGGTAAGCAGGTTTGTTGTACTGGCTCCACCTATATTATATGGTGGTGTTCCTCCGTCTGGTGTCAATGCTACGCTACCTGTACTTCCGATACAAACATCCTGTGCCGTTGGATCAGCAGTGAGAGTAAGTTGGCTTGGCTGTGTAATTGTAACATCACAGCTGGTGCTACAGCCATTTGCATCCGATACTGTAGTTGTATAGGTTCCGGCAGCTATGTTATTGTAATTTCCGGTTCCTGAATAAGGTGCCGTTCCTCCTATAGCAATTACGACATAAGATCCGGTACTGTCACCGTAACAAAGAGTATTTGATGTTACTGCACAATTTGCCATAAGTTGAGTTGGTTCGGTGATGGTCGCTATACAGGTAGTCTGACAACCATTGGCATCAGTAACAGTGTAGTTGTAATCCCCGGCTGATAAACCTGTTAATGGGTCACCTGTGATCGTATATGGTGCCGTTCCTCCGACAGGAGTAACTGCAGCCACACCATTATTTCCTCCATTACATGATACCGCACTTTGTTCTGAACCAATTGCATAAAGGTAATCAGGCTCGGTTATGGTTGCAATACATGTTGCAATACAACCCAAAGCATCCTCAACTGTAAATGTCGGAGTTCCTGCGCTCAGATTTGTGAAAACACCTTCTCCTGTATAAGGACCGGTGCCTCCGGAAGCTGTCACCGTTACCACAGCATCGTTTCCTCCGTTACAACTTACTGCTGAAGTGACAGAGCAATTTGCAACTACTGTGCACTGAGGTGGTTCATTGATCGTTACAGAACATGCATAAGACGAAGAACCGCAGCCATTAGCATCATTTGCATAATAGTAATAAGTTCCTGCGGAAAGATTTGTATGAAGTCCTTCATCGCCGCTATATGGCGGTGTTCCACCGGAGGCAGTGACTAAAGCTACACCATCATTTCCGCCATATGTTGTGACGTCACTAACAGTTGAACAGACTGACAGTAACAGGTCAGGTTCAGAAACTGTTGTGGTACAATTGGCGAAACAGCCGGCATCATCTTGAACTGTGAAAATATATGTTCCGGCGCCATAGTTGCTGAATACGCCTTCTCCTATATAAGGAGCTAAGCCACCAGATGCTTGCACTTCGATTTGTGCGTCATTGTACCCATTACAGCTTACGGTTGAGATCACCGTACAACTTGCTGTAAGATTACAAGGGCCATCGTTAATAGTGACTGCACATGAATTAGAAGAAGAGCCACAATTATTTGCGTCATCAACATAGTAGTAGTAAGTCCCTGCAGATAAATTTGTGTGAATTCCATCATCACCACTATAAGGCGGGGTTCCACCTGTGGTTGTAACTAAAGCAGCTCCATCATTTCCACCTGCGATAGTTACATCATTGATTGTTGAACATACGAACTCTAACAAAGCAGGTTCGTTGACGGTTACCGGCAAGAGACCGCTGCCGCAACCATTAGCATCAGATCCTCCTATGAAGTACTGGCCTGGTGCCAGGCTATTGAATACACCGGAATTATTTTGTAAGTAAAGGCTATTAGGTCCATAAAGATAATACGAATAGCCTGTAGGGTAGGTGATAAGGTCTGTTTGAAGAGTACCGCCTGAAATACCATAAAATTCCAATTGTCCGTTGTTATAGCCGAAGCATGTAACATGAGTAGGGTCAACTGATCCGGTTACAACAAGAGTTGGTTGTGTAACAGTGACTGAGTCTGTATCCGTACAGCCTACTGAGTCTGTTATTGTAAATACGACCGTTGTGTCTGTTCCGATAAATCCGTTTATAGTCTGCAGTCCTATTCCGGAATAAGGTGCAGTTCCTCCGGCAGCAGTTACGTCGACTTCAAACACATATCCATTGCAGTCAGGTGTACCAGCATTCAATGAAATTGTTGGAGAAGAGTTTGAGATGACCACATTAACGCTTGCAACCTCAAGGCATCCAATGGCAGAAATTACTCTAATGTAATATGTTCCTGTAGTGTGTGCATGATTTGAATCCAAAGGGATAGTCATATCAGAATCTTCCCAATATGTAAATGTTAAAGGCGATGTTGAATAAGTTCCGGCGGTGATGGATGGAGCACTAAGATCAATAGGTGATCCATTACATGAAGGAGGTGGGTCGTTCACGATCAATGATACTGAATCGCTAAGGACAGTAGTAGAGATTGTGTCAGTACAGCCGTTGTTGTAGAAGATAATTGCTTCATAAGTACTTCCACTTGTAACAGATATTTGATTTGTAGTCTGAGATCCGGGACTCCATAAATATCCGGTGAAAAAATGATCACTCAAATAGGTTGAGTTTAACCAGGATGTTGAACCATATATTGTAGCAGGATAAAAGGTTGGAGAAGGAAAAGAAGGGCCGGGAGGATTGGATCCCGGACCGACAGGTCCTTGAGAATTTCCGTACCAGTCATATCCGAAGTCCTGAGTTTCTGTTCCATATCCGTCGTACATAGGGATATAACAGATCAGGGATGAAGGAACATAGTCTGAAAAATTAATATATAAGCCATCATTGATATCAGATTGACTCAATGCACCTTCCCACACTCTCACCTCATCAATAGAACCATTGAAGAACATTGTATTTGATACAGGAACCGACATAGCGATTCTGTATTCTGTTCCGGAGGTGTTGTATGTTCTGATGCCGGAACCTGCAGGCTGGCCATTAACGTATAACTGTACAGTTGTACCGTCATAGCTGGCTGCAACATGAGTCCATGTATTCAGTGGAATTGGAATATTTCCAGTTACACCGTTTGAAGGCGAACCGAACATGAGATTAGAGCCCATCAAAAACAAGCCGCAGCTTTCGGACATATTATCATTGATTTGACCATAGTTGAAGATAACTGAATTTTGATTTATTGTCGGGTTGATCCAGGCTTCAATTGTTCTGGAATCATCACCCGGAGGCAATAAATAATTTTCACCTTCTGCATAATCAGTGCTGCCATTAAAATATAATGCATAGTCTTCAAAAGTCCTTATTTCAAGTGTGACAGGAGAAGAATTACAGACTGAATTATAGTCCGGTCTTGTGATCTCCGCTACAGGATTGGTGTATACCTGGAGATTTAATGAGCTGGAACTACAGCCATTATCATCTGTCGCGCTAATCGAATATGGACTTTGATAGGTGGGATAAAGATTTGTGGTGTCACCCCAAATTTGATAAGGACCAGTCCCACCTGTAACTGCTACCGAAACACTTCCTGAACTTCCCTCACAAACAAATAATGGATTTGGTGTTATGGTAAGTGTCATTTCATCCGCTTCAAGGATGGTCACAGCTTGAGGTCCCTGAGAAGTTACGCATCCTGTTGCATCACTAACGTATATCATATAGGTTCCGGCATGCAGGTTGCCGAAAAAGCCATACTGATTGCTGTCATAATATTCATTGATACCGGTAATAGTAACATCATAATTCACACCTGAGATAGGTACTCCGCCGCTTATACCGGAAACTGTTACACTTCCATCATATCCATCAAAGCATTCATTGTCTGTTTGGGAAATTGTGTAACTTAAATTCGGTGAGTCGTTTAGCACAAACGGGTAAGTAGCACTACCGGTGTAAGCAGGATCACTGCTGGTAACTCTCATCCGGTATGCCAATGAAGTTGAATTAACAGACGGAAGATTTATCTCAATAAATCCTGATGAAGATGAGCTGCCATAGGTTCCTACAACGACAGGTGAGTTGAAACTACCTGTGCTGTCGCTTAATTCTACATTTATGATGTTTCCGCTGTTAAAGGCTATGTCTGAATTGTATGGTAAAAACAAATAGCTGCCTTCACAGTAAGAAGAATCAACCTGTCCAAGGTTCAGAAAAGATCCCGGTGGAACTGCCTCCCCAACTTGGAAGTCGCTGAATGTCGTCAGATTGTTGACTTGTATCGAAGTGGCTGTTCGACTTACAACATTCACTGGTTGCCAGCCATTTCCGGTATTATACTTTTCTACATTGAACAAAGAATGATCGGCTGCGGAATCAATTTCTGTAGCATCCCAATTCAAGGTCATGTATACATTGTTGTAGGTGCCTCCATTTTTATTGATCTTCCAATGCCTGTTTACGCTTTTGGTAGGATCAATTCCGGATCCTGAAATCCCCGGATGATCAGAATTAATTGTGGAAACTGTGATTGATCCGGGACTTGTTACATCAGCAAAAGCAAAGACAACCGGACGATAGCCGGAATTGTCACCAACACGGAATTCCAAATATGGATATCCGACAGGGAAGTACATTTCCAGAATTCCATTGATATAATTTTGTGTACCTGAATTATTTTGAACAGTAGTACCGGGTCCTATGATCAGCTTTGTAGAATCTGTAGTTAATATTCCACCGTAATTGAAATTTAAAAAGTTAGTGATGGTTTGGTCTCCATTCAACTGCAGTCCGGGGCCAAAATGAAACATGAGCAGATTACTGATCGATCCTGTTCCATATATGATTTGAAGTGCATTGCCTGAGATGGCAAAATCTGAAAGGCTAATTGTTCCATTGTTGATCAATGTTGCAGATGAATACCAAAGGGAAGCATTACCAACGATTTCAGCGCCTGATGATACGTCTAATGTTGCACCGCCAAACCAACTGAAAGCTCCGTCATTTCGGAGATCGGTAGATGGTCCGTTATTTATTGTAAGAGTGCCTCCACTTGCAGCAAGCGTCGCTCCCGGCTGGACAAAGGTCTGGTCAATGACTACGTTTGAAGTTACCGTTATTACATGGGGACTGCGGATGATTATCTGGTTATCAGAAGCATTTGGTTCAGTAGCTGCTGCTATCCAATTAGTACCATTATATCTTTCCCAGCTACCGGTTGAACTCCAATCTCCTGAAGAAACCGATCTGTAGAATCCGGCCACCGGGTCAATGATACCATCACAATCGTCATCGATCCCATTAGAAGGAATTTCAGTTGCACCGGGATATACAGTTGGGATAAGATCATTGCAATCACCGCTCAGTGCTGCATATCCTGTAGGTTGGGTACATGCAATAGAATCAGTTCCGGTCACGCCATATCCATCCTGATCCTGATCTAAATACCATGTTGCAGGAGTACCAACAGGGCCTGATGTCACCCAATTTGAAGTTGCACCGCTGAGCGCAAAATTTGTTAGTGTCATATCATAAGCATTTCCACTCGCATCTGTCAAAGTGGTAATTCCTGTGTTTGTGCCACCCGGAATACCTTGGTTGAAATGGTAATTTGCTATAAGACCATTACCCATAGTTAGAATCTCGCAATTTAAATTGGACTGAATCTCAGTACCGCTTAATGCTCTATTCCAAATCCTCAACTCGTCAACACTTCCGCCAAAATGTTCACTATTGCCGGTCCACTGTGTTCCGATGTAAAAATTGGCTACAGTTGGAGGATTAGGGAAAGAATGAGTCGGGTTAGGTAATGGATATCCCGCAGTTGCCCGAAGAACACCATCCAGATAAAGATAGCCGTTTGTGTTTGTTCTTACGACCGTATAGTTATGCCAATTAAGATCTGTTGGCCAGGGAACACCTGTTGGAGTCCAGGTGTCTCCAATTCGAATGGTGTCATTGTAATATTGTCCGATATAAAAATATCTCCCTTGCGATATTATATTTTTAAGTTGGCCCGGAACGAAACTATTCTGTTTTGCCCAGATAGAAACGGTATACTCGCCGGTTGTAGGAACTAACTCTGTTGGTCCGTTTACAACATCATTAATTCCATCAAGATGCAGAGCCTGTCCATCAGCTTTTAATGAATAAAAAATGACTGCAACTAAAACGAAAAATCCCCTCAAGAATTTCATGGCATTGAGGGGGCATTCAATAGGATTTTCATTTCGAAGTCCGGATCGTTCTTGGTTTTTTACGACATAAGAATTCAAGGTAGATTTAGCGACCATAAGAGTTTGTGTGTTGTGTGTTGTGTGTTGAAAAGTAAGGTTCGTGTGTATATGGGGTACTTCAGATTATTTTTGAAGACAAGGAATTTAAGATCAAATGAATTCCAGCACCATTGGTGATCAGCAGAACGGTGTATAAATCAGAATTTTTAAATCTAATGAAAATAAACCAAAACGTGCCAATTGTTGACAAAAAATTAAATATAAAAATGTCCTTTTTGGCGAATGAAACAAATTGATTGGTCAATTTCCTTCTGAAAAAAGCGATATTTATTTGGAATTGTTAGCTAAATTATCGTTCTGTACTGTATAAACCATTAGCACTTATTCTTTGGCCATTCATTACCTTATAATGGTGAATTTTTGATGGCTCAGGGAAAAATTAGATTCAACTACGAGAATGTAAATACCTTCCGCAAATTGGCTGATGTCGATTGTGTTCAAATCGTTAGCCAGGAGTCCGGTATGTACTGAACTACCGTCGGTTTTTAAAATTTTGAATGGAGTTGGTTGATGATTATCTGACAGTTGGATGTGTAAATTATCGTTAACAGGAATCGGAAACAATTTGAAAGAAAGCTTCGGAGGACCCTCAGGAATCTCGACAAGACTGAATGCCAAAATATTGGAGCTGGAAATACATCCATTTTGATAAACTATTTTGGCTTGATAGTTTCCTGAACTCTGAGGAACCAGATATGAAAGAGTATCGTTTGTCAGAAGGACAGAGTTTAAAAACCATTGAATATTTCCGGCGGTAGAGGCAAAGATGCTATCATTCAATAGCGAGATCGAAATGGAGGGCGAGGGGAGTATATCAATATTTATGTCATCTGAGTCGGAACAACCATTACTATCTGTAACCAGTAAAGTAAATCCTGTAGTTGAGTTGATTGTTGCAAGAGGGTTTGCAATTAAAGGGTCACTTAATGGCAATGCCGGTGTCCATGTATATGTATAGGGCGTTGTGCCTCCGGAAGCAGAGGGGTTTCCTCCAAGTGAAATGCTTTCGCCTTCACAAATGACGAGATCTGTTCCGGCATCTGCATTAAGGTTGCTTACGTTCACGAACAAAGAAACCGGAAGGCTGCTTCCACAACCATTATTTGCGACAACTTGAAGATTTCCTGAATTAGAATTTGCCATTACAGTAATACTGTTTGCGGATGAGCTTCCTGTCCATCCGGCCGGAATTGTCCATGAATAAGATGTTGCGCCGATTACCGGGTTTATTGTATAGGTCTGCGTAGTGCCATGACAGATAGCCGGATTTCCTGAAATTGGATTTGGTTGATCAGGCACCGGACAAACTTGTTCAGTGACTGTCAAGCTTGATTTGTAGACATAGTCATTATTGTCATTAGCGTTTCCGTCTGCGGCAACGCCTGCAAAGTAAAAGCTCACAGGCCCTGTACCGCTGGATGGTGCTGTCCAACTAAAATTAAAAGTTTTTGACCCGCTTGCAGCACCGGCATTTAGTTGATGGACAACATTTCTTCGAGTTACAGAATTCACCACTCTGGTTTTGATCTGAGTTGCGGCAGCATCGGTGATGACCAAAGTACCTGCATTGTCATTTAAACTATTCAAAGCCTCAAAACCGAAGCCAAATAAATTATTAGACGTTCTGGACACAGTTATACTCATATTGTAAGTCTGACCTGCGACATACTCATTCAATGGCATTCCGGCATTTTGGAAAGTAATTGTACCACCTCCGGTATTTACCGGAAAGGAAGAATGGCAGGTCGTACAGTCTGTCTCACCGGGGGATCCGGTGTAACCTGCTCTTCCATCATCGCTAAACTGCTCACTGGTAAATAGTAAAACCGATAAGAATGGTAATACAGCAGGAATTATTTTCTTTATTATTCTGGTCATTAGACTTCTGGCAAGTTGTTTTAATTCTTGAAGACGAATTTCATCAATATTTTTATAATATACTCTTCAATTGAATAAAATTTAAGGACAATGAATATAGCAGTTATTTGGCTTCCGGTTAATGGAATATCCTTGCTGATGAGATGGATTAGACTATTTATTGAACTGATGGATTAATTCTTCTTTTAACTATTTTTCGTGTTTGCCGGTATTGTAGATACTCTTTTGTGCCAACAGTGTCTCATTGCTAATTCTCCGGATCAATGATCTATTATTTGCGGGAGTTGCCTAAATTGCCGCATGAAATTTGAAAAGTACTTTTTCTATTTGTTGATTTTGGTTCACCTCTTACCGGTGATCTTGTTGCCTTATTTTGTGACGCATGACGGTCCTGCTCATGTGTATAATGCTAACCTGATTCAGCAACTGTTATTTGACAAGGGCGGCTTGGCATCGTTTTTCTTTGAGTTCAACCCTCAAATCCTTCCCAATTGGATTTCTCATCTCATGTTGCTTTTGTTTAACCAGATCCTGAGTCCGGAAGTATCTGAAAGAATCGTAATTGCCATATATATTGTCGCTTTCCCCTTGTCATTCAGGGCCCTTGTACTTGCCATAAATCCATCTGCCTTCGCCGCAACATATTTGATATTTCCCTACGTACAGGCTTTTTCGATCTTAACCGGCTTGTACAGTTTTTGTCTCGGTTTATGTCTTATGTTTTATGTTCTGTATAAATGGAAAAAATCCGGATTGCCATTAGATCGTCAGGGTAAAATCTATTTTTCGATATGGATGATACTGATCTATTTTTCGCATCTCTTCGTATTTATGTTGGTCATGCTTGCACTTGGCTTCATGATCTGCTGGAAGCATTTCAATGACTTTAGTTTTTCGCTGAAGAAGGTGTTTGCAAATTTTTCATTGTTGTGGAGGCAGATCCGCATGTTACTGGTGATCTCATTTTTACCCCTGTGCCTTACATTGCTTTTCGCTTTTCATCAGGCATCCAAGACTGATACTGAAATTCCGGAGTTTGATACAATGTTAGAATTGTTTATTGATGTTCGACCGATCATAGCATTGAATTATGATATGGAGAAGGTTTATTCAAGGCCTTTGTTCTATGTGTACCTCATTCTCTTACTTGCCGGACTAATCATGAAAGTCAGGTCATCTCCCGGTCGAAGTAAAAACTTTGTACAGGCAGAGGATGGTTGGTTCATTCTTTCTTTACTAATGACTTTCTTTTATTTCTTTTTACCTGATGATATTTTTTCGGGTGGTATTGTTGCTATTCGTTTTTGTTTGATGAGTTATTTGTTTCTGATACTGTGGTTAGCTGCTTATACACCAAGCAAATTGATGCTTGGAGGAGCTTTATTGTCAGTTATTTCATCGCTTTTGCTATTAAATGAAAGGCAAGCTTCTTTAAAAGCCTTGTCAAATGATGCTGAAGATTTTGCTGTATGTGAGGAGCACATTGAAGCTGAGAAAACTTTGTTGACGCTTAATTATTCGGACAACTGGATGTTAGACAATATAGCCAGTTATATCGCTGATGATAAAAATATTCTACTGCTTGATAATTACGAAGCGAATCAGGTACATTTTCCCTTGATATGGAAGAAGGACCGCGATCCTGATAAGATTTTGGGAAATGCAGGTAAGGCAAATCGACCATGTATTGATCTCTTAAAATATAAATCCTTTACCGGTCTTGAAATAGATTATATACTTGTGATGAAACGACCTTCAGAAGTTGTTGATTCGTGCACACAATCTGTGGATGAACAATTACGTAATGCTTACCGTGAGATCTTTGTTAGCCCAAGAGGTCACGGAGTTTTATACAAGCGCTTAGGTTTGTTTTGAATTTTAATAGATGTCTCATTTTATTTTTTATCCGGGTTTAATTGGTTGATACATTGTGCCTTATATTTCAGTAATTATTTTCGGCAAGAATAACTTATCTTGTGCGAAATTTTAATTTACTAACTTAAACATGCGAACCATGAAAAAAATTTATTCAATTCTCTCCGCTGTAGTATTTGCAGTATTTGTATCCGGGGGGGCATATGCTCAATTACAACTGCCTGCACCTAGTCCAAAGGCTACCCTTTCCCAAATGGTTGGTTTGACAGAAATATCTATAGAGTATAGCAGTCCGGGTGTAAAAGGTCGTACGATCTTTGGTGATCTTGTACCGTATGACCAGGTGTGGCGTACAGGAGCAAATGCATCTACTAAAATTTCATTCAGTAAGGATGTGACAATTGCCGGCACGAAAGTGGCAAAAGGCACATATTCACTGTTAAGTATTCCCGGAAAAACTGATTGGTCAATTATTATTAATAAAGATGCTGATGTTTCTGTGCCTGACTATAAACAGGCTAATGATGTTGTCCGTGTCAGCGCTAAACCGGAAAACATTTCAAAGCGTGAAAGACTATCTTTCCAGGTTGTAGATTTCGAAGATTCAAGAGCGATTGTAAATTTGGAATGGGATCAAACTCGTGTTTCGTTTGCTGTTGAATGCGCTACTGATGAACAGGCTTTGGAGAATATTAAGAACAGTCTTGGCGGTACATGGAGGACCTACAATTCAGCAGCAAGATATATGCTGGATAAAAATGATTATGAAACAGCGTTAAAGTATGCGAATCAGTCATTGCAATTGTCAGAAGAGTGGTTCAACACATGGGTGAAAGCAAGTATCCTTTCCAAGATGAAGAAAAATAAAGAAGCTTATGAATTGGCTTCAAAAGCGAAGACCTTAGGTGATAAAAACCCTGATGGGTTTTTCTTCAAGACTCAGGTTGAAGATGCTTTGGCTACGTGGCCTAAACAATAATTGGTATTCAATTAGAAAGTGGCAAGAGAATAATTCTTTTGCCACTTTTTTTATGGACTAATATGTAGAAACTACTTCGTTGATTTTGTAATCCGCTTGTGATTATTCAGGTTTGGTCCGGTGAGATGGAATATCCAGGCAAAAAGCACGACTAATATGCAACCGATAAGATTAAGCCACAGGAATGCTGTGAGGTCAAGCCAAAAAATAAACATGACAAATGCTTCTGCTGTTAGTGCTGCAAAAAATACCTTTCCGCCTTTTATCTTTTTAAGATAAAACGCCACCACGAAAATACCCAGAATTGTCCCATAAAATAAGGAGCCAAGTTTGTTAACGGCTTCGATAAGACTTCCCAATTGATTAGCAAACATTGCAACCATAATGGCATAGGCTCCCCAAAGTATAGTGACCCACCTTGATGTTCCAAGATATTCTTTATCGCTTTTTTCTTTTTTTGAAAAACGTTTTACTATATCTACAACCGTAGTGGATGCAAGTGCATTTAGTTCTGAGGCAGTAGAAGACATGGAGGCAGAAAATATTACAGCTATCAGAAGGCCAATCAAGCCGGCCGGAAGATAACGCGTAACGAAGGAGAGGAAAATATAGTTTGTATCATTTGTCTCGGCCAGAGGGTCGTTCTTTTTCATGAGTGTCATGGCCTCGGATCTCACCAGCTTCATTTCTTCATCCTTGCTTGTCATGCTTGTTCCTAATAAAGATCGTGATTGATCATCTCCATTACGAATGGCTGCAGTTAATGCATTCAGGTCAGCTTGTTTCTTCCGGTATAAGTCTTCATACTGAATATTAAGTTTGGAAATATCTTCGGCATATTCGCTCTTTGAAATTTTTTCTAGCTCTACTCTGTTGAAGTGTAATGGCGGCTGATGAAATTGATAGAACACGAATAATAATGCTCCTATCATAAGAATCAGAAATTGCATTGGTATTTTTATGATTCCATTGAATAGGAGTCCAAGGCGACTTTGGCCAACGCTTTTTCCGGAAAGGTATCGTCCGACCTGACTCTGATCAGTACCAAAATATGCAAGTGCTAGAAAGAATCCACCTATCAAGCCTGACCAAATATTGTACTGATTCTTAAGGTCAAAATTGAAATCGACAACGTTGAGCTTCCCCATTGAGCCTGCAACTTTGAGAGATTCTGAAAGGCTTAAATTATCAGGTATCAAATGCACTACCATATAGCCGGCCAAAAACATGCCAATAAAAATTACCGCCATCTGTTGCATCTGAGTTATACTTACTGCTTTTGTTCCACCGGCTACCGTGTAAGTCACTACTAAGCCTCCTATGATAAGGTTAGTCCAATAGATATTCCAACCCAATATTGAAGATAGAATAATTGATGGAGCATAGATGGTAAGTCCGCATGCCAGTCCTCTTTGAATGAGAAACAAAAATGCGGTCAATGCACGAGTTTTTAAGTCAAATCGATTTTCAAGAAATTCATAAGCGGTAAAAACTTTCAGTCTGTGAAAGATCGGTACAAAGGTGACACTGAGAACTATCATAGCGATTGGCAGTCCGAAATAAAACTGAACAAATCGCATGCCGTCAGTATAAGCCTGACCGGGAGCAGACAGAAAAGTTATGGCGCTTGCCTGTGTGGCCATAATGGAAATTCCTACTACATACCATGGCATGCTTTTGTTGGCAAGCAAATAACCTTCAATGTTTTTGCTTCCCCGACTTTTCCAGATACCGTAAATTACTATAAATAGTAAGGTGCCTACCAGCACAAACCAATCTAAGTTACTCATGAATAATGTTCTTTAAAGAGGTAGAACAAAATGATGAGTATGATCAGATTCGTAAAGACAGCGATGTAAATATTGCGCCATGATCTCAGGATGGGTGGCTTGTCTTCTTCAGAATGTTCTTGATTATCCTTTTTCATGGCTTTTATATTCTGAATAATTATAATTAAATTTCCAGTTATCGGCCTGTTAATCGTGTTGCGGATAACCTGCTGACATGAGGTTTACAAATAATCTATACGCACCCGGTACTCCTGCAGGTAATTCCCTGAAAAACGAAAGGCCTGTATAGATAAATTTACCACTACCATATTCAGCATAGATTAATGATCCTTCGAGTTCTTTGCTGCCAGGGTCGTTCATAGAAAATAGGGTTTCGTATTTTGAATCATAATCTCCGGCAAAATATAATCCGCGTTCCTGTATCCATCCTTTAAAATCAGAGGCTGTGATAAGATTCGGCTGAGTAAGCAATTTGTGATCCTTCTTTAGAAATCGAACTTCTGCCGTTTCATCTGTGACCCTGTCACGTGTAATTTGGAAAGGGTATGGGCCGATGTCAGCTTTCAGGCTACTCAGAAAATTACTTGTGTTGTACTGAACAAGAAGTGTACCACCGGCTTTTACGTACTCCATCAATCGAGGTTGGTATACGTTCATACGTTCATTAGTATTGTATAAACGAATTCCGGTGATGATGACATCAAAGTGAGAGAGGTCTCCACGACTGAGCATATCGTCATCAAGAAATTTCACGTCATAGCCGATCTGTTTCAAGGCTGCCGGAATGTTATCGCCTGCTCCTTCGATATAGCCAACCTTTAAGGCGAGGGTGTTCAGATCAAAATGAATTAATTCTGCTTCAGCATCCCTGACAAGGGTTTGAACAGGTATATGATCATGTTCAACCCTGTGAACTGTCTTTGATAGTTTTTTTCCTTCAGTTAGCACTGAAAAACTTAGAGTCGATTCAGTATATTCTTTTGGAGGGCTGATCTTGAAAGTGAATTTTTGTTCTTGATTTTTTTCTGCTATTTCAAAGTTAAATTTTTCAGGGCTGATGAGCCATCCTTTCGGTGCATAAAGTTGAAGTTCTCCTTCGCATTGCGATTTGTTTGCTCTTAGAGACAAGTTAATATCTTGTGCAACAGGTTTGGTGAATATGTTGATTGGGTCAACAGGATGAATGCTCACGGCAGGTAAGATCTCAAACGCACGGTAAAGCTCTCCCCGAACAGGGTCTACCCATTTATATTGAAGAGGTCTCCGAATTTTAAATGTGTCCTCGTTTATTTTTAGCTGAAATTCTATTTGTATTGCAGAAGGTGCCTCCGGAATTCCGATAGACAGGGGATCTGTGGAGGCAAATCGTCCAATGGAATTTCGTTTTTCCAACCAGTACGGATTGGTATAGTTTACATTTTCCGGAATCTTGAGTGAGCGTGGAATATTTAGCAGGACATTGTAAGGCATAGAAGAGCTTAGGGATGTATCTGCAGTATAACCCGGGATGCTCACTTTTAAAAGTGAGACCTTCTCATTTGTTCTGTGAATAACAGAAGCATTCATGGATACTGATTCTCCGGGAGTAGCACTGTAGGTGTCAGCCAGTGCTTCTGCAAATATTCCTGCGCAGGAGAGGATTAGTTCTTCCACTTCTTTGGCTTTTTGCGTTCTCCAGTACTCGTTCTTGACAGTACTTAAAATTAGTGAGCGAATTATTAAAAGTTTCTCGATACTTTCTTCAGGACTCTGAACATTGAAATTATCTATCAGTGACGTAATGCTTTCAGAGATATCTTTACTTCCTTTTAATCGCTCCCAGGAAGTATTTATGCCACTGAATTCGTCGCCATTTAAATCAAGTCCCTTTAGAATTTTAATATAATCATTTTGTACACCTCTGTTTTTTGCAGCGCCGAATCCCTGGCTCTTATGCATGCTTCTGCTTTCAGAGGCCATCTCACCGAATGACTTACCAAGGATTTCATTATAGGTTCCTATATCCACAGGGATTATGTCAGCTTTACCTTTAACATCTTCCTCTTTCACTCTGAACATATTCCAGAAAATTCTTGTTGCCTGCCATGGCTTTACGAATTTGAGTTGTTCAGGAAATTTTGTCTTATCCGCTGCTGCCTCAAAAGCTTCCAGTCCGAGTATTGCAGATGCAGTATGATGACCATGTCCACCTTCTCCGGTTACCGGGAAGCGGAGAATAATTATATCCGGCTGGAATTTGCGAATAGTCCATACCACATCTGATAAAATGGAATCTTTGTTCCAAATTGAAAAAGTTTCTTCCGGGGTTTTTGAGTATCCGAAATCGATTGCTCTTGAAAAAAATTGTTCCGCTCCATCAATCTGTCTTGCAGCCAGCAGTTCCTGAGTACGAATTACTCCAAGCAGATCGCCTTGTTCGGTTCCGACAAGATTTTGTCCGCCATCACCCCGTGTGAGTGAGAGGTATGCTGTTCTGAATTGTTTCTCATTTGCATAATAAGAAAGGAGTCTTGTGTTTTCATCATCAGGATGCGCAGCAATATATAAAACAGAGCCAAGCGTATTCAGTTTTTGCATTTTCAACAAAATGTCTGAAGAGCTTTGATTATGTTGTTGCGAAAATGCAGATAAAGAAAAAGCAAGAAATAGGAATAGAGGAGAGACCGTTTTTTGCATAAGAAATAAGTATCCGGTAAATATAGTTATTTCAATTGAAAAATATTTTTGATATTCAAGGTAAAAAAATAAAAGTTGATTCATATTGCATGTTCCGGCAAGATAAATCAACTTTTATTTTCCAATAGTATAACTGCGCAGGCCTTATTCTTTCACAAATCTCAACTTGAATTCCTGCTCATCAGATGAAAGATGTATTGCATATATGCCCGGTGTTATAGATTCAATATTTATATTTTTTGTGCTTTCTCCTTCCTGCATGCTTCCTGAGAGCACAAGCTTACCAGTGATATCGTAAATTGAAATCCTTGCATCTGTTTTTAGTGCAGCTGAAAGACGTAAGTAAGCTGAATGTTTTGCAGGATTTGGATAAAATTCCGCTACAGTAATTGCCGGAGTTGATTTAATGCCTACGGATAAGCCATCAATTCGAATTACTTCATTGGTGGTCGCATTTACATACCAGATCTTTCCATCCGGTCCAATTTTAATTCCCATAATTCCCGGTGTTCCTGTAACAACTCTGCCCAATTCAACTCCTGTAGTTCCGCTGATGTCATAGATAATGATATCTCCGCTTGCAAAATCAGAAACCAGCAATCGGTTTTCAATGATGTCAATACCACTCGGAGTTACAAGTCCGCTATTAACAAATACACTCCAGGTTGCCCCGCTATATAGGGTATACTCTGCCACTGCTTCATACTGAGACAGGTTTGCTGTTTGTGTTCCGGTATTAATGTCCATTTTCAGTATGCGGTCATTATTAGTGTCTACGATATAAAGCATACCATTTTCTTTATCAAGCACGAGGTGACTTGATACATGATATGTCGGATCAGCAGATAAATTTAATCCTTCATAGCGACGGATGATCCCATCACTATGGTCATCATTTCCCGGTCCATGATCTTCTTTGAAATCGTAACGGACAGGATCACCCCCGTCTGCATCAAATACCCAAAAGATATTATCAGCTTCGTGACAAATGCCCATGCTGAACGGAGATTGGTGGAGCATGTCAAGATGGCTGCCATTCCCTCCCGATGGCTGAGCGTAAATTAACGGGTCGCTCGACCATAGTGTTGGTCCTGTAAATGGTGCGCCTCCATTATGATTTGCATCATAAACACCTGGTGACGTGGCAAAATTTTCATTGTCACTAAAAGCAATACCGGTAGGTAATGACATGAAGTGCCATGCGTTTCCATCCTGTTGAAGAAGTGAAGTTTGACCTGCTTGTCCGGCATTTGTGAATTTTACAGTTTCACCACCACTGTTTTCAGTACTCTTGTTTATAACCCACAATTCATTTCTGGTAAGGATAGGATGAAAATCAAGGTCGCGAGGAACACTTACTCCATCTGCTGAGTTTCCGATTACGGTGAGGATTGGAGCAACGCCGATATAGTCATCAATAATGTTGGGAATGCCGGGTCCAAGTGTAATGGTCTTATAAGCAGTGTCGTTAAAGGCATTCGCATCCGGATTTCCATCGAGATTTGACGCCCACATCTTAATGTTATAAACACCTGCCGTCATTCCCGCCCAACTTATCGGGTGTGTTAAAACTTCTTCAGTAAATGGTGCGATATTGATTGAGGAAACCGAGCCATTGACAACACTTCCGTTGTCAATTGAATAGTGAAGATCCATTGAGGTAACAGGATTTGAACCGCGATTAAAATATTTGGCTTTGATTGCAACATTGCCAATACCTACATAAGATGATAGATTAATTGATTGACAGCTCATGTCGAATGGTGGAGGTGGTTCAGCCAGAAATGTAATACGGCTTCCGCCACCTGCTCCTGATCCGGTAAGTCCGGAGTACATCGGAAATCCATTGATATTAACTTGAAACCTAAATCCACCATCACCATAATCATCAACGAAGATGATATCATAACTTAGGCCTTGTGTGAGGCACCATGGTCCGGTAGAAATCGTTGTATTATTTCCATAGCCACCGGATGGACTGTTTTGTTGGCTGCCACCTGTACAACCTACGGCAATATTCCCTCCGGAAAAAATGGTTCCTATGCCACATGCATTTCCTGATGGGACCAATTCCCAGTAACCTTCGTTTCCATAGCTGTCTGTAGTGACATTTATCGTGACTTCAACTTCTCCGACGGGACATTGGGCTGATGCGATGAAACTGAGAGCTAGAAGAAATAGAGTACAAAGATATTTGATCATTTTGCTATTCGTTTAATAAGATAAAATTGAGTGGGAATTGAATGGCAACAATCTATTGCCATTCTTCTGAACCGGTGACTCATGCAAAGAAAATAATAATTTACGGAATATAAAGTTAAAATTGGATTCAGAAGCCAAATCCATTAAGTTCTGAATATTGTCCTATGATTAGCAGATAGTGATAATCAAAATCGATTTAGAGATGGTCATGCAGCATTACAATAATTTTCGCGAGCATGATTACCTTAAGATTGAATGAATAGCATCTTTGAATGCTATTGCTTTAGTTGTCAAATCATTCCATTTTTTTGTTTTTTGAAAACATTGGCGTAGGTTTGATTCGATTATCCTCAATTGTTGAGAGGCATTGATTATTCGGGAATCCCTGAAAAAAGATTAATTTTGAATCATGTCCAAAAGATTGAACAAATCTCGATTCAATATTTAAAAGAAGATAATAAATTATGGGTGCAGGTTCTATGATCATGTTGATGCTTTGTGGCATAGCCTTCTCTGCGGGAGGGATCTTGCTTTCAAAAGCATTGATCAAAAAATCATACAATCCACAAAAGGGTCAGACTTATGAATGTGGGGTTCCGACAGTAGGGAAGTCATGGATTCAGTTGAATGTCGGCTACTATCTTTTTGCTCTTCTCTTCCTGATCTTTGATGTTGAGCTGGTTTTTTTATTTCCATGGGCGGTTGTAGTTAAAGAGTTGGGCTGGCCGGCGCTAATCGAGATATTGATCTTTCTGACAATTCTATTTTTGGGTTTTCTTTATGCACATAGAAAAGGAGCATTGAAATGGATGTAAAAGATAAACCGACATTACCAAAGCCTTTTCCGGGTCAGGTACATGAGACACCCGGAGGAGGGATACTTGTAAGCAAACTTGATGATGTGATCAAATGGGCGAGGTCCAATTCCTTATGGCCATTGGTTTTTGGAACAAGTTGCTGTGCCATTGAAATGATGTCAACAGCATCCGCTAAATATGATTGGTCAAGGTTTGGATTTGAAGTTGCAAGAGCTACACCTCGTCAGGCAGATGTAATTATCATTGCTGGTACCATCGTAAACAAAATGGGGCCTGTTCTAAAAAGGTTATACGATCAGATGCCTGATCCTAAATATGTAATTGCGATGGGTGCATGTGCTACCTCAGGTGGACCATTTTTCTACAATACATATTCTGTAGTGAAAGGAGCTGACCATATTATTCCTGTTGACGTATATGTCGCAGGTTGTCCACCCAGGCCGGAAGCCTTATTACATGCTTTGATTTCATTACAAGAAAAAATTCGGAATACTTAGAACTGAACGGAATTTGTTTCCGGAAAATTTATGACAGCAACTGAACTTAAAGATAAACTACAGTCCATTCGGCAAACATTGAGCTTTGAAGAGACAGCTGAGTGGCTGACGGTGAATGTAGACTCAGCCGAATTTCACGACTTTGCTTTGGAGTTGCGCGATCAAGCAGAGTTGGATTTTGATTTTCTCTTTTGTGTGACTTGTGTAGATTGGAAAACTCAGTTGTCGATGGTTTATCATTTGCGTTCACTGGATCGTAAGCATAGCATTGTGGTAAAATGTAAGTTGGATCGGGAGAAGCCCGAGATACAGACTGTTTCAGATTTATGGCATACCGCCGAATTTCATGAAAGAGAAGCCTATGATTTATTTGGCGTCAAGTTTACAGGTCACCCTGATCTTCGCAGATTATTTCTGACTGATGATTGGGTAGGATGGCCTTTAAGAAAAGATTACGATGATCCTGTAAATATGATAAAGTTGTAATCAGGTGGATTATTTATGTTAGAAGAAGTAGGGACAAATACAGAAGGTGATCTGATAATTAATATCGGACCGCAACATCCATCTACGCATGGGGTGCTTCACCTTGTCATAACTTTGCATGGTGAAACAGTAAAGAAAGTTGAGCCTCATTTAGGTTATATTCACAGGTCGATAGAAAAGATGTGCGAGAGTTTGTCGTATCGTCAATTTATCTATGTGACTTCCAGGATGGATTATCTTTCTTCTCACATCAACAATCACGCTTGTGCACTGGCTGTTGAGAAGGGTTTACAGGTTGAAGTTCCTGAACGGGCACAGGTTATCAGGGTACTGTTGGATGAACTAACACGGCTGGCGTCGCATCAATTATGGTGGGGTGCTATGGCCATGGATGTCGGTGCGATCACACCATTCTTTCATGCTTTCAGAGAACGGGAAATGATCAATGATATCATGGAAGAGACTTGTGGCGCCCGCTTAACCATGAATTATATGGTACCAGGTGGAGTTATGTTTGATCTCCATCCTAATTTTCAAAGAAAGGTGAAGGAATTTGTTCAGTTTTTCAGGTCTAAATTCGACGAGTATGATGAACTGCTTACAGGAAATATCATTTTTCAGGAACGTACAAAAGGTGTTGGGGCAATTTCTAAGGAGATGGCGATATCTTATGGTTGTACGGGTCCGGTTGCGCGCGCAGCAGGTGTAAGTTGTGATGTAAGAAAACTAAATCCTTACGAAGTGTATCACAAGTTACAGTTTGATGAAGTATTGCAAACCTCCGGTGATTCATATGCCAGATATCTCGTTCGGATGGGCGAGATGAAGCAATCGCTTTCTATCATCGATCAATTAATAGATAATATTCCTGAAGGAGATTTTCAAGCAAAGACTAAAGCCGTATTAAAATTGCCCAAAGGAGAATTCTACTCTATGGTTGAAACAGCCAGAGGAGAATTGGGTGTATATATAGTTAGTGAAGGTGGAATGACACCCTACCGTATTAAGTTTCGATCACCGGGATTTTCAAATTTGTCTGCTCTCGATCATATGGCAAGAGGTGCAAAGATTGGCGACCTGGTAGCGATTATGGGTACTCTCGACCTTGTAATACCTGATATCGACAGATAGTGACTGTCAACATAGAATGAATAACGATGTTAAGCATTGAGAAAATAACGATTGCAGTCCAGGAAGCGCTTTATGCAAACTTGCCTGAATTCATTGCCTTGTTAGCACAGTTTGTGTTGGTAGGGATCTTCGTTATTTCGTTGTTTGCTGTTCTTGGTCTTGTGCTTGTGTTTATGGAAAGAAAAGTTTCTGCCTATATGCAGATTCGTGTCGGGCCGAACAGAGTAGGTTTCAAGGGTACAGCTCAAACACTTGCTGATACGCTTAAGCTGGTTCTTAAGGAAGGTCTTACCCCTGATGGAGCTGATAAGTTTCTCTTTAATCTGGCACCCTTCATCGTGATGATCGGTGCGATGTTACTCATGGCGCCAATTCCATTTGCAAGAAATGTTCAGATATGGGATATCAATATCGGAGTATTGTATATTTCTGCGGTCTCCTCTATCTCGGTAATCGGAGTGTTAATGGCCGGCTGGGCCAGCAATAATAAATATTCATTGATAGGAGCTATGCGAAGTGGTGCACAGATTGTGAGTTACGAATTATCTGCAGGACTATCCATCATTTCTATAGTCATATTGACAGGCAGTTTGCAGCTTTCCGAGATTATTGCATCACAGGAGAATGGTTGGTGGATTTTCAAAGGGCACATCCCTGCCCTGATTGCATTCGTTATCTTTATTATTGCCGTTACTGCTGAAACGAACAGAGCTCCATTTGATATGGCAGAAGCAGAATCTGAACTTACGGCGGGATTTCACACCGAGTATTCAGGGATGAGGTTTGCATTGTTCTTTCTGGCGGAATATGTAAACATATTTATTGCATGTGCAATTGGCGCTACATTGTTCTTCGGGGGATGGATGCCATTTCATATAGGAGGCTGGACAGAATTTAATCATATGATGGACTATATTCCTTCATCAATATGGTTTATAGGAAAAACATTCTTCCTCATATTTGTGATCATGTGGTTTCGATGGACATTTCCACGACTTCGCATCGATCAGTTACTTAATCTTGAATGGAAATATTTATTACCTATTAGTTTGATAAATGTTTTGCTCATGACGATAATTGCAATCATGGGATGGCATTTTTGAGAAAATTAATTGTTGAAGACAGGGTATGGGTTTTTTAAAAAATTATGTGAGTACTGTATATCGGGCAGTCAGATCTCTTTTGAAGGGAATGAAGATGACAGGGTATTATTTTACTCATCATAAGGAAATTATCACGCAAAATTATCCTGAGAACAGAGATACTCTGAACCTTCCTGAACGATTCAGAGGAGAAGTGGTAATGCCCCATAATGAAAATAATGAACATCGTTGTACGGGATGTACGGCTTGCGAGCTTGCTTGTCCGAATGGAACTATAAAGATCATCACCAAGTTCGAAGTGAATGAAGAAGGTAAGAAGAAAAAAGCCTTGAATACATTTATATATCATCTTGAACTATGTACCATGTGCAATTTGTGTATTGAGGCCTGTCCTACCGATGCGATTAAGATGGCTCAGTCATTTGAGCACAGTGTATATGACCGACGGAATCTTACGAAAACATTGAATGCAGCTGATTCAAAACTAATGGAGGGTGTAGAATGATGGATCCGGCAACAATTGTATTTTATATGCTGTCTGCACTAATTTTAGGTGCCGGCATTCTTGCGGTGACAACGAGGAAAATATTTCGTGCAGCAATATATCTTTTGTTTTCCCTGACAGGAATAGCCGGGTTGTATTTTTGGATGCAGTATGAATTCATTGCTGCCGTTCAGATCATCGTTTACGTTGGCGGAATAGTTGTATTGATCATATTCTCAATATTTCTCACGCATACCGGTGGAATGGACATGCCTGCAGCACTTAAAAGTCGAAAATTATTTGCTGCTCTTGCTGTACTAAGTGGCTTCCTGCTTACGGTGACCCAAATAACTCAGCATAGTTTCAATATTTCCGGAAAAGTGGCCGTAGAATCAAACGTGAGAGCTATTGGTCTTGGAATGTTAGGTACAGGAGAGGGAGGTTTTGCCTTGCCATTTGAAGTAGTCAGCATACTGCTTCTTTCTGCCATGATAGGTTGTATTGTAATCGCTATAAAAAATCCTTCAAGATCATGAGTCCGATTGGTTTAAACCACATGTTAATATTGAGTACAGCTCTGTTTTTCATAGGGGTTTACGGTTTTCTTACCAGAAGAAATTTAGTCACATTGTTGATGTCAATTGAACTTATATTGAATAGCGTCAATATTAATTTTCTGGCATTCAATAAATATCTGTACCCTGAAAAGCTGGATGGCTTGTTTTTCTCATTGTTTATTATTGCAATTGCTGCTGCAGAAGCAGCTGTTGCCATTGCTATAATAATTAATTTGTATCGGAGTCATCAATCGATAGACGTAGAGGATGCAGATTCATTAAGATATTAAAATTAGAGTAGTTCATGCAAGCAAGCAAGAAGAAAAAATAAAATGATCGATCCGGATTTAATACTCATATTACTTTTCCTGCCTCTGTTGTCATTTGTGATCAACGGATTATTTGGACGTAAGCTGCCCGGATCAATTGCCGGTATGCTGGGGTCGGTATCAATACTCATATCTTTCCTGCTCAGCATGTCTGTAGCTTACACCTATTTTTTTCAGGTCGGAAATATTTCAGGGGTTTATGAAAGTCTGGTGCCATTTCAAATGACCTGGCTTCGGTTCTCAGAGAATTTTTCAATAAATATAGGGCTCTTAGCTGATCCGATATCAATGATGATGATCGTGGTTGTCACATTTATTTCATTGATGGTACATATTTTTAGTTTGGGTTATATGAAGGGGGAAGAGAGATATGCAACTTATTATTCTTTTTTATCTCTATTCACATTCTCAATGCTCGGATTGGTTCTTGCGTCCAATATTTTTCAAACATATATATTTTGGGAACTGGTCGGAGTTTCGTCATTTTTATTGATCGGTTATTATTATCAAAAACCTTCTGCTGTCGCGGCCAGTAAGAAGGCTTTTATAGTAACGCGTTTCGCAGATCTTGGATTTCTTATTGGTATCCTTGTTCTATCCTATTATTCCGAAACCTTTGAGTTTGTCACACTGACAGAACGTTTAGTTCCCGGAGATTCTGAATATAGTCAGGCTGCATCATCTGCAGGATTTCTTGGAATATCAGCACTTACCTGGGGGCTTGTCATGATCTTCATTGGAGGAGCCGGTAAGTCTGCCATGTTTCCTTTACACATTTGGTTACCGGATGCCATGGAAGGCCCCACGCCGGTCTCTGCTCTAATCCATGCAGCTACTATGGTAGTGGCAGGTGTTTATCTTGTTGCCCGTTTGTTTCCGGTGTTTTCTCTGGCATGCCCGGTTGCTCTTGATGTTGTAGCCTGGACAGGTATCGGGTCTGCTCTTTTTGCAGCTCTGATCGCTTGTACTCAAACTGATATAAAAAGAGTCCTGGCATATTCCACCATGTCACAGATAGGATATATGATGTTTGCTCTTGGCGTTTCCGGTTACGGAGGTGAACAAGGTTTAGGTTATATGGCAGCTATGTTTCATCTTTTTACACATGCTATGTTTAAAGCCCTCTTATTCCTTGGTGCCGGTGTGATCATACATTATGTTCATAGTAATGATTTGAAAGATATGGGTGGATTGAGAAAAGTGTTGCCGATAACAAGCATTACGTTTCTTATCGGGTGCTTAGCCATAGCAGGAATCCCGCCATTTTCAGGCTTCTTCAGTAAAGAAGAAATATTGCTTGCATCATCACATTCAAATTTCGGAATTTATATTGTTGCACTGATCACAGCAGGTCTTACGGCCTTTTATATGTTTAGACTTTACTTTTCGATTTTCTGGAGTAAGAAGATTGAAGTAAATAGTGGACACAGGCATGAAGGTTCTTTCTCAATGTTAGCGCCGCTTTTGATACTGGCGGTTTTTGCTGCCATTTCCGGTTTCATTCCCTTTGGAAGCTTTGTGACCAGTGATGGTACCGTCCTGGAAACACATTTTCATCTTGAATTTTCAATTCTGCCGGTGAGTCTTTCAGTTGCGGGAATATTTTTTGCGTGGTTGCTTTACAAGAACACATCATCTGTTCCAGGAAGGATTGCAGACAAGGCAGGAACAGTTTATAAAGTGATCTATAAAAAGTTTTATATAGATGAAGTATATGAATTTATTACCAAGAAAATAATTTTTCAGCTTATAGCTCGTCCTGCCGCATGGTTTGATAAGACAATTGTTGACGGGATGGTGAATACGGCTGCCGCAGCCACGCAGGTTTTCTCATTATCGATAAGTGGGTTTCAATCAGGAAAACTTCAACATTATGCATTTTACTTTATCGGTGGGGCAATTGGACTTGCACTGCTGTTCATTTATTATCTTTCGTAAGCTCTCAGGAATATGAACCTATCATTACTGATACTACTTCCTGCAATAACAAGCTTGATAATTCTCTTCTCCGGAAAAGAACAAGCTAAGAGAATAGCACTGGGTGGTGCACTTATTCAATTAGGGCTGACGATATTTTTGTTGATGTGTTTTTGGGCCGATAGTAATTTACCCGGCGCCACGCAGTTTATTTACGAGTACAATGCTTCCTGGTTTCCGGCTTTGCAGATCAATTATCATGTAGGAGTCGATGGAATTTCTGTTGCAATGATTTTGCTGACAGCTTTCGTTGTATTTGCAGGGATCCTGATGTCCTGGAAGGTTGATCGAATGCAAAAGGAGTTTTTCTTCTTGCTCACGATTCTCGGTGCCGGGGCCTATGGTTTTTTTATTTCGCTGGATCTTTTCCTTATGTTCTTTTTCCTGGAAGTGGCTGTAATTCCCAAGTTCATGCTGATAGGAATATGGGGAAGTGGCAAGAAAATATATAGCGCAAACAAATTGGCACTGATGCTTATGGCCGGCTCTGCATTGGTTCTAATAGGAATGTTTGGAGTCTACTTCTTGTCAAATATCGGTACTGCCAGTTTTGACCTTGTACAGATTTCTGCGAATGGAATTCCGAAAGATGTCCAGCTTTACTTTTTTCCATTTCTATTTGTAGGCTTCGGCGTGTTTACTGCACTGTTCCCATTTCATACATGGGTGCCTGATGGTCACTCTTCTGCACCAACTGCAGCATCCATGTTCCTCGCCGGTATATCGATGAAACTTGGAGGCTATGGTTGTTTACGTGTTGCTACCTACCTGATGCCGGAAGCTGCAGAGCATTATTCCTGGATAATTATTTTACTCGCTACGATTGCTATAATTTATGGAGCCTTCGCCACCATGATGCAAACGGATCTGAAATATATGAATGCCTATTCTTCTGTCAGTCATTGCGGCTTTGTACTACTAGGTATAGGAATGCTAACACCTACTGCAGTTACCGGTGCTGTATTGCAGATGGTATCACATGGACTAATGACAGCTCTGTTCTTCGCTGCAATAGGAATGCTGTACGAAAGAACGCATACCCGTGAAGTCGCTAAACTGGGAGGTTTATTGAAGGTGATGCCTTTCATAAGTACGGTGTTTTTTATAGCCGGTTTATGTTCTTTAGGATTACCCGGACTGAGTGGTTTTGTGGCTGAGATGACAGTTTTTGTTGGTTCATGGGAGAGGGTAGAATTACTTTACAGGCTCGCTACAATATTAGCTTGTATGTCTATTGTTGTTACTGCCGTATATATTCTCAGGGCAACCGGTAAAGCTATGATGGGGCCCGTATTAAATCCTGAATTCAACAAGCTTAAAGATGCTGCTTGGAATGAAAGGCTGGCAGGCGTTGTTCTCATCGCCGGTATCTTGGCAATGGGGGTGATGCCATTCTGGTTGAAGGATCTTGTTAGCCCCGGCGCTTTAAATATTATTGAACAAATAAATGGAGTAGCATTACTCAAATAGGATTGTATGTCAGAAATATTTTCTTTGCTTAAACATGAGTTCTGCCTTATAGGCATGATAGTGTTTTTGCTGCTAATTAAAATTCGGTCAAAAGAGTGGTCAGGCGAATCCTTGATCAGGATGATGAATGTGTTTTTAGTTTTCAATCTGATTTTCGGTTTCTTTTATAATTCAACAGGAGAGTTGTTCGACAGTATGTTTCGTAATTCGGGGCTGATTGCCTTTGAAAAGAACATTCTTAACCTGGCCTTATTGATCATTCACTTGCAGTCCGTAGCATGGATGAAAGGACATAAGCACCTGACGGAATTTTATCTGCTTTTGCTTAGCTCTATGACAGGTATGTTCTTCCTGCTTTCGAGCGGGAACTGGTTGATGTTTTATCTTGCATTGGAACTTTCAACAATTCCGCTGGCTGCACTCTGTAATTTCGATCTTGAAAAAAAGCGATCCGGAGAGGCTGCAATGAAGATGATTATGTCCTCGGGATTTTCATCCTGTATTTTATTATTTGGGCTCTCATTATTATACGGCAGTACAGGAACAATTGATTTTGCTGAGATGGCTTCGGCAATCGAGGGTACCCCTTTGCAGATATTGGCATTTATATTTGTATTCACAGGATTTGCATTTAAGCTTTCGGTAGCGCCATTTCACTTTTGGACTGCCGATGTCTATGAAGGATCACCTGTTGCTATAACGGCTTATTTGTCGGTTGTTTCTAAAGGGACCGTTGTGTTTGTTTTAGCTTCGATATTTTATACCGTATTTAATGGGATAAGTGAAATATGGTATGATGTGCTCGTCATTTCAGCCGTTATAACTATGACTATTGGAAATTTGTTTGCCTTGCGTCAGAATAATATGAAAAGGTTTCTGGCCTTTTCATCTATTGCTCAGGTTGCCTATCTGCTTATTGGTATCTCAGGCTCATCAGATTTGGGGATGAGTTCTTCAATTTATTTTGTGTTGATCTACGTATTCTCGAATTTGGGAGCATTTGCCGTTGTGGCACATATTTCTGCTCACACCGGTAAGGAGAATATCGGTGACTACAATGGTTTGTACAAGTCAAATCCGGGAATGAGCTGGTTGTTGGGTATTTCGTTATTCTCTCTGGCGGGAATTCCACCTACTGCAGGTTTTTTTGGAAAGTTGTTCTTGTTGACAGCAGGGGCTGAGGTAGGGAATTGGCCACTGATCATCTTTGCAGCACTTAATATGGTAGTATCGCTTTATTACTATTTACGGGTGATCCGAGCGGTGTTTATGGAAGATGAGATTCAGCCATTGTCAAAGTTAGATATTGGAACTTCTTCAAAAATAGCAATGTTGTTTTGCGTGAGTGGAATATTGCTGCTTGGTTTCACCTCCGGATTGTACGAGTACATTCTTTCATTGAGTTACGGACTTTAGTAAATACGGGAATTAGATAATATCGCCATGGCTATCAATAAAAATCATGAGTTCGACGATCTTGAAGGTGTTAAATGTGCCATTGTAGAAAAAAATGTCTCTGAGGAAAGGAAGCTGTTCTTAAAAAAACTTTTGGAGTTTAATGGCTACACAGTAATTGTCGTTCCGAGTCCGGCCACCAAAGCTCAACCTATTGCTGCAGCGGAAGGGGAAGAGTCAAAAGTAGTAGAGGCACAACCTAAGACCTATACGGTAGGTGTTACAGACACTGTCTTTAACACTACAAATGCCATATACGGTCGTCTACTACGCACACCATCAGGTAGGGTGGTAACGATGGCTTACTGGAAGGAAAAGGAGTCGGAAGCCAGCGATAATATTCCTTATTACGAGAGGAATATCTAATCTGAAGCTAGATCAATTATCTGATTAATGACTTTTTTATTGGTTGTAAAAAATCGGAGTGCTATAACCTTCTGATCTTTTTAAGGGTTCTCCGCTGATATCAGGCAATGAAAAATAAAAGGTAGCCCCGACATTAGATTCTGCTTCTGCCCAAACTTTTCCTCCGTGACGTTCAATAATGCGTTTAACGATACTTAGTCCGACACCTGTTCCCGTAAATTCATCGGAAGTATGAAGTCGACTAAAGACACCGAATAATTTTTTATAATATTTCATGTCAAATCCGGCGCCATTATCTTTTACAAAATATATTTGTTCATTATTTTTGAAGTAGTTGCCAATTCGAATGAGAGGGCTGTCTTTCTTACCGGAATATTTCAATGAATTAGAAATTAAGTTGACCCATACCTGGTAAATCAGTTGCTTGTCACAATAGGATTCAGCGAGTTTGTCGAGTTGGACGGATGTCTTTAGGTCCGGGTCTCTTGGCAGGAGTTCAAACAAGATCCGGTCTACCATTTCACTCATATTAACTTTTTCTTTTAGGATCTCCTGTTTACCTATTTTTGAAAATTCCAGTAATTCCTCAACCAAAGTATGAATTTTAGTTGTGCTGGAAATTATTCTGGATAGGAGTCCTTTCGCCTCTTCCGGAAGATGAGACTCATATTCCATCTGTAAGATTTCTGTCAGGGTAGATATTCCTCTCAAGGGAGATCTCAAATCGTGTGATACCGTATGATTGAAAGCACTTAGTTCATGGTTAGCTGCCTCAATCTCTTCCAATTTAGATTTCAGTTGATTGTTCAGGTGCAAGATCTCTTTCTCTTGCTTGATTCTAAAGTCAATATCCCGAACAACACATTGAAAACCGTCAACTCTGTCACCTTTCATCCTCAGAATAACAGTCTGCTCAACCCATCTGGAATTTCCTTGTTTGTCAATTATTTCAAAATCAGAAATCGTCTCCGGGATCTTGTTCTCAAATTGGGATAAGTAGAATTCAGCAACCTTCTTTAGCATTGACGGTTTAATCAATGTTGTAAAATGAGCTCCGATCAATTCATCCGGCTTATAGCCATAAACTGTCTCAATCCTTCTGTTGAAATAAATAAAAGTTCCTTTATAATCAGTCATGTAAATGACTTCAGCGGCATCTTCAATTAAACTCTTGAATTTCTCGTTCTTTTTTTCACTAAGATCTCTAAGGCTTTGGTCAGTCTTTAATCCTAGAATCAGTCCGGCAAACATAAGGACCAGGGGAGCCAGGTCGATGATTTGTAATAAGACGTTGTGAAGATGTAAATGCAGAATAGCATCAAGAGTAATGCTTTGGGAGTTTTCGGCAAGAGCCAGAAGGGTGCCGGCGATTGGAAAGGTAAAACCCAGAAAAAGACCGCAGAACCCAAATTGAAGAGCATTTTTTGAAAAATTTCTTCCTTGGGGAGTGTAATTTGGCTTTAGTATCATTTACTGTTTTATTTCAATATTCGCTTCATGCAGAACCGAATAATTAGAAACCCCAAGCTCACCAGGTTCATCATTACTCTAGCCGGTCGCAACAGCTAGAAATATGTAAATCATTGAATCCTGGTATAGTGAGCCATTATGAGCTTTATTTTCACATAGCTCCGGGGTTAACAGCATTGATACTTTAAAACTATTTAAATGTTGCGTTCACTTCTGCATTGAGTTCATGAAGCTGTTCGCGACTAAGAGGTTTGATTAGGTGCTTGATAATATGTTGGTCCTTATGGATCCTTTGAATATCCTCCTCCTTAATTGCTGAGGTGAGCATCACCACCTTGCAGTTTTGAATCACTGAGTCGGGAAGTTGCCTGAATGTTTCCATAAAATCGAAACCATCCATTGCGGGCATATTTATATCTAAAAATATAAATTGTGGTAAAGAAGTAGGGTGTTGACTGTTTTCTTCAAGGTATTCCAGGGCTTTCTTTGCGGAATTAAATTCCATGATATCTGATGCAAATTGTGAGCCGGTTAACATTCTTTTGCTAATGAATGCATCAACTTCTGTATCATCAATAAGCATCACCCTTCTTGCATTCAAATTTTTCTCACTCGAGGTCATTTATTCTGGTATTTAATAATAATATCAATTCTGTATAGTCTTTCAAATTTTTCAATATCCGGATTTTCTATTCATTCCGTTAAGGATCAATTTTTTACCGTCCGGGTCGCAGTTAAATTGAATGCTTTTATGTCAGGAGACCGGAATTTTACCTTGCAACGAAGTAATAATATCTCCGATGCGATCAAGTTCCGTTGACTTATCGAGAAAATGATCGGCTCCAAGACCAAGGCACAATTCCTTATATTGCATTGTCGGATAGTTAGTAAGCATTACCACACGAGAATCCTTATGAGTGGTCTTGATCCGTTTTAATACTTCAATTCCGTTGATGCCGGGCATTTTGATGTCGAGGAGGACCAGTTCAGGATTAATTAATTTCATCAGGGTAAATGCCTCTTCTCCATTTTTGGCATGAGCTATTGATTTAATAAAATGAATCTCACTCAGAATTGAATATAATCTTTGAACGATCAGATTGGAGTCTTCTACGACCATCACTTTAACTTTTCTCTCCTCCATGGTTATTATTTGGCAGCGCGAAGAAATAAAAACTTTCTTTTGCTTGTACCTTGAAACGCAAAGTTCAGCCCTAAAGTTTATTGAAATTTATGTAGTTGTTTGCACTACAAGCTTTCAGCAGGTTCCGGTTGAGGAAATTATAATCTGTGTTAAAAAAATTGTGTCTCAGATTTTCAAACCTGCCGGGCTTTATTGTAAGGGAAGATTTGTTATCGGTAAATTGATTGAAAGTTCAGCCTGTGAAAAGAATTATTATTAGGCATCTGCACATTTGTGCTTTCCGGTCAATTCAGCAAATTATTTGAAAGAGCATAATGTGTCAGTTCAGAACTGGAACGCATCTGCATCTTTTCCAAGAGCCGCATTCTATAGGTACTGATAGTATTCACGCTTAAAGACAGGTTTTCAGCGATTTCAGTTACTGACTTACCTGATGCAATCAGTTTCAATACATCAAATTCACGGTCAGAAAGTAATTCGTGTGGCATTCCGGAATGTCCTTTTTCTACTGAATATAGAAGTTTTTCTGCCACCGAATTATTGATGTACTTATGACCTTTCAGGATTTGTTCAACTGCTTTTACCAATTCATCAGGTGCGCTCTCTTTTGTCAAATATCCTGATGCTCCTGCCTTTAGAACACGCACTGCATATTGATCTTCCGAATGAATGCTTAATACTAAGACAGGAATTTGTGGAACTTCGATATTAAGTTGTTTTAAAGTGTCAAGGCCATTTTTACCGGGCATTGACAAGTCTGTAATAATTATATCCCAGTTTTGGCGTTTGGCATGAAGCAAAAGTTCTGTACCATCAGAAGCTTCAGTAAATTGAGCACTGCGAAAATGATCCATTAGAATTTGGATAAGGCCCTTTCTAACGACAGTATGGTCGTCAGCAATTAATATACGTAGTGCTGCATCCATGTTATTAGTTAGTGACACCCAATTATCCTATCATGTATACTGTTTTTTTAAATTATAATATAGTAGAAATTTTGATTCCAATTAATTAATAAATATCAATTTTCTATCTGTATCTATTAAACACTGGAACTACTATATTTCATTCTAAAGAACAAATTGATTAAAGTTTAAAACAATTGCTGTAGCAGCGTAAACCAATACACTAAAGATATAATTTAATTTTTTGATTCCCAAAAATAATCATTCGATTTTATTGAAATTTTAAGGATTTCTGTCTTTTTCCTGAGCTATGTTTAGTTAATTCCTTTCCTGATCAAAGTCATTTAATCGTCTGAGTATGGTCATATAGGGAATGAGATGTCAGGTATACTTTTGGTTTGAGTTTTTATTCAGGTTTTTATTCAAAGTAATTAAACACAGTGTCAAATAGAGTTTGAATTAATTTAAAAAAAATATTATGATAACAGGCTTAGAAAGCAAATATTTTACAGCAATAAAAAAAATCAGCATTCTTATTCTCTTAGCAGTTTTATCTGTCTCATTGTACAGTTGTTCATCATCTAATGAAGAATCTTCGACAGAATCAAGCGAATCTACTGAGTCGGGAAACTTAATGAAAGATGCCGAAGAAATGGAAGATGATGGTATGGGCTTTGGTCCGGTAAAAAGCCTAAGCATTCCTGCTGAAATAGACGAAGCTCTTGCGGCTGAAGGAATGAAGCATTTTGAGGCAAAGTGTACTGCTTGCCATAAGTTTGAAAAAGAAAAGTATGTAGGTCCCGGATTGTTAGGCGTGACCAAAAGACGTAAGCCTGAATGGATCATGAACATGATCCTGAACCCACAGGAAATGACTCAAAGAGATCCTGTAGCAAAGGAGCTTTTTGCGACGTATCTCACGCAAATGACCAATCAGAATGTCACCGAGCCGGAAGCCAGAAGCATGTATGAGTACTTCAGAAAGATGGACGCTACATCAAATTAATTTGTCAATTCCAATTACACCTACAAAAACAGGAGGAATATCTATGAAAAATGTAACATTGAATAAATTATCAACATCAATCTTATTACTTGCAACTGTTTTTCTTGCCTCTTGTGGCGGAGGGAGGGAGAAAAAGCAAGTGACATCAAATGATGCCGCTTCCAAAGTGTATGTCGCACCCGGCAAGCTTGACGAGTTTTATGAATTTTTATCAGGTGGGTTCAGCGGACAGATAGGAGTTTATGGACTTCCTTCCTGCCGTTTGTTGAAAGTCATACCTGTTTTCGCAGTTAATGCCGAAAATGGATGGGGATTTACAGAAGAGACCAAGCCAATGTTGAACAGTACTCATGGTTTTGTTCCCTGGGACGATTCCCACCACCCCGAACTTTCAATGACTGATGGTAGTCCTGACGGGCGTTGGTTGTTTATCAATTCCAATAATACACCCAGGATAGCAAGGATTAATCTATCAACATTTCGAACAGAGGAAATTCTTGAAATACCAAATAGCGGAGGAAATCATAGCTCTCCTTTTGCAACAGAAAATACAGAGTATGTTGTAGCGGGTACACGATTTAGTGTTCCTATCGAGGGTAATAAAGATATTCCAATTTCTACGTACAAAGAGAATTTTCAGGGAACATTAACTTTCGTAAAAGTAGATAAAGATCATGGCGACATGGATGTTGCATTTCAAATTATGATGCCGCCATTCGATTTTGACCTCAGCCATTGTGGAAAAGGTCCTTCAAGCGGTTGGTTCTTTTTTTCATGCTATAATTCTGAGCGTGCTCACACACTTTTAGAGGCAAATGCTTCTCAAAACGATAAAGACTTTATCGTAGCTGTGAACTGGAAGTTGGCTGAAAAGTATTTAGCCGAAGGCAAAGCAAAAGATTTTCCGGGCGAATATTACAGCAATCGTTATGACGACAGGAAACATTCAGCCAAGTCAACAATTCACCGCTCAACTAAAATGCTTTATCCAAAGGACTGTCCGGATATGATTTACCTGATGCCTTGTCCGAAGTCCCCACACGGAGCTGATGTAGATCCTACAGGAGAGTATATTGTTGGAGGAGGTAAGTTGTCTACAGTTATCCCTGTGTTCTCTTTCAGTAAAATGCAGGCAGCCATTGCTGCTAAAGATTTCATCGGTGAAGTCGACGGATTGCCGATTCTTAAATATGAATCAGTGATAGGTGGTGAAGTTCAAAAGCCGGGCCTCGGTCCTTTACATACTGAGTTCGACGGCAAAGGCTTTGCTTATACATCAATGTTCGTTTCATCGGAAGTTGTGAAGTGGAAGCTTGGAACCTGGGAGGTCGTTGATAGAATTCCCACATATTATTCAATCGGACACCTTTCTATACCCGGCGGTGATTCAAAGACACCTTGGGCAAAATATTTAGTTGCCATGAACAAAATTACGAAGGACAGATATCTGCTCACAGGTCCTGAATTAAATCAAAGTGCGCAGCTTATTGACATCACCGGTGATAAGATGAAGCTGTTGAATGACTTCCCTACTGTAGGTGAACCACACTATGCACAAGGTATACCTGCTGATCTGGTAATGAAAAATCAGGTGAAGGTGTTCAAGCTTGAAGATAATGAGCATCCTTATGCATGTAAATCAGAAAAAGATGCGCGTGTTGAGAAGAAGGGTAAAACTGTTCATGTATACATGACAAGCATCAGGTCACATTTTTATCCTGACAATATTGAAGGAGTAACAGTAGGGGATACAGTTTATTTCCATGTTACCAATTTGGAGCAGGATTGGGATACTCCTCACGGTTTTGCTATCAAAGGTTCCACTGACGCTGAATTGCTGATCATGCCGGGTGAGACTGCCACATTAAAATTCATTGCTAAGAAGCCTGACATTTATCCATTTTACTGTACAGATTTTTGCTCTGCACTCCATCAGGAAATGCAAGGATACCTTAGGGTTTCGCCTGTCAGCTCTAATGTCCCGATTACCTATTCGACAGGCAAATAAAGGAGAGAGAGTGAGCGGGGGGACAATGTTCCCCCGTTTGCTTTTATTACTGCATCTAAGACATTACAATTAGAAGGGACTGATAATTGACCGTTCCATCAAAAATTAAATTTTTCATGAAAAAGAGATCAGCAATACTAATAGCTCTTGCGTCCTTATTAATGATCGGGAGTTTATTCACACCGCTTTGGGATATAACCCTGGAGGCTCCACAGTATCCTGAAGGATTAGGAATGAAAATATGGCTTGCCAAGTTATCCGGTGATGTTTCTACTATCAGCGGCTTGAACCACTACATAGGGATGAAGGCAATCAGTGAGGATATGTTTCCTGAATTTGGGTATATGAAGGGCATCGTTATAGCGATCATTATTTCTGGCCTGCTCGTTGCAGTGATCCGAAAAAAATGGTTGTTTGCTTTTTGGTTCTTAAGCTTCCTGATCATTGCTGCATTAGGAGTGTATGATTTTTGGTTATGGGAATATGATTACGGACACAATCTTGATCCCAGGGCAGCAATAAAAGTGCCCGGAATGAGTTATCAACCCCCTCTCATTGGTTGCACCGAACTGCTAAATTTTTATGCTTGTTCTTTCCCGTCAATCGGAGGATGGCTCATTGTTGTCTCCGGAACGACTTCTTTCCTGGTTTTTCTTGATGAGTTTTTTCTGGGTCGGATAAAGAGAGAAAGAACTACCAAAGTTGTGCCTGCATGAAATTGAATTTTAAATTTGAAATTCATTTGATTGTCGTCCTTATAGCGACTTCTCTCATGGCTTGTACTCGCGGACCCAGTCCAATTGAAATTGGTAAGGATCTGTGTGCACTTTGTAAAATGACCATAATGGACAAGCGCTATGGTGCAGAACTTATTACTGATAAAGGAAAAATATATAAATTTGACAGTGCTGAGTGCTTAGTTAATTATCTTAAAGAATATCCGGAAAGTGAGCATCCTCTTCAATTGATCATGGTCATTGATCATGCACTTCCCGGAGAATTTATTAATGCGAAAGAAGCTTTTTATTTACATAGTGAGAAACTATCTAGTCCGATGGGCGCCAATGTTACTGCTTTACATTCTAAAGCTATTGCGGAGGACTATCTTGCTCAGTATGGTGGTGAGATTTGGACCTGGGAAGAATTGTGCAGGCAAGTCCAATAAACTTGCATATTTGATTTGCTTGCTTATTCCGGCTGTAGTTATCCTGCCTTTTATCTCTGAAGCCGGTGTAAAAAATGTCGGAAATAATTCTGCCTATAAGACTATTAAAAAAGCCTTAGAGGATTGCGATGATGGGGATACTTTAATCGTCGATGGAGGCTTGTATTCTGAGGGGGAGATTTCCATTACTAAAAGGATTTGTTTGTTAGGATTGAATAATCCTGTGATTGATGGAAAGTCAAAGGATGCTGTTCTGATAATTCGTGCATCAGGATGTATCGTGAGAGGATTTACAATAAAGAATTCAGGTAAAAGTGATATAGAGGAAATTGCCGGTATAAGACTTGAAGATGTGCAAGCATGTCAGATTGATTCGAATTATTTTTTGAATAATTATTTTGCAATCTATCTTGCAAACTCAAGTTATTGCAGATTGATGTCAAACAGGATAGAGGGTTTTGCTAAAACGGAAACATCTTCAGGCAATGGAATTCATCTTTGGAAAGGCCATCATAACACCATATTGAACAATCATATAAGCGGTCACCGTGATGGAATATACTTTGAGTTTGTAATGTATAGTTCAATAATTGGAAATTTGAGCGAGAAAAATCTTCGTTATGGATTGCATTTTATGTTTTCTGATGATGATATATACAAATACAATACTTTTCGTGAGAATGGTTCAGGAGTAGCAGTGATGTACACGAGAAATGTCTTGATGCAAAATAATAAGTTTGAGTCGAACTGGGGCAGTGCTTCCTTCGGCCTCCTGTTAAAAGATATTTCCAGGAGTCTGATACGTAATAATGTGTTCTCGAAGAACACAACGGGCCTATATATAGAAGGCTCTAATAACACAATAATAATAAACAACGAATTTGTAAGGAATGGCTGGGCTGTCAGGATACTTGGTGATTGTTATGAAGATACAATTACAGAGAATAATTTCAGATCTAACACTTTCGATTTGGCAACAAATGCTTCCAGAAACATGAATTATATTAATAGGAATTTCTGGGATCAATATAGCGGGTATGATCTGGATAAAGACTTTACAGGTGACATTCCATTTCATCCGGTCAGTTTTTATTCAAAGATCACCGAAGAGTCGCCGCATACTTTGATGATGTTGCATAGCTTTTTTGTGGATCTCCTGAATCAAACTGAGCGCATTGTTCCGACAATTACACCTGAAGAATTCAAAGACAAAGAGCCGCAGATGAAACCGATAGTATATGATAAAAATTGAAAAATTAAATAAATCCTTTACTACACTTGATGTTCTGAAAGATGTCAACCTTGTTTTTGACCGGGGAGAGGTAGTTTGTTTGATCGGGCCAAATGGTTCGGGAAAAACTACTCTCATCAAGTGTTTATTGGGATTAGTTATCCCGGATGCAGGTTCTGTCTATTATAAGGACAAGCCGGTACTTGGTACCTGGGCCTATAGAAGGGAGTTTGGATATATGCCTCAGATCAGCAGATTTCCTGAGCATATCAAAGTGCGTCAGGTATTTCAGATGATGAAGGATTTGAGAAGTAATGATGGAGTAGTTGATGAAGATTTATTGCGTGCATTTTCAATTGATAGTATCATGGAGAAGAGGATGGCATATCTTTCCGGCGGAACCAGGCAAAAAGTTAGTGCTGCTCTTGCTTATCTTTTTAGTCCGGAAGTTTTAATTCTAGATGAACCTACTGCCGGTTTGGACCCTATATCTTCTGAGCAATTGAAAGCAAAAGTGATGAAGGAAAAACACAAAGGAAAGTTGACACTCATAACTTCACATAACATGACAGAAGTTGAGGAGCTCGCAGATAGAGTTATTTTTATTGTTGAAGGGAGTATTCAATTTAGTAAAACTGTGGAAGATATAAAGAATGAAACATCTGAGTCGCGATTGGGTAAAGCGCTAGCCGTAATGATGGAGGGCTTTGTGCATGCTTAAGGTGTTGAAATACGTAGTTTATGATATTATGAGAAGTAAGATGGTGCTCATCTATACATTGTTAATGTTTTTTCTGTGCTTTGGTCTCTTTTATTTAGGTGCTGATTATGCCAGTACACTTGTAAGTCTTTTACATGTGATATTACTTGTGGTGCCATTGATATGTATAGTTTTTGCTACGATTCATTTTTATAATTCGAGAGAATTTATTGAGATGCTGCTGGCACAACCAATAGACAGAAATAGCATTTTCTTTGGAGAGTACCTGGGACTTGCGGGGTCATTGGCACTTTCTTTATTAATAGGGTTAGGTTTACCTGTACTCCTGTGGCAGCCCACTGAACCGGCATTGTACCTTGTAATTGTTGGATTGTTGCTGACTTTTATCTTTACTGCACTTGCCTTTTTAACTTCTGTCCGAAGCCTCGATAAAGCCAAAGGTATTGGCTCTGCATTATTATTGTGGTTTTATTTTGCTGTTTTATTTGATGGAATTGTATTGTTGATCTTGCATTATTTTAATGATTACCCTCTAGAAGAGCTGGTGCTTGTTTTAACAGCTTTGAACCCGATCGATATGGGAAGAGTATTGATCTTATTGAAATTGGATTCCTCAGCTTTAATGGGGTACACGGGGGCATTGTACAATAAGTTTTTTGGAAGTAGTTTCGGACAGATATTTTCGATCACCGTGCTTTTAATATGGGCTTCAGTTCCTGTTCTCAGAGCGAGAAAGATTTTTGCCAAGAAAGATCTATAAAACAGAACCCTGCAAATAATTGCAGGGTTCTGTCAAATTCATATTATTTATGGCCCGGTCAATCAGCTTTGAAATTTATTCAAGAATTGTAAATTCTACTCTTCTGTTTTTTTGTCTTCCCTGAGGTGTAGTGTTTGGAGCAACCGGTTGTGTTAATCCATAACCCTTAGCGATTATTCTGTTTTCGTCTATGCCTTTTTCTGTCAGATAGGTTTTAACGGCCTCTGCACGATTCAAGGAGATACGCATATTTAATTGTGCTGATCCTACATTGTCAGTATGGCCCTCAATGAGAATCCTGAAGCTTGGTTTTCTTTGTAGAAGTTTCACGAGTTCTTCAAGGGCAACATAGCTGGTTTGACGAATAATAGCTTTACCGCTTTCAAATTCCAGATTGCTGAACACTTTATTGATAATGTCCTGATCTTCTTTATTTAGTTTTACTTTCAGTGGTGCTGCCGGTTTTACTTCCACTTTTTCTATAACCGGACATCCATTATTCGATTTCGGCCCGGGAACAAGGACGCAACTGTCAAGTTTATCTATGATCCCGTCTGCGTCTGTATCAGGACAACCTTTGTTGATGGCCAATCCCTTTTCAGTAATGCAATCATCTTCAGGATCTGGAATAGAATCCATGTCGGTATCAGGACAGCCCGAGAACATTACCAGGCCTGAATCCGTTGGGCATTTGTCGGCTTTGTCGGTAATGCCATCGCCATCAGTATCGGGACAACCATCAAGGCTCTTGAGGCCTGCGATATCCGGACATTTATCATCTTTATCCGGAACATCGTCGCCATCTTTATCCGGGCAACCGTCAAATTTTAAAAGACCGGGAATGTCCGGACAAGAATCCTTTTTATCGCGCACCTTATCTTTATCCTTATCCTTGAATGGACGACCGAAGATGAGATTAAATCCGAAGTGTACCTGTGTATTTCTTGCATCAAGTGGAGCGATAAGTCCGATTACATTGTCTGTAACTGTATATAGCTGTACTGCACCTACATTCACCGCCAGGCCAAGCCCGACATTATCGAATGTGTGATTCATATAGGAGTATGACAAAGATGTGGTGAGATGTCGCCCAACCTGAAGGTTATATGATAATGAGACTGTTGGCTGAACAGTTTTTTTGAAAAATTCCATGTGGATCAATCCACCCGCAAAACTATTTTCATTAATGCGATAGTTGGCTCCCAGATAAACATGCATGGGGAGATAGGTGGTATAAGATTCATCATTTTCATTTGTCTTGAATGTTTCTGTCAGCGAATCTAATACGGCTTCAAGGTTTGCACTGGTATCATTGATGAATCTGAGCAAGTCAATCCCGGAAAATTCGTATTTACCTGCTGAAGTTTTATAATTTTTTATATCCTCTTTCCATTTGATATATCCGAGATCAACTACACTAAGATTAAAATTCCACTTTTCGTCATATTTGTAGGACGCACCGAGGTCCGCAGCGAATCCACGGTTCTTCCTCTTGAAGAGATAATTATTGATGTTCTTGGAGCGAACTCCGGAATCAGATGTGTCAAACTGTTCGTAACCGTCTTCACTATTGTCCGGCGATGAAGAGTGAATAATAACATCTGTTGGAACTTCCAGGCCATAGTCATCCGATGCTGTATAAAATCCAAAGCTACCTGCAGTAGATGAATAGTTTTCCATTCCATATAAATATTTGATGCGGAAACCGGTTCTCCATTTTTCATTCACCTCATAGGCCCAGCCGATACTGTAATCACGGTAGTGTGTTGCATCAAAACCTGTCTTTTTAAAATCCAGTTGTTGGCCAATATAAGCACCATTGCCCTTGTCTATTAGATTGATCAGGTCCTTCGAGTATAGAAAAGCAAAATTTACATGCTCCGTAACATTTACGGTAAAGTAATTTTTCTTCATCTTAAATCCGAATGAGATGAGATCGGTATTGAATGAGGTTTTTAAGAAATTTGTTTTGCGTAGTTTTTTAATAGTGTTTTCAATGTCGATCACAACTGAATCGTCGGAGCGAAGTGTATAAAAATCGTGATAGCGAAAGCTGCTGTTGCTCAAGTTAAAATAAACGGAAGATATTACGGGCAATCCGATATAAAATTTGTTTACAGGAGCCAGGGAAGGATTTACTCTCGATGATTGGCTAATGTTAGGCATGTTATAGAGAGTAAGATCCTGTTGTGCAAACAAGCTGAGGCAAGGACTACAAAGCAAACAGAGTATAAGTATTTTTTTCATGACGATATGGTTTAATGTTTGCATCTAGCTTAGAATTCCAGGGTTAAAAATGCATGAACTCCAATTTTAATATCGAGTCTGTAATCAGAATAGATCGGAACCTGAGTTTGAGGTGCATTTTGTGTATTCACAACAGAGAAAATGATAAGCTTTTTTGCATGATAGATATTTCTCAAACGATCAGGGCCAAACTCTTCATCACGTGTTTTTTTGTATGGAAGTACAACCCGTCCATCAGAATTGAGTAAACCTGATGCAATGATAAAATCGCCGGGGTCACTTAAGAGTGAGTCAAGGACTACGCCTGCAGAATCAGTAAAGTAAAGTTGTATATATGCGTCTGCAGGAAAACCATTCTGAGCATTAATTCTGAAGATCGCTTTATTGAGCTCCTGAATATTGTCAAGTTCAAAATCTGATGTGTCGCTTACACTAAAGCCGTTCGCCGAACCTCTGAGTGGAAGGTTTACTTCGACATCTACTGCAAATCTGCTGGAGTCAGTGATGAAATTATAAGAAGGTGTAGGGCTATTGGATACAGCATCTATATCAAAGGCAATGTATCTTGGATTTTGATCCATGATCGTATTGATATTACTATTTGTCTGATCTACGAAAAAGGAGCCTGTTGCTGTTTGCCCTACTACAGTCGGTGAGCCAATTGGCAATGGGTTCGGAATTGTATTTGTGATTGGAGTGTTTACACCGGTACTTGAAATTGAATAAAATGATGTCACCTGAGAATTAACCGGGACTCCAAAAGAATTGCTTAAATTAAAAGTAATATGCGGATCATTAAATGCGATGTTCCCGAAAAGAGTATTGTTGAATAGTTCGATCCGGCTGGAGTCACCTGTTACAGATAATGTACGTTGACCTAAATAGCCATAAGCTTCTGCCATTTTCAAATTAGTCAGATTGTTACTGATGGTTATATTTCTGTTCGCGGTAGGCAAACTTGTTGAGGAGTTAGTAAATGATAATGTATATGTTACCCGTAGTTCATTAAATGAGCCGTTGCCCGTAAAATCAAATTTGTAGCCTGCTAGATTGCCCGAAAGTAAAGCGCTGACAGGTAAGGTGCCACCATAGATGAAAGGCAGGCTTTGTGAAAATGGAATTCCATTTAAAGTAGCATCGGGAATAGTAATGGTTAATTCCCCGCTATGTGGAATTTGTGATTGTACCGAGATTTCTAATGCACCTAAATTTAATAATAATGAATCAAGTTGCTCACCGCTGCTGACAACAAAAGGAAAGACTGTGTTCAATGTCTTGCTTAATGTTCCTGTTTGATAGAGTTGGGTGCTATCTGTCGTGGTTGTAGTTATTGTCCGGCTATTGCTTTGATCCTGCAAGGGGAGAAACTCATATCCATATACTGAATAAATATTTGCCTTGTAAATTAGATGAACGAGGTTATTGCTATCGACGTCTACAGTTGTAGAGTTTGAGAATCCGGTGAGGTCTTTTATTCCGAGAGATGAATTGATCAATGGAATAGCAAATTCCGGGTTCCAGGTACTCGATACTATCTTGTCATATTGAAAATCTTCATCCTTAATACAGCCTGTTAGTAACACGGAAAGTGTAAATAATAAGAGGGAAGCTTGCTTCATTGGGATCTTTAGGTTTATCATGATAAAAGAAATTTGCTATTCGATGTGATATAAATATATTGTTGAGTTTTCTGAGCCGATTGATAAGATCAAATTGTTCGGGTTTTCTGAATTCCTGATGCTGAATTCTCCTGAGCCATTTACAGGAAACCCTTTGGTGATGCTACAGTCTTCATTGATGAGGAGGAATCGGTTCTTTGTATCTGAGCTAAGTCCTGTCCATGAATTGGAATATTTGTCAGTACTATGAACCCAGGTGTAGTCCTCAAGCTTTGAAAGGTATTTTAGACAGGTTTTTTTGTCGTCCAGGCTACGAAATATTAATGAGTCTTTGTAAAGTATTCCCTCATATAATTTTGATTTTTCGTGACTTCTGGATATACAATAGTTAATGCTTTGGGGTGGAGCACTAAACTTTTTGATAACCTGATTATCAAGGAGCATTGTCGTAGTTTCGTTGCTGTCACGATAGCATATTATTGATGATCCTGACGAGTCAGGCAGAATGCGAAGTGTGGAGTTTGTTAATAATGTACTTGTAGAATTTAGTAATTTCATCTTTCCCCTGATATCAGAAAGATATATCGCATCCTGCGATTGAATTAACAAGTTTCTTTTTTGATTTACCCGGATAGGCTCAACAGGTAATTTTACATTCTTTAAATTAAGATTTGTTTGCCAGTCAGGAACAGGCTTTCCATTTAATTCGTATGCATAGATTTGTTCATTCTCACATGCAATATAGATTACGAAATTATTTCTTCCATTAGTTTCAATTACCGATGCACCATTACTAGCCCTTGCAGGAAGCTTAATTGGATATCGCGCAACATTTGATCCGCCCGAATTGATCAAGAAAAGCTTAGTTGCTGTGCTGAAAAAAATCTGTGATTCGCCATTTTTGTAATAGTCCACATCATAGATCCGGCTAAGAATAGGTTCGTCAAGCTCTTTTTTCCAAACTAAATTGCCGGCCTGATCAAAATAGTAAAGATTATGCCCTTTATCCTGACAGATCACAGCATATTTTCCTTTTCCTGCATCAACAATTGTTGGGTGCAGTAAAATTTCATTGTCGAGATCGGCAGACCAGATCAAACTGACCTCTTTTGTTTTTGTTTTGTTGAAATTCAATTGTGCCTGAACTATAACCTTGTCATGACTATTACCTGAATTGTATTGAAAAGTTCCAAAACTATCCCATATCTCCAGTTTTTTTGCAATAGAATTGCCGGTTTTTTCATTTGTTATTGCATATAAAAGGTTGAGACTTCCGGCAAAATCAATGTAGAGGCCAATATTTGATGCTTTTTCGAAATTGCTTTTTTCTGATTCCGTCATCACCGTCGAAAGGCTTGTTTCGTTTTCAATGTCATCAATTATGCCCTTAATGGCACTTTGTTGGTTTGCAAAAATGATGTAATCTTTATATTGAAAATACCAGGGATTGCGAATCATTCGAAATTGTTTGCCATAGTTTAGGGCAAGGAGATTTTCGGAATTTATTTTGCCCAAATTGTAGCCAAGGTATTTTTGCCTGATCTCTTTTCCATTGTATTTATTTTGAAGCTCATCGAGTGAATTGAGTGCCGAATTTGAATTGTTGCATTGGATGATTGCGAAGCTATTGTTATCGGGAGAGGTGTTTCCTGTTTCGGTGATGAACAATGCAATTTCATTTCCGATCCAGGAAAGGATTTTTGGTTCATATCCACTTTTATCTCCACCTGTACTTCCTTCTTTTGTTGAATTTTCAGCAGGATCAAAGAACAAATTGTTTGAACGCATTTGTTGAAATGTCTGAATGAGATTGTCAGAGCCAAAGCGCAGGCAAAAGGAAGTGCGTCTGGGTATGATATGATGTATTTTACTCATCTCGGTAGCCTGATTTCTGAAACATAAGACGAGGTCGCTGGTATCGAGACTACTTGCAGTTCCTTCAAGTTGAATTTGGTTGGCTTTTAAGATTATATTAAAGCCTTGCCATCTGCTAAATGAACCTATTGCATTTAGAAGTGATGAATAGGAAATATTCAGGTAGGCTTCAAGATGTTTTTGGAGACTTAGTTGATTGACAAATAAATTTATTCCGCTATCATCTTTACTCGGTATACTTAGACGTTTGAATGATTTTGATTCACGGATTGATTTCTCTGACTTTAAGTGATGAATAGAATTTTCAACGAGGAATGATGTTGAACTGACAAGAACTAGTCCGTCACTTATTGCCACTGCAACTTTCACGACATTCTTTTTCCACAATTCTATAATTTTCGTATTCTCATATTCACGGGTCTCAGTGCGTAGTCCATTGGATTGCCAGCTATTTGCCCATTCAATGATTTTTTTTTGGTCAATCGCATTATGTTGCTTTAGCACTAGCAGTAAATCAAAATCTCTTGCTTTTGTAGGATGCACAGAAATGAAAGCTTCGGCTTCAGTCCACATTGCCTTTGTTTCCCGGGTAATTAAGAGAACTGAATCAACCAGGCTGAATTTTTTATCGGCAGCAGCTATCGATGAGTTTGCACAAAAGCTTTTCCAAAAGTCTGTTGATCTAAGCGAATCCAGAGATTGGTGTCCTGATCTCAGTTGAATGATAAATGAAGCATTTTCAGGAATTGCATCCAATCCATTGGCTTTAAAAAAGGTGGAATTGTTATTTACATAGAGTACTCCAACTATTGTAACTAAGAGAATAATAGCAATTATTAAAAGTTTATTCAGCTTCATGTCAAGGTTGAAAATAACCTATGTAAATAAAGCTAAGAACTCAGTCGGGTGGTGATAATCTTTTAGGAATTATAGACAATTGTTTGTTCACAGAGAGTCATCTACAGCAAACAAACGAAAAGATTTACGGTGAATGGGGCTGATCCCAAATTTCACAATGGCTTGTCTGTGTTTGACCGTGCCATAGCCTTTGTTTTGGGCCCATTCGTAATGCGGGAACTTTTTGTGCAAATTATTCATATACTCATCTCTGTGAGTTTTTGCCAGAACAGATGCTGCAGCGATAGATGCAAATTTTGAGTCCCCTTCAACTATGCAGGAATAAGGTGTTGCTATATGGGTTTTAAATCGATTTCCATCTATAATTAAGTATTCTGCCGGACATTTTAGCTGCATAATGGCTCTGTTCATGGCAAGGAATGAGGCATTGAGGATATTAATCTGATCAATTTCTTTGTGATCAACGGAAGCAACAGCCCAGGCAATCGCTTGTTTTTCTATCTCAGGCCTTAGCCTTTCTCTTTGTTGTTCTGTCAGTTTTTTTGAGTCATTCAGCAGAGGGAGTTTAAAGTCTCTGGGTAAAATTACAGCGGCTGCAAAGACAGGGCCCGCCAGACAGCCTCTGCCGGCTTCATCACAACCGGCTTCAACCAGGTGTTCCTGATAATATGGTTTTAGTTTGTTATTCAATTGTTCTAAATCTCTTGACGGCCATAAGTTAATTCGAAGAACACTTCATCATACTATTCCACAGATCATCAGCCGTTTTTTGCCAGCTGAATGCATCTTTTCTTTGTAAGCCTTTTTCGATCAGGGACTGCCTTAGTTTTTCGTTTTCTGTGAGTTCGATCATAGCCTTTGAAATGTCTTCAACATTGAAAGGGTTTACTAATAATGCTGCATCGGCTGCAATTTCCGGCATAGAAGTAGTATTGGAGCAAATTACAGGCACACCACAACGGAAAGCTTCAACAATAGGAATTCCGAATCCTTCGAATAAGGAAACATAAGTAAGTGCAAATGCAGATGCTGTCAGTAAGTACAACTCCTGATCCGGGATCCTTCCGGTGAAGATCACATCTTTTTGGTGTTCCATTTCCGAGAATGCAGACTGCATATCATTTGTCCACCATCTTTTAGTACCGGCAAGGACAAGGACAAAGTCTTTTCCGGTCATTTTTTTATACAGATCAAATGCTTTTAAAAGCTTGGCAATATTTTTTCTTTGGTGCAGTGTGCCAATAAACAGAAAATATTCTTTTCCATCTGAGTATTTGTCGCGAATTGTCTTTTTTAAATCGTCTGAGATGGGTATGAAACCTTCACTGGCACCGTTGTACACTATATCAATTTTATTTTCGGGCAGGCTATAGGTGGAGGCAATATCATTCTTTGAAAATTCAGAAACAGAGGCAATTCTATGTGCCTTTTTTGCAAAACGGGGAAAGAAGAAGCGATAGTAGAAGCGGTAGATAAACGGAAGATCTCCCGGATAATGTTCGAAGTTTATATCGTGAATGACCGCAAGACTTTTCACTTTTGATGTCAATGAAAGAAATCCGTCTGTGGAAACGAATAAATTTGGTTTTGTTTTTTTTAGCAGTCTTGCAAGCGACCATTCATACCATATTACCCACAAGACAGGATGTCTTGCTGCCGGAGAAATGATTACCGGCTTTACGTTATCCGCAAATAAAAATGAATTGTCATAAGGCCTGTCGAAAATAAAAATGAATTCATGTTCAGGGTGCTGCTGAGTGATCCTTTTGAAGCTTTCGTATGTAAAGTACCCGATTCCCTCCATTTTGTTTAAACGAAGCATACGAGTATTGACTGCAATAATCATAGAAGTTAATTCTGGTGCGAAAATAAGCATCCTATTGCTACCAGTCCGATGAAAGAGAAAAAAATCTATTCATTCGTTTAAACTCTGTAGATTTTTCAGATGCATATCATTGAAAACATACATTACAAACCTTCTTGTTTTGGTAGGTTCAATGGGGAGGATGCTAACTTGTTGACTCATTTTTGTTGATAAATGAAGCGAGATTGACACCTTAAAGTGTACGACAGGCATCAAAAACAGTATTTTTGTGAAGGATGAAATTTGATAAATCGACATCCCTCAGTGAGCTTGCCGAATTGACAGGGACGAGGGTAATTGGTGACGGTACGTCAATGGTGACCGGAATCAACGAAATACATAAGGTAGAAAAAGGAGATATCACGTTTGTTGATCATCCTAAATATTATGCTAAAGCATTAGGATCTGCCGCCACCTTTGTGATTATAAATAAGGATATGGAGGCTCCCGAGGGTAAAGCGCTATTGTTTTCAGAAGATCCTTTCTTAAGTTATAATACCATCGTAAGTAAATTCAGGACCTTTGAATCGAGTAATCAATCAGTCAGTCAGAAAGCTAAAATTGCTGCCGGGACGGTTATTCAACCGGGAGTTTTCATTGGACATCATGTTGTTATCGGGAAAAATTGCATCATACATTCCAATGTCAGTATTTATGATCACAGTGTGATAGGGGATAATGTAATTATTCACGCAAATACAGTGATTGGAGCTGATGCATTTTATTTTAAGAGAAGGCCGGAGGCATATGATAAAATGCTCACATGTGGTAGGGTAGTCATTCATGATAATGTTGAGATTGGTGCTTCTTGTACCATTGATAAAGGGGTATCAGGAGATACTATAATCGGCAAAGGAACTAAGCTTGATAATATGGTTCACATAGGGCATGATACAGTTATTGGTCAGAATTGCTTATTTGCTGCACAAGTTGGTATTGCGGGAGTCGTCACGATCGAAGATGACGTTATTTTGTGGGGACAGGTTGGAGTGCAAAAAGATCTGACTATAGGTAAAGGAGCCGTAGTGTTGGGGAAGTCAGGTGTTCCAAAATCTCTTGAAGGCGGTAAGACTTATTTTGGTGCACCTACCCAGGATGCGAGAGATAAAATGAAAGAGCTTGCGTTCATCAAGCAACTTCCCGGAATAATTGAAAAGTTAAAAGAAAGATAAATTTTGGCATCAACACCCAAACAGATCACAGGAGCACCTGAAACAATTTCAGCAGAGCTGCACGTCAAGAAATTGCAATTACATTGGCTGTTGCAAATTACCAAAGCAATCAACTATAGTTTTTCTACCAAGCAAATGCTTGATGTATATGAGCATGTGCTCATCAGCCAGCTGAAGGTGGAGAAACTGGCGCTCCTGATTAATGTGAATGGATGGAGTTGTGCTTTAAGTTATGGGACAGATAAAGGAATGAAAGAGTTTGACATTGATAAAACTCTCAATGAGCTCAATCATTTGCATAATCTTGAAACGGAAAGGGAGTTGTGGATCAAAACTTTTGATTCAATGCTTCCTGTACATCACAAGGATCACATACTTGCATATGCACTTATAGGTGGTTTTGAGAATAGTGTGATCCCTAAGAAAAATGAGCTGGTATCTTTTATTCAAACGATCACCAATTTAATCGTAGTTGCGATAGAGAATAATAATATTGCTCAGGAAAAGATCAGACAGGCGGGGATCAGAAAGGAATTGGAGTTGGCTGCACAAATGCAGGCCCTGCTTTTTCCGGTAGATCTCACTGCAACACCTGAATTTGATGTGCATGCTACTTATCTTCCTCATCAGGAAGTCGGAGGTGATTACTATGATTATATCCCTTTGAATGATGATGAGTTTGTATTTTGTATGGCAGATGTGAGCGGTAAAGGGATACCTGCAGCACTTCTTATGTCAAATTTCCAGGCGAATCTTCATGCTCATGTGCATCATATCACTTCATTGAGTAGTCTGGTAAGGTTGCTGAATACAAAAGTTTACACCAGTGCCAAGGGTGAAAAATTCATTACTTTCTTTATCGGAAGGTTTAATATCCGTACCAAAGAATTGCATTATGTGAATGCAGGCCACAATCCTCCATTCCTGATTCATGAAAAGGTAGTCTACATGCTGAATGAAGGAAGCACAGGGTTAGGAATGTTTGAGGAGCTGCCCTTCGTAAATCCGGGGAAGGTTTTTATTCCTGAGAATGCACAATTACATTGCTATACGGATGGAGTTACAGACGTTGAGAATTCTGAAGAAAGAGAGTTTGGCATGGAGAGGCTGCGAGAATTTTTAACGTCAAAGGCTCATCTCAAGGATCTGGCAATGCTCCAGCAAGATCTGGTAGCCACATTGAAAGCTTTTAAAGAGAACAGGGATTTTACAGATGATATTACTCTGCTGAGTTTTTTATTTAAAGGCTCCGGCTGATCTGTTCATCTGTTGAACAAAGAATAAATGTATGAGTGGCTCACTGCAATCTCCTCCGGTGTATATTTTGAGAACTTTTTGTCGATTTTTAAACGAGCCAGTTCAGCTAAATTTCCAGGGCGATTTTCTACCAGAGAAACCGGAATACTGAGGTCTTCATACATTTTTAGATAATCAGGAAGCCGTAGCCTGTTCATGGGTTGCACGCTATTGTCAATCCATTTCCATTGACTATCTGAGAAGCGAAGAAAATTGTAGATGCTAATACTTTTATCGAAATGAGCAAAGTGATCAGACATGTCAACAAAGTGCGACATAACTCCGCCATCCTTTTTTGTTAGCCTTGAAAATTCTTTTAGAATGTTTTTAAGAATTGCCGGATAAACGTGTTCGAATGTGTTATTCGAATGTACAAGATCGAATGATGAAGTATCAAATTGTGTTTGACTTGCATCTGTAATGCTCAAATGCAGATTGAGGCCCTTGCAAATTTCGTCCTCGGAATATTGCGAAGCATTTTTTGACAGTTCATTTAATGCTTCAATCCTTTGCGGAATTAAATTAAACTGAGAAAATAAATGTTTTTTGTCCGGCGATGAGAGGCTGAAGGCTAGCTTTTTTAGTGTGGTTGTTAACCGCTCCTTATTAGTCAGCTTTGCTATATCTATAGAATGAATTTCACTTGACCCGCTTAAATAAAGCATGAATGGTACCACAGGATACCAGCCGGTACCAAGTTCAAGGGTTTTATGCGGAATGGGATTTTTAGAAAGGGTGGAATAGCCCCTTAGATGATTTGATGCATGTATAAGCCGGTCCTCGAAATATTCATCTGAAAGGAAAACGCCCTTCGTAATGTGTTTTTGAAAGAAAAAATTTAGCTTATGCTTAAATGGTAAAAATGAAATAGTCTTTTGAAAACACGCTTTTAAAACCCACTTTTTCATTTTGTCTTTTTGTAATGCTATACTTTTTGTCCTTAAAAGAAGGGTCCGATATAAATCGTTTTATCGGCGATGAAAATCTTCTTCTTCGCTGTTTTTATCCTGATGATAGATATCCAAAGCTACAAGAATAGATATGAACGCCCACACCGGTACTGATAATTTGTCGGTATCCAGAAAGTTGTTCAGGAAACCATGGGTAAAGTAGGATACTAGTCCTAAAAGTATGCTCAGACTGAGCAGTCTCAGCCATGGATCTTTTGACCTGGAATACATCATTGTGCCTGTATACACCACTGTAGCAACAATTAGAAGTATGGCCAGCATTCCCGGAAAACCTTGTTCAGCAAGAGGTCCGAGGTATTCGCTATGTGCATTGCCGGCATCACCGGCATTTGTGGAGATGATTGTCATTTCACTGGATTTCTGAAATGGCGCATAGTTAAATTGATATGTACCCGGTCCCCATCCGAGGAAGGGTCTTTCTTCAAACATTCTGAGTGAGGAATTCCACCGATTAATACGTTCCAGATTTGAAGCGTCAGTAGATATATTTGAAATTGATTTCAGGTGCTTGTTAATATCTGTTGCAGAGTCCTGGTCGTTCTTTTCCAACTTCAGCATGATGTCTGTCTGAAAAACCAGGAAGACACTAAGTATGCTGATTCCGACAATAGCTACCGTATAAAATCGAATTCTGAATTTGAAGATCAGGTAAACGATGAAGGCTACTAGCAGGCTCAACCATGCAGCACGGGTATAAGATAATATTATTGCCAAAAGTAAAATCGAAAAAACGATCATTGATATGCTGCGGTTTCTATTGCTATTATTCCATCCGGTAGAAAATAAGAGAAACACGGGTAAGAAAAGTGCTATGACAGCAGCATAAGCAGTATGATCATTATAAAAAGGACTCATCACCCAATGAGCAGATTTTTGTGTCCAGTCGTGTTGCGCATGTCTGACAATGGTGTATCCTATCACTATAAGCAGACTCAACACGTAAAGCCACATGAAGGTTGATATGTTCTTCTTGTTCCTGAATAACTGTGTTCCCAGAAAGTACATTGGAAGAATGAACCAAAGCTGCGAAATAAAGAATTTCAAAGAAACGATCGGGTAGGAGCTGGTTATTGAGGTTATCAGCATCCAGACTAAGTGAATAAGTATAGCAATGCTGACTGGATGCCATAATACTCTTTTATCGAACTTTCCTTCAAATAGTAATTTGAAAATGAAGAGAAGCATCACACCAAACAATAGTGGTTCTGAAGGGATGCTTAATGCCGGGCCTCCTGTTTTTTCATTGAGAATAATTCCAAGAGGAGTACTGAATGCGATGATCAATAATATGATGTCGAGACGGTAAATGGAAAGGTATAGAACACCCAATACTAATGGTGTTGCCGCAACCCAATACATTTCCCGGGAAAGAAAGAAAATACTCAGCCCTAAAAATGAAAGAGTAATAAGGTAAAACCAGCGAAGTTCTATTTTATCCAGCACGAGAGCCTCCCGGAATTAATTTATCTTGTTACGGTGGTGAAATATTAATAGTGTTAATGCGGCAACAAGCAAGGATGCCCCTACAGAAATCACAACAATTAACCAACGCACCGGAAACGATTTTTTATCGGATGGTTGTGGTTTAGTCACGACATTCGCATAGGTCAATTTTTTGTATACGTCACGTTCGGCATTTTCATAAATCAACATGAGATCATTGTAGTCTCCTCTTACCCGCCATAGATGTTCATTGAGTGAATTTAGGTCACCACCTTTTTCCTTCAAAGAATTAAGCAAATTCTGTGCTTCAGAAACCGCTTTGCCACTACCTGATCGCAATGCCCTTAAGTATCCTCTCGTAGCTTCTCTGGTCTGTTCTTTATAGTCCAGTAATCCGTATTCTGTTCTGAACTGTTTCAGTTTTGCTTCCATTGAATCCATTTGCAACTTTTTTTGATCCAATTGATTTTTTGAGATAATCAATACTTCTTTCGATTTCTCTGCCTGGAGTTGCCTTGCTTTAACATCAAAGTAATGAATAATCGAGTCGACCATTTGTGCTGCAATTACAGGATCGGTGTCGTAAACCGTGATCTCCATTGTTTCATATTCGGTCTTCTTGATACTTACATTTTCTTCGTATGTTTTTATAACCTCAGATTTATAAAATTTATTTTTCGTCGTATCAATTTCGTAATGCTCGTACAGATTGAATGAATTGATGACCCAGTTACGAATATCCGAGGATTGCGCTAATTGAAGCATTTGTTCGGTTGCGCTCTCATTACTATATGCAATCAGGTTGGATGGATATATTAATGCGAAAGCCTTGAACTTTGGTTTGATGAACCATGGCGATGAAAAAAGAACTGAAGCGCCAAGGCTTACGAGCCCAACGATTATCAGGTGTTTTTTCCATTTGCCAAAAGCAGAGATAATTTCTGTTGAGTCAAAAAACGATTTATTCATTGTTATTGATATTGTTTTAGTATTAGTATTGAAGTTCTTTAATGCGTTCTTTGATGAGTATGACACTCAGCCCCATCAGGAAAGCAGCCAGTGTCGTAACCAGTACAATTAACCATCGGTTAGGATAGGCTTTTTTCTCTGACTGCTCAGCCTTGTTCACTACGAATGTATGTGCCACATTTTGTGATGCGTCAATTTTTAATTTGTTGAGTTGTTCTTTTAGCAGAGAAAGCTCTTTGCGTTCAAGACTTAATTCTTCATTGAGTGAAACACTGGCTCCGCCAAATGAGGCAAGACGATTCAATTCTACCTGCAAATGTTTCATTCTTGAGCCTGCACCTTCAATTCTTGCCTTAGTGTTAACAATGGCACTGTCTTTATCGTCATGATAATCCTTTAGTATCGATAGTGAAGCTTTTTCATTATTGTAGGTAGAGTAAGCCTTTGCATATTCTTCACTCCAGATCATGCTTTGATTTTTATAGTCCATCACACCATTTCTCCGAAGTTGAGTGAGTGAGTCTTCCTTGAGTTTGATCGCAGCCTGTTTTTCCGAATATGCATTTTCAACAACTTGTAAAGCAGAGGTGATTCTTGTACGTTGAATTTTTGTTTTCATCGTATCCAATAATGACAATATATCATTAGCAATAGATGCGGCTACTATTGGGTCTTGATCAAGGACATCGATCCTCACTGATAAAAATTCTGTTCTTGAAAAGGTAATATTGTCAGAATATTCTTCATGAAGTCTGGTCTGAGGAAATTCTTTGGTCAGATCAATCCGGTAATGATTTATTAAATCATATTTCCTGATGATTATTTCTCTGATCTCGTCAGAATTAAGAATCTGAAGTAATTGTTCGGCCTGCTCTTCGGCACCAAAAGCCAGGATGTCCTGATTAGCTGAATTACCCTGCTCAAGTACAGCCCTGCTGATTGAATTGGTAGCAGCAGGAAAGAAAACAACGGATGACCGGTATTTAGGTGTGATAAAATACGGCCCCGAAAATATGAGAGCTGATAAAGCTGCTACAAGCGTAAGCACAAGCAATGGTTTCCACCACCTAAGCAGCAGTACAAAAACACTTGTTGACTCCAGATAGGCGGTTTCCCTGGCTTTCTGAAACATGAGCAGGTTCGAAATTTGGTTAAAGGGGCTCAAAGGTAGGAAACGAATCCGAATCTGAAAATTTATTCACTCCAAAACCTAAGTCTTATAGATTGAAAATAAGGGTCTTACGTCATCTCAACACACAACCTGGATTGTCATAATCTTCAGGTCTAATGAGTCCTAAGCTTCTGAATGACCGGCTTGTTAATGTTTTTATGAGCGTCAGCAGTATATCAGACTTCATCGAACCTGACAATCCTGTACAGGTTTTTGATATGGATCAGCCTTAAACTGAAAGCAAGAATAAAACAAACCGATGCAGAAATGATAAATTGATACATCCAATAAATATTTATTTGAACAATATAAAAGTTTAAAATGATGCAGGAGAAAATGAAAACAATGGTTCTTAAAATAAACGGGCCGTTTACCTTGAATTGAAATGCTCTTTGAACCATGTAAATTTGTGCAGCAGCAGTAAAGATCTGAGTTATTATACTTGAAAATGCAGCACCAACAGACGAAAATTTTGGAATCAGAATTAGATTTAGAACAATGTTAATTAACATTCCAATACTTGCCATTATATTCAGCTGACGTAAATTTCCATTGGCAGTGAGAAGAGTTCCAAAGATATAGGTTGCTGAGATTGGTATAAAGCAAGCCATCAGGACCCGAAATACGGCTGATGATTCTTCAATGTGATCTCCACTGTAGAGAAGGTCCATCAATTCGAAGCTATAGAAATAACAACAGATTGATACAATCAGTGCAGGAATTACAAGCAGTGAAATTGAAAGTCGCACGATCTCTTCTACATTTTCCCTCAACTTTATCATCCTTGAAAAAATTGGCAGAAGCAAACCCGCAAAAAGGAATGCGATCATGTTCGATGCATCCAATAACCGATATGCAGAAGCATAGATCCCCGCTTCATGTGCACCGACACGGAATGGTAACATCCTTTCCAGCATTACACTGTCAATTCGATTGTAAAATGTCATCAGAAGAACAAGCACTGCATAGGGATAACTCTTCTTTAATATCATAAGAAAAAATGGCCAGCGCCAGTTGAAACGGCGAACCTTCGCTTTGTCGATTACAAGTGCTAATGTAATAGCTGCGGTTAGCACATACGCTGCAGTTTGTGCATAAACGAACCACTGAATTTGAAAATTACCGCTCTCTGCATAGGTTACAAGCAGGAATCCGCAAATCACGATCATAATAACGCGATCGAGTACAGATATCAAGCTGTCAGTTTTGAATAGATGGAGTCCCGCTAGATTTGAACGCAAGTACATAATGAAACTTAGCAGAATCTGATTGAAGATGACTGCAAAGAGCATCTTCATCATATCGGGCGTATAACCGATAATCATTCCGCCAATCAGTGTCACAACCGTGAAAATAAATGCCAGTAGAAGACGGAGCATTACGATACTCGCAAAGTGTTTACTCAGGAGGTGATTGTTCTGAGCAATATTTTTATTGTTGAAATTGGTGATCCCAAGATCAAGCAAGATGTTTAGGAGAAAAGAGAAGTTGAAAATGGCATAGTAAAAACCATACTGTTCCGTACCAACAGCATTTTGTACTGCCCGATCGATACCAAGTATCCAAAATGGTTTGATGAGCAGATTTAATAAAAGTACTAAAGCGAGATTGGTTACAAATTTCCGCTGCATAAATATATATGAAGGTCAAATGTAAGGATTTCAAAAGCGCTATGAGAAAAAAAATGACTGAGTTTGAACTCAGTCATTGCATTTAAGGATGTCCGCTTTCAGCTTTTGATCTTTTGCGGTATCTGCAGATTCCTTCATCAAGGAAAGCCACGTAAGCTTTTACGTCAGGTGTATAACCTTTCGGCTGTGCTAACAGTTTGCCTTTGTTATCTAAAAGTACGTAGTAAGGTTGAGAATTTGTTTGATAAACGCGCGCCTGAAAGTCGCTCCACTTATTTCCTGTCGTCCGTATTTTTCTGCCTGTCGTAGGTGAGATGATTTGTTCATCAAGCGGTAGTTCCGTTTTGTCATCTACATATAAGGAGATGAGGACATAATCTTCAGATAAGCGTTTCAGGACTTTAGGGTCACTCCAAACATTATCTTCCATTTTCCTACAGTTGACACAGCTCCATCCGGTAAAATCAAGAATCACAGGCTTTCCTTGGGATTTTGCATAGCGCATTCCTTCTTCATAGTCGTGAAAGCAAGTAAGGTCATGTGGGCATTCACTTTCAGTTCCTGTTTTCCATTCTTTGTAAAATTCAGGAGGCGGAAATCCACTGATCAGTTTTAGTGGGGCTCCCCATACGCCCGGTAAGAGATACAGTGAAAATGTCAGCGACAGGAGTGCAAAGATCAGTCGTGTAACTGAAAGGCCGGTAGCTTCGCTGTCGTGAGATAATCGGATCTTACCTAAGAGATATAAGCCTAAGGTTCCAAAAATAATTACCCATATAGAAACGAAAAGTTCACGTTTCAAAAATCCCCAGTGATATGCAAGGTCTACGTTGGATAAAAATTTGAATGCGAGTGCCAATTCAATAAATCCAAGTGAAACCTTAACTGTGTTCAACCATCCTCCAGATTTCGGTAAAGAATTTAACCAGTTCGGGAAGAGAGCAAATAAGGCAAAGGGAATAGCCAGTGCAACAGAAAAGCCGGTCATTCCCGCGACAGGTCCGAGGTAACTTCTCCCATGAGCTGCCTCCACCAGCAATGTCCCGATAATGGGTCCTGTGCATGAAAACGAAACGAGAGATAGGGTAAAGGCCATGAAAAAAATACCGATAAGCCCGCCACGATCACTTGCAGCATCTGCTTTATTGATTAGCCAGTTCGGTAAGGTGATCTCAAATGCGCCGAAAAAGGAAATGGCAAAAATGACGAAGATGATAAAAAATGCCATGTTGAAATAGGCATTGCTGGCTAATTCATTTAAAGCATCACTGCCAAAAGTAACGGTAACCAGTAATCCTAAAGAAACATAAATGCCTATGATCGATAATGCATATATAACCGCATTGCGTATACCTTTTCTTCTGTTACCACTTCTCTTGGTAAAGAAGCTTACAGTCATAGGGATCATTGGAAATACACAGGGCGTTAGCAATGCCAGAAATCCTCCAAGCATTCCTGCGATAAAAATTCCGAGAATACTTGAGTCCATTCCTTTTTCTTCCGATTCAGCTTCGCCACAACCAGGTTCAAGTTTGGTCAGAGGGTCATCAGAAGTTGAGCTAATCTGAGTCTCAGCAGGAACAGCTACTTCGGTCACTCCGCTATCATGACTTTCTTCAATCAGCGGTGTGATTACTTCACCTGGTGGATTTTTTTTTTCCTTAACCGGTTCTTCGGTTTTTCCGGGTTGCTTTACCGTAAATTTGAATGCCTTCTCCTGAAAGATGCAGGCTTCCAGACATGCCTGATATTCAATCAAGCCGGTGATTTCACATGTACCACCATTAAGTTTAATCTTTTGTTTAAATGTAGCGGCCTTGTCAAATATCAAGACCTTTACCTCAAATGTCGAGTCATACTCTTCATGTGCTGTTGGTTCAATGACCTTACCGCTAAGTTCATAACAATTATTCTCATCAAATTTAAACACCATTGGCAATGGACCGCCATCGGGAGTATATTGGGAATAGATGTGCCAGCCTTCGTCAAGCTTGACTTTAAAAATTAGAGTCGCCTCGTCTTTGCCGGTCTCTTCTACTGAAAAGGTCCATTTTGCTGGATCCAGCATTTGAGAAAATGACGTATTGATGCTAAAAAGCAATACAAAAAATAAGATGATCTTTTTCATCATTAGATTAACGCCGGTTTTTTGGGGAATGCTCATTCAAAACGTCTGAACCGGTAAATAGTTTGGAACAAGAAATGCGAATTTAGAAAAAAATCATTGTCCGAACCACATGAATAGTTCCGGAAGGCTTAATTTTGACTTTTTATCTCCTTGAATATCACGTATAATCTTGCCATGTTCCAGTTGGATGATCCGCTCACCATATTTCAGTGCATCTTTCAGCTGATGCGTGATAAAGAGGCAACTTAGCTTTCTTTCCTCAATAATGCGTGAAGTCAAAGACATAAATATTTCTGAAGTCTTTGGATCCAATGCTGCGGTAGGTTCATCCATGAGTAAAATTTTTGCATCATCCATTACAGCCATTGACAAAGTGATCGCTTGCCTTTGTCCTCCACTCAAAGTGCCAACAGCCTGATCAAGTTTCATTTCAAGTCCGAGTCCTAATTGACTTACATGCTCTCTAACTTTTCTTCTGAATTTTTCATCAGTTCCTATTTTCAGACCTTTAAATTTGGTTCTAAGGGAGGCAATTCTGAAGTTTTCTAATAAGCTGAGGTCAGGTGCCGTACCTGATAATGGATTTTGAAAAAGTCTGGCGATCCATTTACACCTTTTATGTTCTTTTAGCTTGGTGATGTCATGACCTTCAGCCATAATTTTGCCTGTCTGTGGCTCAAGCGTGCCGGCGATCAGATTTAATAAACTTGTTTTACCGGAGCCGTTAGCACCCAATAAAATAATAAACTCTCCTTGCCTGATTTCAAGGTCAATATCTGATATAGCTTTCGTCTCGTCGTTTTCGCTTCCTTTAAAAGCGTAGCTGACTTTTCTGAGTTCTATCATTTTGTTCGTTTCAGGTTTGGAATGCTAATGACAATAAGCACGAAGAGTGCGACTATTAGTTTTAAATAAATAGCATCTATTCCAAGTGTTAGTGAAAAAGCGAGGATCAGGCGAAACAGGATGCTGCCTCCAATAACTCCGAGAAGATGAATTGTGATAGAACGAACTTTGAAGAGGTTCATAAAAATTTCACCTATCATAACTGAGCCTAGTCCCAGTATAACTATGCCTATACCCATGTTTATATCAGCAAATCCCTGAATCTGGACAATAAGAAAGCCGCTAATGGCAATAAGCCCATTCGCCAATGCTATTCCGATTACCTTCATGACTTGAGGGTCCATACCCATCGAGCGGATCATTTGTTCATTGTTTCCTGTTGCTCTCATGGCTAATCCGAAATCTGTTCTTAATAAACGAGAAATCAATAACCATAGTATTACACTAAATAATAATAGCATTAAGATTTGAGAATTCATTTCTCCAAGCACCGGAGTGAATAGATCAAAAACAGAAGCTGTCTCAATGAGAGGGATATTCGATCTATTCATGATTCCTAAATTCACAGAATACAAGGCTGTCATCACAAGGATTCCGGCAAGCAAGGCATTAACTTTTAATTTGGTGTGAATAATTCCGGTGCATATTCCGGCAATTGCGCCGGCAAAAAAAACCGGCAAGAGAATTAACCAGGGCGAATAGTCACCTGTTATTAGAACGGCAGTTAAAGCTCCTCCAAGAGTGAATGTTCCATCGGTCGTAATGTCGGGAATATTAAAGATCCGCATTGTGATAAAGATTCCCATTGCAAGAGCAGCGAATCCCAAGCCAAGTAATACCGCACTGAGATAAAAACTCATATTATCGGAAATGAATTATTTTCATTCATTATAACTATTTGAAAATTGTTGCTGAAATACTTCAGCCAATGCGTAAATATACTAATTGTACACTATGTGCCGGTCAGGAGCTGTTTTTTCTCCACTGAAGGAATAACACAAGCAAATAATTACGTTTGAAGTAAAGCTCAGTTCAACCATACGACAATAAATCTTACAAAAATATTATTGAAGAGGTCGTTAATTGACAATAGCAACGAAGCTGGAATCAAATTTAACTCCATACAATGATGCCTTTTCGGGATTGTACACTCGCCTGCGAACTTTTACGATTTCAGGAGATAAATCCTGTGTGCTATGAGTATTAAGAAAATGTGCAGCCTGCAAGCCTGCCTGATATCCCCATTGATACATGTCAGCTCCGAAGGCGGCCAAAGCTCCTCTTTTTACAAGTCCTTCTTCACTGGTAAAGACCGGAACTTTTTCCGCATCACAACTTTTTACAATTATTTCCATCGAAGAAAAAACTACATTGTCGGGTAAGGCAAAGAAGGCATCGATCTTTTTATTCAGTAAAGCGGCAACTACGAGTTGTGTTTCATTACTTGAATTTACCGGGAGTTTTTCCAGTTCGATTCCGAGTTTTTTGCACTGTGATTCTATTCGGTTTAATGCATCCAGCGATTGAGGCTCTGATTGATTGAAAATAGTTCCAATTTTTTTGAGAGAAGGAAACACAGTGTTCATGAGCATCACAGATGTGTCTATGTATTCCAGCGTTTCATAGACCCCGAATAAATTTGATGGAGGATTTCCGGAGTCGTCTGTCAGCTTTGCTATATCCGGTCTTGGTGATACCATCATGAATACAGGAATTTCACCGGTTTTCTGTACTGCAGTTATTGTGGAAAGAGTAGGGTTTGTGGCAATCAGGTCTACATTTTTTGAGATGAAATAATCGCAGGCCTGGATAAGTGTTGGCTGATCATTTTGTGCATTTCTGTAGATAACCTCGAGTGATTTATGCATAGGGTTGTATCCCTTTTCACTCAGCGCAACAAAAAAGCCTTTGCGAGCTTGTTCGAGGGTTTCATCCTGCAGCAGATCCAGGAAACCTATTAGAGGAACCTGTCGGTGTGTTTTTTGCTTACAGGAAAGTTGTGATATCAGAATAACAAAGAAAAAGAGATAAACTATTTTTTTCATACTTGAATCAAGGGGTTAAGCATAATGCAAATTACCAGCTCCCTCCGGCGCCGCCGCCACCTGACATACCGCCGCCGAAGCCACCAAAACCTCCTCCTCCTCCGAAGCCTCCTCCAAATCCACCACCGCCTGAAAAATTGCCCCATGAGCCTCTGGACCTGTTTGAAGCGGCATTGAGCAATGCCCAGGCAGCCCAAAATGCAAGACCATTTGTATGGGCATATTTTTTGACACTTCTAACTTTGGCGATCATCATAATGATAATCACTAAAAAGATCATAAGAAAGAGGAACCAGCCCGGCTCATCACTTTGTTTTGACTTTTTCATGTAGTCGTCAGCGGTATATTCTCCACTCACAAGCGACATAATGGCGTTTACGGCTGCATCAACACCTTCATAGAATAAACCTTGCTTAAAATTAGGAACGATATCACGTTCAATGATTCTTTTACACAATGCATCCGGAAGAGCTCCTTCGATACCATAGCCGGTATTTATAAAAACTTTTCTGTCATCTTTGGCGATCAGAAGAAGTACACCATTGTTTTTTTTACTCTGACCTATGCCCCAATTATTAAATAGTTGCACTGCATATTCAGAAATGTCATAGGATCCTGTGGATTGCATGATGACAACAGCAACTTGTGTGGATGTGCTATCATTGAATGCTACTAATCTGTTTTCGAGATCAGCAATTTGATTGCTTGTTAGGGTGCTTGTATAATCAGTGACAAGGGTCCCGGATTTTTGCGGAAAATCTTTTGAGCCCAAAACTGTATGAGAAAGCAACAGGAAGAAAAGGAGTGTTTTATATATCCGATCAATCATTCTGCTTTCCTTCATTTCTTTTGTCTTGCCTTGTCTTTGCCAAACACAATCTCATTAGATAATTCATTGCTGTCATCCTTGCTATAAGGAAAGTGTTTTCGTAATGCTTCACCTGTCATCCCGACTCCCTTACTTAAGCCGAGAACAAAATCTCCCTCAGTAAAATGATTCTGCATGGCCATTTTGATTTCATACCAAAAGTCGGTATTCACTTTGGAGTTAATTCCTGCATCACCCAATATGGCGAATTGCCTGGAATCTATGGCCAGATAAAACAACACGCCATTACGCTCCTTTGTCTTATGCATTTTTAATTCACGGAAAATATAAGCTGCGCGATCAAGTACATTCTCGCCACATTCCGACTCAACGAAAAGCCGGATCTCGCCGGAAGTTTCTTTTTCCGCAGCTTCAATAGCCTCAACTATTTTGAGTCGTTCCGCTTCGGTAAATTTTCCTTCAGCACTCATCAGAATTTTACTTCCGGAGCCTTTTCAGACCCTTTGTCTGATTCAAAATATGGTTGATCTTTAAATCCAAGTAAATTGGCTAACAAGACCCTGGGGAATTTCAGGCGACTTGTATTGTAAGTCTGTGCAGCTTCATTGTATTGTCTGCGTGATTCAGTAATTCTGTTCTCGGTACCTTCGAGTTGTGCCTGCAATTCCTGAAAATTCTGTATGGCTTTAAGTTGCGGATAGTTTTCTGCAACCGCCAGTAATCTGCTTAATGCACCTGTTAGCTGTGATTGTGCTGCCTGGAATTGTTGTAGCTTTTCCGGAGTCATGTCGTTTGCATCAATCTTTATACTTGTGGCACTTGCACGTGCCTGAATTACGGCCTCCAGAGTAGACTTTTCAAATTCCGCTGCTCCCTTGACGGTGTTCACCAAATTAGGGATCAGGTCAGCCCGGCGCTGATATTGTGTCTCGACATTGGCCCAGGATTTATTTACACTTTCACGGAGTCCGACAAGACCATTGTACAAACTGATTCCCCAAAGAATAAGACCTCCAAGGATGATCCAAATAGCGTATTTTTTCATGATGTAATTTTAATTGAAAGGTTTTGTAGGTTAAACGAATTGCAAAGGTAAATCAATTTAGCGGATTGAACGAATCCGGCATTTATGATCAATATTAGTTAAAATGAAGCGGATCTGAAGCTTATTCAAAAAATTCAATACGATGGATCGCCCGGATCGGAATATCTGTATTGCCTTTCAGAATAATATAATTTTCTGTGAGGTTCCAGACTGTTGTGTCAGTAACCATTGTGCCTTGTGTCGTTTCGAAAATTATTTTAACCTTTTGATGTTCGGAATTTCCTAAATAAACCGCACGTTCTAAATCAGCACGACATTGCATGCTGAATGCCGGGTCGTCATGTTGTTTAAGGTTTACAAATTTTTTTTGGGAAACGTCTTCTTTTTTTAACTCTGTGGCCCGGATCATAAATTTAAAGGATTGAGTGGATCTTTTCTATCTCTTACTATACAAATCTCAGTTTTAATTTATTGTTGAAAACTCAAACATAGATTAAATGATTTTGTTTTACGCAGATTCGAAAATAAAATGGGCAATAAAATTATTCCGATTTTTAATGGTGCAAATCGGCATCACCGGCTTTCAACTGTCAGGTCCTTGAGGACCTTCTCCAATTCCAATGGTCTTTGAGTGCCAATACGGGTGTGAGTGCCTTCTTTATTGGTGAGTTCTATGGCTTCATCTCCTCCTGTATAAAATCGAACAAGGCCATTCAGATGCAAGTTAAATACTGCATTGTTTAAATGGTACTTGCTATATCGTTTTCTTTCAACTTTAATGACGTTCTGAAGATCGATTTTAACGCGGCGCGAGGTCCAAAGGCCATCCAGTTCTATATAGTTTTTGAATACGCGAATTTTAATGTGGAGGACAAATAGCAGAATAATAGATATGACGATGATAGATATCCCAAGCCAGAAAAAAAGGTCTCCATCTCTGTTGTTGTGTATCTTCCACCAATACAAACCAAAACAAAATAGTGCAAGAGATAAACGTCGCACCATGCTCAGGGAATTATAGCCCAGGTATTGCTTTTCTTCAAATAAAGGTTGCTCTTCTTTCAATTAAATATCAGTTAAATGGATAGAAAATATAGTTTTGGTGGTCGTGGTTATTTTAAATCGGTCGTCAATACGAAGTCCTAAGATACAAACAATGTCTGTACCTGACAATAGCACCGAACATTTCTCCTTCTCAAACCTGTCTATCTTCTGGTCGATGAGAAAGTCGCTAACCTTTTTACGTTGTTTCATGCCCAAGGGATAAAAAGAATCTCCCGGCTTCCATACTCTGAGCTGTAAAGGGAAGATGAGTTTGGCTGCATCCAAATTTTCAATGTTAACAGTATTTTCGGCCTTTTTACTACCGCCGGGCTTTGTCTTTTTAAATTGGATACGTTTATCCATGTACAGGATTTCGTCTTGTGTTTCAGGGATCAGTAAAGTATCTTGTCCGGCCGCCCGGCTCTTTTGAATGATCAGGTGTTTTCTGTCTCTTAATATCCTAAGATCACCCGACTTATATTCTTTTCCTGGATCATTTACCTTTAGCATACTTTGAATGTCTGCAGTTTTAATACCAAGACCGCTCAATATTAATTGTAGCTTTTCTGTTGCCAGGCCTTCTTTTGACAAAGACTCTATATTTATCTTCCAAATATCTTTGTCGTTTTGTGATACAAATTTTTCTTTCAGCAAATTGCCATATTCTTCAAGCAAGGAATTGGATCCTTGCAGGTGGCTGAGGTTCTTTCTCATCACTTCATGCAGCTCCGGTTGCATTTTAAGCAGAATTGGACTTAAGTTTTTCCTAATCCGATTTCTAAGATAGTCCTCCGACGTATTTGATGAGTCTTCTCTCCATTTCAGTTTTTTTGACTTTGCATAAGAAAGTATTTCTGCACGACTGAAGTCTGACAAAGGTCTGATCAATCGATTTGCGCTTGATGGGATGCCTGTCAAGCCTTTAAGGCCTGTACCTCTTAGCAGATTGATAAAAAAAGTCTCAATAGAGTCGTCGAGATGATGTGCTGTGGAGATAAGCTGATAAGATTCCGTTTCAATGAGCTCATTGAACCATTCATATCTTAATTCTCTGGCAGCAACCTGAATAGATGTTTTGTGCTTTTGAGCATAAGATTTCGTGTTGAATTTCTTCCTGTGAAAATCAATCTTATTCTTTACGCAAAGTCTTTTGACAAAAGATTCATCACCATCCGATTCTTTATCTCTCAAACCAAAATTACAATGTGCAACAGCTATAGGGATTCCGGACCTATAGAAAAGATCGAACATAACTACAGAATCCAATCCGCCACTGACAGCAAGAAGGATTTTTTTCTTTTGTCCTAATACGGAGTTGGCTTTACAAAATTGTAGAAATCGATCTTGCATTAGATGCTTTCAAAAGGCAATCAATCTATCATATTATTGTTCAGGGATTGCACGAATTTTTACAAGGAGGGCTTCAGTTTCAGAAGCGTCTTCACCATGTTCCTGAGCCACATTTATTGCTTTCAATGCCATTTCTTCCGCTAAATTTTTATTTCCTAATTTATATAGAACGGCTGCATAAGTATCAATATTGGCATAATTGCCATCGAGCTCTATGGCAGTTTTTGCCCATGATTCGGCGTGTTTAAGCATTGTAGGATCTTCGACGTGTTCGTAGAATGTCCACGCATATTTGTTTAGCTCTTGTGCATCTTCACCAACGTAAGTGCCTACATATTCCATAGCGAGAGAAGCATAAGTTGGCCATTCGCCTTCTTTTTCTGCTTGATATACATCCGCCTCAAGAATAATTTTTTCAGCATCCTTAATATCCGCAGCTCTGATTTTTGCTTTGACAGTTTCTAAGCCTTTCTTGTCCTTTTCCCGAATGGATGCATAAAGTCCGTTCTCATAGATGCTGCTTATTTTCATGTCAACGGAATCAGCTCCATACAGATTGGTAAATGTCGCTCGTGCTTTCTCAAAATCCTGAAAAGCTTTGGAGGAATAATTGCTGAGGTAGTTAAAGATAATTTTCCAGTTGGTGGCCCCGGTAAAGTCATTCGGTTCTACCTCTGCGAAATACTTGTCTACTTCTGCTGTGTTCGATTGACATGCTTCCTTGATCATCTCAAAATATTCAAGAGCAAATTGAGGGCTTACTTTCTCCGCATTAAATTTCTTAGTGTAGGAAGCTAATTGTTTTTCAGGCTTAAGCGCATCCTTTCCTATTCCAATAAACTCCTGAGATTCAGCGGCACCACAAACACGGTGCATTTGTTCGCCTGTTGAATTCAAGTAGATAAGTGTTGGATATGCACGGATACCATATATTTTTGCAATTTCTATTCCTTCTCCTTTTTCCATGTCAATTTTTGCATTGATAAAGTTTTGGTTATAGAAATCTGCTACAGTATCATTTGTGAAAATATTTTTAGCCATCCATTTACATGGACCGCACCAGGAAGTATAGCAGTCAACAAATACCATTTTGTTTTGCTTTGATGCCTGATCCAGGATTTCGGCTAAACTGCCCTGGTTAAATTGAATACTTCTGTTTTGAGCTATTGAACTTGATGTTGTCAACAGTATAATGACAAATAGGTTTCTTAACGTATGTTTCATGGTTTGTGAATTTGGTCGGCAGGGTTTGAAGTTAGCTATTGAATTGAGTATAAAAGTACAATAATTAAGCATTTCTCATCAATTTCAAGAATTCTGCTTTCGTTAAAATTTGATTTAGTAAGTCTTTGTAAGGCTATTAAACAAAGCTTTTACGCAAAGCCATTTTCATACTTTCTGCCTTTAGCAGACATTCTTTATATTCAGCTTCAGGGTCTGAATTTGCCGTAATGGCGCTGCCTACCATAAAGCTGAGTGCCCCGCTTGTACTGTTGTAAAGAATTGTACGTATGACTACATTAAAATCGAAGTCGCCCGCAGGATCAATGTAACCTATCGAGCCACTGTAAAGTCCTCTTTTGGTTTGTTCAAGATCTTCTATTATCTGCATCGCCCTAACCTTTGGTGCTCCTGTCATCGAGCCCATTGGAAATGCATGGCGGATGATATCCGTAAAATTAATTTCAGGTTTATGATGCGAGGTAATTGTTGAGATCATCTGATGGAGCCGCTTAAAACTTTTAACTGCAAATAGTTCCTCAACGATAACGCTGCCTTTTTGTGCTGTTTTGCTCAGGTCATTTCTGACAAGGTCAACGATCATAACATTTTCAGCTTTTTCTTTGGGATCGGTCCTGAGATTTTCTTTGATTCTCATGTCATCCTGCTCCGATGTCCCTCTTCGTGCTGTTCCTTTTATCGGTTGTGAGATAATTTTATCCTTCCTTTTAGCTATAAATCTTTCAGGACTACCACATAGAGCATAGTGATCGGGTAGTTTGTAAAATGCAGAGAAAGGCATGGGGGAATACTGATTGAGTCTTAAATAAATTTCAACCGGATCTACCTTGAATTTCTCACTGAAAAACTCAGTACAATAGTTCATTTCATATATGTCGCCTCGTTGAATATGTTCTTTAATGATTTTAACCCGGTCTAGATACACCTGCTCTGTCACCTGACTTCGAATGTCGGTTTTCAATTCATTTTCATTTGGACGTGTCGCCTTTATGGACGTTCTGAGAAGATTTTCCAGATATTTTTTTGCCTCCGTCTCACCGGTATATTCAGGAAGGTATTCAAATTTTAAAATGTGATCATTCAGACTCAGTACATATTTAGGTCTAAAGAAATAAAGAGGAGGGATTCCCAGTCTATCATGATTGCTGGAACTTAATTTTTCAAGTTCGTCTTTTAAGTCATAATTAAAATGACCAAATAGCCAATCCTTTTTTTCTAAGTAAAAATTTTGAACAGCTTCAAAGGAATTTGTCTCAGGAGTAATTTTTTCAAGAACTTCTATGCCTGCCAGTAGATCATACCGGTGATATTTGTCACTATGATCCTGTGAATCTTTGTTGCTGTTTAAAACACAATAAACCGAAACCTCTTTAAGGTTGTTCAATAGCTTTGAAACAAGGTCTTCCTGATTGAGAGATAGACTGATTGAGTGACGCATAGATATTTTCCGAGAGGAGGAGAGGATGAGATAAAAGTCTCAATCAAAATTTGATGCTTCTTCCGTTTTGCTGGAACCGGAGATAAGAGCATTGATAATTTGCATCTCGTCAATACTTAATTCTCTCAGACTTCCGGGTTCTAAATTTTCTAATGTGACATTCATGATGCGGGTACGTATAAGTCTTTGTACCCTGAAGTCAAGGTAGTCGCACATCCTGCGAATTTGTCTGTTCAATCCCTGGGTCAGAATTATTTTAAATTCGTGTTTGTCCGTTTTTTCAACCTTACACTTTCTTGTTACCGTGTCAAGAATGGGGATTCCGTTGCTCATTTCAGTGATAAACTTAGCGGTGATTGGCCGGTCAACGGTTACCATATATTCTTTTTCATGATTATTGCCTGCTCTTAAAATTTTGTTCACAATGTCACCGTCATTTGTAAGAAAGATCAGGCCCTCAGACGCTCTGTCGAGTCGACCGATTGGGAATATTCTCTTCGGGTAATTAAGATAGTCAATGATATTGTCTTTTACATTTGTTTCGGTAGTGCAAATAATTCCCGGGGGTTTGTGAAATGCCAGATAAATAAATTCGTTTTGTAAAGAGATTATCTTGTCGTCGATACTAACTACGTCATCTTCGCCAACCTGCGTGCCCAACTCCGGCACGATTCCATTTATCTTTACCTTTCCTTCTTGTATTAAGCGGTCCGCCTCACGACGGGAACAATAACCTGTTTCAGAGATGAATTTATTTAGACGGGTTGTTTTCTTTTCCATTTGATCTTAAGTACCTGTTCAGGTGAAATAAGTTGAATTAGATTTTTTCAAAATACGAAAATAATTTTGTTATCCTTTATCTATCTGCCGGTAATGCAGCAATATTTATTTTCAACATTGTGATTTGCAGCTAAGGTCTGAAATTTTAAAGGTATTTTGATACCTATTCATGAAATTTACTGATATTGGCAAAGAATTGACCGTTTCAAATGAGAATTGATTTCACTGTAATTTTAATCTTCCTTTGGTTAAGCAGTTCTTCTGCCGGAATGAATAATTTTCCACAAAAGAGTGATCGCAGTGAATATTATTCCGCACTGAATTCTTCTGATATTGATTTGATAAAGAGCCAGCTTAAAAATCTTGCTGAGCGAGGTTCAGAAGATACAACGGCATATACCGGTGCACTGAAGATGAAGTTGGCAGGTTTGCTAAATTCACCGGCAGAAAAATTGAAGACTTTTAAGGAAGGACGAAAGATGTTAGAATCAGCCATAGCCCATGATTCTGCTAATGTTGAATATAGATTTTTAAGATTAGTAATTCAGGAACATGCACCCGGAATTTTGAATTACAAAGAAAATTTGGAAGAAGATAAAAATTTGATCGTTAAAAAGTTCAGGACTATAGGCAAGTTTCTCGCAGCTGAATTGAAAAGATATTCCGAGTCATCCAAAATTCTTCGTCCTGTTGATCTGAATGAATAAGTATTTTAAATGAGCAAGAAAGTTCTGTTTATACACTATTCTCAATCCGGTCAGTTGACTGATATTGTGGAAGCTTTTAAGGTTCCGTTCACTATGTCTGATCACACTATTGAGAATGTCATAGTAAATATGGAGAATAAGTTTTTCTTTCCCTGGACCACAGACCGGTTCTTTGACGCGATGCCGGAAAGTGTGCTGGGAATTGCCTTGCCATTGGAAGATCTCTCCTTTCAGGAAGTAAAGTATGATCTTATAGTATTTGCATATCAACCATGGTTCTTATCCCCGAGTATTCCGGCAAATTCTATTCTTTCGAATCCTGAGTTTAGAAAAAGACTAAAAGACACACCGGTCCTCACAATTATTGGCGCAAGGAATATGTGGCTTAATGCTCAGGAAAAAGTGAAAAAAGTATTCGAAGCTTGTGGATCATTACATGTGGGAAATATCGCATTGACTGATACTAATAATAATCTTGTGAGTGCCATAACAATCCTGCATTGGATGCTGTCCGGAAGAAAAGATCGCTTTCTGGGTTTCTTTCCCTTGCCCGGCATTTCAATGGAAAATATATCAGGGATGAGCAGATTCGGAGATCTGGTGTTAAACGAATTGCAATCAGGTGATTGGCAAGGACTTCAGAAAAAGCTTGTAGATGCAGGTGCGGTAAAAGTGAAAAGTAATCTTATGTTCATCGAGGCCAGAGCAGGAAAGTTATTTTCAATTTGGGCAAACCTCATTATTAAGAAGAAAAATCGTCGCTTATGGGTCAATCTGTATAAGTACTACCTTTTAGTCGCTCTTTTTCTGATTGCGCCAATTGTTTTGACAGTATATATGCTTATTTTTAAGCCCTTTCTGGGAGCATCTATTCGCAAGAAAAAGAAGCACTTCCTGGGACTAAATTAATTCAAGTTAAATGTCTTTAAATCAGGTTTATATAATAAGGACTGCACATTTTTTACCGAATGAGCCGGTGTCCAATGATGAGATGGAGGAGTACCTCGGTCTCATAAATGGAAAACCTTCTAAGTCCAGGCGTATTGTTTTAAGAAATAACGGGATAAAGCGCAGGTTTTATGCCTTAACCCGAAAAGGGAAAAGCACGCATACGAATTCAGAGATGGCTGCACTGGCGGTCAAGGGCTTGTTTGCTGATGGTTCCGCAGATCTCAAGCAGGTCGAGCTTATCACCTGTGGTACTTCAACGCCGGATCAGTTTCTTCCATCCCATGCTTCGATGGTACACGGATGGCTACCGGATTCCGGAAATGCAGAAGTGGTTTCACCATCGGGTGCTTGTTGTTCGGGGATGCATGCTCTCAAGTATGCATACATGGCGATCAAATCAGGTGAAGTAAGCACCGCGGCTTCGACAGGATCGGAGCGTTCTTCCAGAATATTAAGATCTGATGTCTTCGATGTGGAAGAACAGAATTCCGAGTTGCTTGAAGCTAGTCCTATCACCAGTTTTGAAAAAGATTTTTTACGCTGGATGCTATCAGATGGTGCCGGTGCATTTCTCTTGTCCGATAAAAAAAATGAAGATGGTATAAGTCTCAAAATAGAATGGCTTGAAGGAGTGTCTTTTGCCAATCAGGTTGAAACTTGTATGTACATGGCAGGCGACAAGCAGGAGGATGGTTCTCTTAAGAGCTATATGGATTACTCACCTGCAGAGATCATGATCAACTCTGTATTGAGTATGAAGCAGGATGTGAAATTGCTCAGTAAGCATATTGTGTCACTGGGCTTTGATAAAATGAAAATCATCCTCAATAAGCACGGAGTGAAATCTGAAGACATTAATTATTTTCTTCCTCACATGTCCAGCGAGTTTTTTAGAAGCAAAATTCTGGAAAACATGATGAAAAATGATCTTCACATTCCGGAAGACAGATGGTTCAGCAATCTCAGTCAGGTAGGAAATGTCGGTGCCGGCTCAATATACCTCATGGTTGATGAGCTTTTCAAAAGCGGACGATTGAAGAAAGGAGAGAAGATATTGCTGGCAGTTCCTGAAAGCGCCAGGTTCTCTTATGTCTTTGGGCTTTTAACAGTCTGTTGAGATGGAAAAAAAGAATGTTCCACAGGATATTACGAAACTTGAAAATTTTACAAGAGAGGTGTGCTATGCTCTTGATGAGAACGGTAATTATGTTACTGAACTAAGTACTGGTTGGGATATTAAAACGGATGCACTTGGCGTAGCATGGACTGATATAGAAGAGCGCGTAAGTAATGCCCGCAAGCAGGTTCTTGAAGGTAAGGCTAGTCCGATACTCTTTTTCATGGAATTAAGGTTGATGGATGTGGGGATCGTTTCAGCTTACACCGGTTTTTGGAAATGGACAATTCGTCGACATATGAACGCCGGTACTTTTGCAAAACTTTCAGAAAAGAAATTAAAAAAGTATGCAGATGCTTTTGACGTTAGTGTGAATGAATTAAAAACAATGCAGGTCCATGAAGATTGATTTCGAACACGTTCAGGCAGCTCATTGTGAAAACGGTGTCACTAAAAATTTATTAAAGTTTAATGGTGTTGATCAAATTACAGAACCTCTTGCCTTTGGCATAGGATCGGGTTTGTTCTTTATTTACATCCCTCTTCTAAAAATAAACAACGGACCTGCTTTTGCTTTTCGGACGATGCCCGGAAATATTTTCAAAAGAACATGTAAGTCACTCGGCATCCCTGTCGTGCGGAAAAAATTCAATTCTAAGGAAAAGGCTGAAAAGTTTTTGGAAGAAAGATTAAAGGAGGGTATGCCTGTAGGTTGTCAGGTGGGGGTGTATTACCTCAGCTATTTTCCGAAGGAATATCGCTTTCACTTTAATGCACACAATCTTGTTGTCTTTGGGAGAGATGAAGACAATTATCTCATCAGTGATCCGGTGATGGAGACTACAACATCTCTCAGCAGGTACGAACTGGAGCGCGTTCGCTTTGCGAAGGGTGCATTGGCTCCCAGAGGGCAACTGTACTATCCTAAATCCAAAGCATCTGTAAGCCCGGATCAAATTCGGGAAGGCATTCGCACCGGCATCAAAAGAAATATACGAGACATGCTCCATATTCCCGGAAATTTTGCCGGCGTTAACGGAATAAAGTTTACTGGAAGAAAAATAATGCGCTGGCGGGATAAACTAGGATCGCAGAAAGCAGGCTTATACCTTGCACAGCTCGTTCGCATGCAGGAAGAGATCGGCACAGGAGGAGGAGGTTTTCGTTTTATTTATGCAGCCTTCCTTCAGGAGGCTCATGCCTATTATCAGAATGATACACTTTTAGAAACATCAGCAAAGTTCACAGCGGCAGGTGATTTATGGCGCTCTGCTGCAGTGCAGGCTGCAGGTATCTATAAAGGAAGATTACAGGAGCAAAGTGATTTTAATGATATGGGTGAATTCCTTTTTCAAATTGCTGATATAGAAAAGCAGGCTTTCACAGCTTTGTCTAAAATGAAATGGAAGTAGTCAAACCTGCATTACGTATTGAAGGTCTTAACTTCAGGTATAAAGGTGCTGCAAATCTTTGCATAGCAGATTTGAACCTGGAAATTAACAGAGGTGCCAGGTTTGGACTGCTCGGACCTAATGGAGCAGGAAAAACAACACTCATGAATCTGCTCTGCGGCCTGCTTAGTCCGGATGGAGGAAAGATAAGGCTCATGGATTTCGATGCCGATAATCCAAAAGTTCGTCACAGAAAATGCTTTGGATATGTTCCACAGGATTTTGCTTTTTATGCTGAACTGAGCCCTGTTGAAAACCTGAATTTTTTTGGTGCATGGTACGGACTTCCTTCTGAGAAGATCAAAAAGAGATCGGCTGAGCTTCTTAAAATTCTTGGGCTGACAGATGTTCGCAATAAACCTGTCAAGACTTTTTCCGGTGGAATGAAACGTCGTGTAAATCTTGCTATTGGTGTGATACATAAACCTCAGATCCTGTTTTTAGATGAACCAACAGTTGGCGTCGATGTGCAAACCCGAAATGCAATCATTTCATATTTAAAGGAGTTGAATAATGCGGGTGCAACTTTGATCTATACTTCTCATCAGCTAAAAGAAGCAGAAGAGTTATGTGAAACCATCGCATTAATTGATGAAGGTAAGATTATTGTTTCCGGTTCTCTGAAAAATTTGATCCTTCAAAATAGTGATCTCGAAAGTTTGTTTTTAAAATTGACAGGGAAGGAGTTCAGAGACTGATGTTCAAACTGCTGGCCACAATAAAAAAAGATCTTTTAATCTTGTTGAGAGATAAAGTAGGCATAACATTTCTATTCATCATGCCTGTGTTGCTTGTGCTTATTATTACCAGTCTGCAGAATAGCGCCTTCGATATCGTTAACAAAAATAAAGTTCCCATTCTTGTTAGTAATAATGATAATGGTACTGCCGGACTTCAGTTTGTAGAAGCTCTGGAGAAGATAGGTATGTTTGACATACGCAGCATTCCTGACATTGACCGGAATACCGATCTGGTTGCCGCCATGCATAAGGAAGAAGCACTCCTGGCCATATCAATACCTGCAGGTTTTAGTGAAAGAACGCAACAGCGTGCACTGGCAACTGCTGCGAAAGCATTCGAAGTTTTAGATCTTGAACCTAACTCTTTGTCAAGATCGCCGGTCGCAGACACGGTATTGTTATTTTATCATCCTGTCCTTCAGGAGAACTACAGGATAAATATCCAAAATGGTATTCAAAGTGCTTTGAAAATGGTGGAAAGCAAACAGGTACTTCAAATAGTTTATCAATCTCTCAATGAAAGTGATTCGACAGCAGCTATCGACGAAGAGATTTTTCGAAGTGATATTACTGTATTGGAGCAACCTGTATCAAGGGACGGAAATAAAACCATTCCAAATGCAACCCAACATAACATCCCTGCCTGG
>DAOQWA010000008.1:0-35538 GCA_035341855.1 Bacteroidia bacterium
GCTGGTTACAGGATGACAAGTTTTCCGAAGTTGTAAATGACGATAAGAGTGCAATAACAAAACGACTATCAAAAGGCATTCGTGAAATAGCAGCTATTGAAGCCACAAGTGTTTGCAAGGGCAATAACATCAAATTCAGTGAAGCCTTAAATGCAGGTGAAGCACAGTTGGTTCAGAAGGAAGATTTTTTACTTTCCGTTGATGTCAAAAGAGCCAGAACCTTACGAATACGTCCCTTACCTTTACTTTTTAACACTTCAAAAACTCAATTAGACGAAGCAGCCATTAAACAGTCTGAAACTGCTACAATGGAAAAGAGTTTTGAGATAGGCACTATTTATCAAGACGAATTAGCTCATGGCAAGCAACAGAAAACTAAGCAAAAAATATGGGAACGTAAGTTATTGGATTTGTCACTTCGTAATAATTTACTAAATCTGCATTTTACACGAAATATGTTACAATTGGTTGATATTGACATCAGCCATGTGGAAGACACTTTAGCAGATGGAAAAAGTTTTTCAATAATGCCTAGTATGGATGCTGAGGTATTACGAAGGTATAATTTGTTTACACCACCTCTTCATCATTCATCACCTTTATTTCAGTTGGCAAATGATGAATTACAGCATAATCGATTATTAACTCATTACCATCAACAAGATTTAGAAAATATTCTGATATATATTTATAAAAATGCAAAGCAAGCAATAGAGGAAAATGGTTCAAGCACATTATACTTAGCTGTAGGCTTGCTTAAATGGTTTGACAGAAAAACACCCGAACAAGCAAGGTACTCACCTATATTGCTTTTACCGGTAGAAATTAGTCGCAGATCTGTCAACAGCAAGTTCACATTGAAGAGCCGTGAAGAAGAAACGATGATAAACATTACCTTGGTGGAATTTCTTCAACAGGAATATGAATTGAATTTGGATGGGTTAGAACAACTACCAACTGATGATAAAGGGGTTGATGTTGCAAAGGTGATGGGTGTTTTACGGCGAGCTATAATGCAATTGAAAGGTTGGGATGTGGTGGAGCAACTAGTGCTAGGTAATTTTTCATTTAGTAAGTTGATTTTATGGAAAGACATTGTTGTTCATCAGGAAGAATTGCTGAAGAGTGAAATGGTAAGGAGCCTGGTTGATGGCAGATTAGCATCAAATGAAAATAATAAGACAAATGCCGAACTTGATTTTGATAACATTGGTTCGAAAAGTATTGTGTTACCTATTCCAACCGATGTTTCACAAATGGAAGCAGTTCTTACGGCACAAGAAGGACAAAGTTTTATTTTACACGGTCCCCCTGGAACTGGAAAATCTCAAACTATAACCAATATTATTGCAGATGCCTTGTATCATGGGAAACGGGTGTTATTTGTCGCAGCCAAAAAAGCGGCCTTAGATGTAGTTCATAGACGATTAGAGCAAATAGGACTTGCACCATTTACACTTGAACTTCATTCAAACAAATCAAAAAAATCGGATGTACTGGCACAATTGGCAAAATCAATTGAAACTGTAAAACTTGCACGATCAAGGGATTTTCAGCAAGAAGCACAACATTTAGATACTGCTAAAAAGGCAATAAGTGTTTATGTAAGCGTTTTGCACAAAAAACAAGAAATTGGATGGAGTTTATATGACAGCATAACTGCATTAGGAAAATATCACGATAAAAAGTTTCCAAAGAACTATATTCCTGATAATATTCTTCAACAACTGAACTCATCACTTTGGCGACAATGGTCAGATTGGCTTCCGCAATTTCAGTCTATAGCAAGAATAATTATTCATCCATCGGATAACCCTTTGACGGCATTGAACTTGTCAGAATATTACCCGTCGTTAAATGATGAAATTAATACATGCACTCAAAAATTGTTGAAACTTTTAAGTGATGTTGAGAGTAATTCTCAATCTCTGTCCAGAATAATACATTTTCCTTTTTCAATTGATAATAGAGCAGAGTGGGAGCAGTTTGTTAAAATTATAGTTGTATTACAAAAACTTCCTGACATAAAATTGGAACTTGTTCGATATTTGTCTAATAAAGAAAACTTTACTTTGTATGAGGAATGGAATAAATTGTTCAATCAATACCAAACAATATTAGGTATCATTTTTGAAAACTATAACCGAAATATATTAACCTTAAAAATTTCAGAGATTGAATCTCAATGGAAATTGGCAAAACAAAGTTGGTTTTTACCGAAATGGATTCAATCAAGAAAAATAAAAAAACAATTATCTGTTCATAGAAATATTCAATTTAATAGCGACAGCGACGTAGAGCAATTATTTTCACACAACAATCAGTTGCAGGATGTGCAACGGTTGTTACAACAAAGCCGTTTTGAACCGGTTTTAAATGCATTAAAAAATTTATTCAAAGGTGAACAAACAGATTTAAATGACATTGCTCAGAAAGCTTCAATTGTTCATGAATTGTACAATTTGACTGACACTTGGGATCGAAATGCTCTTTGCAAATGGGTAAAAGTTTGGGAGGGTAAAGGCTTGCAGTATTCCGATGAAGTGTTGCGAAATAACCAATCTGTTATTTCTGAATTCATAGAACTTGAAAGGACCTTTAAGCAACAATCCGAAGATTACCATGTACTTACAGGTGCTCATTTTCGACATCAGCAAAATTGGAATCTCGAAACTGTAAACCAACTTCAAAATATTAGAACCAATCTTCCACATTTAAAAAACTGGATGAATTATGTAATGCTACGTGGACAAGGAAAATCAATACATCTGGATTGGTTCTTAACTGCATACGAAAACAAATTATTTAGTGTGGATGACCTGGCAGATTACTTTCATTACACAATTCACGTTTCCATTGCACAACGAATTATTTCTCAACATGAGGCACTAAGTTTGTTTAATGCTGATTTATTCGAAAGTAAGATCGAACAATATAGAAAAATTGCAAAGGAATTTCAATCTCTCACTATACAGGAATTACGAGTAAAGTTGTCAGCACAATTGCCAAATACAACAGCTGAAGCTATGCAAAGTTCTGAAATTGGCATTTTACAACGAGCTATTAAAAACAGGGGAAGAGGGTTGAGCATAAGAAAATTGTTTGATCAAATACCGGCTTTACTTCCACGTATTGCTCCTTGTATGTTGATGAGTCCTATTTCAGTAGCACAATATTTTGATGTAAATACCAGGCATTTTGATATTTTAGTTTTTGACGAAGCTTCACAGTTACCAACTTGTGAGGCGGTAAGTGCATTAGCAAGAGCGAAGCAATCAGTGATTGTGGGCGATCCAAAACAAATGCCCCCAACTTCCTTTTTCAGCACAATAAAGCTAGACGAGGAAAACATGGATGTTGAAGATTTGGAAAGCATTTTAGATGATTGTTTGTCCTTATCCGTCCCTTCAAAATATTTGTTGAGACATTATAGGAGTAAGCATGAAAGTTTAATTGCTTTCAGTAACGCGAACTATTACGAGAATAAGTTGCTTACCTTCCCTTCATCAGATGACTTGAACCGTAAAGTAACTTATCATCAAATTAAAGGATATTATGACAAAGGAAAAACGCGGACAAACAAATTTGAAGCTGATGAAATAGTGCAGTACATTCAATCTCACTATAATAACTCGCAAAAGCGGAAATTCAGTATTGGAGTCGTAACATTCAGTCAAACTCAACAAAATTTGATAGAAGATAAGCTGCAAAAACTTTTTGTCGTGGATCCAGAATTGGAAAAATATGCAAACGAAAGTGATGAACCTTTATTTGTAAAGAATTTGGAGAATGTGCAAGGAGATGAACGCGATATTATTTTATTCTCCATTTGTTATGCACCTGATGAAACAGGTAAGATGAGTATGAATTTTGGTCCATTAAATCGAGACGGTGGCTGGCGTAGGTTAAATGTAGCTGTGACCCGTGCCCGTTATGAAATGCACGTATTTGCTACACTTAAAGCTGACCAGATTGATTTAAGTCGAACAGCAGCCGAAGGTGTAGCTGGACTTAAAGCCTTTCTTCAGTTTGCTGAAAATGGTCAATTAAGCGTTCGTCCCGAAGATGTTCAGGAAAACTTGACCAGGGAACATTTGTCTTCTTCCATTAGCAAAAAGTTACAGGAAAGGGGATTGGAGGTTAAATGTAATATAGGCACTTCCGGATTTAAAGTGGATATTGGAATCGTTAATCCGGATAAACCCCACCAATATATTTTGGGAATTCTTATTGATGGTCTTTATTACTTTAATGCTCAAACAACAAATGACCGTGAGATGGTGATGCCTGCTGTGCTCAAAGCCTTAGGTTGGAATATTCACCGCATTTGGACAATCGACTGGTATGAAAATTCAAACATAATTATTGATACTATAGTTGATAAAGTAATGCATCTGCGGAGACAAACGGATGTTAAAGAAATGAAAATGGATGAAAGTGCTAATGAAAGCACATTTGAGCCAATCATCCCTGTGTCCGAAGGAGTTCCACCTTTGGCAATCACAAGTAGGCAAAAGCCTTATATAGCTGCGGTTTTGACTTCTGTTTCTTCTGCCAACAGTGAGACTATATTTGAATTTCAAAACAGAAGTTCTGTTAAACAACAAATCCAATCATTGCTTGATACTGAAACGCCTATCAGTGAAAATTTGTTGTATAGGAAGGTATTACAAGCATGGAACATAGGACGAGCAGGTGCGAGATTAGATAAGCACTTAAAAGGAATCCTAAAAGAAATGAGGATTAGTAAAACTATACACCATCAACCATTTTATTGGAACAACGACACAACTCTAGATTTTTATCGTAATAACGATATTGAAAAACGGAATATGGAGGACATTGCTCCGGAAGAACTGATAATAGCTTTAGAAGAAGTAGTGACTAATAATTTAAGTATTGATGAAGATGAGTTGTTGCGTTATTTAGCCCGGACATTTGGTTTTGCCAAAGTCGGAAAGCAGATTGACTCTGTATTGCGATACACAATTGACATTGCCATCAAAAATGGTATTGTGATTAGGGAAGGTAACAGAATAAAGTTGACAAGTGCTTGACAAAGTTGATTATTCCGGCGATACTGACCCGTCTATTCCGGCCATATTGACCCACCCCTATTAGGATGATTGGATTTGATTTTTCAAAGTTATTTTTTTTCTGGTTTGTTTTTCTTTCTTAAAGATTCTCCTTTTAGCTCAAAACGGTGTGAATTTGCGGTTAGACGATCCATAATGGCATCTGCCAGGGTGGGTTCATTAATAGTTTCATGCCATTTATTGATTGGGATCTGCGATGCAATTATAATAGATCGTTTCGCGTAGCGATCTTCCAGTATCTGTAGTAATGCAAGCCGTGTGTTTTGTTCCATCGGAGCCAGGCCAAAATCATCCAGGATCAGCAGCGATGTTTTTTCCAGCTGATTGAGCAGTTTGACAAAGGTTCCGTCCAGTTTTGCTGTCATTAGTTTTTCAGTGAATCGGTTCAGATTCAGATAAAGGGTTTTGTATCCCATCACACATGCCTGATGTCCCAGTGCACAGGCAAGGAAGCTTTTTCCTGATCCGGTTGCACCGCTGATCAGAATATTCTCTGCCCGGTCCAGATAAGAGCAATCGGACAGCTGCAGAACCTGCTCTTTAGTTAGATTCCGGTCTTTGGTAAAGGATAGCTCCTCGATGCTTGCCGCGTAGCGGAGCTTGCTCAACTTTAAAAAGAACTGGGTTTTGTAGTGAACCCTGCTTTGCACTTCCGCATCGCACATTTGTGCAATTAATGCATGGGCCTCTGGCTGCTGATGCGCAGAGAGCTGCAGGATGCTTTCATAGCTACGTGCCATTCCTGTAAGTTTTAATTCTTTGAGTTGTTGTAGTGTGGCTGTTGTATTCATCTGATTTTATTTTTGGGTTCTACGATTTATTGATAGCTGGTGCTCCCACGTATGTTTTCGTGATCGGGGATAAAATTTATTTCAGGTTGTATGTCTTTATCCAGATTGTTCTTCAAAATATTCTGGATGATGCCATAGTTTGCATAAGCAGATACTGCTGCTCGCTTACAGGCCGCTTCCAGACGGTCATTACCGTAATGACTTCCCAGTCGAAAAATTCCAAGACAACTGTTATAAGTCTGCTCGGGAAAAACTTTAGAAGAAAGAATGCGGCTGATAAACTCCCTGGTTGCAGGACCGATTGTCTCTGCCCGGTTCATGAAGGTATCCTGGTTCCAACCCTTGCGCTCTACCATGTGTTTGTGATTGGATGGCATGTGCGATTCAAACGTTGTATAACCATGGCGCTTGTAGTTCCGGCAGTGGAAGGCCACTCGCTTGTGATCATGGTAGATTTCCACAGAATCACGGGTGTAAATAATCTTTACCGTTTTTCCAATCAGGTTATACGGTACGCTGTATTGATGAAAGTCCTCACCCAGAATCACATGGTAATTCTTTTGAACTTTCGCCTGCGTGGTACGCTTGATCACATATGGGTTTTCAGGCAATGGCTTTAGCAAAGGCTTTTCTTCTGTTTCAAAAATCCATTTACGGCTGTAGCTTTTTCGTTGAAAATCTTTAACGTGATGCTTTTCCAGTTGTGAACGGATCGCCTTGTTCATTTCAGAGAGGGAATAAAACACCTGATTGCGCAAAGGTGCATAGATACGCTTGTAGGCAATCGATACGGCGCTTTCCACGCTGGCTTTATCGCGGGGCTTTTTCACTCTGGTAGCCATTACGGTGGTTCCATAGTAAGAGCCAAAAAAATCCATCGCTTCGGTGAACGTAGGTTCGTACCGGCTGGCTTTGGTAACAGCTGTGCGCAGATTATCAAACTTAATGCTCTGTGGCACCCCTCCCATGTAGTATAATGCATTGGAAAGTCCACAGACAAATTCCTCTTGTTTTTGGGAGCGCAGTGCTTCGACATACGTGTAATTACTATAAGGCAACACACAAACAAGCACTTCACATTTAATTATTTCACCTGTGGATCGATCTATATAATGCAAGGGGTCCCCTGCAAAGTCCACCATCATTTGTTCTCCAGGGCGATGCGTAAAATACATTACGGCATTTTTAATCTCCTGCGCTCGTGAGAGGTGATCACAAAACTGGGAGTAACTGTAGCCGGACGGATTCTCCATTCGATATTCATCCCAGAGCAGCTGCCGGGTCACTCCGCGTCTTCTTAACTCGGAAGAAAAATAATCCAGACGCTCTTCAAAATCTTTTTTTCGGTCTATAGCATCTTGATCAGGAACCGGCTTCCGTTCCATGATCGTGATGAGTGACTCCTGATCCATTGCTAAAAGCTCTTTGAATGAAAGCTGACTGGCGCGAATACGCAATTTATAATCGCGCACCGTATTACGGGCCATTCCGGTCAATCGCACAATGGAACGAACGGCGTAATCCTTGCTTAAAAATTCTATGATCTGTTTAATCTGATGCATGCTTATTGATTTTCCTGCCATATGCTTAGAATGTGTTTTAACATCCAAAGCGAACAGCTTTTTGCATCAAATCCAATACATCAGGTGGGTCAATATTGCCGGAATGTCAGCCTCAGGGAGGGGTCAACATCGCCGGAATGTCAGTCCGTTCTCAAAAAGGGGTGGGTCAGTATGACCGGAATCGGTGGGTCAGTATGCTCCGGAATTGGTGGGTCAATATGGGCCGGAATACTCAACAAAGTCAAAACTACTTCAATTTATTTGAAGCTTAAGTTCCTGGTATGCATTCAGTGCCATTGAAATCGGGTACTATATTGCATTAGAAATTATTTTCTAAAACCTGATTCTTTGGCATTATAAGTTTTTTAAAAAGTCCTCTTCAGATAAAATTTCTAGTGTCGAACCTTTCTTAATTAATTTTAATGCCTTTTCTTGTTTGTTACTCATTCCGTCCTCACCAACAACGCGGTAATCCTGTTGACCAACCACCAAAAAATCTGTTTCCATGGTGACGCTATTACCAATCGTTCCACCAATGTCAGCAACTATTCGTTGAGCTTCGGTTCGTACCATAGAAGATAAGGTTCCAGTAAAAACAACAGTCCTTTCAAAAAAAATACTATTAGAGTTGTATTTATTCGGATCGCCAACAATTTTCATAGCCTTGGATGTAGTATGAACCCTATTTGTTTCACAAGGTGTGTAACCGCCATTGTACAGCTTCCCGATTGTAGTGTTTAATTTAACCGTTAATTCGTCAAGAGTAGAGATTCCTGCTATTTGAAATGCTTTTAAGGTTAATTCAGCAGTAGCTTTGCTGTCAGGTCCAGCCCTATGAAAGGAAAGATCAATGTTGTTAAGCTTGCAGAGTGATTTCAGGTCATATGCTGGTAGTCCTTGCCATACTTTTTTAGATAAAATGTAACTACAAAAATAGTTTAAGGTAGGAAAAGGAAGTTTATAAGTTTCAAGAGTTTTACGTAACACACTAATATCAAATCCTGCATTGTGTGCAATTAAAAATTTGTTTTCTATATGCGGTTTAATTTCCACCCACAGTTGGTGAAATTCAGGATTGTTGGCAACGTGTTCAGGTTTGATGCCGTGAATTAAAATATTAAAATGATCAAATTCTTTATAATACGGTTTGATTAACCATGATTTGGTCGCTCTGATTTGTCCATCATTAACAAAGGTCAATCCGATTTCACATGGGCTGTCCCTTTGTGCAGTTGCGGTTTCAAAGTCTAAGGTTATAAAGTCCATTTTGGTCTGTTTTTAGCACGTGCCATGTTCAACTAGATCTATGCAAGACATCACAGATCTTTTCACAGATGACGTTTTATATAATGCAACTTATTGCCAAGTATTAAGAGAATAGAGAGCACCGATTTTGTTTGCCTAATGCATGCTAGAGACGATCAGACAGTTGAATTGGTTTAACCTTTTTGATCACTACTCAATGCTATTCCAAGTGAGAAATTAAGTTCAGACTAACACAATTTATAAAATAAGAATAAAACTATTGAAACCGTTCTAATTTTTCCTTCCATTTGTGAATCAGTTTTTGATCATCCAGTATCCCATTTTGCAAGGCATATTTGAGTACTCCAATGATCTTTTTGGAATTGGTTTTTTTAATGATTCTATTGCGATGAAATTCTATAGTTCTATGGGATTTGAATACTAATTCGCCGATCTGATGATTAGATAGCTCCTGACATAGCAGATAGATGATATCCAGGATTAAGGGATTGGATAGATCCAGTTCTTCTTCTATTTCGTTTTGATTGGGCTTTTTAATATTATCAACGATCATATTGGAAACTTCAGTTGAGTAATAGGATTTTCCTGAAACTACACAATCAATGGCTTCTAAGATAATGCTGGCATCTGCATTTTTAAGTATATATCCATGAACTCCTCGTTTGATTGCATTTGTAATGGTATCCTGATCATCAAGCATAGAAAGGGCAATTACCTTTGTTTTTTTAAATTTGGTTGAGATTATCTCTGTCGTTTTTAGACCATCGAGTACAGGCATTCTAAGATCCATCAATACAAGCTGGTGATGATCTGACTCAAGCAATTTAAGAACTTCCTCACCATTGGAGGCCTGAGAAATTGAGCCAATTGTTTTGCTTTTTTTCAGAGTCATGGCTAATCCTTGCCGAAAAACCGGGTGGTCATCAGCTATTATTATGTTGATTTTCGTATCCATGTATGGTTCTTTTGCCATGATCAGGTAAGATTTTCTATCTTAAATCTAATATAATATTTATTAGAAGTTTTAAAATCAGGTTTCAAAATAAACCAACCTTTTAATAATTCCGAGCGATTTTTAATGTTAGTTAATCCAAAACCGGCTTTTGACTCCTTATCATGTATAACAGGCTTTCCATTATCTTCATATATCAGGTTAAAGTATTGTTTCCTTATTTCCAAGGATAGATTTAACTGGTTAGCTGTAGAGTGTCTTACGGAGTTGGTGATCATTTCCTGGATTATTCTGTATATTGTACTTAATGAAAACTCAGAAAGATCAGGCGGAAGTTCATCGGAGTTGAAATTGAAGCGAATCGTACCTGATTTATCCATAATGTACTTCAAATCCTTCACACTCTGTAGAAATCCTTTGCTTTTTATTGATGAGGAAGACAGGTTTTTTGAAACGTACCTAACATTTGCGATGATTGTATCCAACTGTGAAGCAATATTTTTAGAATCATATTCCAAATCATCCGAATCAGTGATATGATTTACCTGGAGTTTTAACGCAGATAATGCAGGACCCAGATCATCATGCAGGTCTTCTGCGATCCTCTGACGCTCTTTTTCCTGAGTTGTAATATTTGCACTCAAGAGCTCAATTGCTTTTTGCTTCCGTATTCGAACATTTAAAATTAGCGCAAAAAGAAAAAAGACAAGTAGGGTCAGAATAGAAACTGAAACTACTAATACTAAATATATAAACTCCTCTTTCGATAGTAACATATAAATGAAAAGGAAAATAACAGGTTAGCGATTATAGTTGCAATTGAATTTATTTTCCAAACAAGAATCATTGCCGTCTTCTGATTGTCCAAAACAATTGTAGCTGTATAGAATACAATTAAGGTTAGGGAAAAATAGATCAGAATTGCACTAATCAACCAGAATAAATAATTCTGAAGAAGGCTTAATTCACTAATACGGCTTATTTGTATCAATAATAGTCCTGATCCGATGATTATGAAAATACCTTTGATAAACTGTTCAGAGGAATTGAATTGAAATATTGTGATCTTAAAAGCTATTGTATATAGCCAATACAGCAGATATGTAGTGATAAAAACAGACATTATGTTCTTCAATCTTTGATCAACCAATAACATTCGGATGAACACTAATAACAGAATACCCTCTGTAATTGAAAAAAAGTTTAATAATAGAACATTATGCATTTTATTGAGTGCCAATATGAGAATTAAAAATTCTACAACGGCTACAAATATCAAATACAATGCAAAATATTTGAGATGCCTGTTTAATTTCTTGAATTGAAAGCTGAAGGTTGCTATAGGAATTATAGCTGAGAAGGCAGCAAAGATCGGCAGGACCATGACCTATGAAAGGGTTAAAATTCAATGCAAGATGCAAAAAAGCCCTGAATATTTACTGCGTTAAATACTCAGGGATTGGAGAAAAAAACTTTAAGTATGGTCAACTGTTCAAAATATTGTCTTCACTACAATGGTCAGGGCAAGGTATGCATTGGTCGAGGCATACCGCATTTTCATTGATTATATCATTCATATTAGCTAATACACCAACTAGAACAAGTTCCTGTACATCTTCTTTATTTAGGCCATAGTAATATCGCATTCCAACACATCCGTCTTGATTTAACAAAGCAAGTAATGATTCTTTGCTGATATATCCTCCTTTTATATCCTTCCCACTCATTTGATCCCTATATTTCTTTGTTAATTTTCCGCCTTTCTCAAAGCTTATTTGATTGTCTTCGTTTCCTGTAAATTCCATATCATTTGATCAATAAATTGTTTTAGTGAATTGAAAGTAAATGTATATGTACTCTTCGTATGGGACAAATTGGTAGCGTGGTACAAAAAATGGTTTTACAGGAAGTTTATTTCGCATTAGCTGGGAAATGAATAGGTTATATAATCATTTCACTAAATGGAGACTCAATTATTTAGTAAAAGTACTAGTGTCATTTAGTAAAAACACTAATTAGAAGAATATGAATTGGACATTCAAGCCGTCTTGGCTCAACAAGATTAAATCAGATAAAAAGTTAGAAAAAATAATTTGTTAATACGAAGAGTTAATTGTTCAATGTTTGTTTATAATATGATGAATTAGAAATATTAATTATGGCTGAAATTACATTGTGCGTCAGATAACAAATCGGTATAAAAAATGACCAAATGGAATAAATAAGAAACGAAACTGCATTTTATGACAGTTGGAAAACAAATGTCTTAAGAAGTGGCAATAGCTCGTTCGTTTATAATGATTAATTCGCGGTTGAAACAACTTCTCAGCTGTTAAATTGAATTTAGAACTGGATTGAAGCTTAATGTTGTACAACCAATCTTATGCTCTGAATACTTTCGTCGATAAGTGCACGAAATAGGTAGATTCCAGGTGGAATGGCGCTGACATCAATTTGGAAATGGTCGACCTCGTTTCTATAGAAACCTTCGTAGGATTTGATAAGTCTCCCATTTAAATCGTAGATATGGATTTGGTTAATTTTTTCATTACATTGAATTGTAAGTACATTCCCTGTCGGATTAGGAAATGCTTTAAGGGAAGAGTTTTTCGATAACAGTTTGGTTCCGGTATTGATTGAAATATCAATTGAATCTGTAAATGAACAGCCATTCGATCCTGTTACTCGTACCCAGTAAAGTCCTGCAGAATTAACAGTCAGAGTTTGTGAGGTGCTGCCATCGGACCACAGATATCCTGCAAAACCTGAACCTGCATCAAGAATATAAGTGAAAGGAGCACTAAATATTGTGTCAGGACCTAGATCGGTGATAACTCCTGTAATTTGTTGGACTGATATTGCTATCCTGTTGCTTCCACAACTTCCATACCCACATGTTAGATATGAAGTGCTTAAACCTGTATTTTGGAAACCGATGCTTCGAAGTGCATAAGCAAAATCACTCGAATTATTATGGTCATAATTTCCTATACGGGAAATTGTAGTGTCCAATGTGCTTAATCGCAACCCATCTCCCGACCACATGCTACCGACGTGAACACTAACTCCGTTAATTACAGGAGCCATTGACTGAATCTGTGCTGCTGTCCATTCAAATGCAATGAAATCTTTTAAAACATAGTTTGAATCAAGCAGCATGATCCATCCACTATCTCCCGGTTCTATTCTTATATCATTTCCCCAGTAATTATCTATATTCAGATCGGTTTTGTATTGAATTTCTCCCGGGTTAAAGTATCCCAAAGTCCAAATGGAAGTGTTTACATTGTTTATCAGACTTGAACTGCTACTTACTGCTACTTTCCAACCGCTTGCATCAAATGCCTGAGTGCTTAAATTTTGAATTTCTATTCCGTTAGGATGTACAGGATCATATTCTACAATTTTTAAACATTCAAACTGGTTTATTGGAGCATGTGCCTCTGCATAAAAAATAGTATCTGATACAATTGGAACTGTCAATGGAGATCCGATGCCAACCAGATTTCCACCAACTGCAGCATCATACCAATATATAATTTCTCCGGAGGCAGCATTTGCTGTTATCCCGACACTTGTATTGCAACCTTGTTGAGGTGATACCGCCACAGGATCGTTTGGAATGGTTTCAAAGAGGCTTGATAAATATAAGGTATCGTTTTGACGGAACTGATCATTTGCAAGCGAGGAATAGACCTTTATAAAATATTGACCTCCAACTAAGGAAGAAAATGTCTGGTTAAATGTAAAAGTATTTCCGAGGCCCGGACTGATAGGCCCCGGGATAGTATCAAAGAACATTAGATTCACTACTCCGGAAATTTCGGCAACTACCGGTATAGAGGACAAAACTGTCGATCCAACATTATTTACAGATATTTCTATTGAATTGGATGCTTGTCCGCAAGAAACAAACGGAGCAGGTGATAATATGTCTGTAAGACTTATGTTTGTGTTTAACAACGTAAACTCATCTGCCCCGATATCGGGGTTTACCAGGTCCCTGGGTTCACCATCAATATCTGTGCTAACAGCACCCAAAGGATTGGCCCTGCCATCAACTGATGCAGAAAAAGTATGAAGATCAGAACTGCTGATAAAATCAGGATTTACGGATACAGAATTTGAGTCCCTGGAACTGATGGATTTCCAATCTGCGAAAGTAGGAGTGAAGGCATTGTCCCAATAACCAATATTGGGGCCGTTGGAGTAGAGGTCATTGTAGTTGCAGGAAATCAAACTTGCAATCGCACTAATTGAAATGTGTATTGCTGTACCACCCCCGGAGTTAGCTAGAATATTATTTTGAATATTTAATCCTGGATTACCAATTAGTAAGACATACATAGCTCGCGAGATGGCATCAGTTGAGGACACATGGACGGAATTGTTCCAAATGTTTATTCCTGTACTTGAAAGCAGATATAAACCATAAGCTGTCGATGTTCCGCCTACATGAATGAAATTATTTATTATATTCATTGGATTAAGGGCAGTACCATAGCAATCGCTGGCATAGATTCCGTTCCCGCCGGCAAGTGTATTGATGGAGTTTGCTTCAACAATAGTATTGTTACTGCAATAACCAAGAGAGATGCCATAAAAATTGGCGCTGCTGGAAAGTGTCTCGATCTTATTATTTCTGATCCTTGGTGCATTTTGATTAATCAGATAGATAGCTCTTGTGGAGATATTTTCAAAATAATTGTTTTCTATGATTTGACCCTGTTCAGGATTCAGAGAATCAATTCCATGAAGTCTGATTCCAAAAGATCCGTTGACAAATCGATTTTGGATAATGCCGGTTGAGCTGTCAAAGCTTGCGTTGGCACCGGAATAAATCCCAACAGAATTTGTGGACAGGGTAGCAATTGGAAGCGTTTCAAAATGGTTATTTAAGAATGAATTATTTGTAGCACTATTTTCAATCAGAACGAGCCTGGAGTAAATGCCTGACCCTATCTTTTTAATTGTTATTGATTTTATTGTTATCCAATCTGCTCCATCCAATCTAATTATAAAATTGGTTGTTCCTGTACTTGAATCAGCAGCATATTGAAGTGTTACCAAAGAGCTATCCAAATTCTCAGACTGAAATGTGATTTGATTTAAAGCGGATGCACCTGTAATTTCAGGAATGGTGAGTCTTTCAAAGTAGACGCCATTTCGAACATTAAAAGTAACAGGACCCGAAACCCCAATAGAATTGAGCATGTCAACTGCATCAGTGAAGGTGGCAAAATCAGGAGTAGATCCACCAATTGTGTAGTGTCCATTTAATTGAGCTTGCAAAGTAACGACTTTTAATGTTACTATTATTAGTAGAATATATCTTTTCATGTCTTAATATTATTGGTTCAGAAAAACACCAATGGATTAAGTAGTGTATCTGAGTATTGATTATTTAAATAATCGTATAAACTTTATACAGGATAATTGCCTGGTGTCAGAAGTTTTATTTAGTGGGTATGGAATTGTTTATGGTAAAGCCAGATTTTTAAAAGTACCATCAGATGCAACATTCAGTCCGGAACGAAAATAAAAAGTTCCGGATATCTTACGATTTGTTGTATCTGTAATTGTTACCATACCTGAGTCAATGTCTACAAAGTCATAGGCTCCATATGGATTTCCGATACCTACCCAAGGATGAATATAATAAGATGTAATTGATGCTGCAGCCAGCAAGTTAAATATAACTACGTCGTTTGAAGTATTACTTCCTGCATAAATTGTATGTCCTACGGTTTCTGAAACACCGGGAGCATCAAAGTATTTGACACTACCATTGAATATGCATTTAAATTCCGGTGCTGTACTTTGAGGGCTAGTGGTACTCGTGGTGGGATCATCTTCTTTTTTGCAAGAAGTTGAAAACAGGATTAATGAAATACTTAAGAATAAGATTGAATTTTTCATAAAGTTATATGTTTTAGAGGTGGAAATTTCAATTTGCGACGAGGTACAAAATAATTTATTTGAATTTATAAGAAATTAATAGTCAACATAGGTTATCAACATTTTAAGTTGGAAAGCTTAATTATCTACAGGTACAAAGATAGAATCACTTTCGGTAGAACATTCTTGACATGATGCAGATGCTTTTACTTTATATAGGTAACCAAAGTAAGTATCAATTGCTATTGGATTAGTATTGACATAACCTAATGAAACCCACGTTGAAGAAACGAAAACAAATAATTCATACAAGTAACTACTATTGTGATTACTGACCGTGATTGAATGTGTTCCTGCATCATATGTCAAGAGGGGTGTAGGTGGGTATTCTGAAACTGTGAAACTTTGAAATACACTTGATGATCCGATTGAATTTGTAACAGTTAGTTCAATATCAAAAGTTCCGGCTGTATCAAAGCAAATATTGGTTGGCGAGGCAGATGAACTGGTACCGGGGTCGCCAGTTGGAAAAATCCAACTGTAGGAAGTGGCATCATAAGCATTACTTGTGAAATCTAAGCATGTCCCGACACAAACACATTGTTTCATAAGATTGTTATTGATCAAAGTCACAATAGGGTATCCACAGGTGTCAACAAAAAATGGTATTGATTCTGTTCTACTACAAGTGGTATTTGTAGGATCGCTAACAGTAAGGGTTGCAGTATGATTTCCGATTTGTGTGTAGCAGCTAGTCGGACCTGAATTGGTAGAAGTTGAGGGTGTGCCGGCAGGAAGTGACCAGGAATAGGTATAAGATCCTACAGGATTCACAGATGAGTCAAATTTGATGCATTGATTTGGACAAATGGTATCCGGGTCCAGACTTAGACTTACATCAAACCCACCAGCCACCAATGTTGTATCTAAATGATCGACACATCCATTAGTATCAGTGACTGTTAAATGTACTGCATAATTACCTGTATATTCAAAGGTGTAATTAAAGTCAGGTCCATAAATATAATCGTTGCCATTTACCTCCCATGTGTAGGTATAAGCTGGATTAGACGGTGAAACAGTATGATGGTAGTCATGTCCAGCACACAATTCATAAAATGGGTCACCGTTTTGAATTACTGTTAAATCAATTTGGCACTGAGAGGTTAACTCAATATTATCTATCGCAAATGAAAATAGTTTACCATAGCAATCAGCATTATTGCGCCAATCGAAGGCTATTTTTACATTTGGATTGTTTTCAGCACTTGGAGGAAGGCTGATTTGGATGCTCTTCCAGAAAGCAAGATGGTTATTTAGAGGGCAGTGACCGGAATTCAATAAAGCTTGTAGAGTAATCCAATTTGCGCCTCCATCATCGCTATATAGTACTGAACCATAATCACCACGGTAATAAACTGCTGCGATGAAATCAAAATTTAATACAATGTTGGTTTTTCCTGTACAATCAATTAATGGAGATTCTATTTGTTTGTGGGTTGCATTATCACAACCTGCTCTGTAAACAGCACCATTTATAGCAGAGTCACAAATACTACCATAACTTATATAAAGGGACCCTTCATTTGTATTACTATTTGCGGAATTGCAGGAATCACTTCTAAGACAATTAACAGGGTAAAAGATGTACCAATGGTTAGCGAAAGTACCTTGGGTGTCAATATTAGTTAAAGTCCAACCGTACACAGGGTCTGTGGGATCACAAATGCTTCCTTGGACTGAAAAATTTTCTGACCAGAAAACCGATTGGGAATTCGCTTTGAATGCAAACACTAAGCAAAGTAGGATTAATAGAAATTTGTTCTTCATGTTGAATAATTTTAAAATAAAGACCAATGTTATAAATATTTTTTAATCTAAAAAAGTTTTCTCATATTTCTGCAATAATTATTTTGTCACTTGTTATTACTTGAAAAATTTAAAAATTTTGTCATACAATTAGTTTTACTCTCCGTTGTGGTATTTGAAGGATCTGCGCAGGTTAGATCGGTCGTAAATAAAAATTGTAAAACTGTTTCTTTTCATGGAGACGTGACAGGAGGCTATGGAACATTATATAACAATAAATTCGGAAATAGTGGTTCTTACCTTTTTGGAAAGGTAAACAGCGTTATAAATTATAAAGGTGTTCCATTTACGACCAGCTGTGGGTATACCTCTGCATCGAATGGCATCTCAAAGTTTGGTCCATTTTCCGTTAAATTTTCAAGAATTAATTTGGATAAGTTTATTCAAGATGAACTTTCTCAAACAGATTTGCGTCAGGGTGCTAACGCTAAGCAGAAATTTCAAGAACTAGCACAGAAATTGGCAGATTACGAATATTTAGAAAGAGTGTCAAATGCAAACATTAAATACCGAGAAATTTGCAAGGATACTTCTACATATAATTCTGATGCGCATAGTATGGTAAAAGATAGCCTGAGAATAATTATAGATGAATATGAGGAAATGCAATGGGAATTTAGAAAATTACGATCAAGCAAATTAGGTGTAGTTGATTCTATTGCAAGCAAGGAAATTAGAAATTCAAACATTTCAAACTCAGCAGATTCAATTACTTCAGTGGATTCGATGGTACTGTATGCAAATAAAAGATCAAATCTTGAAAAGTTTGTTTCTAATACCGATACAATAAAATATTCGAAATTTCAACACATTTGGTCAAAGTTTGAAAAAATATCAATAGGATATGATGTGCTTGATCAGTCAATTATTACTATGTCCTCATACAGTTATGCCGGTTTTACAATTGATTATAAATTGAAGTACTTGACAATAGGTGGGAGTATTGGTAAACATTCGGGTTATTCTAATTCATCAGGTAATGCTTTACTGGTAACTCCTTTTACTGATTGGAAGTCAAAAGAGAATTTTCTTCAAACTAGAGTGATCTTTGGAGAGAATGAGAATTCTATGTCATTAGCATATACACGATTCAGAAATGTGGAAGCTTTACCTTGGTACAATAGGTTAACTGCAAATTCTTCTGTGGATTTAGTATCAATCCATTCAGTGAAGAAATTGAATCGTTTCTCTACATTGGAATTTGATTTATCAAAGCAAGTTAATCAAAGCACGAGTTCGCTAGAAAAATCTACATTTAGCGACAGAAGTGCGTTAAATGTGACTTCAGAAAATAATCTAGAAGAGATTGGAGCAAGAATAATTATAGGATATAGGAACATAGGTTCTTCTTATTTCACTCCAGGAAATCGATATTTGGCAAATTCTATGCAAAATATGAGCTTATGTATAGAAAAAACTTTGTTCAGAGATAAGTTGACATCTAAATTAAATTTTTCCCGAACCTGGAACAGCACCTCCAGCAAAATTACTGATGGGATTCAGTTTGGATATAAACTTAATTCAAAGCACAATTTGAGTTATTCAATTTCAAGGAATACAATTAAGCTTATAAGTAGTGAGGTTGTTCAAACTTTTCTTAACAATCAAGTTGGTTTAAATTCAGTGATTTCAAAGAAAATGCTTTTTAGTATTTTTACTAATTATGGAATTGTTCAAAGAAATAATTTGACTACATCAAAAGATTATTTACTTTCCACCTCTGTTACGATTAGATTAGATAAATTTACATTAATTCCTAGAGTTTCATATTTTTTAAAAAATACATCAACACAATTAGTTCAAGGTTTGAGTTCTTTGATATCCTTGAATTCGATTATATCAAATCAATTAAGCTTAAATCTTTCTATAGGTTTCAATAATACAGGGAGTTTGAATTCATTAAATCTTTCTAGCGGTGTGGATTATAAGATTCGGAGACATATTTCAGTTAAGCTTTCAGGAATGTATCAAAATTATTATAGAAAAAGCATGCTAAGCTCATATGATTACTCATGTCAAGGTCAAGGTTCAATTATTATAAAATTTTAATATTTAAAACTATATTCAATGAAAAGTATACTTTCAATTATTTTGCTTTTCGTGTTGTCGTCACTTAGGATTAATGGACAAGACCAGTATAAGATAATTTCAAATTATAATTCGACTGTGAAAGCTGTCACGGGATTTGATTTGATTGATTTTACAATTTTAAATGCTTCGACAAGTGATGTTAGTTGTGATATTGTGGTGCATATAAAGGATGTATCAGAAGGTGCTGATATTGTCCAGTTTAAAGCAAGTCAAATCACACTCAATTCTGGTATTAATACTATCCCTTTTTCAAGTTATCAAGCTTTGTTCTATTATGGAAAACAAGCATTGCAGTTTAGATCTTCTCAAATCTTAGGTGATGGAACTTATGAGATTTGTATTTCTATTTTGGAAAACCAAAGTGAGTCGCCATTTAAACACTGTGAGGTGATAACAGTAAAGAATTTTGTAGAGATTCACTTAGTCAATCCTCAACACAAAGAAAAAATTGAAACTCTTACGCCTATTTTACAATGGTACTCAACATTTGATCAGGATATCGATTATAGAATTCATCTATGTGAACTTTTTCCTTACGTTAAGGCAGAAGAGGCTTTGAATCAAAATTTAAGACTTTTAGATATAAAAATAATAGATCGAAATTATTTGTACCCATTCTCAGCTCCGGCCTTACAATATGGCAAGACTTATGCCTGGCAAATAGTTGGACTAGATCATGGAGCAGTTGTTGGAAGATCTGAATCATGGTTATTCACCCCGGTTGAGCCTGAATTTAATTCTGATGAAATTATTAATTGCTATAGACAAATCAATAAGAATTTAAACACTGGAAATTATCTTTTTCAAGACATAATTAAGTTTACATATCATAATTATGCTGCTGAGCAAAATCTCAGTTACTCAATAATTGATTTAAGTTCAGGTAAGAAATTGCAAAGAGTACCGATTATAAAACTTACCTCTGGCCTTAATAAAATAGATATTCCAACGAAAAAGATTGAGGGTGTAAAGAAAGGCAAGTCTTATACATTAGAAATTCGAAATAAGTACAATGAAAGATATAGTTTAAGCTTTGATATGATAAAATAAATCCGATTTAATACTTTTTTATGAAACACGGATTGCTTGTTTTTCTTATGTGGTCTTGGGCCTTATGTTTGGGTTGTAAAAATGGTTCGTTGAAACCTGATGAATATATTTTATATGTTCGAAATCCAGAAAATGGGCTTAATAGCTGTGTTCAAACGCATCAAGCCAAGTTTTGTATTCAACTTGAGCCATCACATTATCTAGCACTAAAGGAGTTAAAGGGCAAGGAGCTAAGTGGTCTTAAACTTGATAAAGAACTGGAAAAATTTCAAGATTATTTATATGTGGATTTTTCCATCAAACTTAATGATGGTAGTTCTAGGTTGCTAGACAAACTTGATACAATTAATTATAATAAGAACTATACCTATCTGGCTTTTGGCCTAGGAAGCAACATTAAATTGCTTAACCAACATGACACTCTTAATTGCCTTATGTACCAGTTTGTTGACAATTACGGCATTTCTCCTGAGTACCATTTTCAAATGATTTTTGATAGACCGGAGGAATTGTATGGTAGTAGTGAGTATTTATTCCAATTTAATGACGGTGTTTTCAATTTTGAGCCATTGAGCGTTCCAATATCCATTAAAGCATTACAAAAATTACCTACTCTAAAATTATAAGATTATGAAGATTTTAAATAGAATCCGTAGGAAAGTTATTGCATTGTTCCTTCTGGTATGTTTTGTTTATCAATTGGTTTTTCCTTCAATAGCTCTTGCCTTAACCGGTGGTCCAAGCCAACCGGAAGTGGAATCATTTTCACCAATTGGCGCTACCGATATGGTTGATCTATTTAGTGGAGATTTTAGTTATAATATCCCGCTTCTTGATGTTGGGGGATATCCGGTTAATCTTATTTATAATTCAAATCCGAGTTCAGATCAAGAAGCAAGTTGGGTTGGTCTTGGTTGGAATATTAATCCTGGATCGATTACAAGAAATATGAGAGGCTTACCTGATGATTTTAACGGAGATGTAGTTGAAAAAAATTATAATATCAAAGAGAATAAATCATGGGGTGTTGACCTGGGAATCTCTCCAAAATTAGTTGGTATTAAAATACCTAAAAATCTAAATTTTAACTTAGGATTATCTGCAAATAATTATAAAGGGTATGGTATATCGACTGGAGTATCAGCCACATTAAGTTCTTCTAAAGGAGGATCGGGTTCTATGACAGGTTCATTGGGCGTTCAATTCAGCTCACAAGATGGTGTTTCTTTATCAGCTCAAGCAAACATGGAGAATGCAAACAGACAGAACACATTAGAAAATAGTATTGGCTTAGGTTATAATACCAGATCAGGACTAAAAGACCTCACTTTTAGCAGCTCGACTCAGATTGGAGGAGTTTCAATTTCTGCTTTTGCTACACCTTCTTTTACACCAACTATTTCTATGCCTATGCATAACAATAGTTTCACACTTAATGGTACAGTGGGTGGTGAAGTATTTGGCTTACACGGAAATTTAACCGTATCAGGATTTTGGTCCAAGCAAAGTTTGGAGAGTAAAACAAGAAATGCAAAATCATTTGGTTATTTAAATTCAAGTCAAGGATCAAAAAATCAATCTGCTTTGATGGATTTTAATAGGGAAAAGGACATCACATACACCAAAGAAATACCGGTTTTACCGATACCAAATTATACATATGACATGTTTAATGTATCTGGGCAAGGGTTATCCGGGCAATTTAGACCACACAGAGGTGATATAGGAATCTTATTTGATGGTGCTGCAACATCTGGCAGTGAATCAACTCAAGGAGGTATTCAAATTGGAGCCGGCGGAATATTTCATGGTGGTGGAAATATTAATCAGGTCACTGTGACTACAACATCAAAAAAGTGGAACACCGGAAATAGTTTGGTTCCCAATGTTGATTTTTCAGATTCTGGAAATGATTTGTATTTCGAAGACGACTATTTTAAAAAAAGTGGAGAGATGGTTAAAAAGGATGAAGCATTTTATGCTAGCATTGGAAATAATGATCCAATATTAAATAGCATTGTAAGTGTTAATAACCAACCTCGTTTCAGCAGATATAATTTAGCTTCAAATGTTGAAATTTCACCGATTACTGTAGGACAAAAAGTTATACGTACCCATAGAGACAAACGTGGTGAAATATTTACCTTTCTGGATGGAGCAGAAGCATCTGCTGCAGGTTTGGATAAATTTATTTCAACATTTGTCATAAACAGCTTACCTTATGAGGCCAACTGTGCGTTATCCGGGAGGGGAGGCTGGAAGGAGCGAATAAATCAATATACTTTTGAACGCAGTATTCATCCTTCACACCACATTTCTGAAATTAAAATTACCAAGCAGGATGGAAAGAAGTATGTTTATGGAATTCCTGCTTATAATAACTATCATTATGATGTCACATTTGCATGCAAAGATACTGTCGTTGATCCAATCAGTGGTTTGATAAGTTATACTCCGAATGTAGATGACACACAGGCTAATTCACATGGTTTGGATAATTATTTTTCAAGTGAGAAAATACCAGCATATGCATATGCCTATTTATTGACAGGGATTTTATCACCGGATTATCAAGATCGAACAGGGAATGGCATTTCTAATGATGATATTGGAGAAGCGATCCGATTCAATTATTCTCGTGTAAATAGTGAATACCAATGGAGAATTCCTTATCAAGAAAATAGGGCAAGTATTAACACTGGACTGAAGGCTGGGAATGGAGCGTTTAATTCATCAGTAGGCGGTGATGCAAAAGGATCTTACAGTTTTGGTAATAAAGAGTTGTGGTATGTTCATTCTATTGAATCTAAAACACTATTGGCTATGTTTTATCTGGCAGATAGGGAGGATGCTCTTGGTGTAAAAGGTAAGCACGGTGGGCATAATTCGACGCCTACCGATAGTGAGAGACAGAAAATGTTAAAAGAGATAAAATTATTTTCAAAGAGCGACCTGCTAAAGTACGGTTCAAAAGCAGTTCCAGTTAAAACAATTCATTTTGTTTACGATTATTCCCTATGCCCAAGTGTTCCTAATAACAGCGGTGTTTCAATAGATAATTCTGATAATGGAATATCATATTATACTGATGCAACCAATGTGAACGCTAGCAAAGGTAAACTTACACTAAAACAAGTTTATTTTACTTACGGAAATAACACGAAGGGACAGCTGTCAAGCTATAATTTTAATTATCAAAATTTCAATCCGGTCTACGGTTTGAAAAATTACGATCGTTGGGGAAATTACAAGAATAATTCTGCTTCTGGAATGATAGCAAGTAATGCAGAGTTCCCATACACGCTTCAAGATACCGCTTTAACAAATAATTTTATACGTGCTTATAATCTTGAAAGCATTGAATTGCCAAGTGGGGGTAAGATTTCTGTGCAGCTTGAATCTGATGACTATGCATATGTTCAGGATCATAGAGCAGGGCAGATGTACTTTGTAAGTAGTTTCGGTCGTTTTTCACAGACAAATCCAAATCAATTTATTGATGATGGATCAAATTTATATTATGGTGCAGAAGCCAATGACATAATGGTATTAAATGTTGGGAATAATGCCGGTGACGTAGTTAATAAGTATTTAATTGGGATTGATGAGATTGCCTATCGATTTTGTATCGATATAGGATCAACGTCTCAGTATGATTTCATTTCCGGATATGTCAAATTAAACAAAGTTGGTAATTGGTACGGAAAAATTGATTCAGATAAAATTTGGGTAAAAATTAAAAAAGCTAAAAATAGTTACAATCCTATTTCACACTATTCTTGGCAATTTCTTAGAAACTACTTGCCCGAAATTGCTCATCCTGGTAGTTCTGATCCGGGAAACAATTTGGGTGATGCAATACTTGGTTTGATTGGATCCTTTTCTGATATAGTTACGATGATTACAGGTGCCAGTAACCATGCTGTTAAAAAGAATTGGGCTAAGAGGTTCATGCCAATTAAATCATGGGTCCGATTAAATAATTCTAATTTCCACAAATTGGGAGGAGGAAGTAGAGTTAAAAAAATTACAATTACAGACAATTGGAGTTTGATGGCACCTAGTGGAGTCACCAAGGAATATGGTCAGGAATATTTCTACTCAGACACAACAAATGGGAAAAACATAAGTACTGGCGTTGCAATTTGGGAGCCGGCAATTGGGCAGGAAGAAAACCCACTCAGAAAACCGGTATGGTATGAAGTTAAGCGACCATTGATGGAAAATGACAACCATTTTATGGAAGCACCCTTTGGGGAATCATTTTTTCCTCAAGCCTCAGTCGGTTATTCACAAGTTATTGTTGCAAATACAAGTAATGAACAGGTCAGACGCACGGCTACAGGTTACACTGTGAATCAATATTATACTGCAAAAGAATTTCCTATTATAACTTCTCATACGAAGGTCGAATCCAAGAAGCATAAACCTCCATTTAAAATCACTTTTTTAGGGTCTTCTGCTTCAAAGGAGAAATGGCTGGTTAGTCAGGGCATGTATGTTGAATTTAATGATATGCATGGCAAGCAAAAAGCTTCGAAAGTTTTTAATGCGATGGGACATGAAATTTCTAGCACATATACTTATTACAAAACCGAAAAATTTAATGGTAAAAATCGGATTTCTTGTTCAGCCGACGTGATAAAACAAGATGGATCTATCATCCAGAATGCAAATATTGGAGAAGACATCGATTTTTTCATGGATATGAGAGAGCAGACTACAAAAACTAAAGGTGCAGGAGCAGACATTAATGTCGATGGATTCATCATCCCATTAGGTTTTATTCCTCTATTTCTCGTCTTGCCTCCGGTTATACCGAAGTTAACTGTTGAAGAAGTACAATTTAGATCTTCGGTTGGAATGAAGGTTGCCCATAGAAGTGGCATACTTGATAGAGTAGTAGCTACTAAAGATGGATCGACAATAGAAACTAAAAATCTTTGTTATGATGCAGAAACCGGTGAAGTGCTTCTTACCCGTACACAAAATGAATTTAATGAGCCAATTTTCAATTGGACTTATCCATCACATTGGGCGTATAGCAATATGGGGCCTGCATACACTAATGTAGGAGTTGTATTAAAGAATGTTCAGGTAGTGAATGGTGAGATTTTCAATTTGACTAATGCGATGGATTATTTAAATGAAGGCGATAAGGTCTTAGCCCTCTTAAGTGATCAGACACCGTATAAGGTTTTAACGGTTGGTCAGCATGCAACTTCTGGTTTATGTTTATTGGATGATAAGTATTATGCAACGATAAAAAATGTAAATGATCAAATTATTTCGTGTGATTTAAAAGTTATTGAATCCGGAAAACGGAATATGGCGCCTACCTCAATCGGTAATCTTATGACTTTGCACAAGCCTCCCATTGATTCTACTAATTTGAATAGTTTAAAATTTGCATATAACTCAAATGTAAAAGTTCTTGAATCTAGCATTCAGGAATATAATGATACCTGGAAGGTAGATTGTAAAGATCTAAAAAACAGGCATTGTGAGGTTGAACGTCCAAATTTCTGCATTGATGATTTCATTAATCTTATTATCACATACAATAGAAATCATTCACCATCCATCTTCGAAACTTGTTCAAATCAAATAAGTGTTGGGGACTTATATAAGATGTGTAATTGTCATTGCATACCGGATTCGATTAACGGCCAAGATGTGGATGATATGCTGTTTACTAAAGTAAAATGTGGAGTACCTAGCCCACCACTTGTCACCAGTAGAGGATGGAAATTTGGGGACTGCTTGTTGTTGATGAATTCATTGTCTGGAAACTCAATTAGTTTGGATTCATTGCAAATTATTGAACCGATTGGTCAGGATTCTTCATGGACGAAAGTGTATGTAGGGGCCAACCATACAGATTCAGTTTCTTTTTCAATTGAATGTTGGGACTGCAATGATACATGTGATCCAATCACTCTAAATGATTCCATGGTAATCAATCCTTATTTATCAGGAATGCTAAACAATTGGCACCCTTCAAAATCGTGGAAATATTTAGTAAATCGAGTTCCCACCAGTGGATTGCTTGAGAAAAGATCGAGTGGTCCATATGCCTCCTATTCTCCATTCTGGAACTACAATCAGTCGACCAAATTATGGGAGAATAGCGGACCCAACACTGATGATAAATGGGTTAATACAAATTCTATTACAAGGATAAACAGAGCCGGTATTGAAATTGAAAACAAAAATGTTTTGGATAACTATTCCGCTGCCTTGTACGGATACAGACAGAGTATGGCTATTGCAGTTGCATCAAATAGCAAGTTCAAAGAAATTGCTAATGATAATTTTGAAGATTATAGCTATCAGACATCATGCGTTGGTCCTTGTGCTGCCGATCATTGGAATTTTTCACAGAGTTTGATCAGTAATCATGTATTTGTTACTGATACTTTTTCTCATACTGGAAGGTATTCTTTGTTTGTGGATGCTGGAAATTCTACGACCGTAAATAGGGATATTCTTTATATAGGGGAAGACTCTTTGTTCACCAGAAGCCTTGATACAGGTGCCTTTTATATGTACAATGGTTGCCTGGACAAGTTTTCACCTGATTCTGGAACTTACATTTTAAGTGGGTGGGTTAGAGAATTGCAGGATTGCGGAGAATATGGGTATATTAATGATTCAATTAAAGTTTCTTTTTCAGGTTCGAGTCAGATCTATGTATTTACACCATCTGGTGTTGTGGTAGATGGATGGCAGCGATACGAATCTGTTTTTGTAGTCCCTTCTGCAGCTTCGGAAATTAATGTAACACTTTACGGTGGTTTGGTAGGAGCATTTTTTGATGACCTGCGCATACATCCATATCATGCAAATATGAAAAGTTTCGTTTATGATCCTCGCTCGTTAAAGTTGATGGCAGAATTGGATGAGAATAATTATGCGACCTTTTATGAGTATGATGATCAAGGGAATTTGGTTAGGGTGAAGAAGGAAACTGAGCGTGGAATTATGACATTAAAAGAGACTCGTTCATCCTATAAAAGACAATAGACTAACATGTTCAAATCAAAATATCGTCTACTGCTAATTCTTTGCTTGGTTTGTGGAAATCGAGCTGGTCTTTTTTGTCAGTCTGTACAAGAGGATTTGTTAGGAATTCGTAAGCACTATTATGAACCAAAGGGTCAAGTCGAATATCTGATGAAGATTTATTACTATGACAAAAAAGATATGTCTGCACCAATTGATTCTAGTGAAGGAAAATATTGTCTTGCTAATAATAGAATGAATATCGAGTTAGATGGCAATAGAACTATTTCAGATGGCACTTATACTTTAACGATAAGTGAAGAAGAAAAGTTAATGGTTCTGAGTAGACCTACTGCCAATCCATTTGTAGAACAATTTTCTTTGTCATTCATCGATTCAATTGCAGGAGAAAGTGATGTTTCAATTACAAAACGCTTTGTTACTTCTTCTGTTTCGAGTTGCAATTTCAGCTTTAAAGATCAAGCAGTGGATTCCGTAGTTATACGCTATAATGCCAAAAGCTACAAGCTTTATAATTTATCTGTTTATTATAATCAACCCATAAATGAGGATTATGATATCATACCTATAGTCAAAGTAAATTATCACAGTGAAAAGGTTCAAGATAATATAAGTTCTTCAAAATTCAATCTTTATAAATACATCAGCATAGACAAAAATGAAGTGAAATTAAAACCACAATTTGTCGATTATCATTTAATAAACAATTTAAGCTTTTAGAATTATGGAAATCAGATTCTACTCAAATAGGTTGGTTCGAGCATTTTTTATTTGCTTTATGATGCTGCATTCGTTTAATGGAGTGGCTCAAGTAGAAGTATTCAAAAACTTTATCTCCGGAACGAGTGTGAAAATGGACAGCTCATTTTTTGTAGCAGATGATAAATTCTTGTTACCTGCATGGGGAGACATAGATAGTGTGTATTATTCAAAAGGTTTTCTCACGTTTGAAATTGATCCGACAGTATCTACAATAACCGCTGATACATTTATATGTACCATTACATTGGAAGTAAAGATGTGGGATTCTACGAATACCATAACTACTGATACGATTGACTTAACGTTACATTTTGACACAACTAATAATTTAGCTTATTCTAATGGCGCGAATTACTATTTTAACGATGTTTATAAGTTTCAGACAACTGTCCTATCAGTTTATTATCATCAAGGTTCAGGAGGGGTTGTGCCACCACCAATTTTCCGATTGTCTAGCCAGATATCCATTTTAAGGTCTTATCTACCTGTTTGTTCTACAGTAAGTATCAATTTTGGAAGTTGTTATCTTGATCTCATCCGATCAGAATATCATGTCTCTTGGTCTCAACTTTCAAATGTGGAAGTTTATGACTTGGAATGGACTTTTTTCGATGACAGTAGTGAAGTTGGTAAGCGAATTCTAGTGAATGACTTTTCATTATCATTAGATTCATTGTGGAGAGATAATAGCACTCGCGTTACAATTTCTAACAATAATTATAGCATTCCATTAATCTATGATGGAGGTTACTTGTTATATCGCGTAAGAGGTGTCTCAGAAACACCCCCATTTCAAAGAATAACTTTCCCATGGAACACAAGTTATTCTAATCGGATACATATTAACTGGCATGAACCTGATTTAACATGGCAAACTGCTGTAAATTTTGCAGAGCTGGGTAAACGGAAACAGGTGACTTCTTATTTTGATGGTTCACTACGGAATAGACAAACGGTTAGTAAAATAAATTCAGTAGATACTTCTGTAGTTGTTGAAACGATTTACGATTATCAAGGACGACCAGCCGTTCAAATCCTTCCGACTCCGACATTCAATCCTCAAATCCGGTATTTTGATAAATTTAATATAAATTCAGGTGGTACGCCATATAATTGGCAAGATTTTGATACCTCAGGATGTGGAATCTATCCGGGTATTTTACTGAATGATTCCGGTGCTGCCAGGTATTATTCAAGCTCAAATCCTCTAGTAAACGTTGCACCATTTAACTACATTCCTGAATCTTCAGGATACCCGTTTTCGGTTACAGAATACACTCCTGATAATACAGGTAGAATAAGTCGTCAAAGTGGTGTTGGTCCGGATCTAACGCTTGGTACAAATCATGAAACTAAGTATTTCTATGGCAAACCATCCCAAACAGAGCTTGATAGATTATTCGGTAATGATGCAGGAGATTCTTCTCATTATACGCAAGTGCTTGTTATTGATCCAAATGGACAAGGAAGTATATCATACAAAGATTTACAAGGACGCGTTGTGGCAACAGCATTAACAGGTCAACCTCCTGCTAACCTAGATACAATAAATGAATACCTCCCCGATACAATTATTAGAACATACTTGTTAGACAATAACCATATTGAAAACCAAAGCAAGCTAAGTAATACAGCTTTTTTGGCCAAGACAGATGGCACTTACACCTTTAATTATAGTCTGTTCCCACAATCATTATTGTTAGATAATTGTGACAATGATCAATTATGCTATGATTGTTATTACGACATCAGAATAAAAATTAGTTCTACATGCAGCCCTGATCCATACAACAATGTTCCTATTGCGTATAAAGATTATAAGAATTATCAAATACCGTATAATGATACAACTTTTTATTTCGACACGTTATGTGTAAATCCAGACTCATTAGTTTTAGACACTTTTCAGGTAAACTTAGAAGTCGGTTCATACTTTATTTCCAGGGAGATTACCGTCTCTAATGACGCATTAACTTTTTACACAAATAGATTTCTTGAAGAAAATACTTGCAACTCATTTGAGTCATATCTTTCTGTCGAATTGGCTGGGATGGATTCATCCTCTTGCAATTTGACATGCCAAACTTGTTTGGAGCAATTAGGTGATAGTGCGAGTTTTATTGAGAGATTTTTTAACTCGACCGATACTTCCTTTCATGACTGGACAGCAAATGACACTCTGAACGCGTACATGATATATAATGAGGCATATCAGAATTGTATGCTCATTTGTAATCCATTCAACATTTGTAATATCAAAAGGGATATGATGATGGGTGATGTTTCTCCGGGTGGACAGTATTTTAATTATATTACAGATTCATCAGGTGATATCTTTTATTCTTCTGATAGGTCATCGGTATTGTTTTGGGATGGTGTTAAAGCTTCTTATTCGAAAATCGATTACAAAGACTCTCAAGGAAACCCTATACAAGTACAAACATTGAACGGAGTAAAATCACCTAGTGAACTCACGTTATCTGAATTCATTGATTTGTTCGATGATTCATGGGCTTCTAGTTTGTTACAACTGCATCCAGAGTATTGTTATTTAAAATATTGTGATGAAAATTATGCTTCACATGAGTACGATCAAAATATGATCAATACTGATACTTATGCTGCAGCAGTAGATTCAGGATATTGGTATCCACTTGCTCCAATTGGTATGGACCCCTATTTTAATACCTTAGACGGAACAGGCAAGTTAGCAGCTTTGCAGACAAAAATGCATTCATATAAAACAGTCACTGTTCCTATTCCATACAACCAACATTGTTCTAGTGTAACGTTTTCAATGTGGCAGTTAGCCGTGCTTACAGCGGTGCATGGTCTTCCGACTAATCTTGATCCATGTGTCGATACTTTGGATATTAATAATCTGTGTGTAGGTGATCAGAATCTTGCCTGGATGGCGTTTCGGGCTATGTATTTAAGGGAAAAGGAAAGAATCTTTGCAAGTCGAGAAAATTACTATGCAAAGAATACCTGTGATTTAGCTAGCCCTTGTGGCAACTATTGTGTAGGTGGACTGATAAATGAATATCAAAGTATGGGACATGGAACGTCATGTTCGTCTTCAAAGTTTTGCAATGAGGATTATTTTAATAAAACACCCCGATTTTATCACATGAATGATAATCATCCATTGAATTGGAAGGATACAACAGAAGCTTATGCCTGGGCAGCAAGTAACAATATCGATTCTATTTGTGAGGCAACCTGCAGGTCCTACCGGTCTGACTGGAAAATCAAGCTAAATCAATATTGTGGAAATATTGATGATCTAACTATGACGACTTTGCTTGACAGGTTCCAGGATATTTGTGAGCATGGTTGTGATATGACTCATCCTATGGGATCTAGTACAGTGCCACCAGGGGACTTGCTTTCCCCGGGAACTTTTCAAGAAGCCATTCAACAAGTCCTTGGCGTGTCGTCGTCAAATCCGACTTGCAACGCTGTGATTATTTCAATGCCTCCACCTTACCCGAACTCTGATATTGATTCGTACTCATCTACAGATGTTTTATATCCAAAACCTTCTCCGTGTACTTGTGAAAAGTATGATTCTTTATTTTCGCTGATGGTGGCCACAACTGGTAACTACTTAATTGATTCTTTGGCAGTGTTTTTGGCGGAGAATTACGGAAGTCTTTTATCAACTGATCAATTAAATGAAATTAAGATACATTGCAGGGATACTTTGTGCAAAAACATCAGTGAAGCATTTGAACTGCCACAAGTCCTCAGTTGTGGAGAATGTCTACCTTGTGATAGTGTAGAACAAGCTATTATCAAATTTCATAATGAAGATTCTTTGGCTTTTGCCGGCCCTGATGGAACGACAATTCTTGCGGGTTACTTAAATCAATATTTTGGCTATCATCTTACTTCAACTGATTACTTCCAATTTATGGATGCATGCCAAAGAGATACTACCTTTCTTTTTGGTTCACTAAATTGTGAAGTCATAAGTGAATTATTTGCAGATTATCTTTCGTCATCTCCAACAGGTTCTCTTGATGATTATCTCAACCAAGAGTTGGGATTAAATTTTACTTATCGGGATTATGCAATTTGGATTTACAATTGTGCATTTGACACTATAAATAATTCTTTTCTTTCATGTGGAGTAGTCATATCAGCTAGAGACCAATTTTATAACACTACGGTTCCTGCAGATTCATTTGTATGGTGGATGAACACAACACTTGGTCTGGATTATAGTTATCTTCATTACGCTGCCTGGATTGCAAATTGTGACTCTACGGATTCTATTCCTTATGCAACTGGCGTGTTACCGAGGATCGGTTCGAGGGGAATAAATATCAATCAAAGAAGGATTCAACCAAAGCATGCAAAGGGTGATTCAAGCACTATTAAACCAACTTTTGAAGAAAAAGAGACATCGCCAGATAATATAAGGAAACAGTATGAATTGATTCGAAAGAAACGGTTTGAGCAATTAAAAAGTATTCAGCTTGATATTACTCCGGGAAAGGACAGGCCTGCTGAAGGATACTTCAGATTTGGTGATGACCAAGAACATTTGCAGAGATCATTTAATAACGAAACTGTCAATGAGTTTTTTGTTAAAGATTCTCAGCTCTCATTGAAAGATATAATTTATAAGAAGTATCAACAGAATTGTAACTTGGCTGGTTCTCTGAGTGCAAGCCTAAACAGCCACCAAATCATATTTGATGAAATCAGGTATGATAAATCTGAAAGTTGGGAAACTAATGTCATCCAGCGATTAACCAGTAGACAAAGTTTAGATACCTTTGCAGATGGATTGGCTGATCAATCAAGTAGCGGTGGTGGTAATGGTGAAGGTAGTGGAACAGCCGAAACAGCTCTTATACCTCCTTCAACCAATAATACTTTTTCTGTTAATTGTTCAGAATTAGATGGTGCTTTGGCGTCATACGCAGATTACCTAGCCAACTATGGTTATTGCGTGCCTGCTTACTTATTTGTCAATCAGGTGTTTGCTGATAGTAATTGGAATGGAATTTTTACCCCATCTTCTCTGGAATTTTTTGCCAAACTATGCAATTTAGATATACCACAATGCAGCCCAGATTGTGAAGAAATTGAAGCTGTACGAGCTGCATGTGGAAATAACTATTCTGGTCTAGTTGATTGTTTAAATTCTTCATTTAATCTAAGCTTTACCATTGAACGATATATAGAATGGTTTGACTCCTGCAATATTAGTATGATTCCTTGTGAAGAATTAAGTGATACCTTGGATCAATACAATTGTACCGGGGGTAAAACTATAACTGAGTACTTAAGGGACTGCTTTCAAGTTAGCTGGTCAGATGTTGTTTGGTTGAAATTTTTGGCTGATTGCAATATAGAAATTTCATGTTTTGACTGTGAGGATATTAAAACACAAATTGAATCTTGGACTTGTACTGATGGCGACATTTACCTTTGGCTTAACCAAACAAATGGACTTAATTATACAGTTGCAGAATGGAATTATTTGTTAAAAAATTGCACAGAGTTAGATTCTTGTGCTTTGGTTGCTTGCTGGTTAACAGATTACCAAGGGGAATATTGTCTGGAGAACTTTGACTTTATTGAATATTTACAAGCCAATTCCGGATGGAGTCTTACCGATGTTCAGTTTGTTGAATTACTTACAAGATGCGACTTGCATTTGTGTTGCGATGTTCTTTATGCAGCTTTGGAAGAGTACGAGTGCAATGAGCTTACATTGGCAGAATACCTGAATCAGACTTTGAATATTTCACTGTCAGACTCCGCTTGGATTGCCCTAATTCGCAGCTGTGAATTAACCATCCCATGTGACTGCGGCTCCTTGCCAGGAACTATCGAAGCGGACTGTGGTTGGCCTGTGGAAGGTGGAGCTTATTTGAGTTATCTTCAACATAATTCTTCTCTATCTTTGAGTTTGGTAGAGTTTGCAGAATATTTTCGTCTATGTGAAAAAACAGTTGATTCATGTAGTTTTCTGAATTGCTGGATTAGTGTATATGCCTGTGACTTGCCTTCTTTCTTTCCTTGGTTAAACTATATCAGCGGATGGAATCTAAATTCAGGTCAGTGGGAGCAACTCCTTGAATTTTGTACCTTATCGAATCCATGCCCTACAATTACATGCGAACAGATCGGTGCATCATTGCATACTTATCCTTGTAACAGTCAAACCATTTCGCAGTACTTAAACGGGCAGTATACAGGATTGAATTACAGTTCAAGTCAATGGATAGCTATTTTAGATTCTTGTAATCTTGAATTAAATTCTGTTGAATGCCTTCCCAATTGTGATTCGATTCAAGACTTGGCACAATTATATTCTTGCCACTACAATACTGGTTTTATAACCTGGCTGAATACATATCTTGGAACTCATGTTGGAGTCGATGAGTGGCAGTATTTTATTGCTCATTGTGACATAGATACCATTTGTGATACCTGTCTGCTTCTGGAACCAATCGTAAGCTCTTACCCATGTGACAGTATTTCTTTAAAAGCATGGTTAGATGGTCAGACCGGATGGTCATTAAGTGATTCTGCATGGATTAAAATTATAACAGAATGTAGCTTTGAATCCTCATGGAAAACGCATTGCATTTCTTGTGATTCCTTGCAATGGTATTCAGAACTCTACCCATGCAACAGTGGTCTCACTTTTTTTAGTTGGTTAAATGACACTTTAAATCTTGCATATAGTTTGGCTGAATGGGATTCCATTGTAGTCACTTGTCCTATAGATACCACCTGTGACAGCTGTGCATTTCTGTCAGCTGAAATTATGAATTACCCGTGTGACAGTCTTTCCTTAAAGGCCTGGCTGGATAATCGTACCGGTTGGAATTATAGTGATACAGTATGGATCACGATGCTTGATAGTTGTGGCCTTGATTCCTTGTGGAAAAACCATTGCATCGCTTGTGATTCCTTGCAGTTGTATTCAGGGAAATACCCGTGCAATAGTGGCCTAGGTTTCTATGCATGGCTCAATGACACACTTGATCTTGCATACACAGATGATGAGTGGGCATCAATTATTTCAGATTGTCCAATGGATTCCACCTGTGACAGCTGTGCATTTCTGTCAGATGAAATTATGAATTACCCATGTGACAGTCTTTCCTTAAAGGCCTGGCTGGATAATCGTACCGGTTGGAATTATA
>DAOQWA010000008.1:35638-99142 GCA_035341855.1 Bacteroidia bacterium
ACACAGATGATGAGTGGGCATCAATTATTTCAGATTGTCCAATGGATTCCACCTGCGATAGTTGTGGATATATCAGAAATCTCATGCTCGCTTATGACACTGATACAATTAACATAATCCAATGGATTGACTTTAACAGTCAATGGGGCTTATCTAATGACCAGTATTGGCAATTAATTGGCGACTGCGGTATAACTTGTGATCTATATGAACAAATTTATCTGGCATGGGTAGACGCCGGGAACACACCTTCACTTGAAATTTGGTTTGAAGCTAGATTGGGAATAAACTTAACTTATTGGGGTTATAGAAATTTACTTGATAGCTGTGGTATAGAATTGTTAATCCCATGTGATACGTTGACAAATCTAGCATCTATCTATGCTGCCTTACCGCAACCGTTGCCATTGTTTTTTTTATGGGTTAGCCAACACATTCAATATGATATTTCATTTCAAAAAATGCAAGCGTTACTTGATTCTTGTCAATTACCCCCCCCACCACCAATAAGTTGTGATACACTTGACATGTATGTTAGTTATTTTAATTCGGATCATCCTGCACCAGACATTTATTCTTGGTTAAATATTCAGCTTGACTTAAATCTAACTGTAGGACAATATCATATTTGGTTTGACTCGTGTGGAGTAGAGATTGATGATTGTGCTATGTATGATTCGCTATATACAATTTACAAAGAGGATACAATTTCAACTGCTTTGGATCTATGGCTGAATGAACAACTTGGTTTAACTTATACATACCTCGACTATGTATACATATTCGACTCTTGTGGAATATCCTTACCAATACCTTGTGATACATTACATTCGGTAGTAACCCTTTATTTATCAAGTACACTACCGTTAGCACCATTTGATATTTTTGCGAACAATCACTTCCATTTACATTATACGGCTGCTTGGTATAATTACCTGATTGACAGTTGTCAGACTGATACATTGCCTCCGTTAGACTGCGACTCCATTTCTGATTTATATTACAATGGATACCTATTGGCGAATCCAGCCCAATCACTTTCATCCTGGTTTAACCCATTGCTGAGTTTAAATTTCAATGATTGGGACTATATTCATTGGTTGGATTCATGTGGAGACCCTACCCAAATTCCATGTGATTCAATTGAAACACTGATAAACTATTACAGTGCCTATATTGGGTCTTCAACTCCTCTAGACGTTTGGTTAAATTCCCAATTGAGCTTACATTATACACTTTCGGATTATCATGCAATTCTTGATTCGTGTGATATTCTGCCAAATCCGTGTGACTCACTCAATCTTGCAATGAGTTTATACTTAGGGCAAAGTGCACTCAACCTGGTAGATTTCCTAAACTTGTACCTTGGACGGACCTGGACCTTGAGTCAATATCAAAGTGAGCTCCAATCTTGTAATCCTGCGGTAAACACTCTTTATTTGTGTGATAAAGATATGTTCCCTGCTATCTCAATTGATTCCATTGTATCTGAAAACTGCCTGGATGATTTCATTCATTTGGCTTATTCTGCAGCTGCCTATAATTATGAAAAGTATTTAGACTCGTTAAAAGGAGAATTCATTCATAGTTACATTGCGCATTGCCTTGAATCTATGACTGAACAGTTTTATAATGAAGGTCCGCTTTCTGAGTATCATTATACCCTGTATTATTATGACCAGGCAGGAAACCTATATCAGACGATACCGCCTAATGGGGTTATACCATTTAAAGATTCGAGTTTGCAAGCCATTTCGGATTATAGAAAACACATCCCCGGATCAACCTCACATCATCAGCAAAATGGGTACAACACGGTCTATAATTTAAATTCATTGCAGGGAATTAAATTTCAATTCACTCCTGACGGAGGAATTACGACATTTTGGTATGATCGGGCAGGAAGATTGATAGTTTCCCGAAATTCCAAACAATCACCGTTAGGTGAATATAGCTACACTGTGTATGATGAATTGAATCGAATTGTTGAAGTTGGTAAAGCATCAAATGCACCATCTGTGATGACGGATAACACTGCTATGAGTGAATCTGGTTACAATACATGGTTAAGTTCATGTACTAAATCAGAAATTACCAGGACATACTATGATTTGCCTAAGGTGAGCTTCTTCAGTCAGGAAAATCTTAGAAGCAGAGTTTCCAGCGTAACTTACTCGGATCTTGATGATACGATAAATTATAATAGTGCATCTCATTATTCATACGATATCAATGGCAATGTTAAAACGATTATACAAGAAAATAAATCACTTGATGTATTGAATAGGAGTTTGAAACGGATTGATTATGATTATGATCTTGTGAGTGGGAAGGTAAATTTCGTATTCTTCCAGCGTGATTCAATTGATCAGTTTATTCACCGCTACGAATATGATGATGACAATAGACTTACATCCGTTTTCACCAGTCGAGATGGTATGATTTGGGATCGTGATGCATTTTATGCTTACTATATGCACGGACCTTTGGCTCGTGTTGAATTGGGTGAACATAAGGTACAAGGCTTAGACTATGCATACACCATTCAAGGCTGGTTAAAAGGTATAAACTCTAGTAACAAATCCCCTTACACAGATATGGGAGGAGATGGAGCAGGGGTGACTTCAGGCCCAATTAATGAGTTTTCAAGAGATGTTTTAGGTTTTTCGTTAGGGTATTTCTACCATGATTATATACCAATTGGAGGTGATAATTTTGAAGCAGATTATAATCCTTCAGGAGGCTCTTCGTTTGGTGATGCATCTTTTAGTGATGGATCGGGTATGACACTGGGCTTATATAATGGTAATATCAGGCACTCAGTATTATCATTGGATAGTATGAACTACCCGGGTATTGGATATGCCTATCGATATGATCAGTTAAATCGAATCACTGGTCAGACTGCCTTTGTAGGCTTGGATGTTGCTGGAAACGAGTGGGATTTATCGGGTTCTGTTGATGATTACAACGAACAAGTCCAATACGATCCAAATGGGAATATAACTTCATATGTCAGAAACGGCACCACAAGTGGGTCAAATCAGCTTGGAATGGACAGTTTAACATATAATTATAGTTCTCTGACGAATAAACTTACCCATGTTGACGACATTGTAAATGCATCTAATTATTCATCCGATATTGATGATCAGTCAGCAAATAATTATATTTACGACGGTACAGGTAATTTGATTAGTGATTCACAGGAAGGACTTACGATCTCCTGGACAAATTATGGTAAAGTGGATTCAATTGTAAATTCAAACGATACTACCAGCCTTAAATTCAGGTATGATCCATCAGGAAACAGAATTGAAAAACGATACTATACAAATTCAGGATCGGTATTCACTATGTACGTTAGAGATGCACAAGGAAATATCATGAGCACCTATGAGTGGAAAAATCAGGATAGTCTGAGGCTAAAAGAATTGAATATGTATGGTAGTTCTAGGCTTGGGATTTTAGATGCAGATACATTGATTGCTTGTAGTTCTTGCACTGTTCCGACTTCGACGAATATTTCATCAAATTGGATTGGTAGAAAGCAATATGAATTGACAAACCATCTAGGAAACGTATTGGCAACTATTACGGACAAAAAAGTGTATCATGATAGCTCCGGAAATAGTATAGCTGACTGGAGTTTGGCTGAAATATCCATGGCAAATGATTACTATCCCGGTGGGATGTTGCAGATAGAAAGATCCTTCAGGTCTACTGAGTACCGATTCGGCTTCAATAAAGGAAGTGAAAAGGACGATGAGATAAATGGATCCGGCACCAATTTTACAACCAAATTTAGAGAGGGGGATACAAGATTGTTAAGATGGTGGAGTCTTGATCCTAAAGCAGATCTTCAACCTTGGCAAAGTCCATATTCCTACATGGATGGGAATTTAATCTTAATGAATGACCCAGAAGGAGATTGTCCTTGGTGCATTGGAGCTTTGATTGGAGCTGCCTTAGATGTTGGATTGCAATTAACTGAAATTGCCCTAGATGATAAAAAGTCCTTATCTGATTTTAGTATTACATCGGTTGGCGTGTCAGCGGCAGCGGGTGCGGTAGGTGTTGGTATAGCAACAAAGTTGGATAAGGCTCTAAAGGTCGCAAATATTGCAAGTAAGACTACAACTACAATAATTAAAGTTACCTCCAATTCAGTGACAGATGCTGCTACAAGTGCAGCAAGTCAAAAAATACAAACGGGTGAAGTAAATACAAGCGAAGTTTTAATAGACGTAGTTGCAGGCGGAACGGTTGGTAAAATTGCTGGCGATGCTGCGGAAAAAGCTGCTAAAAATTCACCTGTTGGTAAAACTTTAATGAGGCAAGCTGATAGAGCCGAAAGAGTCGCAGGAAACAATCCAAGACCGTCACGTCAAGCTGCATCGGAATCTACAAAAAAGAAAGCAGAAAATCACGCTGTTAGTCGCGGCGCTGCGGCAGGTACAGCGGCTTCTGGAGCAGCTTCAGAAACAATAAAGAAAGTGGCAGGAGTTGATGAAAAACAGTAGACATTTTAAATGATGAAGTTATTGAAAGAACTAATTAATTATACAAATCTATTATTTGCAATAGTTGGTTTTGGTGCAATTGCATTTTTTATCAATTTAAAAACAGCTATGTTTCTATTTTTTTTTCTATTAGAAATAGGTCTATTTACTTATGCACTAATAAACATGTATGGTTATTTTTCAAGCAAAAAAGAAAAAATATTTTTAAGAAATATTTTGATATTAACTTTTTTTGGTCTTATAGTCGGTTCCTTGCTTTATTTCATTTACGGAACCTATGCTTTAATAAAAGCCTTATCTTTAGCTGCCTTAATCTTTCTTATAATTCTTGGATATAATAAAATGATAAAATGAAAAGAATTACAATAACATGTTTGATTCGGAGGTGGTTAGAGTTGTTTTACAAGTGGTAAAAATTATCTGAACCTACTATGAGGAATGTCGTGTGTAAGGTCATTCCGCCGAGCGGGGATTTTAATAACTATGGGTTTTATTTGATAGAGTTCACGAGTGGAAATTTCGGAATGGAGTTTACATTTTCAAATGTTACAAAATCATTAAAAGATCCTTAACCGGAATATTGCATTAGTCTTAGACAGGACCTTTCGGTTCAATTGATTGAGGCCCTCACACATATTGAACTGAGCTCGACATGAAATTAATTGCAATAAAATCCATACTGACTTGGTCTGCCGTACAAACTATCAAATTTTTTGGGTAAAGATTTTATACGTTCAATTAATTCTTGGAGTTCAGAATTGGGTGGCAATTCATTGTGTAAATTATATTTGGGTATATAAGCTATGAAATACCCCCAACAATGAGTATTAAAAACGTAGGCTTTTACCAGAGGGATTTCTTCTGCATCTTTTTGAATGTAGACTAATTGAGGTACACTTAGATAGTTTAGCGAAATAGGTATTGCCACAGGTTCACGAGATACAGAATCCCCGGTTATAAAAGAATAACTCTTAATTTGACTACTACTTCCGGATTCATCAATTTTGTAATATGCGAAAACTTGATCATAATAGTCTAGTAGTTTTTTCCCATCTTCTATATTCTCAGCATACATGGTTTGATCTAAATAGCCCCCGATATATGTATAGGCGTATTTTTTTAGATAAAATTCTTGTGCTTCACTATAAAGGTTCTTGGTTTTATTTTGCCAATAGATTTTCAAGCCATACCAAACCGTTGGAGTAAGGGTCATAATTGATAACGCACCGATAATGATTATTTTTAGTTTTGTTTTCATCTATTACCAATTATTTTTGATCTATTCAAACTTTTTTTCTTCGTTAAAATAAGATTCAGATTTCCAGTCACCTTTAGGCTCATATGTAGTATCTGAAGTTCCATCATTATTTTTTGTTTGAATTTCATTTGCACCTGTTGAAACTATAATTCCTGTCGCTTGGCCATCAGCATAAACTTCCCCAGTGTAACTGACGGTTTTGCCATTCACTTTATCTTGTACAATATTTCCAATAGACCAATCTAAACCACTTGCTATTTTCTCAGATTCTTTTTTAGTTATTGAGATGGATTGTAAAATTGTAGATTGGTTGCCTGTTTTGAATGTGCCACCAATTCCAACCCCAGCTCTTAATCCAAAAGTGTTTGATCCAATTTGTATACTTCCGCCAATGCCCCATTTTAAGCTTACTGAGCTCATAGAAAGACCAAATGTTTTCATTGCTTTCGAAAAAGTAGGATTATCATATGCAAACTGCAAGCCGACATCCAAACTTGCTTCACCACCTAAAATCATCCTTGGGTCTGAACTATTATCTTCTAATTGTTGATTTGAAGGTCCAATCAAATTATAGGCAATGTATTGTGTTTTACCTATCATATCCCAAGCAGTGCCATATGTCAATCCAACATTAAATCCGATGTTCAGCCCTGCTGCAATGCCCATACCTTCAGAATAAACACTTGTAGAATTTAGCCATTCAGTGCCTTCTAGATCTATTCCATCAATAGGCCTGTTTTCTGCAAACGCATATGTAGAGTTCCAAGGATAAGATGCAGAAAGAGGGTCAACTGATAAAAAACGCACAAGTCGAGGGTCATAAATTCTATATCTAAAACTTAAACTATTTCCGATACCCTTTACTTCATCGTCCTTTTCCACATTATTAAATCCAAACTCATATTCACTGCTAGAGAGACTCCTTCCAGGCTGCAACATCCCACCGGGATAGTAATCAATTGTACACATATTGTTGAAAAACAGGCCCATGCAAAAGTTTTAATGACGCTAATTGTGCTCAATTTACGATAAATATTGAATTATTTTGCTACCTATTTTCATCTTAGTTCTACTAATTTTTGATGCACTTTGTTCAATTCATTGTCGAAATGCTCCTCTGAATATTTAACATATCGATAAAACTCCTTGCTGCTCGATGAATGTCCTGAAAGTCTTCGAACAAGTTGTTCTGGCATGCCTAAAGATAGGTAAGTGGTTATAGCTGTTCGTCTCATTGTGTGTGAACTAATCAAATCACAGAATCGAAAACGCAACTTTGTGTTGGCTCGTCTGAGAATTTTCGTTTGTCCTCTTTTACTCCTTTTTTTATCCACCAATTGTGTCCAACCGGCAAGCTCAGCTAATTCTCTAATGTACTTATTAAAATTAAACAAGTGTAACATTGGTAGCAAATTAATATTTCGGTTATTGTATTTATTCAGAATAGCTATTGCAAAATCAGGTAATTTAACTCTACTAAATGTCCCGGTTTTCTTTGAAAGCACTTTTAGATAGATGTCTCCAAAGGTTGATTCAAGATTTGCCTTGGTTAAAAGGTTTAGATCTGATATTCTAAGTCCAACAGTACAACCAAAAACGAAAATATCTTTCACTCTTTGCAATCTTACCGGAAGACTTTGCTCGAAGGATTTGTCAAAAATAAGAAAGTTCAATTGCTCTCTTGTCAGCACAACAATAGGAACTTCTTCTTTTGAAACATAAAAGATTTTTGGAATATCTCTTGTATCTATACCTTTTTCTGCTTTCAGATAATTGAAAAAGGATCGGATGTATTTCATGTTAGCGCCAACATAATTATCATAATAGTTACATTCATTGTATAAATATTTCGAGAACTTTTTATAGAACTTTTTCCACTTGTTTAATTCCTTCAAATATTCTTTTTGCGAACACCTAATGAGATTGTATATTTTCAAGTCCAAGCTCTTTTGTCTGCAATATTTCGTCATGAGAACCCTGAAATATTTGTAATTATTAATGGAGCTAATTTTCATGCGAGAACCATTTTTAAGTAGATGTTTTCCTGTTTCCAGATCTATTATGAAATTGTCAAGCAATTCAAAAAAATCGTACTCTTTGGTTTTTGTTTTTTTCATGATGGAAATTTTGATTACATTTGCATTGATCTTAAACACAAACATGTGGAGCGTGTGCTAACCCCCTTTTTATTGCAAGGGGGTCTTTTTTTTGTTTACATCTGTTTATTGATAAAATTTAAGAATGCTTGAGGTTGTTATTTCAGAGATTAATCCAAGTGGAATTCCTGAACAGTATGAAATAAAAATTCAGGTTTTAGTTCTTTATATAAGGAACTATCAGAGTATAATCCAACACAAATTAGGAATATAAATGCTATTCTTTCTTCACTTTACAGTTTTCTATCTTCTGCATGTTCTGGTAAGTGATTACGAATGCACCTAAAAGAATCACAATTGCAATCGTTAAATACTGATTAATTCTTTTAAGCTTGTTTAACTTATCCATAGCATTTGAGAATTCATTTTGAGAACCTCGATATGGGTTAAAATCATGAAATTCGCCGGGTTCAATCATTTCTTGAGATTTTATATTGGTCATTTGATATTGCAAGCATGCGATAGTTAAATATCATGAAGATTCGATCATGGCTATTTCCTAAACTGGTGAGACACTTAAAATTAAATCCTGCCCCACGTAAAAATTCGATAGTAACAGTGACCTCTCTTAAGTTTCCCAGTAGTTTTTTCAAGATGTTGTGATTTTTATCCAATGCTCTTTGTACGGGGAATTTTTCAATCCGTCTGTGACGCGCCTTTGAATTATTATGATCTGTTTGGTTCTTTCGGGTTGCATAAATTTGGTTCGACCTCCTTGGGATAAACTTTTCTTTGGTGTATGGATCTATTCGGATTTCCTTTTCCATGTGCAGTAGAATTATATGTTCTTTAGTTCTTTTTTAGTTTTGATTTTTAACGATAAGATCCATTGATTGATCTCAATGACATCAAAGATCAATCGTTTGCCGACTTTACTATGAGGTATGAACCTATCTGAAGTCCAGTTATAGACAGTGCTTTTCGAGAATCCGTATGTTTGGCATAATTCTCCCAGCCCAATTTTCCTGGTCGTTATTTTGTCTTTAGGGGTGGAGGGATCCTGCCTCTCTGTAATTTCTTTCAATAATCTCCTGAGTTCCCCAACTGTCAGATCAATAATTCTCGTATCGTTAGTTATCATGGCTTGAGCTGCCAAAAATAACTGATAGAGATTGAACTAAATAGTAACTTTTTTTTAGTTACTATCATTTATTTTCAATGGTAGCCACTCAGCAAATTGGGAAATTGGCTTTTTACAAAGGAGTGTGTTGCTACTTATAATTTGATGAGCAGCACCTGCCGATATTGGTTTCGGTTTTGTACCTTCTGTTTGATATAAAAAAAAATGTTCAAGCCATCGCTCGGTTGATTTTGCCTTTGAATTGACAATTTGATTGCCTACTAATCTTTTAAAAGCATCATAGAGTTGGTTAGAGGCACCTAGAAAAATTAATTTACCAAGAATTGGTTTTCCTGAAAGTAATTCATTAAGTCTTTTCAAATCTTTTGAATTAAAATAGTTCAAAAAAATGTTTAGCACTTTCTCTTTATGTTGTTTGTCTTTAATCGTCACAAAAAAATCATTCGGATATGCTTTAAGTACATCCACTGGTTTAACCATATCAATCCAGGTCATGATGCCCTTCAAAACATTTTCGCTCTTACCAGGATGATGTTTTTTAATCCAAGGGTAGACAACGCTTTCGATAAGACCAATAAATTGTTCTTTGTTTTCGGCATAGTAATTTCCTTTGAAATGTTCATACTGATAATTCAAGAATCTTGGAATCCGAATATGATCGTAATGACATAGTGTATACTCAAGAAATATGAAATGAAAATTGTGAGTTGAAGGAATGATGATGGGGTACTTGTTATTTAAATAAAAATCAAAATCAATCTTCTCAAAGTGACAATAAGTTCTGATATTTTGGACGAGTCCGGATGAGAAGCGTTTTCCTTTTTTCGTTTTCAAGATTTTGTCACTCGGCATTACAATGTTCATCGCATTCAGGTCGTACATATGAACTGAATACTTCAAAGGGGCTTTATCTTTATCCGATTTAATTTCCATTTGATTCATAACATTAGGTTTAAAATTAATCCAATGGTCGTCCAATGTCAACTAATTTTTAAACGTTCAATCGTAGGGGACAGTCGCCAATAAAAAGTGGGAAGGATTTATTGAATCCTATGAATCAATTTCAAAATCAAGTGAGCGGTGAGGGGAGAGAAAATTGAAAAATGTGTGCAAAATGTGTGCAAATAAATTTCGCAGCTATTTTTTAGTGAGTGTAAGTGATTGAATTTAAAGTGGTCCCGACGGGAATCGAACCCATAACCTACTGCTTAGAAGGCAGTTGCTCTATCCAATTGAGCTACAGGACCTAGGTTGGTTCTTGTTTCAAAAAATGAAAGTCGGGGTGGCAGGATTCGAACCTGCGACCTCATGGTCCCAAACCATGCGCGATGACCGGACTACGCTACACCCCGAAGATTTTCTGAATTACTAAAAGCTTTAAGTTCAAAGCTTTTGATATGTTCAGGTGATAAAAGTAATTTTAAGAACGATCCCTGTTATGAGTAAAGTTGAGAAGCGGTGAGGGTGGGATTCGAACCCACGGTACGATTACTCGTACGACAGTTTAGCAAACTGTTCCTTTCGGCCTCTCAGGCACCTCACCTTTTGGCAGGGCGGCAAAGATAGAAATCTGATGTGAGCACACAAAACTTTTCATTGGCTTAATCAGTGTTTTTTCGCTTCATATTCAAGCTTCTGAATAATTCTTGCCACTTAGTACCAAAATTTACTCGTCCAGGTCGTAGTATTTCCGCGTTCATCAGTTACCGTTACTTCGATCGGGTGTTCATGATTCATCGGCAAAAAACTAAGATCGGCTGTCAGCATGGTACTCTTTGGATCATATTCAAAAAGATGCCATTTGCCATCGAGTTTACCGGAGTAGGACTTAATCCCTGAAAGATCGTCAGTGATACGAACCTGCACAATGCCCCCACGGTAGCTGTTCATATCGGCCGGAACGTACTCCTTGACAACCTTTGGTGGTGTGGTATCAAGGGCAATGGCAAAAGCGCCGAATTGTTTCGGTTTAGCCGTGAGGAAACCACCTTTCCATTCACCACCTTCAGCTTTGATTTGTCCGTATTCATGAAGAGAAATGATGAGTGCTTTGCTCATCAATGAATCTGCAATCGGTTCATAGGGTTTTATCCCTACACTAATAGGAACCTGCAATGCATCGTAAGGGTTTCCTACATGAAAAATAGAAGAGAGATAGGTCTTAGTCCTGGCTTCAGTATCGTTATAGTAAATGTCTTCATATACAGCACCCGATGGAATCACAACATCAAGAAATTCTTTGTGAATAGCTACACCTTTGGAATAAGAAACAACAACACTGCCATCAGGAACTTTTTGAAAAGGTTCCGAAGCCAGTGTTGAAAAGGAGTGGATCAAAAAGTTAAAGATCCTTTCATTGCCATTAAAATCTTTCACCACGATCTTTATATCATGTGAGTCATCATCGATGAAGTCGAGGTAACCGGTTTGGTTTGTGTCTCCGTACATATTCAGGAAGTTTCCCGGCAAACGAAAACATCTTTCAATAGTTGAATTTTCACGACGCTTGCTAAGATAATCGATATGCGCATTCACCATGCGTGTATCCTTGAAATTGAAACGATCCTGCTTCCAGCTATACACCTGTGTTCCGTCAACAGAAACATCAGCAGAATAGATGCCGAGTGTTGCCATTGAAAGATCCTGTTTGTCAGTCGCTTCGAAACCTACGCCGATATAACCATGTGCTTGTATGTAATCCGGTGTATTAAGAGAAAAATGTCCGTTCATCTCCTGCATTTCGTAGGTGATGGCGCTATCAGTACGACCAACGATGCCCGCTTCCCGCATAGGAAATACCCGGACATTTTTAATTTCTGGCGGAATGTTATCCGTCACTCTCAAACCAAAAAGCAGGGGGTTGATCGGCTCTTCAGTCTCTTCATCCCGTATCTCAAAATGCAGGTGCGGTCCGGTGGTGCCACCGGTATTACCTGAATAGGCAATAACTTCTCCTTTAGTGACCTTAAAATCCTTTGACTTAGGAAAAAGTTCTATCTCAAATTTTTGCTGGCTGTACTGAGTGGTTCTGACCAGTTCATTTACCGGGGCTGTAAATTTTTGAAGGTGGCCATAAACAGTGACGTATCCATTGGGATGTGTTACATAAAGAGCTTTGCCAAAACCATCTGCAGAAACTTTAATTCTGGAGATATAACCATCGGCTGCAGCCATAACAGGAACGCCTTCCTGCTCACCGGTTCCAAGGTCAAGTCCGGAATGGAAATGATCGTTACGGATCTCACCAAAAGTTCCTACAAGTATAAGTGGTGTGTCTAAAGGTGCTGAGAAATATCCCGTTGGATAGCTTTGTCCGTATATGGCTTCAGATAAAAGAGCCATGAAAATGAATAGGATAGAAGATTGTCGAGTCATGCTGCAAAGAAACGTTTTTTGAATGAAAAATTGTTAAAATGAAATGTTTTCCTTACTTATTTTGTGAAAATATCTTTGGAAAATGAAATTATTATTGCCTGATATTGTGAACTCTGCCTGTTTATAACTTATGTGATTATTCAGATATTTTTTTAATCTTTGTACGATACCTTAGATTGATCTTAAAAGATAGCAAGATGACAGACTCTAAAGCTACTTCAACAAATTTTCCGGAGCTGGAAAAGCGCGTTCAAAAATTGATATCTTTGCATGAAGAGGTCAAAGAATCCAATCAAGGTCTTAAATCCGACATCCGAAGATTGAAAATAGAACTCGAAGAAGAGAGAACCAAGACGACCAGGATGGAAGAAGGATACCGGAACCTGAAAGAAATGGAGAAGACCGGAAACCGCCAGAGTATTGCGCAAATAAAGAAAAGAATTAACGATATCATCGGTGAGATCGACAAAAACATCACACTGCTGAACGGACAAAATAAGTGAATCATCCTTTATGGGAGAACATCAATCAATAAAGGTCTCTATTGCAAATCGCAATTATCCGCTTCGTATCACCTCTGAAGAACATGAGCGTGTTATGCAGGCGGCTGAAAATATTAACAAGCGTATCAAGGATTTTGAAGATAATTATGCTGTTAAAGATAAACAGGATCTTCTGGCCATGTGTGCGCTGCAGTTTGCTAGTGAATCATTAAATCATCAAAATAAGGAAGGCTCTAAGCCATCTAAAGAGATGGAAGATCAGATACGTCATCTCACCCTGATGATTGATGAATACCTCGAACAAGAGACGAATTCTCAATAAAGGCAACGTTCTTTGAAACTTATAATAGTTCATTGATTCGGTTTTAAAATTTTAATTGGACGGACCACATCCATGCCAATGAAAACTTTTAGACCAATTGGATTATTTGGGATATACCCGCATTAGTTCCGATTCACTTATTAAACTCAACACTTCGATACCATTGGAGCATCAGCTCAAGGCATCTATGGCAGGCTTCACTCCTCAAAAGGAGTTCCTCTTGGAACAGAAGAAACCAGAAATTGTCAGGCAGCTCCAGCCTTGAAAAAAGGGGTTTATGGTAGTCAACGGAATTAGTGCGGGTTTTTTATTGCCACAAATTCTTGTCGGGTCATGGGCCCGGAAATTTAACCTCTAATAATACATACCTATAATACTGTTTATGGATAACAACGATAATCAACTACTGCTCATACTTGTAGGCATAGCAGGACTTGTCGTCGGATTACTTATATCTTATTTTCTTCTCAAGAAAGCAATGAAATCGAAAGTGGAAGAGTCGGAACAAAAAGCCCGTTCGATTATCAAAGATGCTGAGGCAGATGCTGAGGTGATGAAGAAGAATAAAATATTGGAAGCGAAGGAAAAGTTTCTTCAGCTTAAATCTGACCACGAAAAAGCAATTAGCGAAAAGGATAAGACCATCAACGCTGCCGAGAACCGGGTGAAGCAAAAGGAAGCCACACTCGCTCAAAAAATTGAACAAACCCAACGTAAGCAGGCAGAATTTGAACACCAGCAGGCTACCCTGAAGAATCAGCTTGAAATTCTTGAAGCCAAGAAGGAAGAAGTAAGCAAGCTTCATTCAAGGCAAGTGGAACAACTTGAAAAGATCAGCGGCTTGAGTGTTGATCAGGCAAAATCTCAGCTCGTCGAGGCGCTTAAAGCGGAAGCAAAAACTGAAGCGATGTCATACATTAAAGACATCATGGAAGAGGCCAAGCTTACTGCCAATAAAGAATCTAAAAAGATCGTGATCCAAACCATTCAGCGTGTTGCAACGGAACATGCCGTTGAAAATGCAGTCACTGTTTTTAACATTGAGAACGACGAGGTGAAAGGTCGAATCATCGGGCGTGAAGGAAGAAACATTCGTGCTCTTGAAGCGGCAACCGGCGTTGAGATCATTGTCGATGACACACCGGAAACTATTATACTCTCCGGATTTGATCCTATTCGCCGTGAAATGGCACGCCTGGCATTGCACCAGTTGGTAAGCGACGGACGTATCCATCCTGCTCGTATTGAAGAGGTCGTGGCTAAGGTAAAGCGTCAGCTGGATGATGAAATTGTTGAAGTAGGTAAACGTACAACTATTGATCTCGGTATTCATGGACTGGCGCCTGAACTTATCCGAATGGTGGGTCGTATGAAATATCGTTCTTCTTATGGTCAAAATCTTTTACAGCATAGTCGCGAAGTGGCTAACCTTTGTGCCATTATGGCCGCTGAACTTGGCTTAAATGTTAAGCTGGCCAAGCGTGCCGGACTTCTGCATGATATCGGGAAAGTTCCGGATGATGAACCTGAATTGCCTCATGCTATTCTGGGAATGAAACTTGCAGAAAAATTCAAGGAGAATCCGGAAGTGTGCAATGCCATCGGTGCTCACCACGATGAAATCGAAATGACAAGCATTATTTCTCCTATTGTGCAAGTATGCGACGCTATCAGTGGAGCTCGTCCGGGCGCCAGAAGAGAGGTGGTTGCTTCTTATATCAAACGTCTGAAAGACATGGAAGCTTTGGCATTATCATACCCCGGAGTTGAGAAAACTTTCGCCATCCAGGCCGGTCGTGAATTACGCGTGATAGTTCAAAGTGAAAAGTTAGACGATAAACAATCTGAGGTCTTGTCTTTTGACATTGCAAATAAGATACAGACAGAAATGACATATCCCGGACAGGTAAAGGTGACGGTGATCAGGGAGACCAGGTCTGTTAATTATGCTAAGTAATTTTATTGATTACTAGTCTGACTCTTCATCTGAATTTTTGAAATGAAGACAATCTCACCTGTGGATAATGGTTTGAGCATACAAACATAGATGAAGATCCTAACCATCATTGGTGCAAGGCCTCAATTTATTAAGGCCGCCGTACTCAGCCGGGCTTTCAAGGAATTTCCTTCGATTAAGGAGTTCATTGTCCACACCGGACAGCATTATGATGATAATATGTCCGCTGTTTTTTTCAAGGAGCTCGGACTACAGCAGGCAGATATCAACCTCAACATACAAGGCGGCTCCAATGCCGGGATGTTATCATTGATGATTCCGGCTATCGAGAAAATTATTCAGCAGCAAGAGCCGGACCTGGTCTTGGTTTACGGTGATACAGTCTCCACACTTGCCGGAGCTTTGGCTGCGAAAATGACGGGAATAAAATTAGCTCATGCGGAAGCAGGTATGCGTCATGGCGACCTTTCTATTGCTGAAGAGTTTAACAGGGTACTAACTGATCAGATTTCAGATCTCTTATTCTGTTCGACGGAAACTGCACTTGAGAATTTATTCAACGAAGGTCTAAAAAGGAAAAAAGCCGAAGCTTATATGTGTGGCGACCTGATGATGGATGCAGCAATCTATTATTCCGAACAGGCAAAAAAGAGGAAGTTAATATTAAGCGATGAGCAGAATGCAAATTATGTTCTATGTACTCTCCATCGGGCAGAAAATGTAGACCATAAGGAAAAACTCAGGAATATACTTGAAGCATTGGATGAAATTCATACTGAGATCCCGGTAGTATTGCCTTTGCATCCACGCACAAGAAAGCAGATGAATGAATTTGGACTAACAACTACTGTACATGTTATTGAACCTGTGGGGTACATGGATATACTAAACCTCATTAAAAACTCCAAACTGGTCCTTACCGATAGCGGAGGTTTACAGAAGGAAGCATTTTATTTTAAGAAACATAGTGTGTTAATGCGTGAACAGACTGAGTGGGTTGAACTGGAACAGAATGGTTACTTGTGCATTGCTGGTAGTGATAGGATCAAAATCGTGAATTCTTTCCATGACTTGCTCAAGAAGAACTCAGCTTTCACAGAGAATTTTTACGGACAAGGTGATGCAGGTATTAAAATTGCTGCACATATCAACAATTATGAGGATGCATGATATTGGAAAATTCTTTCTTTGATCAAACAAGACTCTAAATTGTTTATTAATAATGCAGCACCGATAAAAATATTATTTTTAATTTAGTCACACACATCTACAAAATTAATTAGTACTTAAGCTCTGATTTACATTTATCTAAACCTTAAGAATCAAGTTTCAATACCAATCAATCATTGAATCCAAGAACATAATTCAATTATGAAAGTTATCAGAATCGTTTTAATTGCCATGATATTCGGATCTTCCTGTCAGGCACAGGTGATTAAAGATCATACTGAGAGATCCAAACAAATCTATGAATGGGTACTTAAAGGAGAGTTTGGAAAAGTTTGCGGTGAGTTCGATAGTACAATTGCTGCCCATGTAGATTCTGCCAAATTAGCCAAAGCATGGGTAAATTTGACAGAGAGGGTAGGAGAGTTTGTGAAAGTGACCAATATACGTATAGATAAAGAAAATGGAATCGACGTAATCGTGCATGAATCAGAATTTGAAAAACGAAAAGTCGACTTCAAAGTGATTTTTGGACTTGACGAAAAATTAAAAGGAATATTTTTTGTTCCCGAAGTTAAAAAGTACGTATTCGATGATCCAACATATTTGGATACTGCAAGTTTTTTTGAACGAAAGCGATATGTGATCACTGACAAATACAGGATGCAGGCAACGATCACTTACCCTAAGAAAGTAAAAAATCCACCTGTCGCCATTCTTGTTCATGGATCAGGGCCGAACGACAGGGATGAAACTGTCGGCAACACCAAGATCTTCAGAGACCTCGCCGTAGGACTTGCTGCACAGGGAATAGCTGTTTTGCGCTATGATAAACGTACGAGAAGTTATGGAAAGAGAATGGCCGAAGAAATGAAAAAGCTCACTGTGAAGGAAGAGACTATGGACGACGTTTTATCTGCCATAAAAACTATGAAGCATGATACTCTTATAGATTCAACAAGAATTTATTTGATAGGACATAGTTTGGGTGGAATGTTACTTCCGCGCATTGTTAAGCAAACGAATGATGTCAGTGGAATTATCATGCTCGCTGCAAATGCAAGACCTATGGAAGATCTTATGCTTGAGCAGGCTGAATATCTGGCGGGAAATGACAGCTCTGAAAAGATTACTGAGTTAATGGATAGTTTGCGGACAGCCATCCCAAAAATTAAAAACTTAACTGCAAAAAATGAAAATGATAGTATTGGTATACTCGGGATACCAATATCCTACTGGCTCGATCTAAAATCCTATGATCAGGTAAATACTGCGTCAAGTTTAAAACTACCAATTTTTATTCTGCACGGAGAAAGGGACTACCAGGTTACTGACACAGATTTTTCTCTTTGGAAGAGCGGTCTCAAAAATTCTAAATATGTAACCTTCAGATCGTACCCAAACTCAAATCATTTATTTATAGCCGGAAAAGGAAAAAGTTTGCCTGAAGAATATGAACAGTCCGGACATATGGAAAAGCAGGTTGTTGATGATATTGCCTCCTTTATCTTAACAGGAAAGATAAGCGAATAGAATTTGCATTGCCAAATAAGCTGTGAGCTTTTTATACATGTAAATGGCTTTATTAATAGGTCTTAATTAGGATTTAAAGGCATTTTATTATTCTTGAATTGCTTAACATTACTTTTTGTGTGTGAATTAATCCATATTTTGTTTTAGATATCAAAAAAGGTTCTACTTTTGTAAAAGCCGGATACGGCAGGGGATTTTTTTGTAATATCTTTTTCACGTATATCAGTTATGAGAATTAAAATTTCGTTTTTAAAGGTGCACGGCAGCAGTGGTACTGTTCCGCTTCATCACCAGAAGATCATTTCAGCGTTTTTAGAAGAAGTTATCCGCGAGATGTCTGTCTCTTCGAATAACTACAGTTTCTCCTCGTTGAAAGGTACCTCAAAGGTTCAAACCGGTCAGATCCGATTTCTTTCATCAAAAGTCTCTCTCGTACTTTCAGCACCTGAAGCAGATTTTATTGACGAATTAGTAAAGAAGATATTTGACAGAAGACTTGTAAGCTTTGCCAAACTTACACTTGTACCAAAATCTTTTGAAGTAATTCCTGATCCTGAGTTTGTTACTCAGATGAAGTATGTGTGTATTTCACCGATGGTACCACAGGAAGCTTTTCAAACCGATGAAGCAGGTAATCTTCCTGAACCTTTAGATCCTCGTGATCAGGAGTATTCAGATATGTTCTATGATGCTATTCTTGACAGAATGGAAAAGGCAGGATTCACCGATGAGCAAATCGCCAAGTTTGCGGAATTCGAGATCATCCCTGACCCGGGATATATTCAGAAAATTGCTGATACTCACAAAAAGTTTGCCCGCATTTATAAGAATAATCTTAACCAGACCATTTACGGTTACCTCTTACCTTTCACCTTGCATGCTCATCCGCAGGTTCAAAAGTTCATCTGGGAATGTGGTATTGGAATGTACACTACGCAAGGTTATGGGATGATTGATATCGTAGGAGGTGTGGGATCCGCTCCTTCAGAAGATTGAACCGGGGAAACGACTACTCGAACTTTACTGTTTTAGCAAATTTGATGCTTTGCACTTCTCCTTCGACAACGACGATAAGAATGTAAATGCCCAGATCAAAGTTTTGTACTGCAATTTCTCTGCTTTGTTTGAATGCAGGACTAGGTGCATAGAAGTACTCAGTGTTTTTCAATTTTCCAAAGCTGTCATAAATGTATAGAGTAGCAGTGCCGGCATTTTTCATGTAGATGCTAAACTTTGAAGGAAAATAAGTAACCGCTGTAGGATAGAAATCGATATCGAAATTGCCGCAAACAAAGTTGGTTGTCCAGCTTCCACTGATCAGACCTCCCCAAAAATAGGCAGCACATTCGTTCCTGTATGTAATGTTATCACAACCGCAAACAGGTTCATAGTCCCTTCCGCAGGGCCAAAATGTGTCCTCTATCCGCGTTGAATCCTTGCAATATGCAAACTGTTGTTGTGCCATGCCTTCAATTCCAAGGAAGAGCAATGCGGCAAAAAGAATAATTCTCATTGTCGTAAAGATATTAAATAGCAAGGCTCAAGTCAATTATAGAGGTAATTTGAACATCATTGTCCGTATTTTGTTGAATAATTCTGTTTCTGTCAAACAGGCTTTATAAGGCAAAACTGCTGTATATGCTCCTTATAATTTCTTTATTTCTGGCTTATTCCATTAATTATTAGTATATTATATTCCATATTTTGAATTTCCTGGCACATATTTATCTCAGCGGTGACAATGAAGAACGCATGATCGGTAATTTCATTGCTGATTTTGTGAAGGGTAAAAAGATGTTTGACTATCCCCATGGGATACAAAAGGGAATAGCCCTGCACCGTAAGATTGATTATTTCACTGATCACCATGAGGTGACAGCCAGAAGTAAAGAGCCGCTTCGAAAGAAGTACCGGCATTATTCCGGTGTGATCGTCGATTTATATTACGATCACTTTCTCGCCAAGAATTTCAGAGACTATTCACAGATTGACCTGGGAGAATACACTCATAATACCTATGAAATATTAAGTCGTAATATGGCCGGATTGCCGGTGGAGGTACAACAATTTTTACCCTACATGATAGAGAGAAACTGGTTACTTAATTATGCACATTTACAAGGACTGTCAAGAACGTTAACCGGACTATCCAAAAGAGTAAATTTTGAAAACCGCATGGATGAAGCGATTCAGGACCTCGAGGCCGGATATCCCGCATTTGAAGCGGATTTCAGGGAGTTTTTCCCGGAGTTGATTACCTTTGTGCAAAATCAGCCGGAGGTATGACGCTTTTTGTGCGAATTAAGCCTAATCAGAGGCAGGATAAGCTTGAGAAAGTGGAAGGTGACTGGCAGATCCGGCTAAAAGCACCCGCTGTTGATGGAAAAGCGAATGAACATCTTATCACATTTTTAGCTTCTGTTCTGGAAATTTCCAAGTCTTCTATCAGCATTAAGAAAGGACAAAGATCTCGCCTGAAGTATCTGGAAGTAGATGAAAGCAAGGAGTATGTAGAAGAAAAACTTAGTTTGGCAGCCGGGAACTGACCGGTGATTCTTTCAGCTTGCGGCATTGCACAGAATGATGTGAATAAAAAAAGACTTGAGTCCTGTATGATTGCCTTCACGGCTATAATTTTAGGCGACTAAAATTTAGTCTCGAAAAGCCCTTCAGGATTAAAATATCAGGCATTGAAAAATACTTTGACAGGGAAAAAACAATTAAGTTTCGGTCTTCATGATCGATCAAATGAGAATCATAGATAAAGAAAAATATAATGGCTGAAAAGAAAAAACCGGATCATGGTTATACCGAAGATAGTATACGCTCTCTCGACTGGAAAGAGCATATTCGTACCCGTCCCGGTATGTACATCGGAAAATTAGGAGATGGTTCATCGAAGGATGATGGAATATATGTATTGCTGAAAGAAGTTATAGATAATTCCATCGACGAGCATGTCATGGGATATGGTAAAGCTATCGACATTAATATCCAGGATGGAAGAGTTGAAGTGCGTGATTATGGAAGGGGTATACCTCTGGGTAAGGTTGTTGAATGTGTCTCTAAGATTAATACCGGTGGTAAATATGACAGTAAAGCATTTCAGAAAAGTGTCGGGTTGAATGGAGTTGGAACTAAGGCCGTGAATGCCTTATCTTCCTATTTTAAGGTACAATCGATACGTGAAGGAAGAACAAAGATCGCAGAATTCTCTCAGGGAAATTTGAAGAAGGATGAAAAAGAAAAAAGTTGCACAGAAAAGAATGGAACCTCATTCGTTTTTGTTCCCGATGATTCAGTCTTTTTAAACTATCGTTACAACAAGGATCATGTAGCGAACATGATGTGGAATTATGTTTATCTGAATAAAGGACTCAAGATTCATTTCAACGACATGGAATTTTATTCTGAGAATGGTCTGAAAGATCTCTTAGAAAGGAACATGTCGGATGAGATCCTTTATCCGATCGCACATATTCATGGAGATGATATTGAAGTAGCTTTCACACATACCACCGCATACGGTGAGGAATATTATAGCTTTGTAAACGGACAGCATACCACGCAGGGTGGAACGCACCAGGCAGCTTTCCGAGAGGCTATCGTGAAAACTGTGCGTGAATTTTTCAAAAAAGACTATGATGCAAGCGATATCAGGACCTCTATAGTTGCTGCCATAAGCGTACGTGTTCAGGAACCGGTCTTTGAATCACAAACCAAAACCAAACTCGGGTCGCTCACAAGAGAACCTAATGGTTTAGCTATCAGAACCTGGATCAATGATTTTATAAAGACAGAGCTTGATAACTACCTGCACAAAAATCCGGAGGTAGCAAAAGCGATCGAAAGCAAGATACACCAAAGTGAACGTGAGCGCAAAGAAATTGCAGGCATCAAAAAACTTGCTAACGAACGTGCTAAGAAAGCCAATCTTCATAATAAAAAATTACGTGACTGCAGAGTTCATTTAAATTCCAGACACATCGACAGACTTGAATCTACTCTGTTTATCACAGAAGGTGATTCTGCAAGCGGGTCAATCACCAAGGCGAGAGATGTCAATACTCAGGCCGTTTTTAGTCTCAAAGGGAAGCCATTAAATTGTTATGGGATGACTAAGAAAGTTGTTTATGAGAACGAAGAATTCAATCTCCTTCAGAATGCTTTAAATATTGAAGATGGTCTGGATGAACTTCGCTACAACAAAATAGTTGTAGCCACCGATGCTGATGTGGATGGTATGCATATCAGATTGTTATTGATGACATTCTTCCTTCAGTTTTTCCCTGAGCTTGTCAAGAATGGCTATGTGTACATTCTTCAAACACCATTATTCAGAGTCAGGAATAAGAAGGAGACGATTTATTGTTACAGTGAAACTGAAAGAGTGAATGCGATTTCAAAGCTTGGGGCAAATCCTGAGATCACCCGCTTCAAAGGACTGGGCGAAATTTCACCTGATGAATTTTCAAATTTCATCGGAAGAAAGATCCGTCTGGAACCCGTTATGCTGAGTCAGGATGAGACAATACATCATTTGCTGGATTACTATATGGGTAAGAATTCTCCGGAACGTCAGGATTTTATCATACAAAATCTCAGGATAGAAAAAGACATTGTTAAAGAAGAGCTCATTGCTGAAGAAGCGGAGTAAATGAATCATTAAAAGGACTTAAGAAATTTCGATTAATTATAAATACCCGAATGGCAAAGAAGAAGAAAGAAAGTAAAGCAAGTAAACAGGAGCCTGTAGAAATTCAGGAGCAACAGCATGCTGAAAACTCAACGGTGCCCCACGTTCAGGGAATGTACGAGAACTGGTTTCTTGATTATGCCTCCTATGTAATTCTTGAACGTGCTGTCCCGCATGTGAACGATGGTTTGAAGCCGGTGCAAAGAAGAATACTGCATTCCATGTGGGACATGGAAGATGGCAGATACAATAAGGTGGCTAATATCATTGGTCACAGTATGAAATACCACCCCCATGGTGATGCATCAATTGGTGATGCACTGGTGCAACTGGGTCAGAAAGATCTGTTGATCGACATGCAGGGAAACTGGGGAAATATTTATACCGGTGACAGCGCTGCTGCTTCACGTTATATCGAGGCAAGACTATCGAAATTTGCTTTGGATGTTGTATTCAATCCAAAGACTACAGACTGGCAGTTAAGCTATGATGGAAGAAATAAAGAGCCTATCACACTGCCGGTTAAATTCCCATTGCTCCTTGCTCAGGGTGTAGAAGGTATCGCTGTTGGTTTAGCATGTAAGATATTACCACATAATTTTATCGAACTCATCGAAGCATCTATTGATACCCTTCGAGGAAAAAAAGTAAATCTCTTGCCTGATTTTCCGACAGGAGGCATCGCAGATTTCAGTAAATACAATGAAGGCCTTCGTGGTGGCAGAGTGCGTATTCGTGCTAAAATTGAAAAGAAAGATAAGAAGACACTCGTGATCACAGAGATCCCTTTTGGAACGAATACATCTTCCCTGATCGATACAATTCTTGCTGCAAACGATAAAGGTAAGATCAAGATCAAGAAAGTAGAAGACAATACTGCAGCAAATGTTGAGATACTGGTTCAGTTGCACAGCGACTCTTATGAGGATATGGATAAAACCATTGATGCCTTATATGCCTTTACTGCCTGTGAAGTAAGCATTGCTCCAAATGCATGTGTTATCATTGACGACAAGCCATGCTTCATGAGTGTCAATGATATACTGAAGTATAATTCTCAGTACACGATGGATCTCCTGAAAAAAGAATTGGAGATACGCAAAAGTGAGCTGGAAGAAGAGTGGCATTTTAGCTCCTTGATAAAGATCTTCATTGAGAAAAGAATTTATCGAAATATAGAAGACTGTACCACGTGGGAATCAGTTATTGAAACGATCGACCTTGGTTTAAAGCCATACAAGAAAAAATTCAAGCGCGAAATTACACGTGAGGATATTGTCGGACTGACGGAGATCAAGATCAAGAGAATTTCTAAATATGATGTGAAAGCTCAGGATGAGAAAATTAAAGGACTCGAAGAGCAGCTTAAAGAAGTGGAACACAATTTGGCTAACCTGCGCACATATACAATCACCTGGTATAAAGATCTGCTTAAAAAATATGGTAAAGGCCGAGAACGCAAGACCGAGATCGGTTCTTTCGAGCAGGTGAATGCGGCTGAAGTGATCATGAATAATCTTAAGCTATACGTAAACAGAGAAGAAGGCTTTGCAGGATCCGGGATGCGTAAGGATGAATTTCTTTGCGAATGTTCTAACCTCGATGATATCATTGTGTTCAGAGGTGACGGAACAATGATAGTCACCAAGGTCGATGAGAAAAAATACGTTGGTAAGGATATCAGACATATTGCTCTCTATAAGAAGAGTGATGTCGGTCCGGTTTACAATATGATCTACCAGGATGGTAAAGGTGGAAATACCATGATCAAAAGGTTTACTGTGGGTGGAACAACAAGAGATAAAGAATATGTCCTTACCAAAGGCAAGGAGGGATCCAAAGTACTCTGGTTCTCTGTCAGTAATGATAAGGACGCAGAGACAGTTCGAGCCATTTTAAGGCCAAAACCGAAACTGAGAATTACTCAGATCGATGTTGACTTCAATGAAACCGAAGTGAAAGGTCGTGGCGCAATTGGAAATATTCTTACCAAGAATGCCGTGACCCGCGTCGTCAAATTGAAAGATGGTCCGCAGCAGCCTGCAGCAATTCAGACGAGTCTTATCGATGAAAAACCTAATCCTAAACCAATAAAAGCAGAGTCCGATATAAGCGGAGGCAAAAAGGCAACTAAGTCTGAGAAAGTGACCAAAGTCGATAAGAAAAAGACGGCGGCTAAAGCAGTAAAGAAAACTGCAAGTCCAAAGAAGGCCGCAGCTGCTAAGAAAGCAGAACCAAAGAAGAAGGGAAGCAAAGCCCCAAAAAAAGTAAAACCACTCAAGGAAGAAAAAGCGGTAACCATCGAGTGGGACATCGTACAAAAAAGTGATCAAATCAAAAAAGATCGGAACCGCATAGTAGCAAAGCTTGAAAAGAAAACTAAGATTAAAGAAAAGAATCAGATGAAAATGGATATTTGATCCTCTTTTCTGAACATTTCATTAAGAATTTGAATGGAATAGCTTTGTATATAAGCTATTCCATTTTTTTTCGTTCATTTTTAACAGGAAATTTCTTCGTACCTTCGTTATACTATGAAAAAAATATTTTTTCTACTTACTATTTTCTTGATGGCAAGATCATCCAATGGGGCGCAGATCCTTATTCCTATGGATGACACTCAAAAGAACCATTTAAAAGCATATGGCATTGCCTATATGGTATTGCAACACGATGTAGCAGTATCATGGTTATTAAATTATCGCGGAGGCAGCTTCATGTTTGATGACATTGCCAAATTCGAGAAGGAATGTTCTATCAGGGGAGTATCCTTCCAGATTTTAGCAGAAGGCCAGGCAGCTGCAATTATCACCGAGATATCAGATCCCGAAGTGAACATGGATGTGATGAAATTAGAAAAGGCTCCTAAAGTTGCAGTATACTCTCCGAAAAGCAAATTGCCCTGGGACGATGCCGTTACCCTTGCATTGACATATTCAGAGATACCTTATGATATCGTTTATGATGAAGAAGTGACAAATGGAAAACTTCTTCTGTATGACTGGCTGCATCTGCACCATGAAGATTTCACCGGGCAGTATGGCAGATTCTATGCAGCATACCGCAATGCGCCGTGGTATCAGGAAGATCAGCGAAATCAGGAGGCTATGGCTTCCAGACTGGGATTTAATAAAGTGTCGCAAATGAAACTTGCCGTTGCACTGAAGATAAAAGAGTTTGTTGTTGGAGGAGGGTATCTGTTTGCCATGTGCTCGGCAACGGATAGCTATGATATTGCCCTCTCTGCTGAAGGTGTTGATATCTGTGAGCAAATGTTCGACGGGGATCCTGCTGATCCTAAAATGAACTCTAAGCTGGATTATGAAAAAACTTTTGCCTTCAAGGATTATAAAGTAAGTACTAATCCTTATGAGTATGAGTTTAGCGAAATCGATAATCAGCCACCTTTAAGAAAAATTCAACGTACCGAGGATTTCTTCACACTCTTCGAATTTTCCGCTAAGTGGGATGCTGTCCCTACCATGCTTTGTCAGAACCATGAGCAGGTGATAAAGGGCTTCATGGGGCAAACGACTGCATTCAGAAAAAGATTTGTAAAGCAGGATGTGTTGGTGATGGGAGAAACTAAGGCTGAATCTGAAGCGCGTTATATTCATGGAGAATATGGCAAAGGCACATGGACTTTTTACGGAGGTCATGACCCGGAAGATTATCAGCATCAGGTCGGAGATCCTCCGACTGACCTCAATTTGCATCCCAACTCACCCGGATACCGTTTGATCCTGAATAATATATTATTCCCTGCTGCAAAAAAGAAAAAGCAGAAAACCTGATCTCCTGATCACATATCATAAAATCTCCAGCTCAGTCCAAACTTTAATGTTCTGCCTGCTTCCGGATAATGTGGAGTGTCATAGTAGTAGTCTGCCACAAGACCGTCGCCGATATTTTCAATTTTCAGAAAAATTCTTGCCGATTTAATTTTCAAATGTATGAAGATATCCAGGAGGGCAACTCCACCTGTTTTCTTTTCCTCCTGTAAATAAAATAATGCTGTCGCAGGCATAAAACGATCTGCGTAATAGGAAGAATTAAAGTTTAATTGAAGACCAAACTGAGCCCGTAAAGCCCTCTTAAAGAAATAATTTTCTAGATACAGTGAATGAGTTCCTGTATAAGAAGGTAGTGGAAGTACTTTTTGATTTGAATTATCCTGTAAGTATAGATCATTATCAAAGTGCCACTTTCTGAATGTAAAATTTTTAGTGAGATGGAGTTGACTAATTTCGAGACTTCCATCAAACTGTGAAGGCATTGCATCCTCAGCCACAAAGGTGAAATTTTCAATTCTGTGGAGGATAAGCTCCAGACGGAATTTATATTTTTTATTTTCAATACCTGCTTGCAGCGTTTGACTGTGAATGTCTTTGAACTTATTGTTCCAGATAAAATGATTCGAATAGTAGTTCAGTAAGATTTGATCGGGTCTTCTTCTTAAAGCAGATACAGAAAGAAAATAACTTCCGGTCTTATAAGAAGGTGTTGCAATCTTTGCATCGAATTTATACAGTCCGTTATTCTCTCCGGCCGGAACGTAGTCGAGTGAGGAGCTGAGATAGTATGTTGAGTCAGACAGAGGCGTAAACAAAATGGCTTTTAGCAAATAGTTGTTCAGATCCCATGCATCCCTCTGGCTATATTGATACCACTGATGTTCGAATTCAACCTGTGTGCTAAAATTCCTGAAGAAAAATGTGGTGGCAGAATCAGAACGAGGTAGTAGAAAGCCACCGGAATTTTTCAAGTCATAATAGTGTAGTGAATCATAAGTAGTGCCGCTCTTATAGAAGTTACTATAAAATGTACTATCAGTAACCGCATCAGAATATGCATAAGATCCACTTTCAAAATATGTTCTTTGCACAATTTTAAAATCATTTATAAATCTCTTTTTACTTGACCCTGAGTCAGGTTTGTTCAGTAAATTATAATCCTGCTGTAATGCAAATTCATGATTTCTGAATTGATGAGCTGCATCCTTGAGATTAATGTTCAAACCTTTTAAACCCAAATTAGTAATGTTACCTGTATCGAAAAGAGAATCACTACTAAGTCCTCCATTGACCTGATTCTTAAATGTGTTCCATAGGGCAGAGAGAAATATATTGTAACGTGTGTTCGGAGATTCATACCAGGTGAACAAGGCAAGTTGATTTTGATAAGTATCACTGTTACGTGTAAAATCTTTCACTCCCAGACGATGAAAATCAAGTCCGGCACTCCAATTTTTCAAAATATTCTGACTATGTAAAACGCGAATTTTTTGTTCTTTGAAAGACGCATTGTGATAATCAATCTGAGAAAAGCGTTTGTTACTTCTAAAATATTTGATGCTATCTGATTTCCATTTATAAGGGTCATATGCACGTATACCTGCAATAGGTAGAATTTCCCTGTCAACAGAAAAAACCTGAGGCTTCAAAGCGGAACCTAAATTTCCAAGTGAATTATAGTGCCACTTTGTTGCCGGATCTACTGAAGAGATACAGATGAGTCCGGAGTCGGGAATGAACCACTGCTGTGTACCATCAGAGCCTATTCCTGAATATTTGTAACGAACAACTGTTGATATAGGAAAATTGACAGTCAATGAATCTTCTGCAAGCGACAGGCCGGGGAATAAACTAATATTGATCAATAAAAGAAAAAAGAATTTCCTGATTGTCATTCGGGAAGATAAGCTGGGATTTTGAAGTCCAATTAGGGATATTGTTGGCAACAATTAAAGAGGGATGGAGACCGGCATGCCAGGATTAGAATTTCTGGTCAGGAATTTCCGGTGGTATCTTCCGGCATCACAATGGCTAGAATGATATACAATAACAGACCTGTTCCAAACATTAATAAGGCTGCTAAAAATAGAACACGAACTATAGTAGGATCTATATCAAAATAGTGACCAAGTCCTCCACAAACTCCGGCAATCTTTTTTTCTTTCTTTACGAGTCGTTTCTGCATTCTCTTGTAATTTTCCGCTAATTTAGTCCTTCAAATCTGACTTTCAAAATAATATGCTTTTGCTAAATGATGCAGACTTTCCTTCAACAACTTACTGATAAACTGATCGCTGACCATGGTGAGGACCTAAGTGCCTTAAACATGGTATTTCCTACGAGAAGGGCAGGGTTGTTTTTTAAACAAGAGCTGGCATCAAGGGCGAAAAAACCTATTTGGGCGCCTAATGTGTTTACTATTCAGGACTTTATAGGCCGGCTTTCGCCACTTGTTATCCCTGATGATATTAGCTTACAATTTATTCTTTACAGAATATACACTAAATATTTTCCGGCAGAATCTTTTGACAGATTTTATCCCTGGGGTGAGTTAATGTTACAGGACTTTTCTGATATAGACAGATACATTGCCGATGCGGACAAAGTCTTTAGTGTTGTGAATGATCTTCGTGTGATCGAACAGGAATTTCAACTGGATGAAGAAGAACTTGAAAAATTACGAAGTTTTTGGATTAGCTATTTCTCAAAAGATCCCTCAAAGCTAAAAACAGAATTTATCAACACGTGGAAGCACCTTGGTTCTATTTATAATGAATTCAGAAATGAGTTATTGAGACATGGAATGGCTTACGAAGGTCTTGCCTTTCGTGTGGTAGCTGAAAGGATTGTGAATAATGAGATGGAAGATGATCGTTCGTGCGATAATTTGATCTTTGCAGGTTTTTATGCTTTGACAAAAACAGAAGAAGTAATTCTGGAGCATTTTATTCAAAATCGAAAGGCAAAAATATTTTGGGATGCAGACTCTTACTATGTAGATCAGAAGCATCAGGAGGCGGGGACATTTTTCAGAAAGGGAAATTTAGTTCAGGGAAATTTTCTATGGAAGAATAATCATTTTGCTGAGCGATTGAGATCCATAGATGTCACTGGAGTTCCCCTGCTAGTCGGGCAGGCAAAATATGCCGGTCAGTTATTGGAAGAGATGATGAAAGAACCTGATTTCAAATTGGAGCGGACCGCACTGGTCTTGCCCGATGAGAACCTGTTATTTCCTGTCTTATATGCTCTGCCGGAAGAGTTAAAGGATGTCAATGTCACCATGGGATATCCTTTGAGGGTAACACCTCTGTATCACCTCTTCGAATCTCTTATTAGTCTGAGGAAAAATCAAAGAACTGAAAATGTGGCCGGGAATACATTTTATTTCCGTGATGTACTTAATATATTAAATCATCCATACATACGAATGGTTGCTCCCGGACCTATTCAAAATTGGATGAATGAGTACAATAAAATTCATTCAATACGTATTTCCCCGGTGCAGTCTGGTAATTTCAGCGCTGAGATATTTTCAGTTTTGTTCAGAGAACTAGGTGATGTTAAAGAACTGTTTAAATGGCTGAGAGAAATTCTTCAGTTGATCCTTTCTTGTATGAAAGAGGAAGACTTTAAATTTCATAAACTGGAGTCAGAGTTTGTTGTTCAGTTTTACACTCATCTGAGTCGACTTGAAGATGCTCTGTTGAAAGAGAATATTAATATAGAACTGGATACTTGCTGGTTTTTATTCAGAGAGATCATTCAGTCTGTAAAGATCCCTTTTACAGGCGAACCTCTTAAAGGTTTACAGGTGATGGGATTCCTTGAGACCAGGGTGCTGGATTTTGATCGGATTATTTTATTATCCGTGAATGAAGATGTACTGCCTGCAAGTGGTAACAAACCATCTTTCATTCCATTCAACATCCGGAAAGCATTTGGCTTGCCAACGTTTGAAGATCAGCATGCAGTTTCAGCATATCACTTTTACAGACTTCTGCAAAGAGCCGGTCATGTACACCTGCTTTATAATACTGAAAGTAAAGCAATCGCCGGCGGTGAGAAGTCTCGCTTTCTCTTGCAAATAGAACATGAACTTTCAAGTGCTTTTCCGGATAAAATAAAGTTTACTGAGAGGGTTGTAAGTACTCCATTTTCAGAAGAGAAAGTGCAGGGAATTTCTGTAGATAAGTCAACTGACATTATGCTTGCCTTGCAAAAGTATTTCAGGATATCATCGGACGAGGTGGAGGAGAAGTATTCAGCAAAATTTTCAGCCTCTGCCCTTAATACTTATATTAATTGTCCATTGAAATTTTACTTCCGGTATCTGGCAGGTTTGAAAGAGCAGGATGAGACACAGGAATTTATGGAGGCCGCCGGCTTTGGAAGTATTCTTCATAAGAGTATGCAGGATATTTACAAAGATGAGATTGAGCTTTCTGATGCAAACTTCGTTAAGATAGAACAGAAGATCGACTCCGCCCTGGATGCTGCAATTCAGGCGGAATTAAAAACTGACAATAGATTAGTTGGGAAGAATCTTCTACTGAGAAATGTATTGAGAGAATTGATAATTAAAATTATCAATATGGATCGTAAAGATTCACCGTTGAAATTACTGGCTCTTGAAAAGAATATTTTCAGAGAGTTTGAAATTTCCGGAGATCACATGGTGCAATTATACGGAATCGTTGATAGGGTAGACGAAAGGAATGGAATGTTGCGCATTCTTGATTATAAGACGGGAAAAGTAAGCCGGAGAAATGCATCTTCCATGAATGATGTATTTACTGATCCTGCTTATAAGGAGCAATTCCAGGCATTACTTTATGCCTACATCGTACAAAAAGATATGCCTGATAAGAGAATTTCTTCCGGACTTGTGACTTTGCGTGACATGTCAAAGGGCATATGGTATTTGAATGATGGTCAAGCTTTCTCATCTGAGATCTTTTCGGAATTCGAGACCGGTCTTAGAAAGCTGCTATTAGAAATTTTTGACCCTGGCATCGCATTCACTCAAACTGAAGACGAGGACCGATGTAAATACTGTCCGTATATTGGTATTTGCAACAGGGAATAAAAAAAGAGGCTTTTAAGGCCTCTTTTGTAAATAAGAAAATATTATTTATCAATTCAGGATGAGCCTGATTGTTTGCTTTTCATTTACCGAAACGATGCAACCGAAATATACTCCTCTAGGGTAATCCGCGACATTCATTTCTACCATGTTTTCACCTATTTGACTGTGAATATTTCTGCGTTCAAGTTCTCTTCCGGTAACATCAAAGAGAATGAAATCTAATTGCTCTCTATCTTTGGAATTAAACTTGAAAGACACATTATTGCTTGCCGGATTTGGATAAGCAGTAAATTCATTAAAGTTAGATGCACTTTCAACTGTTCCTATGTCTGTTGTTGCATAAGTAATTGTTAGCGGCTGTGAGATGGAGTAGCAATTCGGACCCGAGTATGCCTGAACAGAATAAGTTCCTGCTGTGGATACGATAATTGATTGTGTTGTCTCTCCTGATGACCACAAATATCCACTTGCTGCAGTAGCCGTAAGGACGACTGACTGGCCGGGTTGAAGTACTGATGATCCGCTAAGCGTTATCAAAGGAATTGCCGGAGGAGTACAGGTTACACTTGTAACGACGATCGGAGTAGAAACCGATGTACAACCTGAACTGCTGGCAACAGTAACAACATAATTACCTGCTGTATTCACAGTAAGGCTCTGCGTGGTCGCTCCTGTATTCCAAAGGTAAGAGGCGGCACTTGATGCGGTTAATGTAACAGAAGGATTGCTACTTGTTAATTCCAATGAACCACCGGCGGTCACTGTTGGTACAGCCGGAATGCTATGAGCCGTAACGGTCTGATTCACTGACTGTGCATAACAATTTCCGGATACATACCCTCTTACCCAATAGTTACCTGAGCTATTCACCGTAATGCTTTGAGTAGTTTCACCGGTAGACCATAAGTAGCCGCCCGCCGCGCTTGAGGTAAGTGTTACAGAACTACCCTGACAAAAATCCAGAGGGCCGCTGGCAGTTACTACAGGTGTTGAGGCACCATTTGTAGTCACAACAACATTTGAAGATTGAACATTGCATGATCCTGAGCCGGTGCGAACCCAATATGTTCCTGCAGTAGAGACTGTGATGCTTTGGGTTGTCTCTCCGGTTGACCACGTATAATTTCCTGCTGTGCTGGATGTAAGTGTTACCGAATTTCCTGTACAAAGGTTCAGGCTGCCGCTTGCGCTTATGACAGGAGTAGATCCTGAGCTCATTGTCACAACCGTATTTGTAGACTGCGCAGAACAATTGCTTGAATTAAAAATCTTAACCCAATAAGTTCCTGCACTTGAAGCAGTGATAGACTGCGTTGTCGCTCCGTTAGACCACAAATATCCGCCGGAATTGTATGGAGTAGTCAAGACTACGTTCTCACCGGGACAAAGATTGAGAGAACCACTCGCTGTGACAGTAGGGGTAGCAGGAGGAGTTGCAGCACTCACGGTGATGTCTGCACTTTGGCTGAAACAGTTTCCGGAGCTAAATATGCGTACCCAATACGTTCCTGGCGTATTTACAGTGATGCTGGAGCTCGTTGAACCTGTTGACCACAAATATCCGTTGGCACTAGAAGAAGTGAGCGTAATTGAATTACCTGTGCATGTACTTAGTGGTCCGCTGGATGTTACCGTTGGTGTTGTTGGCGGAGAAGTAGCATTTACTGTGGTCGTATTTGAAGTTGCAGAACAAGTTCCTGATGTGATAGTAACGCTATAATTCCCGCTTTGATTTACCGTAATTGATTGCGTAGTTTGACCATTAGACCAAAGATATGAACCTGCACTGCTGGAGGTCAATGTCACGCTTGAAGAGGAGCAGAATGTTGTTGGTCCGCTTGCCGTTATTGTAGGTGCGGTAGTAGTATTGCCGACGCTGACATTGATCGGAGATGAAGTTATACTGACGCCCGTAGTGCTTACTACTGTAACTGTATAATTTCCTGATTGCGTCGCCACGATCGATTTCGTTGTTTGTCCACCCGGCGACCACAAATAACTTGCACCTGAATTTGCCGTCAGTGTTACACTGCCTCCTGTACAAAATGTCGTAGGGCCGCTTGCTGAGATGGTTGCTGTAGCTGCTATTGTCTTAGGTAATTCGGAATACGTAAACCAGTGGTATCCCTGTAAATTGATATTTTGTTTCCAGCTACCTGTCTCTGTCACGTATTTGTCTGAATAGGTTTGGTATGGTCTGGTAATAGAGTGGGTTGCTAACCATGGACCCATGAATGCTGATTCAGCAGAAAAAATAGGGATAACTTTTACAGAATGTCCGACCGATGCAATATCAATCAGCCGATTTCTTGAATACTGGTAAACATCAGAATCATCAGGTCTGTAGGCATGAAGCAGAACACGATCAACAGCATTTGAAACATCCTGCATTTGACCTTTATTTGGCCAGCCTAAATACATCTCTGAAATGAGACCATTTGCATTTGCAATGGCATCCATGGCGATCATTTCTCTTTTAGCAAACTTATAAGCTCCTGCTGTATCACAAGAAAAACCATTCGGTGTAAGGTACTTGCTGCAATACTGTCCGGCAATACTGGATGACACCCAAAATTCAAATTCAAAATTTAAAACGTCAAATTTTTCTGAAGATGAACTCCTCCCATTGTTGTAAGGAATAATATTATTACTGAAAAATGATGAGTTCTCACCGGCTGCACCGATTTCAAGCAACCCGTATTGTGTCTTGGCACGACTGATGAATGATGCAAGAGCATTTTTAGTAGTACTGCTACTAAAATTTAATGATCCGAGATCATAGAATACTATATAAGTATATGCATTCCCTTGTGCATACGTAAGAAGATCTGTCTCTTTCGTTGAATTCCCGAGCCAGTTATCAATGTCTTTTACATACATACCTCTAACATTATTTGCTTGTCCGAATGAAAGCTGACAAGCGCAGAGTATTACTGCAACTAATGTTACAATGTTGATGTTTGAATTCTTCATGCTTTGATTGACGTTTTGTTAATGCATTAAATTAATTCCATGAAATTCTCATGGTGAATTTCATGGAAACATATTACCTGATACCAATAAATTTCGGCTCCGTTATTTCTTCTTTTCCCCTTCCGAAAATCACGGATTCCTGATTGTTGTTTTGAATCGAAGGCGAAGATAACAGTTTAATAATAGGATGATAATCAACTGTTAGTAAGTTTTTAACATAGCCCGGGCCTGATGTGTGGTATTTGGGCAAAAATCGGCTTGTTTCATCCAAAATTGATGGGAAAATGGGCCAAAACAGGCTTTAAATGGGACAAATTAAAATTGGTAGAAAAGATGAAGAAGCCTGTTGCCATTGGTTTTCAACAGGCCGAAATGCTGTAAACGCAAAAACCCCGGCTATTACCGGGGCTTTTGAGCTTTTGTGTTTGATGTATTAGTTTTGAATGAGTACCCTTTTTAGCAGATTGATATTTCCGGTTTTAATTATGCTGAGGTAGAATCCTGACGGGATATCTGAAGTGTTCAGTGTGATTGAATTTTCTCCTTCCATCACTGTTACATTTTTACTGATCATTGCTCTGCCTGTCATATCCATCAGCATTACTTCGGCATTACCATCAAGTTCTGCAAAGAAGTCCATCTTCAAATGATCCCTTGCAGGGTTTGGATAGGTGAGAAGTTCTCTGCTTACTTGCTTCTGTTCTGTTTCAATGCTTTCAATTCTGGCTTCAGGAGCATATGCAATACTCACTGTAGCAGAATGTGTCGAAAAATATTTTTTCGATGAGTATCCGCTGTATGAACCCCCACAAGAAGTTTTAACTCTCCAGGAATATCTGGCGTTTGGAACAACACCTGTCAGAGTGACAATATTATTGCCCGTATAAGGAAGTCGGATATATGTGTAAGCATTTGCTCCTTCCATCTTATATCTCACGATCACAGAATCGCAAGATGGAAGGTTCGACCAACTCAACATCACGCTGGTAGATGAAAGATTAAGCGATGCGCAGCCCGATGGTGTTGTGAGACTGCAGGCTGAGACCGGAATAATAATATTTTGAGAAGTACAAGTATGGCTGCAGCCATTGGAATTTGTAACACTTAATGCGTAATTACCGTCTGAACTAGCAGTATATGTACTTGAATTCGCGCCGCCGATTGCAAAGCCGTTATAATACCATTGGTATGCTGAGATACTTCCTCCGCCTGCTGTTGATGTAGAACTCAGTGTTACACCGGAGGCGGAGGTATTCCCGACTGCGAATGATGCACTGGGCAGACTGTTAGCATTTACGCTCACTGCTGATGTTGTTTTGGTCACACCTCCCTGTGTCACCTGACATGTGAATGTACCGCTACTATTAACATTTATTGAAGGAGTAGTTGCGCCGTTTGACCATAAATAGTTTGATCCTGCAGATGCCGTCAACGTCACACTTCCTCCGTTGCAAAAATTAGTTGCACCTGAAGCGCTGATTGTCGGTGTAAAAGTAGGAGAAGTCCCCGGTACCGGTTTAGGCATGTATCCATAATCAAACCATTGATAGCCGAGCAATCGTATATATGGTTTCCAACTTGAATTGTCGGAGTTAAAATCAGCTATAAATTGTGAGTATGGTTCAGTAAGTGTGTTCGATGTAAGCCATGGCCCCATGAAATCCGGCTCTGAAGAAAAGATAGGCGCAACGTCGACCTGCTGACTTAATGATGCCAAATAAGATAATCGTGTCTTGCTATAACCAAATACTGAGGATGAACTTGTACGATATGCATGTACCAGGACACGGTCGGTATTTTGTGCGATCTGTTGGCCTTGTCCCTGATTGAACCATCCTACATAAGTTTCTGAAAGTGCATTTTGAATAGTTGCGAGTGAATCAATTTTGCGCATCTGATCTATATAGAACTTAAATGCTCCTGACGTATCACAACTGCAATTGTTCTGAATGAGGTATTGAGTGCAGTAATATGCCCCCGGATTTACTGATGAGCTGATCCAGAATTCGAACTCCAAATTGAATACATTGAATCTTTCATTCGGATTAGAGCGTCCATTATTATAGGGTGCAATTTTTGACTGAAAGCTTGAGAAGGTTTCACCAACGGCACCAATATACTGTATCCCATAATTTTCGCGGGCATTGCGAATAAAACTCGCCAGCTTTCCGACTGTTGTTGCATTTGTAAAGCTGATATTTTGCAGGTCATATAATGCAAGGTAGTTGAATGAACTATCCTGTGCATAGTGCAGAAGGCTATCTTCTTTATTAGTATTTCCTAAGATCTGGGAGAACTTGTCGATATAAATTCCTCTCAGTGCAGGTGTCTGTGCACCGGCATTTGAAAGTGCCAGTACCGAAATGAGAAGTACGGTAGAGTAAAAGGATTTCATTGTTTGTGTTTATGTTTCTTATTGATATCTGCAAACTAAACCGAACAGAATCCTTAATTAAGAAGATTAACAGCCAGGACTGAAGATGTAAGATGTCGGGTCAAAAAGGGACGAATGCTCATTTTTATCAAAAATTATGAATGAGAAATTCATTCAATCTGCGTTTTAAGGCAAAAAATGACTTAATACTGGATCGGAAATTTCATATTGTTTTGTAAGGCCCTGAAAAAATCATTGTCCAATTTTTTCATTGAACACGGGTTTGTTCAATTTGGGAATGATTAATTACAAAACTTGTGTTGCTTATTTATTACTTTGCTTAATATATCGTATAAATTATGACTGACTATATCATAGCATTACATGGAGGTGCAGGAACGATTGTTCGATCCAGCATGACTGCCGAGAATGAACAACAGTATATGCGAGCTCTTGAAGACGCCTTAGAAGCCGGTCATGAAGTTTTGCGTTCCGGCGGATCCGCACTTGATGCAGTCGTGCACACAACAGTAGTTCTCGAGGACTGTCCATTATTTAATGCAGGCAAGGGTTCTGTCTTTACTCATGATGGATGTCATGAAATGGATGCTTCTGTGATGGATGGTAAAACACTGAAGGCAGGAGCTGTAAGCGGGGTAAATAATGTTAAAAATCCTGTCTTACTCGCCAAGAACGTCATGGAAAATTCCGAACATGTGCTGCTATCCGGTTTAGGTGCTGAAGAATTCGGACGAAAGATGCGCATTGAGTTCGAGTCTGATGATTACTTTTTCAGTCAATATCGATATGATCAATTACTTGAAATCAGAGATACAAATTCTGTGAAGCTGGATCACAGTGAAAAAAAATTCGGAACGGTAGGAGCCGTTGCCAGGGACATCAACGGCCATGTTGCCGCCTGCACTTCGACAGGAGGAATGACAAACAAAAGATATGGACGGGTCGGTGATAGCCCCATCATTGGAGCAGGCACTTATGCAAATGACAAGACTTGCGCTGTATCATGTACCGGTCATGGTGAATATTTTCTTCGTGCTGTTGTGGCTTATGATATATCTTGCCTGATGGAATACAAAGGCATGACTCTAAAACAGGCATGTGAACTTGTGGTAAATAAAAAACTTCTTGAATTAGGGGGAGAAGGTGGCTTGATTGCCGTAGATGCTTCTGCTCAATGTGCTTTGGTATTCAATTCTGAAGGTATGTATCGTGCATGGAAAGATGCAGACGGAAAGGGCTCGATAAACATATATAAATAATTTTTTTTTGGCGAATTTCATGATGCGATCAACTAATGATGTTTTGATGACAAAGATATTTCGCATAGATTTAAAGCTGATGTTTAGCATGATGAGTATATTCACTTGTTAATCCTTGATTTCAGCCTTATTTGTCCTTGTTTTTATTCTTTTCCTTAACATTTGTATTTCTTAACTTCTCATAGCATCGTTCTTAAATATAAATTCATTGAATTGTTAAGACTCTATAATTTTGGCAGGCATTTTTGTCTGGATCACCCATTTTACTAAATTTGTTTGAAGTTCATTTTGATAAAAACCTAGGAATGTTTTTCAGGTACTGTTTAATTTTTAGTTTAATTTTTTCCTTGTTTTCATCGGCAGTGGTGGCTTCACATATAGTAGGAGGTGAACTGAACTATCGCTATCTCGGAGCCAATGTATATGAAGTCAGATTGGTCGTGTATAGAGATTGCTTCGGCGGTCAGGCTCCTTTTGATGATCCTGCTTCGATAGGTGTCTTTAATATGCAGGGTAACCTGGTTGCATCCTCAGATGTGTACGTTAACAGTATAAATCATATCCCTAATATCATTAACTCGCCTTGCCTTACGCCTCCTACTAATATTTGTTATGAAGTAGGTATTTACACGCTGAACATGACACTTCCACCAATACCGGGAGGTTATCAATTGGTATATCAGCGTTGTTGCAGAAATTACTCCATTCTAAACATTGATCTGTCGCCACTTCCGGGCGCAACTTATTTGGCTACTATTCCTGACACGGTGCTTTGCAGGGTGAACAGTAATCCTGAATTTAATTTTCTTCCGCCAACATTCATTTGTGAAGGTGCACCATTCACATTCGATCATTCTGCCACTGATATTGATGGTGATTCCATAGTATATGAGATCTGTACACCTTTGTTAGGAGCAAATCAGAGCAGCCCGCAGCCGATTCCACCAAATGGTCCGCCATACAATCCTATCGTTTGGCAATTCCCTTATTCTGAAGCTAATCCTTTTGGAGGAGTACCTCTGGATATAGATCCGGTTACCGGAAGGCTAACAGCCACGCCGGCATCTTCCGGTCAGTTTGTGTATGGCGTTTGTGCAAAAGAATATAGGAACGGTGTGTATCTCGGTGAAACGAAGAGGGACTTTCAGGTAAATGTTGTGCCGTGCCCGATGATCACCATCGCCTCGATCTTTTCTCCGACAATAGCCTGCGGAAGCTTGCAGGCTGATTTTCTTAATCAATCATATAATGCCGCCTCTTACTCCTGGGATTTTGGTGACCTGTCAACTTTTTTAGATTCTTCATCGGATAAAAATCCTTCATGGACATATCCTGATACCGGAGTTTACATGGCTACCTTAATTGCATATTCTGCTACTAATCCGGGTTGCAATGATACGACAATAGGCGAGGTTCGCGTTCATCCTGCATTCTATGCAGATTTTGAAATAGATAATATTCGTTGCACACCTGACTTTACATTTCGTGATGCATCTATCGCCATCGGGAAGCACGCAGATTATTGGGAATGGGATCTTGGAGATGGTACCGTTTCTTCTGATACTAATATATCGCACACCTATAGTCAGGCCGGTTTGTATGAAGTAAGATTAGTGAGTTCGGCAGACTCTTCCTGTTTGGATACAGTTGAAACTACCGTTTCAGTTTTGGAGCCTCCCGTAGCAGAATTCAGCTTCGAATTGGATACCTGTTTGCAAAAAGTATCAACTCTTAATTTGTCTCAGAATACTGCGTTAAGTCTATGGAATTTTAATGATGCCTGGGTAGGACCTGAAGATCAACCATCGCATCGTTATAATTCTGATGGCGTATTCAGGATTCAACTCATAGCCTTGTCCGATTCAGCCTGCAGAGATTCAAGCAGTCAATTAGTTTCCGTGCCTCCGTTAGCTGAGGCTGCATTCCAATATGAAGTTACGGAATGTGACTCTGTGGTTAAATTTTCAAATCTGTCACAACTGGCGGTATCGTACAAATGGAATTTTGGCGATGAAATTGAATCAACAGACCATTCTCCGGTTCATAGTTATTCTCTTTCAGGAACTATACCTGTTACGCTCATAAGCACATCCGCTTATTCCTGTCCTGATACCCTTGTTCAGGATATCTTTTTCATCAGCCGGAAAAAAGCAGCCTTTGAAAGTTATATAGACTCATGCTCAGGCCTGGTACATTTTGTAGGTGTACCACAAAATGCAACAGAATACTTATGGGATTTTGGGGATGGAACGAGAAGCCGGGAGCTTTCACCTTCACATGCTTATTCAGCAAACGGTACATATAAAGTTAACCTTACAACAAATCCTGAATCTTCATGTATGGATAGCGTTAGTCATTATGCAATATTTGAAGGGCCACTGGGTGAATTGCTTTTTGTTCCGACGGCATTTACACCCAATGGCGACGGCCTAAATGATGTCTTCAAAATATCGGTTTTCAGACCTTGCGATCGTTATTCGCTAAGCGTTTTCAACCGATGGGGACAGATGATCTTCGAAGCAGAAGATGCACAGGAAGCTATTTGGGATGGCACATTCAAAGGGCAGATGGCTGAAGAAGGTGTTTACGTCTACCTGCTTAAAAGTGAAAACGGAGTAAGGAAGGGAGTTGCTTATTTGACGAGGTAGGGCAAGGTTTTCGTAGATATTACATTTTTTTACATCGAACCGACTTATTTGATTTAATTATCAATTTTAGGCACTTTTTAACGATCCCATTTCGTCTTATAATTCGCATCAGAAGACTTGATTAATATTTGTTATTCTTCTACATTTGGTATTGATTTTCTGAATGATGGGAAGAATTCCGCGGATAAACTATTTGATTGTTTTCTACTTCTCGATTTTCTCCTTATTCTCTCAAAGTTTGTTTTCGAGTGAATTTAGAAGGGAGCCTGGTTTTTCAATTCCACATTTTTTTTCCGCATCAGCTGAAACAAAAGGTTCTTTCGACCTTAGGTTCAATAAAGGAATGATACGGTTTAATAATTCCGGAATGGCTTTCAATCTCATTCAAATCTCTAATCGTTCATTAACAAAGCCTAACATTGATAGAGCTATTTTAGATTCTGTTTCATCAATAGAATTAATTGAATTAAGATTTTTAAATAGTAATAATTCCTGTGAGTTGAATGGCTTAGAACCTCTTGCTTCCAGAACAAATTATTTTTACGGCAATAATTCAAGTGATTGGTCATGTAATCTGCAAAATTATAACGCCATTAATTATAAGAACCTATATGATTATATAGACCTTAAATATTATGTCGAAAGTGCAGATGTGAAATATGATTTTACAGTATATCCTGGTGGTGATGTTTCTAACATAAAGATGCGATATGATGGCATTTCAAAGCTTAGTTTGAATAGCGAAGGTGCTCTTGTAATTGCTACGACTAATACAGAAGTATTGGATTATTTACCCAAGTCGTATCAGATGATCGATGGAGAAGAAATTCAAGTAAAAGTCAGATTTAAAATTTTAGATAATTGTACAGTCGGGTTTCAGCCTGAAGCCTACAATAAAAATTACCCTCTTGTAATAGATCCTGTCTTGGTGTACTCTACTTTCATTGGTGGGAATGCAAATGAATATCAATGGGTAGGAGGGATCGATAGAGATGCATTTGGAAATATTTATCATACCGGAAGGACATTCAGTTCCAATTTTCCGACAACTGCAGGTGCACAACAATCAGCTTTTGGAGGCAATTACGACAGCTACGTGTTCAAGTTGGATCCTAGTGGCTCAACACTTATCTATTCAACTTTTCTGGGAGGAGCAAATACCGATGCAGGTTATTCACTAAAAGTAGAGCAGGCGACAGGTAATGTCTGGGTTGTCGGATCGACTGACAGTCCCACTTTTCCGGTTACCGCCGGTGCCTACCAAACCACTGCTGGTGGTACAGGTTTAACGGATGCATATGTGCTAAAATTAAATGCAGCAGGTAATGGAATCATTTATTCTACATTTTTCGGTGGTGGATTTTCTGAATATGGGCATGGAATTGATATTGATAACACCGGGGATGTATATGTAACTGGTGAATCTAATGGAAATGTTTTCACTACTGCAGGTGCGTTTCAAAATATATATGGTGGTGGGCCATGGGATGGTTGGATCGTGAAGTTCAATCCGACACTTTCTACAATTTTATATTCAACATTGTTTGGTGGTAGTCAGGAAGACGTTCCGATTACAATAAAGGTTGATCAGAACAAAGAAGTTTATATTGCCGGATTTCAGAGTGGCGGATCGATGCCGACTGTTGCAGGATCTTATGATGTGACGTTTAACGGTGGCGCATGGGACGGATTTGTTGCTAAGTTTAATTCCACATTGAGTTCACCTTTGTATGCAACATATCTTGGAACATCCGGCATGGATATGATCTGGAACGCTTTACATGTGAATAGTTTAGGAGAGGCAACCGTTGCAGGCTTTGCATCGACCGGTTTTCCAACAACTTCAGGTGCCTTACAAACCACATATGCAGGTGGCGGAGCAGATGTTTTTGTAACCAGATTATCAGCTAACGGGTCGAGTTTAGTGTACTCAACATATGTAGGGGGAAATGGCAGTGACCAGGCATACGGTCTTTATGTTAATTCTGCTGATGAAATTTATGTTACGGGTTACTGTCAAAATAACTTTCCTATGAGCCCTTGTACATATGATAGCACTTTTAATGGAGGATTTGATGCATTCATTGTCAAATTAAATCCAGGAGCAACACAATTGCTTTTTTCGACATATATAGGCGGTACAGGAAATGATTTAGGCTATTGTATCACAGTAGCAAATGATACTGTTTATGTGGCAGGCGAAACCCAATCGTCAAGTTTTCCGGTATCGGCGGGTGCGTTTGATAATTCACATAATGGAGGAAGAGATATTTTTGTTTTGGCTATAGCACCTTCTACTCAGAATGTACTGGCCTCTTTCAATGCCGTAACAAATGTTTGCAAAAACGCAGTAGTACAATTTAACAACACATCCATAAATGCTACTTCTTATTTATGGGACTTTGGAGATGGAAGTACCAGCAACCTATTATCACCATCTCATCAATTTCTAAATTCCGGTATTCATTCTGTCCGACTGATCACATATGGAACCTGCACACTTCCGGATACGTTTATGTTGAATATTTCTGTACAAGAACCGCCGGTAGCTTCTTTTACTTTTAATGATGCATGTGACCTCTCGGTGAGTTTTACTAACACGAGTACCGGTTCAATTTTTTCATCATGGGACTTTGGCGATGGCTTTTCTTCAAGTAGTGTTTCGCCAACCCATTCATATGCTAATCCGGGGATCTATAATGCTACACTAATCGTGAGTAACGCGGTTGGTTGTCTGGATACTCTTGTAACTCAAATCACATTAAATGCACCACCATTAGCTGCTTATTCATTTGTTCAACCCCAATGTACATTACTTGTGAGTCTGCAGAATAATTCTTTGAATGCTTCTTCCTACTCATGGGATTTTGGTGACGGAACTATTTCCTCTCTCACCGACCCGAATCATCTATATCTTGATACGGGTTCCTATACAATCCGACTTATTGCAAGTTCGGGTGCTTGCAAAGATACAGTCTATCAAAGTCTATCTTTATTTCTGCCACCAATCTCTGCTTTCAATGCACAACCTCAATGTAATTTGGTGGTTGATTTTAATAATACAAGTCTTGGAGCCAATTCATATCAATGGGATTTCGGAGATGGATCCACATCATCGTCTGCTTCTGCGACACATACATATGCTGTAAGTGGATCTTATACTGTTACAATGATATCTACAAATAATTTTGGTTGTAAGGATACGGTATCAAATCAGATCGTAGTAGCTCCGGTACCGATTGCAGCCTTTTCATTGAATAATCCTCCGTGTACATCTACAATTAATTTACAGAATAATTCACAAAATCCGGGAGTCACTTTTTGGGATTTTGGGGATGGGAATACAACGACTGATACCGATCCGGTTCATCAGTACGTCGCAGGTGGTTCTTACCTTGTAACTTTGATTGCCAGTCCAAATTGGTGCCCTGATACTTTGACACAGATGGTTAATATAAATGCTTTGCCGATTGCCGACTTTTCAGGGGCGAGGGACTGTGAATTAAAATATAATTTTAGTGATAATAGTATAGGAGCTATAATGTATAACTGGGACTTTGGAGACGGCACAAATTCTGTTTCTCCAAATCCGGTGCATACTTATCCGGTCGCAGGATCTTATCAAGTTAAATTGTTGATCACAGACCAATTTAATTGTCAGGACACGCTAACTCAAAATGTTATAGTAACTACCGATGCCCAAGCCTTATTTTCTTTTACGGCACCAATTTGTAATTCAGAAATCGGATTTCAGAATAATTCTACCAATGCTCAACGATTTTTTTGGGATTTTGGTGATGGCAAAACTTCCACAGTGTCTTGGCCAACACATAATTTCCTCGTTTCAGGAACATATAATGTTACTCTTATAGTTGACCCTGCAGGTTGCTCTGATACAATATCGCAAGTAGTTACCATTAACAGAGCTCCCGTAGTTGATTTTATATCCGATCCAAACTGCACACTTTCAGCCGAATTTATTAATCAAACAGATAGCGCAAGCATTTTTCATTGGGATTTTGGAGATGGAATTTCTACTGTATTCAGAGATCCCATCCATCAGTATCAAACTAGTGGAGAGTATACCGTTACCTTAATAGGAACTAATGACATTGGTTGTACTGATACAGTCACTAAGACTGTACAGGTTCTGTTGTTTACTAATGCAAGTTATACAACTGACTACGACACCTGCTTAATGAAAGCTGAATTTAATAGTAACGCTTCAGGCTTATCCCAAGCATATTGGTCATTTGGAGATGGAACTACGGCATCTTCCTTAAATACAGAACACATCTATTCATTGCCCGGAACCTACGAAGTTACATTTATCACAAATTTTGGAACGGTGTGTGCTGATACATCTTTGCAGGATATTGTAGTTGCACGAGAACCTGATTTTGGATTGTACATTCCCAATTGCTTTACGCCTAATGGTGATGGACTCAATGAGTTATTTGAGGTCGTAGATTATAGCTATTGTGACACATATCACTTAATGATTTTTAATCGATGGGGAGAAATGATCTTTGAAACAGTAGATCTTGAGAATAAGTGGGATGGAACTTATAACGGAAGGAGTGTTCCTGAAGGTGTATATGCCTGGCTTCTTAAAAGCGATTTAGATTATAAGCAAGGTTCTGTAACTGTATTAAAATAGTTTCGACTGATATTTGATAAAAATTATTCAGAAATTAGTTGAGTTAAAAGATCAAGTAGCTGCTTTTTCCGCTTATCAATTGTATAATTACTTTTTATTCTTTCTCTTGCTTTTAGTCCCAGCTCATAATTCTTGGATTGAATTACATTTGAGATGAGCATTTCAAGTTCGGCATCATTTCGTTTGTTAAGTATATATCCGGTGTCGCCGATAATTTCAGGTATGGAAAATACATTCGAACCGACCGGTATGCACTCACAAAGCATTGCCTCACATAGAGCATTTGGAAAACCTTCAGCCATACTGAGTTGTAAATAGTACTGTGCTTCGCTATAATAATGTATAAGATCGGCATTATTAACCGGAGGGAGCAAATTAATGTTTGTGCTTAAGTTCTTAAAAATACTTGTCTCGGTAACACCAATAATGGTAAAGGTGCAGTTAGGGAATTTTGGTGCTAACTTTATTATCAAATCGATTCCTTTCAGTTTCTGTTGGTATGCTGCACTCAAATTCCCGGAAACTGTAACGAAATGATTTGTTTTCTTGATCGAAATATTCTTGAATAGATGTGGGTCATATCCGTTATTAATAACGGTAAATTTCTTCTTAAAATTTTGTATAAAATACTTCAAACCTTGTTCCGGAAAATCGGAATCATCGTAATTATACACACAGTGAATCAAACTTTCATGTTTTGGTGATATGTGTGAACATAATTGAAAGGAAGATTTTGTAAAATATTTAAGTATTTTCTTTTGAAAATTTCCATAACCGATAGAAGGGAAGGATTGACAATCAGTACCTGCTGCAATGATCAAGGATGGTTTACCGAATATTCGACCGAAAACGACAGGGAGAAATGAATGATAACCTGCCAGTTGACAGACAATCGCTTTAGCAGAAAAAATGTGATAAAACAGGAAAATACACTGCTGGATAATTTGAAACGGCGTCTTCCATTTTTGGGAGAATTGAAAGTTGAAAGATTTTGTCTTGTATTCGCCTGAAAGTATTTCAATATCCTTATTTACAAATGGTGAATCACCTACATAAAAATATAAGATAGATCCTTTCTTCAACTTAATGGTTTTTTTTAATTGCCGAAGTGATTATTCCTCCCGACAATAATTTTCCGGCAGGAAGAGGACGGAGTTTATTTTCTAGCACCCAAATTAATTTTGAAGTGTAACGAATTGTTTTTAATACTAATTTTTTCATAGCCAAATTACTAACCTGAGCTCCTTCTTTACCTTCAAGCGTAACAGCAAAACTGATTGCCAGAAAGTATTCACTGAACTTTAACTCAAGACCAGCTTTCCTGATAGCTTGTTCCAGTTGATTTTTATCCATTGGAACATGAATGTCATATACCGGCTTATTCATTATCTTTTGTAAAAAACCGGTTACTCCTACGAGATTAGGGATAGATGTAATCAGAATACCTCCGGGCTTGACAAACCTGGCGAAGGCTTTAAGTGTACCTGCTGTGTCTTCAAAGTGTTCCACCACTCCAAGTGAACAAACGATATCGAATTTTTCAATCATGTCAGAAGGTGGGTTGAAGGCATCTCCCTGTGTGATTGTTCCCGGTGTTCCTTCTCTTTCCAAAATTTTTTCTGACTGTTTGCATGCGAATTCAGAATAATCTAATCCGTAAATGCTGAATCCGTAATTTTGCGCAAAGTAGGGTAGGAAGACAGAATTGCCACATCCTATTTCCAAAAATTTGATGTCGGAGCCAGATTTACCTTCAACTATTTTCGTAAAGAGTGAATGGAGTAATTTAGCAGGGTAATCGTTTAGTTTGCCGGAATTAAAATTAAACGGTTCTGGCAGTTTAGTTTGTTTCCAAAAGCTCGTCCAGTAATCTGCCCCTGCCTTATCTTGATTCGACATTTTTTCAATTTATTTAACCCCTCTTGCCTCAACACCATTTCCACCGGTTTCAACCCAAATATTTTTTGCGCCGATTTTGTTGAGGATTCTTCTTATTTGTCCGGGTGTTTTTAAGTGTTTATAGTAGTCGGTGAGAGAATCGTAAGAGTCCAAGCGGCTTAGTTCAAGTTGATCCTCGTATTTCATTTCCGGAAATTCGTGTATATACTCAATCAATGGTGAGATACGATGAATCAGCCACCAAACAACTTTGTTGTTTTTATATTTCCAGTGCAATGGGAAAAAGAAATTGACCAGACCATCGACCTTCGATTTTGAAGATGAAGGTTCTAATCGTTTAAGATACTTTCTATACAAGGGCTTTAATGTTGAGTAGTAGGAAAGTCTCCAGCGATAATGATCAATTACTAAAAATCCATTTGGTTTGACTTTTTGCCATAAACTCTTTATTGTTTGCTCACTTGAGGGAGTGTGTTGAATTACTCCAAGACAAATGACAATATCGAATGCCTCATCCGGGAAGGGAAGTTCATAAACATTTGCTTGCGCAATGCTATAATTTTCTGCATTACCAATGTTTTCTTTATTGGCTTCGACTGCGACACTTAAATCAACTGAATGAACTTTCGCACCACTTTTCACTAAAAGTTCAGTAAATCGACCTGCACCACAGCCTACTTCCAAAATAGTTTTTCCTTTGAGTTCATGTAGTTTAAAACCTAGACATCTTTCGAGGCGTGTCAAAGATATATTCAGTTGATTGTTGCTATCAAGCTGTGTAAGTTTGAAAGTATTCCATTGGAGACCAAAGGCTGATGCATAGTTTTCTTGGGGAACAAAACGTGGAATGCCTTTAATTACAGGAACTTCAATACCGCTTTCCGTGATAAGCTTACCCTCTTTCAAGACCAGGTGTTCACCTGTTTTTGGCAATATGAAGTCTATCATAATTTTTCTTGCGGTGAAAATAGCCAAATTCCTGAATTATGTGATGAAACCATGGGTGGAAATTTGTTAACTTTGTAAAAGTCCAAATTTTATGTGCGGAATTAGTGGTTTCATTGATTTTTCTGGTCGCTCATCTTTTGATGAACTGAAAGCAATGTCTGACACATTAAGCCATAGAGGTCCTGATGATTCCGGGTATGAAATTTTTCAGTATCGGGGTGCAAGCATAGGATTCGGCTTTCGTAGGCTTTCAATAATAGATTTATCCCCTGCCGGACACCAGCCTATGCAGAATATCAGCAATGGTACATGGATTGTTTTTAATGGCGAAATATATAACTTTAAAGAAATTAAGGTCGAATTAATCTCTTTGGGCTATGTTTTTAACAGTCAGTCTGATACTGAGGTTATTTTGAAGTCTTATGAAGAGTGGGGATTGAAGTGTGTCGATCGATTTATCGGTATGTTTGCCATTGCGATCTTTGATAAAAAGTTAAATCAGGTAATATTTATTAGGGACCGAGCCGGAGTTAAACCATTGTTCTACTATTGGAAAAATGGCATTCTTTTATTTGCATCTGAACTAAAAGCTTTTCACAAGCATAAATCTTTTGCTAAGGATTTGGATTTAGACGCCTTATCGATTTTTTTTCAGCAAGGATACATTCCGGCTCCTTATTGTATTTTTAAGGATACTTTTAAATTGAAACCGGGCCATTCGATGGTCCTTGATTTGAATACCCAGTCTTTAAAGGAAGAAAAGTACTATGATCTTGTTGATGCCTTTAATATGGAAAAGCTGGATATCCCATATGAGGATGCAATTCAGGAAACCGAAAAATTATTAGTGTCTGCATTTAATTATAGAATGATTGCTGACGTTCCAATTGGTGTATTTCTTAGCGGAGGATATGATAGTTCTTGTGTCACAGCATTACTTCAGAAGGATTCAACACAAAAAATTAAAACTTATACCATCGGATTCGAGGATAAACAATATAATGAAGCTCCACATGCCAAAGAAGTCGCTAATTTTTTGGGAACTGATCATCATGAATACTTCTGTACTTTTAAAGAAGCAATGGACCTTGTTCCAAAACTTCCGGAAATTTGCGATGAGCCCTTTGGAGATCCTTCCATCATTCCAACAACTTTAGTTAGTAAGATTGCCCGACAGAATGTTACGGTAGCTTTGTCTGCAGATGCCGGTGATGAACTATTTGCCGGCTATCCGCGACATTTAAAAAGTCTGGGTTATATCAACAAATTTAATTCGATTCCATCAGGAGTTTCAAGAACATTAGCCCATTTAATTCCGGTTGATTCAAGTCATCTTGCTACTACAAATGATAGGAAACACAAATTGAAGTTAGCACTGGGAAATACAGATGCAGTTAAAAGATTTGAATCGATCAATCAGATATTTACTGCTTATGAGTGCGCCAAGCTGATGAAGATAAAGCCAAAATCTTTAGATACAGTTTTTGATGAGTCTTATAAATTAAATTCTAGCAACGATATACTAAGTCAGATTCTTCTGGCTGAGTATAAAACATACCTTGTAGATGATATCTTGCAAAAGGTCGATAGAGCTTCAATGTCTGTCAGTTTGGAAGCAAGGGAGCCATTTGTTGATCATCGCATCGCTGAATTACTTGCAAGGTTGCCATCAAATTACAAATTAAAGGATAATCGTCAGAAAGTACTTCTAAAAGATATCGTACATCGCCACCTGCCGGAATCTATTATGAATCGTCCTAAGATGGGATTTGGTATTCCGTTAGAACAGTGGATGAAGAAGGATCTAAAAGATTTATTTATGGCAACAATGAATTCTGATTCGATTTCTATGACGGGTGTATTACAACCTCATGTTATTGAGCATATGGTAGACGCATTTCAGTCAGGAAGACTTGAACAATTTCAAAGGATTTGGTTAGTCTTTGTTTTCCAACAATGGTATCAACATTGGATGTCGTGATGAAAGAACAATCTGAATACTATTTTAAACGGTTAGATCCTTCTTTATATAATGATCTTATTTACATATCGAAAAGTGCTTTCGGTTTTGATCCCGGTCGGAATTACTATAAACAGAAAAATGAGACAGCTGTTTTTGGTCCGCCTTTTCTAGGTTATATAGCATACAGTGAATCCCATGAACCGGCAGCCTTTTATGGTGTCTATGCATGTCAGGTTGAATTTAACAACCAAATATATGTGGCAGCGCAATCCGGAGATACAATGACTCACAAGAGTCATACGGGAAAAGGATTGTTTACGAAATTGGCACGTATGACCTATGAGTTGGCTAAGCAGGAGGGGATTTCCTTTATTTTTGGCTTTCCCAATAAAAATTCATATCCGGGATTTGTGAAAAAGTTAGAGTGGGTATGTCCTGCATGTTTAAGAGAGTATCGACAGAAAGTATTTACCATACCCCTCGCAAAACTGGCAAAGAAAATAAAAGTACTTGCCCCTCTTTACAGAATCTATACTACACTTGTCTTTAAGATCTTCGGGTTAGTTGATAATGGATTTGAAAATTCATCTGCCGGTTCTGGAGTTATTACCTTAAAAAGAACAAAAGATTTTATTCTTTACAAATCTTTTTCCGGTAATACGCTTGTTAATGTAAACTCCTTTAAGATGTGGGTAAAAGCAGATGGTTTTTTATACTTGGGAGATATTGAAAAGAAAGCGCAAATAAATTTTGAAAAAATTAATACAGGAATTAGACGATTAGCCTTTTGGTTGGGATGTGATGTTATTTTATTCCATGTGAGCCCGGGTGCTTTCTGGGACAACGAATTTAAAAAACATTTAGATTCAACTGATTCACTCTATTATGGTTATCTTAACTTAGATGGCAAATTACCTTTGGAAAAATTGGCCTTTGTTATGGCAGATTCAGATACATTTTAAAATCCAATTTTTTTAAACCCCCAATGGATTTGTAGCATGATGGATTCATATGTTGTTGTATTAGAAATACTAAACCGTTGAAAGATAGTTTGGTCATCAGTATCACTCAGGCAACGGTAATTAACAGCTAATAAATATTTGTAGTCAATTTGTTTGCTTTCTAATTTTACCTTGTCATTGTAAGCGCCATCAGGAAAAGCGATAGATTCGATTGGTGTACCTGCAGCAGAACCAAGTATTTTTTTTGATTCCAGTAGTTCAGTGTTCAAGGCAGTCGTCTCCAAAACATCCATATTAGTATGACTAATACCATGAGATCCAATTTCGATTAGACCGGATTCAACCATTTCTAAAATTTGTGTTTCGTTTAGAAGCTTCCAATATTCTTGATCGGTCTTTGATTTATAAGTTTCAATCGTTATTTCCGGTAGTAGTATTTTAAAAATTTCTTTTTTAGTATTACTATCAAAGTGTTTTATACGATTTTTAAATGCATCGAATGAGAATTGAGTACCTAAATTGAGTTTTTGTATTTCGGTAGAGCCGATTAATTTAGTCCAATTTAAATCTTCCCGGCAAATATCTAAGGCATCATACCATAATGGTTGCTCATTATTTATGAGTGCTTGTGCAGTGACAAATATTGTGGCTGGAAATTGAAATTCTTTAAGGAGAGGAAAAGCGTTTTTATAATTGTTCTCATATCCATCATCAAAGGTTATTGCAATAGTTGGCTTAAGAGGCCGCGATCCTGATTGATAGTTTTGAATAAGTGTTTGAAGTGGTAGAACGTCGAAATGCTTCTTAAAATACTTTAAATGTTTTGCAAATTGAATCGTAGAGAGATGATTTCGACTGATTTTTGGTTGGAGATTGTTTACAACACCATGGTAGTTCAATATCAGAAATTTTGGTTTTGACCAGCTCATTAAAAAGCGCAACAAACCGGAATAATGGATAACAGGGATAAGGCAATTCCGAAATAGGTATTGGGTAATTTTCATAGCTGGCTGAATACAGGCAAATTAGATCATCAAAAAATCAGATAAATTTGCCCTTAAAGTAATGAAGTTTTGAACGATATGCGATTGAATAACAATTGTGTTTTTTTAGAATCCGAATATAAAATTAATTATCATTACCATCGTTGATCGTATAGAAAATTTATGGGTGTTATAAAAAGACAAGGTATTAAAAACATGATAACCGGCTATGTTGGAATGGCCATTGGTTTCGTGAATTTAATCGTGATTCAACCTCATTTTCTAACAAAAGAGGAGTTAGGGTTAACACGGCTCTTGTATTCATTTTCTCTGCTAATTGCAATGTTTGTGCCTTTGGGAATCGGGAATGCCACCATAAAATATTTTCCGATTTTTAAGGACCAAGCTCGAAAACATCATGGCTATTTCGGGTTTATGAATTTGTTTCCTTTGGTTGGATTCCTTGGGGCTTCTGCTGTATTGTGGATTTCTAAGGACTTTATCTTCAATCAATATAGAAGTGAATCTCCATTATTTCTCGAGTATTTCAACTATATATTTCCACTTATTTTCTTCAATTCATTTATTGCTGTCTTAGCTGTTTATTGTAATGCAAATTATAAAACGACTATCCCAAGTTTTTTAAATGATGTTGTCATAAGACTTTTAACCATCTTAGTTGTATCAATATATTTTTTAAAATGGCTGACCTTAGATCAGTTTATAACATGCTTTGCTTCGATATATGCATTTCAAATGTTTGTATTAGTAGCATACATTTTTATCTTCGACAAACCGGGATTTAAAATTGATTGGAAAATGATCCGGGAGAAAAGAATGAAGGATGTAATTCAATATGGAATGATCCTTTGGTTTGCCGGTATTGCTTCATTAGGTTTGAAGTATTTTGATTCCATCATGCTAGCTAAATACATGCCATTGGCATTTGTTGGTATTTATACTGTAGCAGCATTTATTCCAACAGTGATTGAGGCACCACTGAATGCACTCGAAAGGATTGCCGGTTCAAAAATTTCCTTTGCATGGGCCGACAATGACCATGATCAAATTAGGGAAATTTACCGTAAATCTTCTTTATATCTGTTCCTATTAGGCGGTTTCCTTTTTCTTGTAATTAATGTCAATATCCATTCAATGTTAACGTTCTTACCCGATGGCTATCAACAAGGGGAATGGGTAGTTCTCATCATAAGCTTAGGAACTCTATACAACATGGCTACAGGGTTAAATGCTCCGGTACTGTTTAACTCAGATAAATATAAATATGGAGCTTTGTTTTTAATCATTTTGGCTATAGTGGTTATTGTGATGCAAATGATTTTTATTCCAATGTTTGGGATAGCAGGAGCGGCAATGGCTACTTCATTGGCTGCATTTATCTATAACACACTCTTGCTCGTATCAGTATGGAAGTTTTTCTCGTTGCAACCATTTGACACAAAGAATACCAGGGTTTTAGCTTCTATAATTCTGGTTTTTGCGTTTATTTATTCGCTTCCACATCTTCATTCCGAGTTTTTTGACATCATTTTTAGAACGATATTAGTTGTGGTTCTTTATGGGTTTTTAATATATTTTCAAAACATTATTCCCGAATTTCATCGATTTCTCCCATGGGAAAGGAAGCAAAAAGGCTAATTAAAATTAATAGTCCACCGGGTAGGTTTAACTAATTATTTTTGCTTTAAGAAAAAAGAATATATTTGGCATATATTATTTTCAGTTTAAAAATTTAAATCATATGAAAAAGCTAATTATGTTGACCCTAATGGTAGGGTCTGTTTTTTATTGTAATGCCCAATTAAGCTGGCTGAAACTCCCTGATTATCCAGGAGCAGGCAAACTCGGTGTGATTGGCATGGCCTTAAATGGAAAAGGTTATATGGGTTTAGGATATAGTACGCTTGGAACCGCAAGTAATGAATGGTATGAATACAATCCAGGAACGAATGCATGGACTGCAATGGCACCCTTACCATCCGTTGGTAGGTGGAGTCCTGCCTTTTTTACAATCGGTAGCTACGGTTATGTTTGCACCGGAGCAATTGATGGTAGCATCACCAATGAAACCTGGCGTTACGATCCTGTAGCTAATTCATGGACAAGAATGGCAAATGTTCCCGGTCCGGTAAGGATTAATGCTGTTGGATTCGCTATTGGAAACAAAGGATATGTTGGTACAGGTTATAGTGCAAATACTACCTATAATGACTTTTATGAATATGATCCGGTATCTGATATGTGGACACAAAAAGCTAATTTACCGGGATTAACCAGAAGTGGAGCTTCAGGTTTTGCTATTGGATCTAAGGGCTATTTGGGAATGGGTAATAATACCAATTCAACAAGTAATTTTCAAGATTTCTATGAGTACGATCCTGCTACAGATTCATGGTCCCAAAAGGCCGATTTTCCATTACCTTATGTAGTTGTCCCCACAACTTATGCATCTTCCAATGATGGTTATTCCTTAGGAGGGTACTACTATCAATATGCAGGGATAACGCACAATCCATTGAATATGTTGTATAAGTACAATCAAGCAAATGATGAATGGACGTTGTCAGGTACATTTTGCGGCCTGCCTAGAGGATATGCAGGTGGCTTTTCACTTAGCAATGACATGTATATTGGTTCAGGCGCTCAAAGAAATGATGCTTCTCCGGCTTCTATGTTGACAGACTTTTGGAAATTGACAAATGGTCTAACATTAAGGATAGAAAACCCGGGTACATATTCTGACTTCGATATTTATCCTAATCCGGCATTTGAGACAATTTCAATTGATAATTCAATCGATGGAAGAACCATGAATGAATTACGTATATATGATGTGAGTGGAAAATTTCTTTTTAGAAAAGATTTAGTCGAGAACATGAATATTATTGATATATCTACTTTAGCTTCAGGTATGTATTTTGTCGAATTGGCTTCTTCAAAAGGGGAAGTTTTAGATAGCCGTTTTATTAAAGAATAACTGATAACGTATATTTAATCCGCTTCGATGAAATTGGAGCGGATTTTTTTTGACTCTAAAACTCCCTTCTAACCTTATTCTTCGCATTCTCAATACTGGCATTGAGCTCAAAACCAAGTATGAGAATGACTGAGTTGAAATAGATCCAAAGCATTATAACGATAAGGGTACCGATTGATCCATAGATCTTATTATACTGACCAAAGTTATTTACAAAATAGGCGAAACCTGTAGAAACTATAATTGAAAGCATTGTTGCAAAGGTGGAACCTGCGGAGATAAAACGGTAATTTTTCTTGACGGCCGGGGCATAGTAATAAAGAAATGAAATCGCAAAGAAGAACAATGACATTACAACTGTCCATTTTCCAAGAGTGAGCAACAGTATTTGTGTTTTTGATTTTAAGATACTGTGCGTTACAAGGTACTTCGTTGCTACTTCACTGAAGATGATAAGTGTTGTGGAAATTATTACCAGCACCGATAAGATGAAAGTAAGAACGATGGCGACTTTTCTTTGTTGAAAAGGAGTTCTTGATTCCACAACATGATAGGAACTGTTAAATCCCCGCATCATAGTCATGAATCCGTTGGTTGTGAAGTATAAGGCCATGACAAAACCTATAGACAGTAATCCTCCTCTTTGGATCCTGATGATATCTTCTATTGTACTACGCACTGTCGAATATGCATTTTGTGGTAAGACACCTTCAATGATGTTCAATATTTCATTTTGAAAATTTGCTATTGGAACATAGGGGATGAGGGAGAATAAAAATATAATTGCAGGAAAAATGGCAAGAAAGAAACTGAATGCAAGTGATTGGGCCCTGGTGACAATAGAGCCACGTTGAATACCGGTAAAGAAAAAGTCGGCTACATCGTATATAGGCATTTTCTCGAATCCCGGTAATGCGATACGCTTTGTATAGGCAATGAACTGCTTCACGACAGGCAAGGCAAAAATTAGCCTCAACAGTTTTTTACCAAGCTTAGAACTCCTTTGCTTTTTTACCACCTTACTCATTTCACTAATTTCATTGAGATATCTAAACTTTTATAAGAGTGGGTGAGAGCTCCGACAGAAATATAATTTACACCGGTAAGCGCATAACTTCGGACATTTTCCAGAACTATCCCACCGGAAGCCTCAGTAATTATTTTATTTGCGATGAGTTCGACTGCCTCCTTTAAAAGTTCTGTATTAAAATTATCAAGCATTACTCTCTGAACACCTCCGGTCTTTAGTACCTCACGGACTTCTTCGAGATTCCTCGTTTCTATTTCTATAGGAAGTTCTCGCTTGGTATCCTTCAGATATTGATTGGCTTTTTGGATGGCTTTGATGATTCCTCCGGCAGCGTCGACATGATTATCTTTGATAAGGATCATATCGTATAATCCAAATCTGTGATTTGTGCCACCACCAATTTGAACCGCCCATTTCTCGAAGATCCTGAAATTAGGAGTAGTCTTTCTGGTATCAAGGATTTGTGTTCCTGTTCCTTCAATGGCATCAACATATTTTCTGGTTAGGCTGGCAATGCCACTCATCCTTTGCATACAATTCAGAAGTAGTCTTTCAGCACGAAGTAATGAGCGCGTAGAACTCTCAATTTCCATGACGATGTCACCCTTAGTAACCTTTGCACCTTCACTGACCATTACCTTGACGCGACTCTCCGGATCAACAAGATTTAAAATCTGATCAGCCAATACCAATCCGGCAATAATACCATCTTCTTTTACTTTGACAAGAGCTTTCCCCCGGGCTCCTTTTTCTATGGTTGAGAGAGAGGTATGATCTCCATCACCTTGATCTTCGTCTAAAGCATGTTTAAGAAATTCAGGGATCGATAATCCTGCACTTTTCTGTTGAAGCATAGAAAGCCTTTAATTTTGTATGATCACCAATAAGGTCTAAAATTGAGCACAAAAATACTCAATCCTAAAACTAAAAGGACTATAAATGCAGCTAATTAAATTCTTTGTAATTCGTTTACTTACTCACTCTCAATTCTTAACTCAAGGAGAGAGTTTTTACCATTTACAGATTTCATGTAAAATGACACCCTGTAAGTCTTTGCATTCGAAGTGTTAAGCGTGCCTATACCATACATGGTACCTTCCTGGGATGAACCTTTATGGACTATGGTGAATGCTTTCGGGTTGTTTTTACTGAAAAAGTCCCTTAAAATTAGCTCAGCCTGCGCTTTTGAATACATATCTTCCTGATTTAAAAGCGTCAAGTCGATGCTATTGCTGAAATAGGAGGCTACTTGTTTGGCGTCACCGCTCCTGATCGCATTGGCAAAATCTTCATAAATATCTAAAGAATAGCTTGTTTGAAAGCTAAACAGAAGAATGATTAAAAGCCCTGTTTTTTTAAGTTTTTTCACGGTTTCTTGTGTGCAATTATCAAGCCAATTCGCGAGAGCCAAATATGCTTTTACGGATAAAATTCAATTTGGTTCTGCTCAATTTACTGAAAATTCTAAGCTGCTTTGCATTTATTTCAGGAGAAAACAAACAAAGTTATTAAGGATGTCTACGTATCTTTCGATTTGAAGCCAAAACAATTTTATGAAAGTTGAATTATTTTTTGTCGGCAAGACCACAGATAAATATTTAATCGAAGGCTTGAAAATTTACCTGAAGAGACTTCAACACTATATTCAGGTTTCGGAAGTCATTATTTCTCCGGCATCAGGAACAGATCAGAACAAAGTGCTGAAGGAAGAAGGAGATAATATGCTATCTAAAATAAAAGCCAGAGACCTTGTGATTCTGCTTGATGATAAAGGCACAATGCTGAGCTCAGAGGAATTGGCAGCAAAGATGCAAAAGTGGATGGTTGAAGGTCATAGCAAACTTATCTTCATTAGCGGCGGGGCTTACGGTTTATCTGATTCATTGAGAAAAAGAGCAAATTTTATTTTATCTGCTTCCAGGTTTACATTTACTCATCAGATGATCCGCTTGATTCTCGCTGAACAACTTTATCGTGCCATGACGATCATTCGAAACGAATCTTATCATCACGGTTAGAATAAACTTATTTCTAATCTTTCATCTGCCATTGACATTTATCAAAGGCTCTGATAGATTTTATTGTATTTCATAGTTCCTTTCTCCAGAGAAAAAATTTCTATCGCCGCTTTTCGTATTTTATCTTTTGAGAGCTCTAAAAGTTTTGGGATCTGGTTAATAATAAAATCATAGTCTTCCTCAGAAAAAGAACGGACTATAGCACCTGCCTCGGAGTCTCTGATGATCTGATCAATATCTCCGATATTTGAATTACAAATGATCGGAATACCCATACTCATTATCTCGCCTTGCTTGGCAGGAGAGCTTGCCTTTTTTGAATAAACCGGCTTGATGAAGAAAAGGGAAAGGCTTGAAAGCGAGAGGTAAGTCGGCACCTCATGGTGAATAGCTTTCTTGATGGAAATATTTTCCAAAGGAATATTTCGTCGTCTGGCTTTGTTGAGGATTAATTTTGGGTCTTCATGAGTGATAAACAAGAAGCGGGAGCGGGGGTACTTGTTAAGAAGTCTTTTAAAAAAATTCAACATCTCTTCCAGCATATACCATGTTCCAACAGCACCCACATAAGAAACCACAATGTCTGAAGGCTCGATATTTAATTCCTTCATAAGCTCATCCCGCTTTCTGGCATCAATGGTCGAACGATCGAAGAGTTCTGTGTTTGCACAGCATGGAATTACCTGTATCATCAATGGTTGTCCGGGTATAGCTTTCCAGGAATGGATCTCACGGCGTGCATCTTCGGTAAGGCAAATGGAATAGTCAGCTTTTTCAAGAAATCGTGCCTCCCTGTTTTTAAAGAAGCGATAAATAAACCTGTAAATAATGGATGATTGCTTCCACATTCCTCCGTCGATACGTTCATCAGCATAAAATCCTCTCATATCAAAGATGAATCTTAGTCCAAATTTTCTTTTAAGCCTTAGACCTATCAAAGATGTGATGTAACTTCTGCAGTGGACTATATCGTAATTTCCCTCTTTGCACAAACGATTACAGGCTAATAGCATCTTGTACACATCGTACATCGTTGATAGAATGAGAGGACTCTTTGTGTAGGAAATATTCACCCACTTAATTCCTTTGGCTTTAAGGTCTTTTTCAATGATTGAGATTAGTGCTTCTTTGCCTTTTTTTTCAGAACTGACAATAGTGATATTGTGTCCAAGTGCACTGAGTCCACTGAGGTAAGTAAGAATTTGACTTTGTCCGAGTGGGTCGGATAATCCATCATAGGTCAGGTATAATATTTTTTTTCCTTGCTGCATCTCTTAATTTTTCCGAAATCTCTTAAAGAACAATCTTGTTGATCATGAATTTTGAGGATCACCGTATACATTTTTATAAATATGTTCTGCGATGGCATAACTACGGTAATGATAGGCAATATCACGAATTTTATCCTGCAGTTCAATATTATTGTTTTCCCTTAGAAGCTTATCAATTGTTTTACATGCCTTCAGATAAGCATTCGTATTCAATTGTTCAAGGACAGCTCCAATATCATTTTGTTTAATCACATCTGAATCGTCAGAAATATTTTTCGTAATGACTACCGGAAGTCCTAATGCCCAATATTCACCATCTTTGATAGGTGTACAATAACGTTTAGAGGGTATTGGTTTGACCGGTGTTATTGCAAAGTCGCCAAGCCCCATGTATTCTGCAACATTTTCGTGAGGGACAAATTTTATGATCATTTTTTGCGGGTCAAAACCTGCTGCTATTGCCCATTTGATCAGTTGATCTTTAGGGTGACTGGTAAGAATTAGACAACGGAACTTATCGCCCCAATAAACTTCAGCTATTTTGAAGAAGTCAAAAACTTCCTGTGAAAGATAAATTCCTCCGAACTTACCGGCATAAACACAGATGATCTTTTCTTCCAGTTTCATCTGACTGATGAGTTCAGCATTTTTTCTTTTTTTAGGCGCGAAAAATGACTCGTCGACACAGGCAGGCTTGACAAAAAATTTGGGAATTCTGACCCCATACCTGTTTTGTGCATACTCAAACATTGAACTGGTAGCACTGATTATTATCGTTGCACGTTCTGTAAGCTTGCGCTCGAAGTAAAAGAGCATCCTGTACTGTAAGCTCGATTTGCTCCAGGATTTATTTTCTACCATCGCATCTGCATGAGGTTCATAACTGTCAATGATGAGTTTTTTACCGGTAAGCTTTGAAAGTATATATGCAATAGAGCCGGCAGGTGTACACCAGGCATGGATATAATCAATTTTTCTCAGGAGGATCAATCCTACCATATAAGTGAAGTAGAATATCCATTTGAAGACGATGAAAACGCTGAACTTCGAATATCGCAATGTGATAAGGCGTATTCCCTGCATACGGAGTCTTTGCCTCATTTGCGACAATTCATTAGCAGGCATTTCCTGTTTTGCCTGTTCGAAAGTTATGAGATAAATTTTACTGCCCTTTGGAACGTGATTGTAGATTATCCTCAGGTAGGGCAGGGTGTATGCCTGAATTAGGGCATCCTTCAAACTCCAGTAGGTGATGACAAGTATGTTTTTTCTTTGTTTCACCTTCTGAGTTTTTTAATACTATCAATTACATCTTTGCCAATGATCAGTTTCGTGATTAAGGTCACATACTTAGGCTTTAAGCCATTAAGAGAAATGGCTTTCAATGTATACATAATTCCGTTTTTTCGTTTTCCATCAACATAGCTATGGATGCCGCAAAAGTAATTGCAGTGCGCTTTCAATGAATGTTTTTCAGAATAACTGAGATCAACCTTTTCTAAGATCCAATTCTCAGCTTTCTTTGTCCGCTCAATGATAATATTGTTGTTGGACCTCATCGAGCGAGACTCGTGGTCGTTCATAGTGACGCTTACCTCATCAATTATATATATCTTATTGTGCCGTAAATTTTGAATAAGGAACATCCAGTCTTCCTTTATTGCAAAGTTGCGATCTTCTTCAAAGAGATTCAAGTGTTTATTATCCTTTCTGATGCAAACGTTACAGGCAATAGGATTCCCATTGAGAAATAATTTATAATCGTAATAGCCTTCTTCAAGCTGTTGAATATCGGTAGCAACAACTTTCCCGTCCCTCAAAAACTCATATTTGCTGCAGATAAAGTCCGGATTGTTTAGCTCCCCGATCTTTTTGAAGAGCAGTTCAAGGTGCGTTCTTTTTAAGATATCATCCGAATCCAGAAATTGTACATACTTTCCCTTTGACTTAAGAATGCCATGGTTCCTGGCGGCCCCTCTTTCTTTATTATTCTGATGAATGATACTTACTTTCGGATTCGTGGCATAGTGTCCGGTCAATAACTCGAAGCTGTTGTCCGTACTCCCGTCATCTATCACCAATATTTCAAAAGCTTCAAATGATTGCCTTAAGACACTATCTATAGTTTGCTGAACCATCAGGCAACGGTTATATGTCGGTATGACAATGCTAAAAAATGGTTCCATAGAGACTTACGCGTTCATTCATTTGGCTTTGGGAAGGTATTTGATCCTGCTTATGCAACTGTTCTATACCTGTCCGGCTATAAGCCTTGTTCCGGAGCTACAATAATCGTCTTTTTTATCTTATTCATGGCTTAGTCTTGCCATAAAATATCAAGGATACGAACATACAAAGGTACGTTTTATTGTCCCTTGAGGGCTTTCAGATCAATTTTTTACTAATACTGAAATGTATAGTAAATAGGAAAGATTTTACCTGCCTGCTTCTCTCAATTGTTATTATATTTGTTTCACAAAAATTAGATATTGGAATTCCTCTCTTTTATTGATCTGGTCATCCCGCCATTTTATTTGATCCTTTTCTTTTTTGTTGCTCACTCAATCAGGTCGCGACACATAGAAAAGGAGCCTTACTATAAGTATTTTATGCCCGGGCTGATGGTTAAGATGGCAGGTTCAATTGCCATCTGCCTTGTTTATGTTTTCTACTACGGAAGTGGTGATACTACCAACTATTATTCTGATTGCTTATCGGTTAGTAAGCTATTTGTCAAGAATCCCTGGCAGGCCATTCGCTTCACATTTTTGCCACTGGACTGGGAAACATGGTTTTCATTTGACTTCGATACCGGATGGCCCATTTATTCTTATGATGCCAAAGCTATTGTAGTAGATAAACTCACCTGGCCACTGGCATTTGTGAGTTTCAATAGCTTCATTGGTCAGACCATGCTACTGTCCTTCATTTGTTTCTTCCCTATATGGCGATTGTACAAAATGTTCTTGTACGAGTTTCCCACGCTGGAGAAGGAGTTCGCATTGTCAGTATTATTTATGCCTTCCGTGATCTTCTGGGGTTCGGGTTTGTTAAAGGATTCGATCACATTTGCAGCCATTGCTGCATTTACAGCATCACTGCATCACCTTTTAAAGATTCGTACACGTATTTGGCGGAATCTTTTTTATATCATCTTAAGTTCTGCATTGATGATCTTTATTAAACCGTATATTTTCTTTGCAGTAATTCCGGGTAGTCTGCTCTGGCTTGTCGGCTATCGACTTTCTAAATTATCGAACCCTCTGGTAAGGATGGCAATCACTCCGGCACTCTTGGCGACTACGGTACTTTCAGGATATTTAATGTTAAGACTTTTTGGAAATACGCTGGGGGAGTATCAGGTGTCAAACGTCTTAGACAAGGCGATAGTCACTCAGCAAGACTTAAAGCAGGATTATTATCAGGGCGCCTCTTTCGACATTGGAGATTTTGACTCTAGTGTACCCAGTATTCTTGGGAAGGCGCCTGCTGCTATTAACGCAGCCTTATTCAGGCCTTATATTTGGGAAGCCTATAATCCCGGTATGATAGTCTCTTCTTTAGAGAATTTGGTTCTCCTTGTAATTACTATTTTTCTGCTTATCAAGATGAGGTTTTATAATTTGTTTTTATTAATATTCAAGCATCACATTCTGTTTTTTAGTGTGTTTTTTAGTCTTTTCTTTTCATTTTCTGTTGGACTTACCACTTCTAATTTTGGTAGTCTGGTACGTTATAAAATTCCGGCTATACCTTTTTATGTGGCAAGTTTGTTTATCATTTATCATGCATACAAAGAATCCAGAAAGAAGCCGGAAGAGCCAGCAGCGGAACCTGTCATTGAGCCGGTAAAAGAAGTCCACTGATCTTTTTTATTTGTAGCGAATCTTTCTCGAAAGTCTTCTGCCGATCTTTAGAAGAATAGGAGGCACGAAGCGAGCCCTGTTGGCGATAATCATGATCATTGGATCGCCGGAGAGAAATTTGAAATAGTCTTTGTGAAGAGTATTGGCTACCACGCGGGCACGCTTGAAATTGCAGCT
>DAOQWA010000009.1:0-94549 GCA_035341855.1 Bacteroidia bacterium
GTGGCTGTTGCAACCGACCTACTGGCTTTGACACTCATGACAGCGCCCGGTGATTGGGGTGCAGATGTTGTCTTTGGAAATTCACAACGTTTTGGTGTTCCTTTCGGATACGGTGGCCCACATGCAGCTTTTTTCGCGACAAGAGAAATTTACAAGCGTGATATACCTGGACGAATTATAGGTGTCTCTATAGATGCACAGGGAAACAAAGCTTTAAGAATGGCTCTTCAGACACGTGAACAACATATTCGCAGGGACAAGGCTACGTCGAACATTTGCACAGCACAAGTATTGCTGGCCGTCATGGCAGGAATGTATGCAGTTTATCATGGTCCGAAAGGTCTCAGGCAGATTGCAAGCAGGGTGCATACTATAGCAAAACGTGCTTCCTCGGCACTTGTAGCACTTGGTTATGATCAACAAAACACTGCCTATTTTGATACACTCAATATCGGATGCTCTGACCTGACTGAAAAAATTTATCAGGCAGCTCTTGAAGCAAAAATAAACTTACGCATCATTGATAAACAAAATATAGCTGTCAGCTTTGATGAAACCACAACTGAAAAGGATCTGGAAAAACTCATCTCAATTTTTTCCGGTGCTAAATCATCTTTGGATCTTCATCTCAACCAAACAACATTACCTGAAGTTATCGAAGGAAAAAATAAAAGAGCCACAACGTTTCTTGAACATCCGGTATTTAACACACATCACAGCGAGACTGAGATGCTGCGCTACATCAGTACACTTGAAAAGAAAGACCTTTCTCTCAATCATTCTATGATACCTCTTGGTTCTTGTACCATGAAGCTGAATGCGACAACAGAAATGATCCCACTTAGTTGGCCAGAATGGAATTCTATTCATCCATTTGCACCTTTAGACCAAACACAAGGCTATCAGAAAATGATCCGGGAGTTGGAAGATTATCTCTGTAAAATTACGGGATTTGATGCTGTCTCATTGCAACCAAATTCAGGAGCACAAGGAGAATATGCAGGACTTTTAGTAATCCGTGCTTTCCATCATTCTAAAGGTGACCAGGGCCGGAATATTGTTCTCATCCCTTCGTCTGCACATGGAACAAACCCTGCGAGTGCTGTTATGGCGGGGATGAAAGTTGTCGTTGTTAAATGTGATGACCAGGGAAATGTTGACATAGCGGATCTGAGACAAAAAGCAGAGGCACATAAAGCTAATTTATCTGCACTTATGGTCACCTACCCTTCAACACATGGTGTTTTTGAAGAAGGAATTACTGAAATGACACGCATCATTCATGATTGCGGTGGTCAGGTATATATGGATGGAGCCAACATGAATGCACAAGTAGGATTGACAAATCCTGCAACCATAGGTGCAGATGTATGCCACTTGAATTTGCATAAAACTTTTGCCATTCCTCATGGAGGCGGCGGACCGGGCATGGGACCGATTTGTGTAGCAAAACATTTAGCAGAATTTCTTCCATCGCACACCATTATTAAAACCGGGGGCTCAACACCGGCAGTATCGGCAGCACCATGGGGAAGCGCAAGCATACTTTTAATCTCCTATGCATATATCAGATTATTGGGAGGAGCCGGAGTAACTGATGCAACGCGTTATGCGATCTTGAATGCAAACTACATCAAAGCACGTCTTGAAAATCATTATTCCATTTTATACGTAGGCAGTCAAAACAGAGTGGCGCATGAAATGATCGCTGATTGCAGGATGTTTAAAAATTCTGCCGGAATCGAAGTGGTAGATATTGCCAAACGACTAATGGATTATGGATTTCATGCTCCGACGATGTCATTCCCTGTTCCGGGAACTATCATGATCGAGCCGACAGAAAGCGAAGCGAAGTCTGAACTTGACCGCTTTTGTGATGCAATGATTTCTATCCGTGAAGAGATCCGGGAACTCGAGACAGGGAAAGCCGACAGAAAAGATAATGTTCTGAATAACGCTCCGCATACTGTCAGGGTGTTGACAAATGATCAATGGGAACACCCCTATTCCAGAGCTAAAGCTGCTTATCCCCTTGCCTACATATCAGACAATAAATTCTGGCCTTCTGTCGGGCGTGTAGACAATGCTTACGGTGACAGAAATCTGGTATGTGCATGCCCGCCGATGGAATCGTATGCGGAAGAGACTGTATAAGCGAACTTCGATTAATCCTCAGACATGACTTGTTTTTATAAAAAATAGCCATAAACAGACGAACTGTACCCACAACTAATCGTTGAAAACCCCATCCTGTCTATATTTGCACATATTTGTATTTACCGTACATTTGACTCCCTGAAACAATCAAAACCACCCATAAATGAAAAATTCTACACGCATATTTATTTTACTTGCCTTTGTGCTGAGCTCATGCATCGTACTGGCTTCATCTCGCCGTACAGCACAAATGCCGGTCGATAATTCCTCATCACAATCTTTTAAAACCACGCCAATTCCTAACAGAATTCATGCGGTTCCATTTTATTCTGAAGACTTTGGTTCCGGTTTACCTGCCGGCTGGACAGTTACTGATTATTCAGGGAACAATGTACTTTGGCATTGGACTAACACAGGAATTTATAATGTAGGTTCAACACCGGGTCTTGACACTTTAAATTCTGTGGGTACAACCGCTGCGAATGGTTACATGATCTTCGACAGTGATTCTTCTAATGGTACTTTGACAGGAGAAAATTGTGACCTGACTTCTGATGCTATTGATTGTTCGACTTACAATGTTGTTCACTTGACATTCAATCAACTTCTTTATCACTTCGCTGAATCAGCTACTGTATCTGTAAGTAACGATGGAAGCAGTTGGACGGTTGTTTATGATGCAAGTTTTGGAATGACACAAGGTCAGGCCACACCAAATCCTGATATGATCGATATTGATATCACAGCTTATGCAGCATTACAATCTACTGTTTACATTCGTTTCAATTTCACAGGAGATTACGACTACTGGTGGATGATCGACGATGTTGCAATGTATGAGCCGGCTGCTGCAGATGCAGGAGTATTCTCTGTTATATCTCCAACGACTTCATGTACTGTTTTATCAAATGCAGAAGTTATCAGTGTAGAAGTCTACAATTTCGGATCCGATTCTATTTCAGGATTTGACGTAAGTTACAGCATTGACGGGGGCACTCCTGTAACTGAAAACATTGCAGATACAATTGCACCGGGATTTTCTTATTCCTATAGTTTTACTGCTACTGCAGACCTGTCTGTTCCGGGAACATATACAATTTCGTCATACACTTCACTTAGTGGTGATGCAGAAAATAATAATGATACTACAACTGTTACCATCGCCAATGGTTCTATCCAGGTTGATGCATCGAACGATTACACGATGGGATTTGAAAGCAATGAAGACTTTAACAGATGGTCAATTGAAGATGGAAATTTCGACGGCAACTTTTGGACATTAAATAATTCACTGGCACGTACCGGAACAATGTGTGCCCGTATGGCAACACCAAATCCGGGAGACCTTGCTGATGACTGGTTATTTACACCTTGTCTTGACCTTAGTGATACTGTTAGCTATGATCTTGAATTCTACTACAGAACTTTCAGCACAGCTACACGTGCAAACATTGAGGTGATGATCGGTTCATTACCTGCAGGCTTTGGAATGACTCAATCTATCCAGGCCATGACCATGGTTAGTAATTTGTCTTATAATTTGAGCACAAACAATTTCACCGTTCCTTTCGCAGGAGTTTACTATATCGGATTCCATGTCACAAATGCTGATAGTGCCACCTCTCTTCGTATTGATGATATCAACCTTGTTGCATCAAGTGGTGTTGGAGTTCGTTCCATAAATAAAGGGGCTACAAGCATATTCCCAAATCCTGCCACTAATGTTCTGCGCATTAATAGCACAGAGACTCTTAATAATGCAGAAGTAATGATCTTCAATACTATGGGACAAATGGTTGAAAGCAAGTCGTTTGGAAATATCCAAGTTGAGTCTATTGATATCAGCAAATTGGCTGAAGGTCAATACCTTGTTCAAGTAGTTTCGGATTCCGGAATATCGACTCAAAGAATCTCAATTATCAGGTAATAAACCTTCAAATAAATTTGAATAAAAAAAGGATGCGAGATTGCATCCTTTTTTTTTATCTTATTAATAATTAAATCAATATGCTCTATTTTGGATAGAGCATGAATTGTTCTCCACAAAAGGCTGCGAGACTATTTTAGATTTTAGTTTCGCACAAAAAAACGTACTTTTGTGCTTACCCAAAATTTCTAACCAAAAATATACCATGAAAAAATTTACTATTCTATGTGCCGTTTTGTTCGCGGGCGTGACTGCATTCGCGGCAGGAGGCGAAAAGAAATCCAATGTGCGAGGTGACAGGCATCCTGTTCAAAAATCGACACAATTTAAAAAAGCAGGTTCTTCCGAACTTTCATCTAAGCACGAAATAGTGAACTCTTCTTCGAATATGAACAGAACCAGTTCGGCTCCTTTCTATTCTGAAGTATTTGCCGGCGGAATCCCTCCAACATGGCAAAACATTGACAGTTCAGGCAGCGGTGTAAGGTGGACCTGGACAACTACAGGTACTTTTGTCGACTATCTTGGTAATGATTCTTTATCGGTTGTTGGAACTTCTGCCAGCAATGGATACTTAATGTTCGATAGTGACTCTGCAGGTGGTACGGCACAAGGCGAATATGGCGTGTTAATCACAGACGCAATCGATTGTAGCACTCACCCGACAGTTCGTGTAACTTTTAATGAGTATTTTACTAAATATGATGCTTTAACTCCAACTTATTTAAATACAGCAAGAGTTTATGTAAGTACGGATGGTACGACATGGACTATGATCCACGCTGCAGATGATGGTCTGGCTGTCAATGATGAGACGCCTAACCCGCAGGCTGTTAGTCTTAACATTTCCAGCATTGCCGGTGGTCAAGCTACAGTATACTTTAAGTTCAGCTTCACAGGAGACTATTCTTATTGGTGGTTCGTTGATGACCTGGAGCTTTCTGAAGTTGGTGCTATCGATGCCGGGGTATTCGGAATTCTTGACCCATACAACGGTTGCTTACTTTCAGCTACAGAGGACATCGTGATAGGAGTTTTGAATGCAGGTGCTGACACTTTAATGGACTTCCCTGTTTCGTATTCTATCAACGGTGGAACTCCTGTTGATGAGATCATAACAGATACCTTAGCTCCCGGAGACAGCCTTGTTTATACCTTCACTACTCAGGCAGACCTTTCAGTAGCCGGTTCTTATGATATCGTAAGCTACGTAACCTTCCCAGGAGATACAGAAACCGGAAACGATACTGCAGCAATTTCTACTGTTTCTGCGGCTCCGAATACAATACCTTATACAATGGGCTTTGAAGCCGGTGAAGATTTTTCAGGCTACTCGGTGGTTGACGTAGATGGAGATGGACAAGTTATTGACTTATCATCAACCTATACCCGCAGCGGAACCGTTTGTTTGAGATTCCCTTTCCCTACAGTCGCTAATTCTGACAACTGGGTTATCAGTAACTGCTTTGACTTAGTATCAGGTGTAGGCTATACTCTTGATTTCTGGTTTAAGGTATTTGATATTTCACCTGCAGTTCCTTATAGTCTTGAGGCTTATGTTGGAAATTCGACTGATATAGGAACGATGAGCATTGTTGCAGCACCTCCAACACCGGGTGATACAATGTATACTAACGTTAGCCAATACTTTACAGTTCCTACAAGTGGCATTTACTACTTCGCTTTCCGTGCATTCGGAACGAACGTAGATAACACTCTTCGTATTGATGATATCACTGTAGACTTTGCAGTTGGCGTAAACAACCCTGTATTAAATGATGCAGTAATGGTTTACCCTAACCCTAGTCAGGGAAAGATCTTCGTAGCTAACAAAGGTATCAGCGAAAATTCAGCAACCATCAATGTGATGAATACTGTTGGTCAGGTTGTAGCAACCGTTAACTCAAACAACTTCGTAAAGGAAACGATTGACCTGAGCACTCAGCCTGATGGTCTGTACACTGTTCAGATCCGCACCAATGCAGGTGTAATCACCAAGACCGTGATGGTTTCTTCGAAATAATCATTTTATCCAATGCAAAAAAAGCCTCGCAGATGCGGGGCTTTTTTTTTGTTCCGGCTTTTCAAGAATTCTTTAAACCTTCTTAATCGCCTTGGCCAACTTACTGGCAAAAATAAATTCATTGATCTCTTTGTTATCGGTACGCAGGATATCATCAACACTACCCTCCCACCACTTCTTTCCTTTAAAGAGAAAAAGAATCTTATCACCTATCTCCAACACAGAATTCATGTCATGCGTATTTACAATGGTAGTAATGTTAAACTCCTCAGTGATCTCTTTGATCAAATTATCAATGACGATAGAAGTCTGTGGGTCAAGTCCTGAATTAGGTTCATCAAAGAACAGAAAGCTTGGATTAGGAGCTATAGCTCTGGCAATAGCAACACGTTTTTTCATTCCTCCACTCAACTCAGAAGGAGTCAGCTTATTGCTGTTGGCAAGATTTACACGCTGAAGACAAAAGTTCACTCTCTCTCTCTTTTCTTCTATCGGCATTCGGGTAAACATATTCAGCGGGAACATGACATTCTGTTCTACCGTCAGTGAATCGAAAAGCGCACCTCCCTGAAACACCATTCCGATCTGTTGTCTGAATGGTGTTCTTTCTTTCCTGCTCAATCCGGAAAACAGTTGTTCGTCATAAAGAATTTCACCCTTATCGATCTCCACCAGCCCGACCATACACTTCATCATCACCGTTTTTCCGGAGCCGCTTCCCCCTATGACAAGGTTGATGTGACCTTTCTCAAAAGAACTGGATACATTCTCCAGGATATTTCGTCCGTTAAAACTTTTTGATATATTCTTTAATTCGATCATGTAAGTATAAGTTGGGTAAGTACATAATCGAAGATCAATATCAGGATGCTGCTGTACACGACTGCATTCGTACTTGATTTTCCAACTTCAAGTGCACCACCTTCTGTGTGATAACCCTGATAGGCAGAAACTGTCGTGATGATAAAAGCAAAAGTGATCGTTTTGATCATCGCAAATGTGATGTTAAATGGAACAAAGGAATCCTGAATACCCATGATATATTCAGATGAACTTATTACGCCTGCTGCAGTCCCTGCAGCCCAACCTCCGAATATTCCCAGGAACATACTGATGATGACAACGAATGGGAAAATGGCCAATGCTGCAAATACTTTCGGAAGCACAAGGTATGCAGATGAATTAATTCCCATGATCTCAAGTGCATCAATTTGTTCTGTCACGCGCATGGTACCAATCTCAGATGCAATGCTGGAGCCGATCTTACCGGCAAGGACGAGTGACATCATCGTAGGAGAAAATTCAAGGATGATCGAATCCCGGGCTACAATACCGACAGCTTCCAGAGGAACCAATGGATTTACAAGATTATAAACGGTTTGAATGGTGATAACGGCACCCATGAACACTGAGGTGAGTGCGACAATACCCATCGAACCATAGCCAAAATTATCCAGCTCACGGACAAACTGTTTCCAGTAAATAGAAAATTTTTCGGGCTTGGTCATCATTTCTTTCATGAAGATCCAATAGCGCCCTAAGTGATAAAGCCAATTCATAGAATGCGATAAAAATAAGAAGAATTGATCAATGCATCCGGATTATCAGGGGATTTTACACACGGTTTATACATTGGACTTATTTCTTCATTTAGAATTATTTGTTCACCTGATCGTTATATGATTTCGATGACATGATTCATAATCTTACCTTTGCATTAATGCCTAAAGCTCAAAAGAAATCTTTTTTTATCCTCATTATCCTCTTTTCCATTTTGAGTAGTGGATGCTTTCTGACGAAGAAAAAATGTGATTGTCCAAAATTTGGCAAGAGCACAGAACAAAATCATCAAAAAAGTTCCTGAATCCTTATTTTCTTTCAATTTAAAGAAGGATAAATGATTAAAATCATGCTATAATTGAATAAAAAGGCTACTTTTGAAGCCTATTTAAAATCATTCTAAATAATGATGTCAGAGGAAATGTGTAGCCTTTCAAGTATGAGAAAGGGTCAAAAAGGGGTGATCGACTCATTTACTGACTACGAACTGTCACTCAAATTGCTCGAAATGGGATGCATCCCTGGGGAGATTATCGAGGTGATCAGAGTGGCTCCCCTCGGTGACCCTATTGCCATATCTATTTCCGGATACATGTTAGGACTGCGAAAAGCAGAAGCCGGGACAGTAATGGTCAAACTCCAAACATAATTTTTTTAAAGAAGACCAACATTTAATATGGGATCTCTCCTCTGAGATCAAGAATTGCATCATACTTGGAACAGAAAATTAAAATAGCTCTTGTTGGTAATCCGAACAGTGGTAAGTCTACTGTTTTCAATGCTCTTACAGGTCTTCGCCAAAAAGTTGCCAATTTTCCGGGTGTTACAGTAGAGAAGCGTACAGGGTTTACAAGCATTAAAACTATTCAGGGAAATAAAATCGAGGCAGAGATTATTGATCTTCCGGGTACCTATTCCTTGTATCCAAAATCGCCCGAGGAAATTCTTCCCTTCCAATTACTTTGCGATCCGCACAATGAGTCACATCCTGATCTAACAATAGTAGTAGCAGATGGCACCAATCTAAAAAGAAATCTTTTTCTCTGCTCGCAAATTCTGGACCTCAAAATCCCGGTGATCCTTGTCATCAATATGATGGATATAGTTCTCCAAAAGAAAATGAGTATAGACTTTGCGGGAATATCAAAAAGACTTGGCATCCCCGTGATAGGTATGGATGGCCGCAGTGGGAAGGGTGTGCAGGAATTAAGAGAAGCTATTGTGAAACCTCTTGTATCGCCGGTCAATGATTTTATTGATGTAAGAGAATTTGCACCCGGCCTGATCGAAGAACTGAGATCTATTGTAAAAGTTGAAAGCAATTACAACGCCTTCCTTGCTGCCAATAACCTCAGTCTGATCTCCGGCTTTGAGATGCAGCAATGGAAAAAAGATAAAATTACTGCTGCATGTGAAAAGTATAATTTTGATGCACAACAGATGCAGGCAAGGGAAACACTTGAACGATATACTGTCATTACTCAGATCTTAAAAGAACATTTAACATCGCATGAAGTCCCATTACAAAAATCGAACAGCTACAAAATAGACAGTTTCCTTACTCACAGGATCTGGGGCTACCTGATATTTATGGTGATCCTGTTCATGATCTTTCAGGTTATTTTTTCCTGGGCATCCTACCCGATGGATTGGATCGATAATGGATTTCTCATTTTGAGTGAGTTCGCCAGAGACTCATTACCCTCGGGCTTACTAAATGATCTCTTTGTAGATGGAATCCTTGCAGGATTAAATGGCATAGTTGTTTTCGTACCGCAAATTGCATTGCTGTTTTTCTTCGTTGCAATTCTCGAAGATACCGGATACATGGCCAGGGTAAGTTTCATCATGGACAGGCTGATGAAAAAGTTCGGGATGAATGGAAAATCACTTATCCCATTGATGAGTGGTGTTGCCTGTGCTGTTCCGGCGATCATGTCGACACGCACAATTCAAAACAGGAAGGAAAGACTCATCACCATCATGGTCACACCACTGATGAGCTGCTCAGCAAGGTTGCCGGTATATACTCTTCTTATTGCTCTTGTTATCCCCAGAGGTGACATTTTCGGTTTCAATATGCAGGGAGTAGTAATGATGATACTATATCTTCTTGGATTTGTGGCTGCCTTGGGTGCTGCCCTTGCCATGAAATACATTATAAAGAAAAAAGAACGCAGCTTTTTTGTCATGGAATTACCTATGTATAGGGTTCCACGCTGGTCATCCATCGGGATTCATGTCTTAGAGAAAGTAAAGATATTTTTGTTCGACGCAGGTAAAATCATTGTTGCTATATCTATCATCTTATGGGTTCTTTCATCATTCGGGCCAGGCGGGGTTTTTGATTCCATTGAAGCAAAATATCATGCCCAAAGTGAAAAGGGTATTATTCAGGAACATGATGTGGCAAGATTGATTCAAACAGAAAAACTTGAGGCATCCTATGCCGGGAAATTAGGCCACCTTATAGAGCCTGCCATAGCTCCGCTAGGATTCGACTGGAAAATCGGGATTGCCTTGATCACATCTTTTGCAGCAAGAGAAGTATTTGTGGGCACCATGTCAACTATATATAGTGTCGGTGGTGATGAAAGTGTCAAACTCACCATCAAAGAAAAGATGGCCGCTGAGATCAATCCACAAACCGGTGGTCCGAGATATACTTTTGCAGTCGGTTTATCTTTAATGCTTTTTTATGCTTTTGCCATGCAATGCATGAGCACAGTAGCAGTTGTTTACAGAGAAACAAAAAGGATCCGATATCCTTTAATACAGATATTATATATGAGCGGACTTGCATATCTTGCAAGCCTGATCGTCTATCAGCTCCTGAAACCATAAAAGCTGTTGCACAGGTTTTTCAACAATGAAGGTTGTTAAAAGCCGGATGCTCCGCAATTCGCAGACATTGTTTTTTTTCTAATCTTCGCTTTCAATCAAACAACGAACAGTGTCAACAACAGGTATCGAAAATGTTTTGTCAAAATATGTTCCGGCGGCGACGGTAAAACTCTGTGCCGGCTGGATCGTGGAAAAAAATATCCACCTTCGAATAACGCGTGGGCGTGCAACAAAATACGGTGACTATAAACCCCTGGAGCCCGGACAAGGACATCATATTTCTGTCAACCATGACCTCAACCCCTATTCATTTCTGATCACCTTCACCCATGAAGTCGCTCACCTGCATGCTTTCATTAAATACAAGCACCGACATGAACCACACGGAAAAGAATGGAAACATGAATTCCGGCTTTTGCTGAATGAGCTGATATTATTGAATGTTTTCCCTGAGGATATCAAATCTGCCTTATTAAATTATGTAAGAAACCCGGCAGCATCGAGTTGTAATGATCATCAACTTCATCGTGTGTTGAAGAGATACGATAAACAAGGAGAGAAGCCCGTAATCCACTTAGAGGATCTTGACCAAGGAACCGAATTTTCAATTCACCAGTCTTCATCAGGTTTGATTTTCCGTAAAGGAGAAAAACGAAGGACGAGATATAATTGTATTGAGGTGAAAACGCAGAGAGAATACCTTGTGAGTGGCATTGCTGAAGTTGTTGTTAGGACGAGGAAGCTTGAAGTAGGTTAACTATCCAGGAACAAATACAATAAAACATCCTTTTTCTCATTAATTGCATCACTCAAAATTAAATCAATGTGCTATCAGAAACTTTTTCATCATCACTTCCTCTGACGTTTTTAATTGAAGAAAATATACCCCGTCTGATAAATTTTTTATATAAATATCTCTCTTGAAATCAGAGGTTGCGTGCAACACTTCATAATACACTTCTCTTCCATTCAGATCCAATACAGTTAAAATTCCATCACGGCTGGTCCTCAATATACCCCGGACACTAATTAAATTATCAGCGGGAACAGGAAACAGTTCAAGACCTGATTTTCCAGTCTGTACCTCAGAAAGTCCCAGGGTTGTAGCATCGTATTTGGCAACAAATGCATCAAAACCGCCGGCGGAGATCAGATTGAAGACACCTGGACCCGGATCCATATCTACAGTGTCCTGAAAATACCCTGCAATGAACATGTTTCCTATCGAATCCACATCCACATCATTGGCCATCTCATAGCCATTACCACCGAAAATGTATGTAGCAATCAAATTCAAGAATTCATCAAACATTTCTATACATGCCTGCTGATTAATTCCTCCTCCCGAAAGGACATCTGTCCTAAACCCTGCTGTGGCCATTATTCCGGAATGAGATTTAGTAAACTCACGCAGATTTCTTCCGATGTCTGATTCGGCACCTCCGGACACTCTGGCAGTCTCGTATGTAAGAGAAGGTGAAAATTTCAAAAGCAACTGATCGGCATTCCCGAAACCCTGTATCACCGTAGATGTATTGTTCCTGTCAGGATAGACATCATCATTCATATTCCCCGCGAAATAAACTCCACCGGCGTTTTCTAAAATCCCGAAGGGGTTAACATTGCTGACTGAACCAAAAATGGTATGATTCACATATGAACCATCAGTCGCATTAAGCCTAAGAATAAAAACTGTATTGCCAAAAGAAGAAGTGGATAAAGGAGTGCTGATGCTGTTACAAACATAATTACCGCTAGCCGCAAGTCCGCCACATGCTACTACCTCATTACTATTCTCATTGTAGAATATACGATCAAAAGAATTGAAGCCAAAAGCTTTCACCTCACCTAACCATTGTGGAGTGGTAATCAATGGATTCCATTTACCTATAAAACCATCACGGGTTCCGATCGAAGTTAGATTATACGAACCAAGACTCATATTGCCACCGTAAGAACCGGTGACAAGCCAGTCGGTCTGACATTCTTTCACCTGAGATATCTGTGCAGCTACAGATGACTGTATGGTCAGGTAGTTTTCGACATTTGCATTGGCATCTGTATTAAATGCAACTCCTCCTGCTGTAGCGAAATTAATCGGGCTACTTCCAACGATATTTAAGACCCCTGCATTGGTATTCATACCAAACAATGCACCGCCACCTGGTCCTTTGATGACCTGCAGATCCTGAATGAAATTGTAATTGGTTCCGTTAATCAATCCGGCTCCAGTTGTATTTTGTATTGCATTGTCACCTTCCATCCAGAAAATATCCTGTAAACTGTTTGCATTGATCACTCTTGGAATTCCGCCGTTGAGCGAAACATCAGTTGGTTGGGAAGTGATACCGGCTACCATGATGTTATCAGTTGGAAGTGATCGTAGAAACTCGATGGAATTATATTCAATATTTCCGATGCCCTTTGCATCAATTAAAGAAATTTGTGCATTTACATAAAATCCGCAAAGCAGGATAAGCAGAGTTGTTGAAAGTGTTTTCATGATATTGGAATTTAAATTATTCGCAAATGATATTACAATATTCAATGCTCGGATTCTACAGGATCATTCTCTAATCATCTTTTCATTCCATTGCTCAGGTATTGAAATTAAATAATTAATTTAAACAAAATGTTACTTTAGAAACTTGATGGAAATAATCCTTAATTTCAGGATTTTTCGACGCTATCAATATGACCTCGTTAAGCTCTGTTATTTTGAAAACGAGCACGAATGATGTATTGTGCCGGTAAATTCTACACGCAGGTTTTCTTGTCTGCACGCCATCTGAATGCATCAGTATACTAAAATCAAGCGAAAATCGAGGGATTATGTTAATGATTTGACCTTCCAGTCTCTTTTGTTTAATTTTAAAATCATCTCGTATTTTTTGTCTAACCCTTAAACCATACGCCCATGAAAATGAAAACTACTGCAAAATTAATTTTACTGAGTTTCATCACTGCACTATCAGTGAATGTTTCTTCAGCACAAACCTGGACATCGATTGCCACTGATCCGAGTGGTGATGCCGGGACAGGATTGGATGCAATTGACCTCTCATTTTTTTATGACGATATTGCTGACGTTATAAATTTCAGAATTGAATGCACCAATCTTTCTTCATTCAGTTCCGGTCCGGCGGCTGATTTCAGTTTCTATCTGCCTAACGGACTTGACGGAGGTTTTGGTACGGGCTATCATTGGACAGCACCAACAACTCCCGTCCATAAAATAGCAAGCGTCTATTGTGATCCCGGCGGATCAGCACCCAACAATTACACCTTTTCAACCTATGACAACAATGTTGTCCGTGCTGTCGATAATGGAATACTTTGTTCCGGTTGCATTGGAATCGATGTGGATATTGCCAACAACTGGATGATATTTACTATGTCACGCACAAACGTGATTACTGACACCGAAATGAACGGGACTACTGCAACTATTGGCATCGTTGCAAATGCAGGTCATGATCTCGGTTGGGACGACAACATTGTTGATAATGGCTCCTTTGTACTGGATCTTGCAACAGGAATTTCCAATAATGAAAATGACAGGGGAGTAAAAATATTCCCTTCAATCAGTCGGGGAACCGTGCATGTTCATCTTCCTGGAAGTTTACAAAATGTGGAGAAGATCACTGTCAGCAATATGGTCGGACAAACCATTAGAGACATGAGGAGTGACCTTTCAGGAAATGTAGACCTGGATACGTATGACTTTGCAGAAGGAATTTACTTTGTATCTGTTACACTGTCTGATCAATCGCTTATCACTAAGAAGTTTATCGTCGTAAAATAATTTCGCAGGCATTTGAAAAAGGAGGATGAGATCATCCTCCTTTTTTTTATTTGAGCCTAATTGGAAATCATTTGGTATAAAGATGTTTGGAACCGGTAATTTTTTAGATTTAGATCTTGATAAAATTTGAATACTTTAAGTGATCATTGTCCCGGCCACATACAGATCTGTTGTATCGAAGTAGTGTCAAGATCTTCAAAGGATCGAATTTGAAATAAAAATAATCAAGTTTCAACACAAAGCACTTCCTTAAAAAAGCAATTTAGTTTAAGCCTTGTCGTCAATATAATTAATTAAGCACCAATTAAAAGCCGATTTTTCTAATGATTTGGTGCATAAAAAGCAAAATCTAGTCCATTATTCATTATATTTGCCTTATACCCTATTTTACCAAACACGGCTCTTAATGAATGAAACACTAGCTGCTCAAAATCCGGTCTCACCGGTTTCAGTGATGGCTGAAAACCTGATAGGTTCAGAAATAATTAAACTTGCTGCCGAGATCAATGAGAAGATCAAAAATGGTGAAAGAATATTTAATTATACCATCGGAGATTTTGATCCAAAGATTTTTCCTATACCGGAAGAATTAACTCAGGAAATTATAAAAGCGTATAATCATCACGAAACTAATTATCCTGCAGCTAATGGAATTCTAAGACTTCGTAATGCAGTATCAGTATTTTTACAAGATCGTGCCGGACTGAACTATTCTGCTGATGAAATATTGATTTCCGGAGGAGCAAGACCACTGATATATGCTGTATTTACAACACTTCTTGATGCAAATGATACGGTAGTGTTCCCTGTACCTTCCTGGAACAACAATCATTATTCACATTTAAGTTCGGCAAAAGCTATTATGGTTGAAACCACGCCTGAATCTAATTTCATGCCGAAAGCTGCTGACTTGAAACCATATCTTGGAAATGCGACTTTGCTTGCGTTATGTTCACCTTTAAATCCTACGGGAACAGTATTCGAAAAAGATACATTGGCAGAGATCTGCGATCTGGTGATCGAAGAGAATCGGATGCGTGCCGGGAAACGAAAGCCACTATATCTTCTTTACGATCAAATTTATTGGGTCCTTACCTTTGGCAATACAAAACATTACGACCCGGTTTCACTCCGTCCGGAGATGAGGGATTATACAATTTTCATTGACGGAATATCGAAATCTCTTGCAGCTACAGGCGTAAGAGTTGGATGGGCTTTCGGACCTGCAAACATCATCAATAAGATGAGAGCTATACTTTCTCACGTAGGAGCGTGGTCCCCAAAAGCTGAACAAGTTGCAACCGGAGAATATCTGCAACAAAAATCTAACTTCGATAAATTTCAGTTATCATTCAAAAAAGAAATTATTGGTAGGCTTGAAGGATTTTATTCCGGATTTACTGCCCTAAAAAAAGATGGCTTTCCTGTTGATGCTATTGCGCCTCAGGCTGCAATTTATCTGACAGTGCGACTGAATCTTCGTGGAAAGAAAACAGCCGCCGGAATTACCCTGGAAACACAAAAGGAAGTGACAAAATATATTCTCGATGAGGCAAAGCTGGGTATAGTTCCTTTCTCTGCTTTCGGAGCCTCAGATGATTCTTCCTGGTATCGGCTTTCCGTTGGCACCTGCGACATCAAAGAAATTCCTGAAGTGATGAGTTCATTAAGAAAAGCATTATCAGCATTGACTTGAAAATTTAGATAATTAAAAAAACAATTCTCATTATAGAACAAATTTTCGCCTATCGACCGACTTTTACAAAACTAAACGTGTCGTACAATTAATTCCTGATGAAAAACAATTACTGTATCATCATGGCCGGTGGCATTGGAAGCCGCTTCTGGCCCATGAGTCGAAACACATTACCTAAGCAGTTCCTTGATATTATGGGTACGGGTAAAACATTGATCCGCCAGACTTATGAGCGGTTTGAAAAAATTTGCCCTGCCGAAAATATTTACATCGTAACCAACGAACAATATCAGGAACAAGTCTTTGCTCAGGTACCGGAGCTGAAGAAAAATCAGGTGCTTGCTGAACCTCAAAGGAGAAATACGGCGCCCTGCATTGCCTATGCTGCTTTCAAAATCTCTCAGATCAACCCTGAAGCAAACATGGTCGTTGCGCCATCAGACCATATCATCAATGATGAAAAAAGTTTTCAGGAAGCTATAAAGACCGGACTTGCTTTCACCGAAAAAAACGACGGACTTCTCACCATAGGAATACAGCCTAGCAGACCTGATACCGGCTATGGTTATATTCAGTTTAAAGAAAAATCCGGTGAAGAAAAGTACAGCATCAATGAGGTGAAGACTTTTACAGAGAAACCAAATCTAGAGATGGCTAAGTTTTTTCTCAAGAGTGGGGAGTTTTTGTGGAACTCCGGGATATTTCTATGGAATGGGAAGGCGATACTCAACGCTTTTGAGAAAAACTTACCTGATATGTATACCCTTTTTCAGGAAGGTGGCAATGTATACAATACATCTGAAGAAACTGATTTCATCAGAAAGACCTATGAAAAGTGTACGAATATCAGCATTGACTACGGTATCATGGAAAAGGCCAAGAACGTTTTCGTTTTAAGTGCTGAATTTGGCTGGAGCGATCTCGGAACATGGAAATCACTTTACGAAGAATTACCTCATGATAAATCAGGAAATGCCATTGTTGGTCAACATGTGATGACTGATTCCACGACAAATTGCGTCATCAATATGCCTAAAAATAAACTGGCTGTCATTCAGGGAATGGAAAACTTTATCATCGTCGATACCGATCAGGTGTTGCTAATTTGTCCGAAAGATGATGAGCAACAAATCCGCAATCTGGTGAATGATGTTAAGTTAAAAAAAGGTGATAAGTTTATTTAGACAGTCCTTCTTCTATCTTCCTACCATGTCTTCAGGCTTCACCCATTCGTCAAATTGGGCTGAGGTAACATAACCAAGATCAATTGCAGTTTGCTTTAATGTCTTACCTTGCTTGTGAGCCGTTTGAGCGATCTCTGCAGCTTTGTAATAGCCAATCTTAGTATTGAGAGAAGTCACCAACATCAGCGAATTCTCCAAATTACTTTTAATATTTTCTCTGATCGGCTCAATTCCAACAGCACACTTATCGTTGAAAGAAATACATACATCACCGATCAATCTTGCCGAGTGCAGGAAATTGTAGATCATCATAGGTTTAAAAACGTTCAATTCAAAATGACCGGTTGCTCCTCCTACATTAATAGCTACATCATTTCCCAACACCTGTGCTGCTACCATGGTCATAGCTTCACATTGAGTAGGGTTTACTTTACCCGGCATGATGGATGATCCCGGTTCATTGTCAGGAATAAAAATCTCTCCGATACCACAACGAGGACCGGACGCCAAGAGTCGAATATCATTTGCAATTTTCATGAGAGAACAAGCAACTGTTTTCAAAGCACCATGTGTTTCTACTATCGCATCATGAGCAGCAAGGGCTTCGAATTTATTCTCTGCAGTAATAAAAGGTATTCCTGAAAGTTTGGCAATATGTTTTGCTACATTCTCTGAGTAACCCTTCGGCGTATTGATACCCGTACCAACTGCTGTTCCTCCCAGTGCCAGCTCCGACAAATGCGGAAGTGTATTCTCGATGGCTTTGATACCGTGATTCAACTGTGAAACATAACCACTTATTTCTTGTCCAAGTGTCAGAGGAGTAGCATCCATCAAATGAGTGCGGCCAATCTTTACTATGTCCATGAAGTTTTCTGATTTCTTTTGCAATGTATCACGCAGCTTTGTCAGGCCAGGCAATGTCTTTTCCACCAGAATTTGATATGCAGCAATATGCATTGCCGTAGGAAAAGTGTCGTTGGAAGATTGTGATTTATTTACATCATCATTGGGGTGAATGACTTTTTTATCATCTTCAAGACTACCGCCGCTTAGAACATGGGCACGGTAAGCCACCACTTCGTTTACATTCATATTCGACTGCGTTCCGGATCCGGTTTGCCAAACCACCAATGGAAACTGATCATTCAATTTACCGTCCAAAATTTCGTCGCAGACTTTGCCAATGAGATCACAGCTCTCTTTAGATAGTATTCCTGCATCGAGATTTGTAAGTGCTGCAGCTTTCTTAAGAATGGCGAATGCCCGAATGATCTCAGCAGGCATTTTATTAATATCCTCCGCAATCTTAAAATTTTCTATTGACCGTTGAGTTTGTGCTCCCCAGTAAACATGCGCAGGCACCTCTACGATACCCATTGTGTCTTTTTCTTTTCTTGTCTTCATGATCTTTGCAATTGAAATTTCTATTTGAAAATTTCCAATACTTTCGTTGCCGGTCTTCCTATGATAGCCTTCCCATCCCTGATGACTATGGGACGCTCGATGAGAATCGGATTTTTCACAAGTACTTTAATCCACTCAGAATTACTGAGCTTTTTATTGGCAAATTTTTTCTTATAAAGTTCTTCTTTTTTACGGACGATATCCTCCGCTTTAAGTCCAAGCATTTTCAATACTTCCTTAATATCTTTTTGTGTGGGTACATTAACCGTATACTCAACAATTGAAATCTCATCGTCACTCTCCTCCCTGATTAGTGAAAGAGCTGTTCGACAAGTACTGCAGGTTGATTTAAACCAAATTTTAATCATTCTTTAATGTGCTGAAGCATCCATTAGATATGCTTTTATAAATTGATCCAGATCTCCATCCATGACACCCTGAACGTCGGAAGTTTCTGTATCAGTACGAATATCTTTTACTAATTTATAAGGGTGCATAACATAGTTGCGAATTTGAGATCCCCATTCGATCTTTCTTTTATTGGCTTCAGTAGCAGCTTTTGCAGCAAGTTGCTTACGCATTTCCAGCTCATAGAGCTGTGATTTCAACATCTTCATTGCGCGTTCTCTGTTGCCTACTTGTGAACGTTCAACCTGGCAAACCACTACAATACCTGTTGGTTTATGTGTAAGCTGAACCTTTGTTTCCACCTTATTCACATTCTGTCCGCCGGCTCCTCCTGAACGGGAGGTTTGCATTTCCACATCACCGGGTTTGATATCAATCTCTATGGTCTCGTCAATCACAGGATAAGCATAGACAGAGGCAAATGATGTATGACGGCGTGCATTTGAATCATAAGGTGAAATCCTGACAAGGCGATGAACACCACTTTCACCTTTCAGGTAACCATAGGCAAATTCTCCTTCGATCTCCAAAGAGCAAGATTTGATTCCGGCAGTGTCACCATATTGCAGATCAAGTTCGGTGACTTTATAGTCATGCTTCTCTGCCCACATGATATACATGCGCATCAGCATGGAGGCCCAGTCCTGGCTTTCAGTACCTCCTGCACCCGAATTAATATTTACGATTGCACTCAATGCATCTTCAGGATCTCCAAGCATATTTTTAAACTCAAGATCCTCCAGCATCGCTGTGGTCTCCTTTAAATGCTTTGTGATTTCCTCTTCTGTTGCATCACCGGCTTTATAAAATTCAAAAAGTACGGCCAGATCTTCATAAGAGGCAAAGAACTCGTCAAAGTGATCGGTCCAGTTCTTCTTTTGCTTGATGCTTTTCAGCAACTTTTCGGCTTCCTTTGGCTTGTCCCAAAATCCCGGAGCATGGGTCAGCAGTTCCTCCTGCTTTATTGAATTCTTTTTCCCGTCGATGTCAAAGATGCCTCCTCAGGACTTCAGCGCGCTCCTTAATCTCTTTTAATTGTTCTATTGTCATAATGGTCGCAAAGGTATAAAAAACTATCGTTCTAATCATTTTCCGGCTGGCCAATCACAGACCAAACTAACTCGGGTTCAAATCCTCTTTGAATGGCATAAGCTGCCAGCTTATATTTTCTTTTATATGGATTTGTCTCCTTTTCAGTCCTTCCCCTCGTCTTAATAACCGCCTTAAGTGTTGTCAGATATTCCTTTTCTTGAATTTGAGATAAGGCTTTTTTAATCAATGGCTCAGTTATTTTTTTCTCTTTTAGTGCCCTTTTAATTTTCAACTTACCCCATTTTTTTTGTCTGAATTTTCCGCCGGTAAATGCTGAAGCAAATCTTTCTTCCTTGATAAAATTATCTTCGATCAGGTCAACAATCATCGACTCGACATGATCTGAATAAAGTCCCCATTGAAAAAGTTTGTTCCTCACCTCCTGCTGACTTCTTTCCTGATAAGCACAATACTTTCTTATCCTGATCAGGGCCTGTTCAGGGCTTAGTCGCTTTTTATATTCCGGTTTGTCAAACATGGGTAAATGAAAAAATGCTATTCCGGACGGTGATCAGTCATTAAAACCGATGATACAGTCAGGAATAACATTTATGAAATAATACTATTTAAACATCAGACCGGAACACTATCCGGTGCCTGAACTTCAGATTGCTGTTCCGCTTGAGGAATTGGCATATTTTCCAAAATGGATTTCAAATTGCTTAATCCTTTTTCAAAATCTTTGCCAACCATACCGTCAATGAATTTTCCCATGATACGAAGCAATGGATTAAAGCCGGTATCAAATTCGAAACTCCAGGTAACCTTCGTCCCTTCGCCATCTGCGACGAAAGAATAAGTACCCGTAGCAACTCCTTCTTCCATGAAATTAAGATCCTGCACTATTTTTGAAGGAGTAGTAACCTCGGTATAAGTCATGCTGCCCGTACCTACATTCTTGTTAGTGCTCACCCAATTTATTTTAGCACCCAAGCCTGATGGAGGGCCTGACAAGGTATATGATGCAGTCGTATCCAACTCATACCATGGTGACCAACTGTTCCAGTTTTGAATATTATTGACATAATCGAAAACCATTTCCTGAGGTCTACTGATCGTTGTACTTCTTTCAACGTGAACATGAGAAGGCAGCATCAATCCAATGACAGCAACTACCATTAATAATATTGCAAATACAATTAAAATTCGTTTAAGGATTTTCATTTGTATCGATTTTAGAAAGTGAAAACAAAGAATTTTTGCCTGATAAGCTTTACTCGGCCGGATCAGTATTTGTCTCTTCAACTGCAGTTGCAGCTTCAGGTAGAGCTGAAGCTTCAGAAATCTCTTTTATCCCTGCCAGTCCTTCGTTAAAAGGTTTCTCCATCATCTTATCCATCATGAGTCCCATCACACGAAAGAATGGATTTGAGCCCATATCAGCATCAAGAGCCCAGGTGAGTTTTGTTCCACCAGCTTCAGGTTCAAATTTAAAGTAGCCTGTGGAAGGATTCATTCCCTCGAAATCCAATTTAGTTCGCACCATGGAATTTGTTTCAACATCAGTAATGGTCAATTTGCCTTTTCCAACCTGGTCATTATTACTTGACCAGGTATAATATGCACCCGCACCACTGGCAGGTTCGCTATATTTCAAGTCGGTTGTCGGATCGAGTTTAATCCAGGGAGACCATTTCTCCCATTTGCGGAGATCATTTATTTGCGAGAAAACAACTTCAGGTGAGGCCTTTATGCTGGTACTTCTTTCGACATGTTGTTCACGAGGAGAAAGGAATCCAATCACAATGATCAGACCGACCAGAACAGCTAATACGATTAGTATTCGTTTTAAAATTTTCATAGGAGAGAGATTTTAAGATGATATAATGCGAAGCTATGAAATCTGTATTAATTAACAGATGTTTTTTAGTAGAATTTAATCCGATTTCGACTATTTTCAATAACACACATTATTAAAGTACGAGAATCATCATTAGAGCTGAAATAAATGATAAAAAATAAGCAACAAAATTTGTCGTTCCGGCCGGCTATCTTAAATTTTCATAATAATACGGCATGAATTAAATGCGAAACAAAAAGGCGTATATATTATTTTGTATCCTTCGAAACTTGTGGATCAAAACGAATAAAAAAGTTCAGCCAAATCAACCTCGACCAGCGAAATGTCACGGGTGAAAAAATAAGTACTGCAGGAATTAAGATCAACAACAAGGAAAGGCCAAGATGAAAAATTGTAAAGTCAAGTACTAGAAAAATAAAAAAGATTATTGCACTCAATGTATATGAAACAAACATTGCTCCATAAAAATAGCCGGGTTCCTTTTCGTAGATCTCATCACAATGATCACATTTTTTCTCCATCTTAAACAGATGCTTCAAATCATAGGAACTATTTTTACTAAAAACTTTTCCGTGATGGCATTTTGGGCATTTATTATTGAAGACTGAATATAAAATATTTTTGAGAGCCATATAGGATACATTAAAAACGATCTACTCTCAAGAGCAGATCGTTCTTTTGAAGATTCAGATCTTTATTTCTTCTTCCATTTTATTGAAGAAGTGATATTCCATAATATGATAACTGCTATTTGGCGAAACCTTCAGTTTCACTTTGAATTTCTTCCTCCATTTATGAACCTTCGAATTAAGAAGTAATCCCTTATTCAGGTATGCCTCCAAATAAGGATGCACCTGAAGAAATAATTCCTTTTCATTCTGTTCCTGCACAAAATATCTAAGGTTGTTCTCGATTTCATCGACTAATAAGATACTTGCTTTAATCTCACCTGTACCGTTACAAGCCGGGCAATTCTCTACAGTAGTAATATTGGTTTCCGGACGAACCCGCTGGCGTGTAATTTGAATAAGACCAAATTTGCTTGGCGGAAGGATCGTATGCTTAGCACGGTCTCTTTTCATCTCAGCCTTGAGCTTCTCATAGAGCGTTTTTCTGTTCTGAGCACTGTGCAGATCTATAAAATCCACGACAATGATACCGCCCATATCGCGCATTCGTAACAATCGGGCGACTTCAACAGCAGCATCCATATTTACGTTCAGGGCATTTGTTTCCTGTGTTGCCTCACCATCGGAGCCTTTCACACGTCCACCGCTGTTAACGTCTATCACGTGCATGGCTTCTGTATGTTCAACGATCAGATAAGCACCATTAGCCATTGTGACAGTCTTGCCGAAACTCGACTTGATCTGTTTATCGATGCCTAATTGTTCAAAGATGGGAAGGCGACCTTTGTATAACTTTACAATATCGGTTTGCTCAGGTGCAATTCCTCTGATATACGCCTTGATCTCTTCAGCCAAGGTTTGATCATTAACGTGAATGGCAGCAAAGTTTGGATTTAAAAGGTCGCGGAGAATCGTAGAAGTCCGGTTAAGTTCTCCAAGAATCTTGTAGGGCGGTTTGACAGTTTTCAGGAGTTCAAAAGCACTCTTCCATTTAGCTACCAGATCCTGAATATCTTTATCAAGTTCAGCTACTTTCTTACCCTCAGCGACGGTCCTGATGATAAGTCCAAAACCTTTCGGTTTGATACTCGTTGCCAAACGTTTCAAGCGCTGACGTTCATCAGCACTTTTTATTTTCTGTGATATGGATACTACATCTGTAAACGGAACCATCACAACAAACCTGCCTGCAAGGGATAATTCAGAGGTTACGCGAGGACCTTTAGAAGATATCGGTTCTTTAGCAACCTGAACAAGTGCCCACTGATTAGTTGTGAGTACCTGAGTAATCTTTCCACCTTTATTAATATCAGGTTCCGGTTGAAAATTAACAAGCATAGGATCAGGATTCTTCCCTGTCGTTGTTTGCTTGATCAATTTTAGGAGAGATTGAGCTTGAGGGCCCAGATCGAGATAATGCAAAAAAGCATCCTTCTCGTGACCTACGTCAACGAAAGCAGCATTAAGCCCCGGGATCAACTTCTTTACACGTCCGAGATAAATATCTCCAACCTGAAAGCCTTGATCCTTTCGCTCGCTGTTTAATTCAACCAGTTGCTTATTTTCAAGCATGGCGATGGTGACTTCGCCCGGGGTTGAATTGATCACCAATTCATTATTCAATTAAAAAAAATTTGCAAACAATCATCCTGTCAATGGAGAGAATTGCAGAAAATATAATATGAACAGTAGCCGCACAACATTGGATCGAGATTGACAGATAACGCATCACCTGTCCAGAAATGGATAACGAAAAGCCAATGGCACCGGGACCAAACCCGGTGCAATGCAAAATCTAGAATAAAGGCATCACGAAGATGCCCTTACTTTACCGGCTCTTTTTCTTATGTCTGTTCTTTCTAAGACGTTTTTTACGCTTGTGCGTCGCCATCTTATGTCTTTTCCTCTTCTTACCACTTGGCATAATAAATTGTTTATTGGTTATTAACTTGGTGTATTAACTTGTTTACTTCCTCCAACACCTGTGGGTCTGAAGTATATTTTTCGATTTGTCTTAACTGCTCAATTCCTTTGTCGCCGGAACCGGTTTGTATGAGGGTACGGCCTAAGAGGTATCGAGCCTCAACTCTTGCAGGGTCGGCATCCAGAGCCTTATAAAAGCGTTCTACGGCTTTATCCAATTGTCCGGACCTGACCGACAAAACACCCAGGTTGAACTGGGCATTTGCATGTTGTGGGTCTTTTTCGACAACCGCTCTTAGCATCATGATCCCTTTCATCGGTTCAGCAGTACCTTCAGCATAGCAAACCCCGAGATCGGTTTGTGCATTGAGATTGTCAGGATTCAGATCCAACACTTTCTGATAAGAGGCGATGGCCTTATCAACCATCATAGAACGCAATGTGGAGTCTGAACTCCCTTTAAAGGCATCAAAGTAGCGATACGCTGCATTGAGCCAGTTCTGCTCATCCGGCTTGAGATTCGCTATCTGCTCAAAATAATAAGCAGAAACGACCGGAAACAAGGCAAGGTCCCACATTTTACCAAGCGAGTCAAGTAAAAGTGGATTTGATTCCTCCTTTGCCAATTCCGCCTCGATCTTATTTATGGGCTCTAATTCTTCAGGCTTAAGTTGCCCTTTTGCCTGAGTAAGTATTCCTTTAAATGAGTATCCGGTTTCAGTTTTGACTTCTCCTTCAACCTTTTTTTGCTGAGGAAGAAAGTACAATGTTACTGTTACTATTATGGCGGCGACTATGACAATAATTTGTTTTCGTCTTGTCACCATCTCACCTTAGTCTACAGCTTCAGTTGTTTGATTCTTCTTGATCTTAGCATTCTTCACTTTGTTAGCAAATGTTTTTGCAGGTTTGAATGCCGGGATGTTATGCTCCGGAATGATGATCGTAGTATTTTTAGAGATAATACGGCCAAGCTTTTGAGCTCTTTTCTTTACTATGAAAGATCCGAAACCTCTGAGGTAAACGTTCTCACCGTCAGCCATTGTCGTTTTGATAACTTTCATTGTAGCTTCTACAGCTTGTAACGCCACAGTCTTTTCAATGCCTGTCTTGGTTGAAATCTCGGCCACTAATTCAGCTTTTGTCATTTCTTTGAGTATTAAGTATTTGAGAATTGGGGGCGCAAAGATAAGCGTTCATTTTGAAAAGGAAAAGCCCTAAGAATCAATTTTTTCAGGTTGTTGACAAATATTTTTGAAAAAGACCTGATTTATCCTGAAAATCAACTTATGGGCATTAAATAGATTTCAGGAATTCGCTGATGATACGAGGTTTCCCGGTCCATCTGCCTTTCATCCGGCAAAATCAATGTACAAACACTTTAATAATAAGTCGGTAGCAAAATCCATCTATCGGACTAAAGAGTCAAAAAACAAGGGCGAGAGATCTTTTATCTGCCTCCCGCCCTTTTATTTAACACTTGATTAATGGATACAATTATTAGCGACTTTTCCTGCTGATAATATCGACGATCTTATCCACCGTTTTAAAATTATCTGAAAATTGTTTCGTCAGAGAAAGGTCGAATTTTCCGCTCTTCTTATAATGTGTTCTTTGCACATCAAGGATCATTGTTTGAAGATCCAGTAATTTTCCAAGGTCCTTATCAGTTAAACGCACACCTTCCATAGTTTGTGTTTTTGGAGGACGACCCGGACCGCGTGTTGACTTAGGAGGACGACCCGGACCGCGTGTTGACTTAGGAGGACGACCCGGACCACGTTTTGATTTCGGAGGACGACCCGGACCGCGTGTTGATTTTGGAGGACGACCCGGACCTCGGGATGATTTTGGAGGACGACCCGGGCCACGTTTTGACTTTGGAGGACGACCCGGACCGCGTTTAGTCAAATCAGTTGTTGTGCCGGTACTTTTCGCAGGACGGCCACGTTTAGATTTTGATCTTTTATACTTTCCTGTTCCACTACCGGGTGGTCTGCCCGGTCCGCGTTTTGTACCTTCACCTAGTTTAGATGTAGTCTTTGCTTTTCTCTTTGCCATTTTAACTTTTTGAAATTTAATTATATAAATAGAACAATATATTAACGCGATCAGTGCATTACTGCAGGTGAAAACATAATACTAATTTGATCTTATCCAGCTAAGATTATCACTGAAACAATCCGGAAAACAAAACTCGCAGAAAATTGTTTTCAAAAACGGATTTAATTTCTGCTAATTTATAAATTTAAATTAGTTTAACAAAATTATCGATCTGAATAAAAGTTAAACCAATTTAATTCTTTCAGTTAAATTCAATGAATTAATCTTCATTTAAAACCAGGCTCAATTTCTAAATGAATTTTGTTATGTAAATTAATTAATGATGAAGATACCTGCAGCATATATCTTTACCTGAAATTTGTGATTTATAAAGTTTAAGAAAATAATGACAAGGTAGTATCATATTAAGTTCACTGACTTTTCCCCTATTAAAAAATTCTTTTTTACCATAATAATTACTTAACCACGTTCCAAATAAAATTCAGACCTTTAAAAAAAACAAGATTTGGATACTGCTAATACATTAATATCATGGTACAGAAAAAACAAACGCGATTTACCATGGCGAGAAACTGACGATCCCTATTTCATCTGGATATCTGAAATCATCCTTCAACAAACAAGAGTAGATCAGGGAACTGCATATTATCAACGCTTCATTATTAAATTTCCAAGTGTAAAAAAACTTGCTGCTGCTAAAGAGAGTGATGTATTAAAACTCTGGCAAGGACTAGGATATTATTCAAGGGCCAGAAATATGCATCATGCAGCCAAAGAAATTGTAAATAATCACCAGGGAGTATTTCCAAAAACCTACGATGAGATAAGGTCATTGAAAGGTATTGGCGACTATACAGCAGCAGCTATTTCTTCATTTGCATTTCATCTTAAATACCCGGTTGTCGATGGAAATGTCTATCGTTTTCTCAGCCGCTATTTTGGTATTAAGACGCCAATTCAAAGCACTGCGGCAAAAAAAGAATTCACTGAAATAGCTTTTGAATTAATGGATAAACACTCTCCGCATGAATTCAATCAAGCCATCATGGAATTTGGTGCCATCCAATGCAAGCCCTCCTCACCCGACTGTAATACCTGTTCATTAAAGGATTCATGTTTTGCCTTTGGGAATAATGCTGTCACAGATTTTCCCGTAAAAACTAAAAAACTCTCAGTTCGAAAAAGATATTTCTATTATTTAGTTGTTCGTGATAAGCAATCTGTGTATCTGCAACAAAGAAAAGAAAGGGACATCTGGCAAAATTTGTATGAGTTTCCGCTCATAGAAACTTCAAAAAAAATTACAGATTCAAAACTACTTGAAGGTACTGAATGGAAAAGTATTTTCAATACGGGCGAAGTTGTTGTGCGAAGGATATCGGAGGAGAAAAAACATGTATTAAGTCATCAGGTTCTGCATGCAAAATTTATCGAACTGACTTTGGCAAATGCTGATATTGTCATTCCGAAAAACTGGGAAAAAGTAAGGACGAAAAAAGTAAAGCAATATGCGGTACCCCGACTCATCGACAAGTATCTGGAAGAGGAGACAGAAATTTATTCCTGAAGAGGGAAATGACCCTTCTGCTATTAAATGTACTTCTTTTAAAAAAAAATTGATTCACAAGAATGGCAAAATACCCTGCAAAAATCGTATCTTTACAAATATGCCCGGGTTGCAAAAAAGAACCCACATATATAGTTTTTAGCCTTGATGCAAGGAGTTTACATTTGTGTTCTTCATTCAATTGTTGTTGAATGAAAATGTTGATCAAGAGAAATAATGAGTGAATTCTTGCTCATCCCTTGCCAGACATAGAACATATTAATTTAACCAATTAAAAAAACAAAATCATGAGTGGTGTAAACAAAGTAATTCTCATCGGGAATGTAGGAAAGGACCCTGAAGTTCGCTATCTTGAAGGTGGAGTGGCGGTGGCCAATTTCACTTTGGCAACTTCCGAATCTTACAAAAACAAAGAAGGACAAAAAGTGGTGCAGACTGAATGGCATCGTATCGTACTCTGGAGAGGTCTGGCAGAAATTGCAGAGAAATGGGTACGCAAGGGAAAGCAGGTGTATATTGAAGGAAAGATCCGTCATCGTTCATACATGAAGGATAATACAACCCACTGGATCACGGAAATCATTGCAGATAATATGACTCTGCTTGGTGGCCCGAAAACAGATGAACACGACAGTAAAGTCCCTGAAACCGTGACTGAGGAGGTTCCTCTGCCGGTAGCATCTGACGATCTACCTTTTTGATATTTAACACTTTATCCGGATGCAAATTTTTATATCTTTGCATCCGGATTTTTATTGCTATCCGTTAGCCTCTAAACACACGTGGACCCTGGCAGTTGTAGTCTTTTATTTCTTCTTGAGGGTTTTAGTTCCTTCATTCGTCCATCCTTTACATTTGATTTAGGTTTTTTCATTGAAGTAATCATCTTATTTGCCTGTCTGTTACTATCTGCATTCTATTCAGGTGCAGAAACAGCCTTCTTCGGTCTGACAGCTACCGAGCTATTTCCGCTTAAGGAGAGTCAACACAGTTCCGAAAAACTAGTTTATAAATTAATGGAAAGGCCGAAACGGCTTCTTGCTACTCTTTTGATAGCAGTAAATTTTATTAATATATCTATTGTTGTCATTAGTTCGTTGTTGATTCAACAGATTTTTGATTTTTATTCACAAGAAGTATTAGGATTTGTCATTCAGGTTGTTGCTCTAACCTTTGTGATCGTACTCTTCTGTGAGGTGATGCCGAAAGTTTGGGCTACACAAAATGCACTTCGCTTTTCTAAAATGAGTTCATTCATGGTATATGTAACCGACAAACTATTCAGACCATTTAGTACAATGCTTGTCGTTTCCAGTTCCTTCGTAGATAAAAGAATAGTTTTAAAGGGCTACGATGTTTCTGCCGATGAGCTCACACACGCTATTGAAATCACATCTGACAAGAATACGCCCGAAGAAGAAAAGATGATCCTGAAAGGCATCGCAAGATTCGGCAACATCGATGTGAAACAGATCATGAAGCCCAGAATGGATGTAGTAGCATTTGACAAGGAAATGTCCTTTAAGGAAATCTTCCCGATAATAGTTGAAAACAAATATTCCAGACTACCGGTTTATGAAAACTCATTAGATTCGGTTATCGGAGTGCTATATATAAAGGACCTTTTACCATTCCTTGACAAAGAATCAGATCCAAGCTTCGATTGGCTTACACTGCTCAGACCGGCCTATTTTGTCCCTGAGAGCAAGAAGATCAATGACCTGCTTCAGGAATTTCAGGAAAAGAAAATTCACCTTGCCATTGTAATCGATGAATATGGCGGCTCATCCGGTATAGTTACATTAGAAGATATCCTTGAAGAAATTGTAGGTGAAATAAATGATGAATATGACGATGAAGAGCTGAGTTATTCAAAACTCGATGATCATAATTATGTGTTTGAAGGGAAAGCACTGTTAAATGACCTGTACCGTGTTATGGAGATTGACAGGAAAATGTTTGAGACAAATTCAGAGGAGCAGGCAGATACACTTGCCGGTTTACTGCTGGAATTGAAAGGAGGTATTCCGAGACGTAGTGAAGTGATCACTTATAACAATATAAAATTTACGATTGAATCAGCGGATCGTAAGCGAATCAAGAGAGTAAAAATAACTTTACCAATAAATAATGAAGATGATGAAAATGAAAAAAGAACTTCCGGAGGAAGGAACTCTTACCTGTTGATACTTATCCTGCTCATTTCATCATTATCTTTCGTTAGTTGCTCTGAAGATTATGTTCCAAAACCAAGAGGATATTTTCGAATAGAATTACCGGAAAAAAAGTACTCCATTTATGAAGCCTCAGCTTGTCCGTATAAATTTGAGATCCCTTCCTATGCAGAGATAGTTCCGGATCCAAATCCGGGTGCCGAAGCCTGTTGGGTCAATGTTATATTTACCCCTTTCAATGGAACGCTTTATTTGAGTTATAAAAATATTGATGGAAATCTTGAGAAGTTAACTGAAGATAGCCGCAGTCTTTCAATGAAACATATATCAAAAGCTTCAGGGATAGAGGAAGAAACTCTGATGGATCCTGCATCATCAAAGTACGGTGTATTGTTCCATGTGAAAGGAAGTGCCGCTTCTGCACTGCAATTTTATCTCACGGATAGCACGAAACATTTTTTGAGGGGTTCACTTTATTTCTATGCCCCTCCAAATCCTGATTCCCTGGCTCCTGTGTTGAGATTCATTGAAGCTGACATTAAGCACATGCTTGAAAGTTTTCAGTGGACAAATAATAAATAATACTATCAAACTATATTAAGTCGAATAAATGTTCATTATTATTCATTAAAGTTCCGTCCTGTTCAATGAAAAGGAAATTAATTCGCATGAAAAAAATATTGTTTTATTTGATCCTGATCAGTCTGCCCCCTCATTCTTTGTTTGCTCAGGAGAATAATTCTACAGAAAAAATAAAAAAGCAGAAAGGCTCCTTTTATTTTACCTGGGGTTATAACAAGGATTGGTTTTCGAAAAGTGATCTGCATTTCAAGAATGAAGGTTCCGAATCATATGACTTCACGATTCACGATGTAAGGGCAAAAGATCGTCCAAATTTTGATGAGCTTTTCAATAAGGATATTTCAATTCCACAGTTTATTTATCGTTTCGGATATTATTTCAGAAACAGCAAATTCGGAATTGAAGGGAGCTTTGATCATGCCAAATATATTCTGATTCAGGATCAGGTAGCACGTGTTACCGGGACCATCAATGATGTTGCTGTAGACACGGATACTGTGCTTAGCAGAAATTTCATTCGTTTTGAGCACACCAACGGAGCTAACTTTGTCATGTTAAGTCTAATATGGCATGACAAAATTTTGGAAAGCAAAAACAAAAAGCATGTATTACAGGGTGTGATTAAGCCGGGAGCAGGAATTGTAATTCCGCAAAGTGAAGTGGCAATTTTTGGAAAGAACCAAAACAATAATTATCACATTGCCGGATATATTTTCGGAACTGAGGCAAACTTACGTTATGAAGCAGGAAAACACTTTTTCTTAGAAACCGGCTTCAAAGGAGTATGGGCTAATTATGTGGACGTCCTGGCCGTTGATGAGGCAAAAGCAAATCACTCTTTTTTTGCACTTGAATGGATAATAGGCATAGGCTACAGAATTGCACTATGATAGCAAGTTAGTAAACAATTCGATCAGGATACTCTCCGGATTTTTTGCATAGTGAACAGGAGATAGATCACAGAGCTAAAGAGGAAGAATGCTCCAATCTGATGGAGGGAGGCAATGGTGATATCAACCTTTGTTAAAAGTGTCAATACGCCAAGTAAAAACTGAACTGAAACAGCAAGCAAAACAAAGTTCATTGCCTTACGTTGACTTGCATCCATACCCATTTTTTTAGAAGACCACCAAACTTTTGCGATCAGAAACAATAATAAAAATGCAAAAATTCTGTGAATGAATTGTACGGTGACAGGGTTGTTGAAAAAGTTCAACCAGAATGGCTCTGCACTTCCCATACCGGTAGGAATCACTTGACCATCCATAAGCGGAAAGGTATTGTACATCTTCCCGGCATGCATGCCGGCAACGAACGCTCCATATATGATCTGTATGAAGAGCAAAGAAAAGATAATCTTTACCAGACCTGAACCTGACCTAGTCTGCTCCCTGTTAACAGTATCCGCTGACCGGATCTCTAAAGCAAACCAATAGGTAAAGCCAAATGTTATGAATGCTGTTATCAGATGAATGGCAAGCCTGATATGACTCACACTGGTTCTTTCAACCAATCCGCTGCTAACCATGTACCAGCCCAGAAAACCCTGTAGTCCTCCAAGAAAAAACAGGAATAAAGATTTCCCTATCATTGACCGATCCATTTGCTTTGTAAAGAGAAAGTACAGGAATGGAATAATGAAAACCATGCCAATCAATCGTCCGAGTTGTCTGTGAATAAACTCCCACCAGTATATAGACTTGAAATCGTTTAATTCAAAATGAGAATTGATCTTTTCAAATTGAGGGATCTGTTGATACTTATTAAATGCATCCTGCCATTCTTCATCATTTAAGGGAGGAATGCTACCCATAATTAAATTCCACTCCGTAATTGAAAGTCCGGAGCCCGTAAGGCGTGTGATTCCTCCAATTACTACCATTAAAAATATCAGGAAACAACCGGAATAAAGCCAAAGCGAAATCCGACGTTTAGACTTTTCGTTCATGAGGGTTCAGAACTTTAAGTTTAATATTGAGAAGATCACAAAAAGATATCTATGAAAAATGATTGAGCTTAATCGTACTTCGGTTTGATAAACCAACGATCGTTTAGACTAAATCCTAGAGTAAACCGAACATATTTCTCTTCAATAAGATTACTTTGAATAGTTCCCCTCTTACCTAGCTCAGCAGATAGTTGAACTGTCGTTCCTGCGCGTCTTATAGGGAATCCGAAACCTATGGTGGCAGCCATTTCATCTACATGTTTTCCATTAAATTCAAGAAATGTTTTCGCATAATGAAAACCCAGACGGTATTGTACCTGTTTCCAATAAGCTTTTAATGCCCGCTCATTTGGTGTAAACTGACCACCAATATTAACCTTCCAACTGTCAACAAGAGAATCATTAAGACCGAATGAACTATAATCACTCCACTGCTGAATTGAATAATCTGATCCGAATATCCATCGATTTCCCTTTTTAAATGCAAAACCGAAACTACCACTCAAAGGCAATCGAACATCTCCTTTAACACCATCTGTATTCGCAATTGTATCACGAATGATTACCTGATCACGTTCACTGGTGTTATAATATCTGAAATTGTAGGCAAAGAGTGATTGTCTTGCCCGCAGATCTGCTGCAGGAGCAAAACTAAGTCCGAGTGTAAAATCCCAGTCACTTTTTTTTACTCTACCCTGTATCAGAGATCTCATTTCTTTGTGAGCAAGCATCATAGAATCTATTGCCGAACGCTGAGACAGTAGTGCATTTTTACTATCATCATCGATGCCTGCATCGATCAACTTATTGAGTGTCTCAACGGAATCTTCATACGCTGACAATTGCTTGTCAATTGAGCTTATGGAATCAGAAGGCGCGACCTTCAAGCTGTCAAAAGTATACTGCAGGCCAAAATTGAAATGAAACCACCCTAATGAGTTAGAATTGGAAATGTTGGTATTATAATAAGAAGGATCTAAAAACTCCACACGTCGATCCTGATTTATTACTCCGAATAAATAAGAAGCGGTCAGGCCGACGCTAAAATTCTTTGCCAGGGAAAATCCATTCGTCAGGTAAAACTGGTTCAATCCACCGGATCCTTTATAGCTGTGAGTTTCAATTTCACCAAGACTGTTTACCTGACTCCTTTCAACGGAGTAACCAACATTACTATATGGAAGAAGACCAAAGCCCATACCCCACTTTTTTGTCTTCACCGGAAAACCGAAAGCAAAATAGGCCAAAGCTGCAGTATTATAACTTTGGCTTATGTTGTTGGATGAAATTTGTTCAAGGCTCAGATTTACACCTGCCTCATAGGTGGTAAACCATAAGCTCGAATAAGAAGCAGGGTTTAAAGGGTTAACATTTAGGTTCTCATTTACCCCTTGCCCTATTCCACCCATGGCAAGATTTTTAGAAAATCCGTTGAAAAGAAGATCACCAATTCCATAACGGGAATAAGGTGAGCTGGAAGAATTTTGAGCCTTCAGGTCAGTTCCAGAAAATGTTCCTGACAAAGCAATCAGGATGCATAAAAGTTTAATGATACCTCGCATTGAAATTTAATATTTCATTTAGCCCTATACTCACTAAATCAGGGGCGGCAAAGATGCGGAATTTAAGTTGTTCAGCAAAACGAGAGGCATCACCCCCTGTCATTATTACCTTAACAGTTCCATACTCCTTCTTGTATCTGGCGACAAAGCCTTCCAGCTCTGCCATTATCCCGGTCTGCACCCCCGTCAATATTGATTCTTTAGTATTTCTGCCAAGAAAGCCTTTCTGTGGTTCTGCTACTACTAAGGGCAGGCGGCCTGTAAATCTATGTAAGGCCTTAAACCTCATCTCCAAGCCCGGACTGATAGAGCCCCCGAAATATACATTGCGAGCAGTTAAAAAATCATATTTAATACAGGTACCCATATCAATAACCAAAACATTTTTACCCGGAAATAATTTTGAGGCAGCAATAATTCCTGCAAGGCGGTCGGGTCCAAGTGTTTCAGGTGTTTTATAGCTTACCAAAGCAGGCACTCTTGTAGTGCCTTTCAATTCAATAAATTTTGTATTCCTCTTGAGGTAGTTCTTCACTGAAGCAGGTGTTCTGCTAACTGAACAGATGATTGACCCGGTTACTTTGTATTTTCTGTGTAACTGAGTGACCATCCTGAGGTTTAAAGACTTAGATATCTTTCTGAGAAGAATCTTATCCTTATCAAAGACTAGTAACTTGGTTAAGGAATTGCCGATGTCAATAGTTAAATAGATCTCCTTAGTCATAATGAGCACAAGGTAAAATTTTGATATTAAGCTCTTCAAGTGAAAGCTCTAACAAGCAAAATAATTTTGACAAACTGATTTTTTTCCTAATTTTGCGCACACTTTAAATAAAATGAAGGTGATGTAGCTCAGTTGGTAGAGCAAAGGACTGAAAATCCTTGTGTCGGTGGTTCGATTCCACTCATCACCACCAAGGTATTTGCAATTCAAAAAATCACAATATGAAAACCGCAGACGATAGCTTCAAATTTGAGCGAGTTCTTCTCATTGATGATAATGACATTGACAATTTCATCAATGAAAGGATGATTACTACCAATCTTTTTTCCAGGCAGGTAATCATTAAGAATTCAGCCGAAGCTGCTTTAAAATTTCTGATGGAGAATGACGGAAATGAAGCGGTGATGCCACAACTTATATTCCTTGACCTGAATATGCCTGTTATGGATGGATTCGGTTTTCTGGCAGAATTCGAAAAACTATCTGATGCGATTAAAAATAATGCAAAGGTAATCGTGCTTTCATCTTCGATAAGTCCTGAAGACATCAATCGTGCTTCTACAAATCCTTTCGTTGTTAAATATGTTAACAAGCCATTGAACGAAAAATATTTAGAAGCTATCAACTTTTAACACACTTTATAAGATAACAAAAAAGCCTGTTGGAAAATTCCACCAGGCTTTTTTTTTCGCAGTGATTGTTTTCGTAAATAAATTAGTCTTTGATAGGGTTAGCAAGTCGACGGATCATATTCTCATCCATTTTCAAATACCATAGGATACGATTACGTCCTGAGTTAGCTTCATGGAAATTTTTGTAGATCTCAGTCAGGCGCTTCACTTTCTTTCTGAATTCTTCAGGTTTAATCGCAGCCTTTAACATCTTAATGAATAATGTTGCGGGAGCGAACAATTCTTCATCCTCTGTAATTTGTCGCTTTACACTTTGCAGGAGTTGACTGCATAGACCATCTTCACCCTGCAAACAATACTGAAGCGCCTGAAATAATTTGAACTCAACGTCTGTGAAAAGAAATTTCTTCATTGAGAGTTCGTTACGCAAAGTATTAATGATCCTTGCCGCACCTGAATAATCTCCTTCATAAAATTTAGAGACTGCCTGAAACTTACGGAAGGAAAGAAATGGATAAGGTTCACTTGGATTTACATCAAAATTACTTTCAAGGTCAGCATTGATATCGGTCAATTCTTCAATGTTGCTATTCTGAATAAATCGCTCCAGCTTTGACTCAAGGTATTGAGTCACGTAAAAACTGAAGATAGGTTTAAATGCCACTTCAGGCACATCTTTATTAATTATATTGTAGTAATGGTCTGCTCTGACAGAATTACCTGTTTTCTGATAGTATTCAAAGTACAAATAGTCGACCATAAATTTGATACTCTGATAAAAAGTATCCAATTCATATTTTTCAAAATGTTTTCTTATTTGTTGTAGTACATTGTCTACTTCTATTTCAAGAGCCTTTAGGTTCTCAGTACGACTTGTGAATAAACACATATAATATATACGCACCAGATTGTACATCACGAACAAACGATGACCTTGATACAGCTCAGAAATATTTGTCAGCTCACGCAAATTAGCCTGCACAAGTTCCAAATCTCTCTGATCACGGGTTAGCATATAATTTCCTGCGCTTTTAACGAAATCATAAAAGATATCCTCAGCCTTAACAACTGCAAGCGAATATGCCACGTGACGATTATACTCCTTTTCATAATAGTTGAAGTCACCATTATACATACTTAGCCTGGCCAAAGCTTTATAAACCACGATCAATTCATTTGAAAGATCATACTCTATTAATTGCTTTTCCAGATTTTTTAGTGCTCTGATTGAAACTTCCCTATCGTTACCAAATACCATTGCAGGGACCAGTGCAACTTTGTCTTTTAAAGCACTAATGGGATTCTTAACATTTTGCGAAAGGTACTGTGCGATCCTTTCATTTAAGCGCGACTTTAATGTATAATATGTACTTGGATTCACTCCAAGCATTTCCATCATTTGATTTTCGTCGAAGCTGTTCTTTCGCGCAGCTTCCAACACCAGATAAGGCTTGTTGTTTTTTCGACCGGCTACAGCAGAAAGTAATTCCTGGTATTCCGCATCATTCAACTTTTTAATGGTTTTGTTTAATGTTTCCATAACCTGTGATGTCTTTTTTTAGTTTGTTTTATTTGACTTGTATAACGAGGATATCGACTTTAGGATACACTACCGCAAAATTTTCGGATAAGAGAATAGATTCAATTCTCACAGAAACTCCGCTTCCTAAAAAGTTGATTTTTTTATCATTTTATTTGATTTGTCAGAAATTTCGTGTTTTAGTCCCGAATTATGTGATTAAATCTTGCAAATCTTACACATGTAAGATGTGATGCTTATTACAGGAACTGAGAGGGGGTACATCAGTATATATTGGTCATATAAGAATTTTAAACCCCTTCTAATGAAAACAATTACCTCACCAACACAGGATGGAATGCAACCTAGAAGCAAATTTCATTCCTTGAAATCCAAGACTGAAGGCAATCGCTTCTTTGTCTATGTTCTTGAACTTGTCATACTATATGTATTGGTATTTGCAACAGTCAGTGTATTTGCACAGGCCCCTGCTACTGCTACATCAACAAAAACTCCGGGTAAACTGGAATTTGTAAAGGAGACAATTGTATTCAATTCCGGTAAAGTCTATTTAAACTGGGTAGCAAAAGAAAATGCTGAAGATTGCATATATGTAATAGAGCGTTCAGCTGATGGGAAAGAATTTGAACCTGTTGGATTGAAAGAGGGTATTGGTTCGCCACTGGAATTATTATACAGTTGGGTGGATACAAAGCCTATGACAGGAACCTCACAGTACCGTATCAAACAGATCAATAATGAAGGAAGTCTTGTTGCTGAAGCGGATGCCCGCTCAGTATCATCTCCGGACAATCCATTATATCTGGATAAGAATAGCCGATTAGTTCAGGTGAAATAAATCACCTGAACTAATTGTTCTCTCTTTACGGTGAGAGTGTCAGAATACTGACAAACAATAGATCAATCATGGGAATCCATACGCTGAAAATAGTATTGAACTTATTTAAAAGACAAAGCTGGCTTACGCTGGCATTGTCAATATACCTTTGTACTGTCAATGGCAATCCGATAGCCTCGTTTACCGTAAACAGAAACACAGGATGTATCCCGTTGAGTGTTCAATTCACGAATACATCTACCGGTGCAAGTTCATATTTTTGGACTCTGGGAAATGGAAATACTTCTACGCTTGCCGATCCAACAAACCTTTATTCTGTCCAAGGAAATTACACCATAAGCCTGATTGCTTACGATGGTCTTGGGGGAAGTGACACTGCGGTTTATACAAATTATATCAGCGTTAACGGAAAACCAGATGCAGATTTCTATTCAACCAATCTGGCATCATGTCTTGATAATAATAGTTATTCTTTTGTAAATACTTCCAGCGCTGCCACAACTTACCTGTGGGACTTTGGCGACGGTACGACTACCACACAAGCTAATCCACAACATACATTTTTACAATCCGGTACTTTTACTATTACCTTGATCGCAACGAATGCTTATGGGTGCCAGGATGTTGAGATCAAGAATCAATACATTACTATTTATCCAAAACCGAATGGTGCAATCACAGCCAGTCCAACTTCAAGTTGCGATCCAGCGACAGTATTTCAATTCAGAAATAATGTTACAGGAAACAATTCCTGGTTATGGAATTTCGGTGACGGAACAACGTCTACACAACAAAATCCTAATCATACTTTTCCAAGCTCCGGAAACTATAATGTTTCATTGATAGTCACCAATTCATATGGTTGCCGTGACACTTCTGATGGACCAACACGAATAAGCGTCACCCCTGCCAATTGGGCAAGTTTCACTTCGAATATTGACAGCGGCTGTGCTCCGCTTGCAGTTGATTTTACAACACCTGTAGTATATGTTACATATATAAAATGGGATTTTGGTGATGGAACGAGTTCAACGAATTATGCACCGTCACATACCTATACAAATCCCGGAACTTATACAGTAACCATGACGATCGCAACAGCAAACGGATGCTCTGACACGATCGTAAGAACTAATTATATTTATGTGGCCCCTAAACCGGCACCTAGTTTCACCTACGTAAATAGCGTTGGATGCGGACCGCTCACAGTTCGGTTCACAAATACTTCAACGAACTATGTTTCTTGTTTGTGGGTTTTTGGTGATGGGACTACATCCACTGATCCAAATCCTGTACATACTTATACTAACAGTGGTAAATTTAATGTAACACTAAAATGTTGGGGACCCGGCGGGTGCACAAAAAGTATAGTCTACTATGACATAGTAAAGGTAACACGCACAACTGCTATGTTCGCTGTGGACAAAAGAATTGGCTGTCCTCCACTATCGGTAAATTTTAGCAATCTTTCACCACCAACAGGTCTTACCTATCAATGGGACTTCGGTGACGGTACCAGCTCTACATTACAAAATCCTTCTCATACCTATAATACGTCTGCAAATTTTGATGTTCGCCTTATCGTTCGCGATTCACTTGGTTGTACCGATACACTTACCAAAGCATCTTTCATTCAAACGATAAATCCTGCTGCGAATTACATCCCACCACCAACAACAGTCGGTTGTGCTCCTTTAACAACACAGTTTACGGATGCTACAGCAGGTTCAACTTCCTGGACATGGGATTTTGGCGATGGAACTACTTCGAACCTTCAAAATCCTGTTCATACTTATACCAGTCCGGGATTATATACAGTCTCTCTTACAACCACATCGACAGGCGGAGGATGTACACAAACAATCCCAGTCTTCAGCACATTTGATGTCAGAGGAGGTTATGCCGGGTTCATGCATACTGCAACAATTTGCCCTCCATGGGAAGCAACTTTTGTGGATACATCACTCAATGCTGTTTCATGGTTGTGGGATTTTGGTGATGGTACGACAAGTACACAGCAACATCCAAACCATACTTTTAACAGTCCGGGCTACCATAGTGTATCTCTCACCGTGACAACTGCAGATGGATGTTCGTATACCACTATGCAAAGTAACAGTGTTTACTTTGCTCCATTTGGTGCAAACTTTTATGGTGTAACTCTGGATTCAATATTTCCGGCAAGAGTACAGTTCCATGCCAATTCTGTAGGAGCCACCGGTTGGCTTTGGGATTTTGGAGATGGTACATTCTCAACATTGGAGAACCCGCTCCATTTATACAATACTTTTTCAAACTATAATGTTACGCTGACCATAACTAACGGTGTCTGTACACTATTCTATGATCCACCGCCATTTATATTTGGAAGTCCTGATACTTCTTCGGTTGATGTTGGAAACTCCGGTGAGCCCGTCGTCCAAAGGGGTTGTACCCCACTTGCGGTAACTTTCACACAAACCATCCCGGGATTCTCTTCCTGGCATTGGGATTTTGGAGATGGTTCGACTTCAACCTTACAATATCCTCAACATACTTATACTGAGCCGGGTGTCTATACTGTTGTTCTCACCGCAACTGATACTCTTGGAATTGTTCAAGTCCAGCGAATGGACAGCATTGTACGGGTATCCGGTCCACAAGCCGGTTTTATTGTCAACCAGAACGCAACTTGTAACAATACACAAGTCATGCTTCAGGATACATCCAAAAATGCAATTGCGTGGCACTGGAATTTTGGAGACAGCACCCTTTCCGCTCTTCAAAATCCATCTCATATCTATAATAGTGGTTTGCCAAATTATATCATCACCCAGACTGTCACAGATACAATGGGTTGCAAGAGTTCTATTTCTACATCAATCTTTTCAAATTTTGTGAGCCCTATGATGGCAAGCGAAAATGAGATATGCGGAACAGATACTGTTCATTTTTTCACCAGTCTGTTAAACTATGCAAGTTATTTATGGGATTTTGGTGACAGCACTACATCCACTTTGGTATCACCGAATCATGTCTATAGTCAGGAAGGTGTATACACAGTTACATTAACTGTCACAGATAATGCAGGTTGTACACAATCATTTACATTGAACCCTCCTATCACAGTAAATTTACCTGTTGCTGCATTCACATCTACAGGAACTCATGGTTGTACTAATTTGAATGTCCTTTTTACTAACCAGTCACAACACGGAACGGCATACCTGTGGGATTTTGGAGACGGCAGTACTTCTTCAATAACTAATCCTTTGCACCCTTATATGGATGCAGGAGTATATGATGTGAGTCTTACCGTTTTCAGTGGAAATTGTGTGAGTCGCGTTGACTATCCGCAATACATTAAAGTTGATACCGCTCATGCCGACTTCAGTTGGTCTACAAGCAGTATATGTACGCCCTTCACAGTACAGTTCACAGATCTTAGTGCCAATGCCGTCTCCTGGAAATGGTTATTTGGCAATGGCGACTCGTCAACGGTTCAAAATCCAAGTACCATCTATACTCAAACTTATGGTCGTCCAACTAAACTTGCTATAATTGATGTGAATGGTTGTACTGACACAGCGACATCCCCACCAATCTATCCTTTGCAATCACGATTTACAACTTCAGTAGACTCGGGTTGTATCCCTGTTCAGGTTCAATTTCAAAACACCTCACAAAACGGGGCTCAATTCTTTTGGGATTTTGGAGACGGAACAACTTCTACACTAACTCATCCTAGCCATACATATACACAAGCGGGAGCATACGATGTGATGTTGATATCCTATGCCAATTCAGCCAATGGTGGCTGCTCTGACACCTTATTTATGCCTGCGAAAATTCATGCTTTGGAACCAAAAGCCAACTTCATGACGCCGGACGTGTATGCCTGTGCACCATCCCTGGTAAATTTCACAGATCTATCAGTAGATGGAGATACATATTTATGGGACTTTGGTGATAGCACTACCTCCACCAATAAAACGCCATCTCATATCTACAATAATCCCGGAATATATACTGTGACATTAATAGTAAAAAGCAATTCAGGTTGTAGTGATACTTTAGTGCGTCCTCAGTATATACAGGTTCTCGGCCCTGTCACGAAATTTGCAGCATCAGCCTTTGAAGGATGTGCACCATTTGATGTAAGCTTCACAGATCAGTCTATCAATGCTGTTACCTGGAGTTGGAATTATGGAGATGGATACTCAGCGATCACATCGAATCCAACACATACATTCCGGGACACGGGCGTATTTACAGTATCGCTTGTTACAAGTGATACTGCCGGTTGTAATTCATATTATGAATTGCCACAAAAAATCTATGTTCACCCCACTCCTATTGCAGAGTATTCTATGCCGGCCTTAAGTGGCTGCGAACCATTCACTGCTAACTTTACAAACTTATCAGTCGGTCAAACTTCGTCTTACTGGGATTTCGGTGATGGTAGTACTTCTATAGATGAAAATCCTATCCATGAATACCTTCAGGCAGGAACCTACCCGATTAAGCTTATCGTTTCAAACAATTTTGGTTGTAAAGACACCTTTTCACTTAGTCATGATCTAGATGTTAAACCTACACCGGTAACATCATTCACTGCTAATGCGTCACAGGGCTGCACGCCTTTCTGGGTAAGCTTTCAAAGTACTACTGCCAATTCTACGAATGCAACATACCTGTGGAACTTCGGGGATGGTACTTCATCGACAGATCAAAATCCAATCAAGGTCTACACTACACCGGGATTTTATACGGTGAGTTTGCAGGTTACTAATTCAAGCGGCTGTTCAAATTCATTGGTCCAGCCATCCATAATCCATGTCCTTGATACATTGCCACCTCCGGAATCTAAGATCTATAGCGTCTCAGTACTCTCGGATAGTGATGTTGAGATCATATGGGAAAACAATCCTGCAATTGATCTTGCTGCATATATTTTGTACAGACTAAATCCTGTAACGAATTCATATGATGTGATATTTACTGAAACGAATCCTCAGAATACGAACTTCTCATTAGAGTCAAAACATAAGGATCAGGGCCTAAATACTTTGCTAAATACCTATACATATAAATTACAAGCTATAGATATTTGTGGTAACGCAATACCTCTTGATAGTCTCACTGCTCACACGACGATCAACGTTTCTTCATACAGAATAAATAAGGACATCCGGGTCACATGGACAGCCTATCAAGGTTGTCCTGTGAGCAGCTATCAGATCTTCAGATATGAGCGTGGTGACAACCCACAATATTTGTGCACAGTCCCGTCAGACTCGTTAGCCTATACCGATACCACATTCGATTGTCCGCATCCATACTCATATAAAATTATGGCAACGGACCTGTGTGGAACGCAATACATCTCCTATAGTGATACATCCAAAACTTATCCGCTGAACCTATTTGCAGATCAGATTGTTGATGTGATACGCTCGACAGTTGTTGAAAACCGGTCGGTACTCACCGAATGGCTTCCGCCTACTGTTCAGCCTGACAAGGTTGCGCAGTATGATATTTACCGATCAACTGATGAAGATAACTACCACTACATCCAATCTGTACCAAGTGTTCAAAATGATTTTATGGATTTCGATGTGGACGTTCAAAACAATCATTACTTCTATAAAATTCTTGTAATAAACACCTGCAACATCATGGAAGACCTGAGTCCTTTAACGTCTACAGTTTTGCTTCGCGGAGAAATGAATGAAGCCCGCGAAGTTGAATTGAACTGGACTTCCTATAAAGGATGGGAAAACGGAGTTGACTATTATGTATTAGAAAAGCTGGATGAAAATGGACATTGGCAGGTATTGAAACGATTGGACGGAAATACCCTACAGTACAAATACCAGGAATAAAAATAGTTGCTTTTCACGATACTCTTAAGAGAATAGCTTTGTTTGAATTATAAACTCAGGCTTTGTCGGTAATTATTTTGTCAATAAAAGACAAAGGAGGCAGAACTGATATATTCTTCTTAATTTAGGGTCGAATATGCGACCAATCCTTTTTCTATACCTTCTCGCAATTTATATTCTCATTCAATTTTGTTGGTGGGCATATTTGCTGATTGATTTAAATGATGAAGTATTTGAACATCGGATCGAGAACGTTCTCCTGAAATCTGAATCGAAAGAAAGTCAGGAAAAAGAAATCCAATATCTTGAAAAAAAGATAAAACAACGTCGCTGGATGGTCATCGGTGAAGGTAGCGTGTTTTTAATCCTCTTGGTTTGGGGATCATATCTATCAATCAACGCATTTAGAAAAGAAGTTGAACTCGCCAGACAACAAAAGAATTTTTTGCTCTCAATAACACATGAGTTTAAGTCGCCTCTTGCATCAATTAAACTATACTTACAAACCATCCTTCGTCATGACCTTCAAAGGGAAAAAGAAATATCGTTTATTAACAATGCCATTTACGATACTGAAAGGCTGAATCATCTGGTTGAAAACGCGCTTCTTGCAAATTTAATTAATCATAAAGGCTACAATTTTGATTTTGAAGAAATCAACCTTTCAGCTTTCGTGAGGCTTATTGTACAAAAGTATCAACACGTGCCAAACCATCAAAAGATCAACGTGCAAATCGATGAAGGAATCCACATGATGGGAGATAAAAATGCCTTGCATCTTTTATTGTCTAATCTTCTTGAAAATGCGAGAAAATATTCACCTGATGACAAGGCAATTGGAATTCGACTGGAGTCAACGAAAGACGTAATAAAGTTATGTGTGATAGATCAAGGAATTGGTATTCCTGATGAATTTAAAACAAAGGTCTTCCGGAAATTTTTTCGTATTGGCAACGAAGAAACACGACAGTCAAAAGGTACCGGTCTCGGCTTATTCATTGTCAAACATATTGTAGAAGGGCATGGTGGTAAAATAATGATAAGAGACAATGAACCGAGAGGAACGATCATTTGCATTGAATTCAGGTCAAAAACTGATCTTGCCTAATCATTTTTGACTAAAACTCCCTTTGTGAGGAGTGAAATTCGTAAATTGCGAATCCAAACAAGTTCGCAAGAAATTAACCTGATTTTTTTTATGAATAAAAAAGTAGTCCTGATCATCATGGACGGCTGGGGAAAAGGTCAAGAAACAGATGCTAATGCTATTTTCAAAGCCAGAACAGCATTTATAGATTCCTTATTTAAAAACAAACCACATGCAGAGTTAAAAACCTCCGGTGAAGACGTCGGTTTACCTGACGGGCAAATGGGAAATTCTGAAGTCGGGCATTTAAATATTGGTGCAGGAAGAGTCGTATATCAGGATCTTGTGCGGATCAATGTTGATATAAAGGAGAACATTTTTCAGAAACAAAAAGTACTCCTGCAAGCCGTGGAATATGTAAAAAAGAACAAAAAGAAATTACACCTGATTGGCCTGGTATCTGACGGAGGAGTACACTCTCATATTGATCATATAAAAGCATTGTGTGATCTGGCTCATAAAGAAGCCGTCTCAGACCTTTTTATACATGCATTTACTGACGGAAGGGATACTGATCCTAAAAGCGGTATGGGCTTTCTGAAAGACTTGCAGGATCACATGAATAACTCAGCCGGGAAAATAGCTTCCATAGTAGGCCGTTACTATGCCATGGACAGAGACAAACGGTGGGACAGAGTCAAAAAGGCATATGACTTACTTGTTCACGGTATCGGTACTGAAAGTCATGACCCTTTTGTCTCTATTGAAAAATCTTACGAGAATAATATAACCGATGAATTTATTGAACCTATTGTGGTTCGCAATGACAAAGGTGAAGCAATGGCCACAATTCAACCGGGAGATGCGGTCATTTGTTTTAATTTTCGTACTGATCGTTGTCGTGAAATAACAATGGCATTAACACAAAAGGATTTTCACGAACAGAACATGCACCACATGGAATTGCATTATGTTACGATGACAAATTATGACGAGACTTTTAGTAATATAAATGTCGTTTACGACAAAGACAATTTGAAAAATACTTTAGGAGAAGTTATAGAGAAGTCTGGTAGATCACAGATCCGTATCGCAGAGACAGAAAAGTACCCGCACGTTTCATTCTTCTTTTCTGGAGGAAGGGAGGAACCATTTAAAAATGAGAAAAGAATACTTATTCCTTCACCTAAAGTTGCAACCTATGATCTTCAACCGGAGATGAGTGCTAAAGAAGTGACTGAAGCAATTTGTAGAGAACTTCAAGAAGGAACTTGTGACTTTGTTTGTCTAAATTTTGCCAACACCGACATGGTAGGTCATACCGGTGTATTTCAGGCAGTGATGAAGGCCGCTGAAACTGTTGACGAGTGCGTTAAAAAAGTTGTTGAAACAGGAATGAAAAATTCTTACTCTTTTCTAATCACTGCTGATCACGGCAATGCAGAATTCATGATCAATGAAGATGGATCGCCAAACACTGCACATACAAAAAATCCGGTTCCTTTATTTCTCCTTGATAATGATTATACCAAAATAAAAAATGGTCGTCTTGCCGATCTTGCACCAAGTATTTTATTTTTAATGGGACTGGATCAACCGGAAGAGATGACAGGAAAAGTATTGATCAGCAAATAGAAAAGAATCGTTTATCAATTTAATTCAAATATTTAACCATGGAAGAAACACAAGAGTATATTAAAAATAATGAAAAAAGATTTTTGGATGAACTCTTTGATTTGCTGAGAATTCCCTCTGTAAGTGCAGACAGCAAATACGAAAAGGATGTTGTCCGTGCAGCTGATTTCATCAAATCAAAACTTGAATCTGCGGGAGCAGACAAAGTTGAAGTTTGCAGAACCAAAGGACATCCAATCGTTTATGGAGAAAAAATTATAGACCCAAAACTTCCTACTGTCATAGTCTACGGTCATTATGATGTGCAGCCTGCTGATCCATTGAACTTATGGGACAATCCACCCTTCGAACCAATCATCAAAAACGGAAAGATCTTTGCCCGTGGAGCCTGCGACGATAAAGGACAGGTTTACATGCATATAAAAGCTTTTGAAGGGATGATGAAAACCAATTCTTTACCCTGCAATGTTCGCTTTATGATTGAAGGTGAGGAAGAAGTGGGTTCTGCCAATTTAGGCTTATGGGTGAAAGAAAATAAAAATCGTTTACAAGGCGATGTGATCCTGATCTCTGATACATCCATTATTGCTAATGATACGCCTTCCATTGAAGCCGGTTTAAGAGGACTAAGTTACGTTCAGGTAGAGGTCAGCGGTCCAAATCGTGATCTGCATAGCGGAGTTTATGGAGGTGCTGTGGGTAATCCAATTCAAGTGCTTTGTGAAATGATCGCTTCATTGAAAGATAATGACGATCATATTACTATACCGGGATTTTATGACGATGTTCAGGAGTTATCAAAATCAGAAAGAGAAGAGCTAAACAAAACGCCCTTCGACTTGGATGAGTTTAAAAAGGACCTTGGCGTTGCTGATGTGAGAGGTGAAAAGGGTTATTCAACTTTAGAGCGGACAGGCATACGTCCTACTCTTGAGTTGAACGGAATCTGGGGAGGTTATACAGGTGAAGGCTCAAAAACCGTTTTACCAGCTCAGGCTTTCGCCAAAATAAGTATGCGTCTGGTACCAAATCAATCTTCAGAAAAAATTACGGAGCTTTTCACTAAACATTTTGAAAAAATCGCACATCCTTCTGTAAAAGTAAAAGTAACCCCGCATCATGGAGGTGAACCGGTCGTTACGCCAACAGACTCTGTTGCTTTCAAGGCAGCGAGTAAGGCTATGGAAAAAACTTTTGGGAAGAAACCTATCCCGACACGTGGAGGAGGAAGTATTCCAATTGTTGCTCTCTTCGAAAAAGAGCTTGGTTTGAAATCTGTACTTATGGGCTTCGGGCTGGATAGTGACCTTATCCATTCACCAAATGAAAATTTCGGAGTATTCAACTTCATGAAAGGAATTGAAACCATCCCGCTTTTCTTTCAAAATTTTACAGAGATGAGTAAAAAATAAATGAACAATAAAAGCCCGATACAACACATCGGGCTTTTATTTATTTAAAATTCTATAGTCCTCAGCGTTTTATATTGATAAGGTACACACCTAATAAAATACCTGACAAGCCGAAGATGTGTATCAATCCTAAATTCTCCTTATCATAAAATCCCCAGATCATAGCTACGATCGGAATCAGATAAGTCACGGATGATGCCGATAAGGCACCGGCCATTTTTATCAATCGATTAAAGAGTACTGTTGAAATAGCTGTGCTAAAGATACCCAGAATAAGAATGGCACCCAGACTGTATGCTGCCCCGGGTACTTCCTGTGTTCGAGATATAAAATCACCGGAGAATAAATAAATTCCCATGGGAATGCCCGCAAACATCAATGCGAAACCGCTGATCATTATAGAGCCCATATCAGCCAGTCGGTATCTTAGAATATTTACACTAAAGGCATAACATATTGTAGCCAAAACTATATATCCTGCAAACCACGGATTACCATTTTCCAGCGTAGCGTTCTTACCTCCTACGAGAATTAAAGTACCGATCAATCCAATTATCAAACCGGCAACACGATTTCGGCCTCCGGGCATTCCGAAAAGAAAAAAACCAACCATCATCGTGAACAATGGGGTCATAGCATTAATCATTCCGGCTACTGAACTGCTGATATTTGTTTCTGCGAGAGGGAACAATATGGCAGGAATTCCATTGCCCAACATTCCCGTCAGAAAAAGAAATTTCCAACGAGACCTTTCTACCTGCCTGAATTTATGAACCACGAAAGGAAAGACACAAAGAAATGCCGAAAATACCCTCACCGCACCAACCTGTGCCGGTGTATACACATCTAGTCCTCTTTTCATCAGAATGAAAGAGCTACCCCAAATCAGAGCAAGGATTGAAATAAGCAGGATGGTGGCTCTCCTATTATCAGCCATAGAAAAAAATTATAATAAGTATAAAACTCCTCCTACTTTTTGGTTTTGTTTTTAGTCCTGGTCTTAGCTTTCACTATGCTCTTCTTATCATGAAATGCACCCTGATAGTCAGGATCATCTTTCCGTTTTTGCATATCGATCTCACGAAGCATTGTTTGTTGTTCTTCAAAAAGTGTTTCTGTAATTTCTACGGAAGAGGGAATGATCTCCACCTGCACCTTTTGTCCGATCAACTTCTGTATTTTCTTCCAGTGGTATTCATCATGGGGTGCACAAAAGGTAATGGAATCTCCGGTATGAAAAGCCCTGCCGGTTCTGCCAATCCTATGAATATAATCTTCATAAATTAAGGGCACGTCAAAATTGATCACATGACTTACCTCGTCAATATCAATTCCGCGTGCTCCAACATCAGTAGCTACCAGAAAACGAATCTTATCTTCCCGAAAATGTTGCAAAGAATTTAACCTGGTGTTCTGACTTTTATTTCCATGGATCACTCTCACCATTTCGGGTCCATACTTTCTTCCAAAGAATTTGGAAATATTTGTAGCAGTTGCTTTGGTCTTACAGAAAATGATAACTTTTCGAAACTCTTGATCAAGGAGCATGTGTTCAAGCAAATTAATCTTAGTTCTCAGATTAGGAACATAGTAAACACATTGCGAAACGGTTTTTGCAGTTTTAATCTCAGGAGAAATTCTGATCTCCATGGGAGCTACAAGAAAATCTTCTGATATTGATTTAACTTTATCGTTCCACGTCGCGGTAAAAAGCAGATTCTGTCGCTTGCGTGGGATGACGCCAAGGATTTTATTAATCTGCGGACGAAAGCCCATATCCAACAAACGTTCCGCTTCATCAAGGACAAACATTTGGAGTTTCTTGAAATGAAGATGACCCGGAAGATACATTTCCATCAACCTGCCGGGCGTTGCAACCAATATATCCACGCCTTTTGAAACTTCTTCAATCTGATGTTTCAATCCTACTCCACCATAGAGTGATACAATCCGTAAGTCAGTATACAAGGCCAGAGTTCGCAATTGTTCAGTTACCTGAATTGTAAGTTCACGAGTTGGGACGACAATTAAAGCTCTTGCATCATCACCTTGTGCATATTTAATTTTCATCAAAAGAGGAATTCCATAGGCTGCGGTCTTGCCTGTGCCGGTTTGAGCTATGCCTAATATGTCATGACCGCCAAGTATTTGCGGAATTGCCTTTCGCTGAATATCGGTTGGCCTTTCGAATCCGGCTTCAGCTATGGCAGTAAGCAACTGCTTGTTTAATTTAAAATCAGAAAAATTTAATTCAGCACCTTTCATTAATCGCAAAGTTATACTCTTTAATTGATGGTTCAGCATTTCCTTGAAAGCATTCGGAGTATTTATGAAAAAAAATCCCCGTGGTTCTCACGGGGATCAATTTCCTGACAAAATCGAAGAAAACTATTACCAGATCTTCGCTCTTACTGAATCGGGGCGGAACATAGCATCTCCTTCGTTCACGTCAAAGGCTTTATAAAATTCTTGCAGGTTACTAAGAGATCCATTCACACGATACATTGCCGGCGAGTGAGGGTCTGTGATGATTCGTTGTGCGGCTGCTTCCGGACGGATATCTCCAGCCCAAATGGTAGCATATCCGAGAAAAAATCGTTGATCGGGAGTCAATCCGTCAATCTTCTGATTGCCTTTTCCTTGTTTTGTTCTTTTAAATGCTTCATAAGCTATACTTACCCCTCCCAGATCAGCAATATTTTCTCCAAGAGTAAGTTCTCCATTCACGTGCAATGTGTCCAGGACCGTAAAGGCATTGAACTGGTCTATGATGGTTTGAGCTTTGGTTACAAATTTCGCTGAATCTTCAGGTAACCACCAGCTATTCAGATTTCCTTTTGCATCATAATTACGACCCTGATCATCGAATCCATGTGTGATCTCATGTCCGATCACAGCACCAATACCACCGTAATTTACGGCATCATCGGCATTAGCATCAAAGAACGGTGGCTGAAGGATACCTGCCGGGAAGACGATTTCATTCATCAAAGGATGGTAATATGCATTTACTGTTGGAGGTGTCATTCCCCATTGTGTGCGATCGACAGGTTTTCCTATCTGATCGATCATATCCATATAATTCCACTGAGTAGCATTCATAAGGTTGGCGAAAAAATTATCGCGTGTGATCTCAAGGTCTTTATAGTCCTTGAATTTTTCAGTATACCCTATCTTCGTTTTGATAGCCTCAAGTTTCTCGGTAGCTTTTGCTTTGGTAACATCACTCATCCAATCCAATTTCTGGATGCGATCCTTGTAAACTGCCATAAGGTTAGCTACAAGTTCATCTGCACGTTTCTTTGCAGCAGGAGGAAAATACTTCGCTACATACAATTGTCCTAAAGCATCACCTATAAATGCATCCGTAAATTGTACCATGCGCTTCCACCGAGGCTGAATTTGTTTCTGACCACTGAGAATTCGGTTGTTGAAGTCAAAATCCTGCATTACGAAATCATTACTTAAAACATTTCCTGCAAGATTTAGTAAGTGCCACTTCAAATATATTTTCCAGTCTTCTAGTGAGGTCCCGGATACTTGTCTGTTTAACTCCTTTAAAAAATCCGGTTGTCCAAGGACGAGATAATCATATTTGCCTGTTACTTTCATTCTGTCGAGCATAGTCGACCATGAAATTGAAGGTGTTAGTGAATCAAGACCGGAAACACTGAATTTATTATATGTTTTAAACGGATCGCGTTGCTCAGTCCGGGTCATTGATGCAGAAGCCAGACTTTTTTCAATGTTAAAAACAGTGGTGGCATACTTTTCAGATGTTTTAGCATCCAGCCCATAAAGCTCAAACATTTTGGTAACATGCTTCTTATATTCATCACGTATCATTGCAGAACGTGAATCATCTTTCAAATAATAATCACGATCAGGAAGTGAAAGTCCGCCCTGGTATAATTGAGGTACGATGATCTCACTATTCTTCGGATCTTGTCCTGCATAAAAACCAAACATCGGATTTGCGCCCCACATTTGTAGTTTAGCGACAAAGTTCAGCAGCTCATCCATGTTTGCAAGTCTGTCGATGGCTTCCATATCGGCTTTAATAGGTGTTGCACCTGCAGCTTCAATGCTGTTTGTGTCCATGGCGCTAAACCAAAAATCTCCAACCAATTGTTCGGGACTACCTTTTGTAAGGTTTGTTTTTTTTGATGCTTCTTCAGCAAGCTGATGAAGGTAGTTTCTATTATTCTCTGCAAGTTCGTTGAAAGAACCCCAACGTACCTGATCTTCAGGGATTGGATTTGCTTTCGTCCAACCACCGGTGGCATGATGATAAAAATTATGATCAGGACTGATAGTCGTATCAAAATTGGCAAGGTTTATACCTACTCCCTTGGTGGCTTCACTGTTCTGACACGAGTATTGAATTGATGTTGCTGCTATTAAAAGCAAGAACCCTACTGATTTTTTCATTATGATATTTTTAGTTTGATTCACAAAATTACTAAAATCAAATGCTTAATTCCGGAGATTAACCTTTCTTTAACAGATGTACTGTACTGAAAGGCACGAGCGTATTATTTTTTTATGTTAAAAGAGAACAGAAAAATCTATAATTAATTTCGAAAGTTACGATCCTAAAATTGACACGAAATATGAAAGGAAGGAACAGAAAATAAAAGGCTAATAATTTGAACAGCAAGTCAAAGCAAGTGCGCAATTCTGTTAAAACAAGGATATAAGTAAAATTTCGTACCTTCATAGTACAATAAATTGCCCTTTTCACGCAATTGAATTAGATTTGCCGCATGTATTTTGTAAAAGCAGCTTTGTTTATTTTGCTTAGTGTATTGTTTACATCTTGCGAGAATGACTTAAGCAAGGTGAAACTCTATGCCAAGGCAGAGAATAGTCCGGTTGAAACGGCTAAGAATATCAAAATCATTTATAGCGACTCGGCAAGAGTTCAGGTAGAAGTTAAAGCTCCTCAAATGGAAAGGTACGAGAGTGAAAACCCCTACTTTGAAATGAACAAAGGTTTGACGGCAACTTTCTTTGATGACGAGCTAAAAGTAAAAAGCAGAATGGACGCCGATTACGGGATTCGTTATGAGCGGGAGCAAAAAATGGAAGCCAAGAAAAACGTGATTGTTGTGAACGAAAAGGGAGAACAATTGAATACTGAGCACCTTGTTTGGGATGAGAGAAAAGAAAAATTGACCAGTGATGAATTCGTAAAAATTACAACCAAAGATGAGGTAATCTATGGTAATGGCTTCGAAGCAAATCAAGATTTTTCGAAATACAAAATTTTCAATGTCAAAGGAACTTTTCCCATAAACAATAGCAAGCATGATAAGGATTCTTGAAATATCCTGGCTGATCATTGCATTCATAACAGCGATAATAGCCATTTACCAGTTTTTTGTTGAAGGATGGCAGAGTGCTATCTGGATGCTTGGCATTACCCTTATTGCTGTGGTTATGTATAATATCAGGCACAGGCAACGTATTCGTTTTGAAAAACAAGACCGTGATGCCGCCAAATACCATTAAGAATGAAATTTATACAATTCATGCATTCTTGATTTTTTAGCCTCACATTTTATTATGCGGAGAAAATGCCTGCAAGCTTTGGATTAAGGTCGATTTACCATCAAAGATTTTTCTTTTTGTATCTTCGTAAAAATTAATCAGACACATGTCAGATTGGACCATTATCATTCTGTCGCTTCTCTTTTCTGCTTTCGCCTCCGGGAGCGAAATTGCTTTTATCTCACTCAACAAACTTCGTATTGAACTTGATCGTAGTCAGGGAAGTTTCCCGGCTAAAATCATCTGGGGTTTTGTAAAAACACCTTCCAAATACATTGCTACTATGCTTGTAGCAAATAATATTGCTTTGGTGATCTATGGAACCATTATGGCTCAGAACATCCTGACCATGGAATTACTTCGGTCCTATCTTCCCAGTGCTTTGAGTTCTGAAGGAGGTATACTCCTCGTACAGACCTTGATCAGCACATTGATCATTCTTGTATTTGCAGAATTCTTGCCGAAAGCAATTTTCAGGATAAACCCGAATGGCATCATGAAATTTCTGGCAATCCCAATACAATTGGTTACATATTTACTTCTACCAATAGTATGGATAGTACTTGGAATCGGCAGGTTTATTTTACGTCATGTACTACGCATTGAAATCCACGATGAGAAACCCGTCTTCGGAAAAGTTGATCTTGACTTTTATATCAAAGATTTAACAAGTAAAAATAGTCAGGTTGAGGAAATGGATGCTGAGATAAGGATCTTCCAAAATGCCTTAGACTTCAAAGATGTAAAAGTTAGAGAATGCATGGTTCCGCGCAAGGAAATCATTGCCATTGATGTTGAAGAGAGTGTTGAAACTCTTCACAAACGTTTTATCGAAACAGAGCTTAGTCGTATCATGGTTTACAGAGATAATATTGATAATATTATTGGCTTTGTTCATAGTACGGAAATGTTCAAAAAGCCTGAAGATATTAAACAAATATTATTGCCGGTGAGCATAGTTCCTGAAGTGATGGCTGCAGATGAACTCTTGAAACAATTTACCAATCAACATAGAAGTGTGGCCATCGTCGTGGATGAATTTGGAGGAACTTCCGGGTTGATCACTCTGGAAGATCTTATCGAAGAAATTTTTGGTGAAATTCAGGATGAACATGACGTTGCTGAAGGGACAGAGAAACAGATCAGCGAATCTGAATTCCTGTTTTCAGGCAGGCTGGAAATTGATTACATTAATAAAAAATACGAGCTTGAAATACCGGAACATGAAAGCTATGAGACTCTTGGCGGGTTTATATTTCACCATCACGAGAACATTCCTGAACCGGGGGAGGAAATTCTCATTCCACCCTTTACTATTACTGCAGTGAAGGTAAAAAACAATAAAATTGAGCAGGTACGACTAAAGATCTTGAATGATTAATATTTAACTTATTTTTTATATAGATTTTAAAAGATGCGTTGGAGAGGAAATAGAGAAAGTTCTAATGTTGAAGATCGCAGAGGAAGTGGTGGTCGGAATACTGTTATAGGTGGCGGACTTGGAATTATCATTGTCATCATCCTTTCATTGGTGATGGGAGAAGATCCGACAAAGGTCCTCCAAAATGTGATGCCTGACGGACAACAGGGCATGGAGCAATATGCTCCTGCCAATACTGCTGAAGACGAAGAAGCAGCGAGCTTTGTGAAAGTTGTTCTGGCAGAAAATGAGGATGTCTGGAATAGTTTATTTGCCCAAAACGGAAAATCCTATACAGAGCCGGTGCTTGTTCTTTTTAGAAATCAGGTTAGTTCGGCATGCGGTTCTGCCTCTTCAAGTTCTGGACCATTTTATTGTTCCGCTGACCAGAAAATTTACATCGACCTGTCCTTTTATGACGAACTGAAAACTCGTTTCAATGCTCCCGGAGACTTTGCAATGGCTTATGTTATCGCACATGAAGTAGGACATCACGTTCAGAATCTTCTCGGCATATCCGCCCAAGTCCATGCACAAAGAGGCCGGCTTAGTGAAGAAGAGTACAACCAACTTTCAGTGAGATTAGAACTTCAGGCAGATTTTTTTGCAGGTCTTTGGGCTCATCATGCCGACAGAATGAAATCTATTCTAGAGGAAGGTGACATTGAAGAAGCATTAAATGCTGCCAATGCAATAGGTGATGATAGATTACAAAAACAATCTCAAGGTTACATCGTACCGGATGCATTCACTCATGGAACTTCGGCTCAAAGAATGAGATGGTTTAAAAAAGGTTACACGTCAGGAGATATTGGCCAGGGCGACACTTTTGCGGCTTCTTCGCTTTAGTATTTATTACTTGATTTTTTTGATCTAAGCTGATGCCTAATCAGGGATTCAAAACACTATAAACCAGCACCTAGAGTCGGGAAATTCATTTGAGCCCTTTTCAAAGAATCCTTTCAAATTCGGCTTCCTCGTTGTATATTCGCCCCTCATTTTGTGGCTTTATCTCCTGAAATTAAGCTATATAATTCACTTTCAGGATTTTATAAACAGTCCCGGGGAGGCAGACAAAATGTTCTCAATAGAAAATTTAAAAAATAAAATCATAGTACAATGGCAGTTATTGGCAAAATAAGAAAGCGTGTCGGATTACTCATCGGGTTCATCGGTGTATCACTTCTCGCTTTTATTCTAGGTGACATCTTTTCTTCCGGAACAGGAATACTCGGAGGAAACAGTGATGTAGTTGGTGAAGTGGCCGGTGAAAAAGTTCACTATTCAGAATTTGAAAAAAGAGTTGAGACGCTAACCGAAAATTACAGAATCAACACACAAACAGAAAATGTCGATCAGAACACTCAAGACATGTTGCGTGAGCAGGCATGGGGAATGTTCCTGAACGAAAATACGCTTGGTGATGAGTACAAGAAGATTGGGATTTCAGTAAGTGCGGAAGAGTTATATCTGATGTGTACCGGACCGAATCCTCATGCACAGGTTAAGCAAGCTTTCAGTGATCCCAAGACGGGTCAGTTTGACGGTGCGGCTGTCGTAAAATTCTTAAAGGATCTTCCGAACCGAGATGAGGCAACTCAACGTCAGTGGAGACAATTTGAAGATGCTATTCGCGAAGAACGTATTGCGTCTAAATATAAAGATATGATCAAAAGTGGTTTATTTGCTACGACAGCAGAAGCAAAAGAAGCTTATACTGATGGTCAAAAAAATGCTGCCATCACCTATTTTAGATTAGATTACAATACAATTCCTGACAGCGCTGTAGTTATTGAAGAGAGCGACCTGAAAGCATATCATAGCGCCAATGCCGTTAAATATAAGCAGACAGAAGACATCAGAAAGATCGAGTACGTTGCATTTGAAATTACTCCTTCTGCTGAAGATCGTCAGGAAGTGACGGAATGGGTGAATAAAAAATTCGAAGAATTCTCACAGAGCACAAACGATGTGAGTTTTGTAAATCAGTACAGCGACAATCAATTTGATTCCACATTTCATGCAAAAGGTAGCCTTGCTCCCGTTCTTGACTCTGTAATGTTCTCAGCTTCTCCGGGTAAAATTGTTGGACCGTACATGGATGGAGAAACATACAAGATCTCAAAACTTGTTGCTGATCGTTTTGTTCCTGATTCGGTAAAAGCACGTCACATACTTATTTCAATCGAGAATGGTGATACGGCAAAGGCCAGAAATACAGCGGATAGCTTAAAGTCGGCTATTAAGCGTGGTGCTAAATTTGCTGATCTGGCAGTAACATTTTCAAAAGATCCGGGCTCCGGTTCAAAGGGTGGTGACCTGGGATGGTTCCGCCAGGGAGCAATGGTTCAGCCTTTCAATGATGCATGTTTCGAAGGAAACAAAGGTGATATGCCAATTGTGACATCACAGTTTGGAGTTCATCTCATAGAAATCACTGATAAGGGTGTTCCATCGAAGCAAGTTCAGATTGCAACACTTGAACGTAAAGTTGAACCATCTCAGAAGACTTATGATGATATATATGCCAAAGCGAACCAATTCGCTTCGGTTAATAACACGGTTGAATTATTTGACAGCGCATGCATAAAGCAAGGGCTTAACAAAAGAATTGCTGATAACATTCGTCAGACAGACAAGAACATTCCGGGACTTGAATCGCCACGTGAATTAGTACGTTGGGTATATGAAGCCAATACCGGTGACATTTCTAAGGCATTTAGCCTCGGTGAAAAATATGTTATCGCTAAGTTGGTTCAAATTAAAAACAAAGGAACACTGCCACTTGATATTGTTCGCGAGCAGGTAACTGCAGAGGTGAGAAAAAATAAGAAAGCCGAGAAGATGATCGAGAAGATTGAGGCTGCAGGCGCTACAACAATCGATGCCTTAGCTCAAAAAATGAACACCACCACAACAGATGTTGAGGCTATCAACTTCCAAAATCCGTATGTACAAGGATTAGGCAATGAGCCGAAGGTTGTTGGGACAATTTTTGGAATGAAGCAAGGCACAATGTCTAAACCGATACAGAGTGAGAGCGGCGTGATTGTATTGTATGTAAAATCAATCTCCGAGCCGGCTGCGATTACAGATTATAGCACTAATATCAAACAGATTGTTGACCAACGTCGTTCTCGCAGCGAATATGAAGTGTTCAATGCATTAAAAGAAAAAGCAAACGTAGAAGACAATCGCGGTAAATTTTACTAAGAATATTTTAACCATAAAAAAAGTCCTCTCAATCTAAGAGGACTTTTTTTATGATTTCTCAAGTAAAATAATTCTAAAATTTCCATTGAAGTCAGCTTCTTTATCAGCTATCAATTTTAATTTGCAGCTCTGTCGGATCGTGCTAAACTTTCTTGTGATATCACTGAATAAAAAACCGGTGAAGAGATTCACGAATTTTCTCAGGATGCCCGGATTTTTATCTTCCTGAACGAACTTGTCAAATACGCTTAACTTCCCTCCTTTTCTGAGGACTCTTTCAGCTTCATTAATGCATGCCACAGGATCCGGAATGACGGCAAGGATAAGATGCAAAATTACTTTATCATAACTCTCATCGCCGAAGCTCAAATTTTGTCCATCCATATTAATGATCCTGACATCTTTCTTCAATCTTTTATTTCTATTCCTGACCTTCCCAAGCATCGATTCAGTAATATCCGTAATAGTGATATGACAATCATCAGGTAGAAATTCAAGATCGAGGCCTGTTCCAGCGCCAATCAATAATACCTTTTCACCTGCCTTGATCTCCAAAGAGTCAATAGACTTCTTTCTCGAAGCATTAAAGTATCCACCTATAAAATCATAGAAAGGAGAATAAATAGTATAGCGAACTTTATTCCAGGTATTAGAATTTACATTCATTGAAAGAGAAAAAATCAATGTAATGAAAAAGTCCTGACAAGATCCCGGTTCCCTGCTGAGGAGTGGCAAGCTGTACAATCCGCGCCTTTGCGATTAGTGGAATAAACAACATCTCCTCCGGGTCCGTACTCTGCCCAAATCCAACCTCCGCCGGTATTTGCATCTATTGTACTCTTAAACATGGCAGCATATAATTTTAAATTTCCGCCCGGAGAATCATAAATTTCTTTTACAACTATCGCTCCATCGGCAAAACGATCAGCATTAAGAGCATTCAAATCATTGTTCATGCTCTCAACTGCTGTTTGATTAAATCGTACCCGCATGTAACTTCCATGCGGACTTCCTGATGCAGATACTAATGTATCTGTTGTTCTTTTATAATATTGAAAGCCCTGGATGGTATTAATAAGTTTGAAAAAAGTGCCATCGTTAATGCTCACCGATTCTCCCTTATCATTGGTACATGAAGGCAACATACAACAACCAATGAGGACGAATACACTAAGCCGAACAAATTTATTTGCCGATTGATAAATAGCCATTAGGATCTTATTCGATAGCATCTTGCAATTTACGAATAAGACGGCTAAATCACATCGATGTGAGACCTTTTCTACAAAAAAAAGACCTGTCCGGGCCGACAGGTCTTATTAAAAAGTTTAAAGAAAATTATTTTGCGTCAAGAACTAAAGTGTTGGAACGCCCATGGCAGGAATTACAACTTGCACCTTTCAAATTCACAGAATATGTAGGATTTCCGGAGGCATCATAACTTGCCCAAAGCCATCCGTTGGAAGAATTTGGATCTGCCGGAGCTTTATACATTACATCGTACCCCGTAACAGCTCCATTCTTATCAATATATTCTTTCACTAACATAGAATTTACTGCATATGTCACCGACATTTCTCCATCAACAGATAAGCTGTTCTTTGCAATGGCATTCATGCGTATTCTGAAATCCTGAGATTTCATACGCACAACCGAAGAATTAACGTCAATGACATCAGTTGAAGTTTGCACAGAACTGATTAGAGCGGCATCTGAAATACTTGTTGCTTCATCCGATTCACGGGAGCATGATCCCATCACAAGAGCGATGGAAAGGATAGTGAGGCTGTAGAGTTTTTTCATGTTTAGATTATTTACAGAAAGGTAAAAGTGATTTGTCAGGAAAATGTCGTGGAATTGTCAGGAATGGCCCTGACAATGAAGATTTTACACGAATTCTTCGAAAATTTAAAAATAAGGGCAAAAAATTCTCTAAAAAAAATTAACGTAAATTCTATTTAGAAGCTCTTTCATCCGAATCAACTTGTAGTATATGAAGCAGACGATGAATGATCGGAGCAAAAAATACAGCCGTAATGCTTAAAAATGCTACACCACTATATAGTGCATAAAAAGAGGAGAAAAGTTTAGATCTATCATTTTCCATTTCAATAACCGGTCCCATTCCTGTAAGGATCATTGATGACATGTGAAAGCTATCTATCAATGAGAGACCGGCAATAAAATGATATCCCATGACACCGATAAACAATGAAATCGTAATTAATAAAACCGAAAATAAAAAATAGCGAAACAGTCTGTTTAAGAACAACCTAAAAGGGACTACCTTATGACCTTTTCGTTCCAGTTTCATTTCTTTTTAATTTGAATCATGAGGTCTTCGAGAAAATCAGTTTGTACCTCCTGTATCTCAAGGAGTTTTTTACTTTGATGGACTAATAAATGATCCATTTTCTCATTAATTAATTTTATTTCGAGTTCAGCCTTCAGATTGATCTTGTAGTCATGTTCAGCACGCTGACGATCCTTTTGTTCCTGACGATTCTGGCTCATCATAATTATTGGTGCCTGAATAGCAGCAATACAAGAGAGTATAAGATTAAGAAGAATAAAAGGAAAGGGATCGAATGGTTTAGAAGACAGGAATACAATATTTAAAACCATCCAAATTACGATGAAGCTAAAAAAGGTGATGATAAAGGTCCAGCTACCTCCAAAGACAGCTATTTTGTCTGCCAGCTTTTGACCGACAGTGAGGCGATCCTCGGTTTCATCCAGAATATTCTCAGAGAGTATTGAATTATTTTTTATTGATTCAAGTACATCCCGGTGGATCTGGTCCAACTCACCTTCCTCCTGAGAAATAAGCAATGTCAGGTACCTCCGCCTAAAATGGTTAAGCTCTTCGAATGTTAAATACGAGTCATAATTAAAATCGGGAAATTCATTGCAGATGAGTTCATAAATTCCGGGCCTTAATTCAGAGCCTTTCACCTGTTCGCCCTTTTTTATTTGCTTGTTACTGATGTGGCTAATAATCATCTCCCAAAAATTTATGAAAAATAACAACCAATAAAGGTAGTTTAGATGAAGAAAGCGAAACTTTGAAAACTAATTCTATCTACACCTTTGTATAGAAATAAAAAACTGAATTTAATTCAAAACCATCTACCTTAATATCTGCAATCGATAAGAATCAAGCTTAATAAAAATAAAGAGAAGAACAGTAAACGACCAGAGTGAGGACCCGCCATAACTAAAAAATGGCAGAGGAATTCCAATAACAGGTGCCAGTCCTATTGTCATACCTATATTGATCATAAGGTGGAAAAATATTATGGAGGCCACTCCATAGCCATAAATCCGGGAGTACTGTGATCGCTGACGCTCAGCTACGATAATTATTCGTATCAGCAATGCCATAAATAAACCAATGACCACAAGACTACCTAAGAAACCCCACTCTTCGCCTACAGTGCAAAAAATGAAATCCGTACTTTGTTCGGGTACAAAATCATATTTTGTTTGTGTACCCTGCAGAAAGCCTTTCCCGAAGAAGCCACCGGAGCCAATTGCAATTTTACTTTGATTTACATTATATCCGGCACCTTTGAGATCTACTTCTTTTCCTAGCAAGACATCAATCCTGGTTCTTTGGTGAGCTTGGAGTACGTTGCTATATACATAGTCTACACTATAGACCATCCCGATGGCAAGCACTGCTCCTGTTGCTATGATGAGAATATTCCTTTTGTTTTTTCTGACCAGAAGGATAAAAAGTAAGGTGATCCCAAGTAGGATCCACATAAGTGTGGTGTATTCCACGAGTAGTGCAAGAATAAACAAAGCCACACTTACCAAGGCAAGCAGCAAGATATTACCTGATAGACCTTCCCGGTATAGGACAAAAATAAACGCACCAAAGACTAGTGCAGAACCTGTATCATTCTGTAAAAGAATAATAATAGCCGGAACACCAAGTATGATCGTTGAGATTAATTTTGTTCTGGTATCCTGCATTCTTATATCAAGAGTACTCAGGTACTTGGCAAGTGCCATATTTGTCGCAAATTTAGCGAACTCTGCAGGTTGCAATTTGAAAGCTCCTATATCAATCCAGCCAAATGATCCTTTCACATCACGTGAAAAAGCAAATGTAGATAAGAGAAGTAAGATGAAAACAGCATAGATCGCATATGAAAAAGCTGCATAGAATTTTCCATCGATCACCAGGATCATAAGTGCCAGAATTGCGGCACCGCCAATCCACAACGTTTGTTTACCATAGCTTTGGCTGAGATCGAAAATACTACTATGCTCTTCATTATATACTGCTGCATAGATATTCATCCATCCAATCAACACCATTACGATGAAGAGACCGACAAGTACCCAGTCAATATTCTGCAATATATTATTCTGATTGCGCATTTTCTTTTAAGTTCTGAGGAACCAGTACTTTGGGCCTAGGTATAATTGCCTTCATTATTTCAACTTTTCGTTTGACGACAACAGGCTTCGGTGGATCTAGATCAGGTAAGATCACACCTTCTCTCATTCTCTTGTCCATTTCAGGTCTGGTGATTGAATCCGTAAGATATTTTTCTATAAGAAGCGAAGCAATCGGAGCTGCCCATTGTGATCCGAATCCGGAATTTTCAACGGAGACAGCAATCGCAATCTTAGGATTATTTCTCGGAGCAAAGGCAACATACATGGAGTGATCTTTTCCATGAGGGTTCTGTGCAGTTCCTGTCTTACCACATACAATGATACCTTTGATCTTCGTAGAGGCAGCCGTTCCACTTTCAACGACACTTTCCATTCCATCGATTACAATATCGTAATACTTTCTATCAACCCCCATAAAATGCTTCTCTCTGAACTCTTCAGGTAAATACATTTCATCTCCGATTGCCTTTACAACGTGTGGGGTATAATAATATCCTCTATTGGCTATCCCGGCAATAATATTTGCATTCTGAAGAGGCGTAATTCCAAGCTCACCTTGCCCGATACCCAATGAAATAATTGTCGACGAACGCCACTGACCTTTACCGAAATATTTGTTGTAATAAGGTATTGAAGGAGTTGACCCTTTCAAAACATTCGGTAGATCTGCCGGCAGTCGAATTCCTATTCCGAATTTTTCTATATTTCTTTTCCATGCCGCAAAAGCATCTTCAGTATTCTTGTACTTTTTGTTGTCGATAACAGAACGGAAGACATAACTATAATAAGAATTACACGATTGCGCAATGGATGTTTTCAGATCGAGAGGTGATGAGTGCGGGTGACATTTAGGTTTACCTCCACCCAAGGGATATCCCCCATGACAAGGATACCTTGTTTCAGGAAACAAAGTTTGCTCTTGTTGTGCTAACAATGCCATGACTAACTTAAATGTTGAACCGGGCGGATAAGTTGCCATCTGAGACCTGTTGAACAAGGGCTTGTAGGGGTTCTGCAATAAGGCCACATAGTTCTTTGTCCTGCTGCGACCTACCAACAAATTCGGGTCATATGCCGGTGAACTTACCATGCATAATATCTCACCCGTTGAGGGCTCAATAGCTACGACACTACCAACTTTATTTCGCATCAACTCTTCACCATAGAGCTGAAGGTCTCCATCAATTGAGAGTTTAAGATTATCTCCTGCGATCGAGGCAGTATCATACTTGCCATTTTGAAAACTCCCCTTTTCTCTGTTAAATACATCAACCATTACTCGACGAACCCCACGACTTCCACGCAGATATTCTTCATAAGATTTTTCGATACCACTCTTACCTATGTAATCACCATCTTTGTAATAGGGATCTTTTCGGGTAATTGAAGTATCAACTTCGCCAATATATCCAAACAAGTGAGCGGCGATAGGTAAAGGATATTTTCTGAGTGTCCTGGCCTCTACATAAAAGCCGGGGTACTTGTACAACTTTTCCTGAAGTGTAGCATAGGTTTCAACTGATAATTGTTTCTCGAAGATCGAGGCCTTGTAGGCAGAATAAGCTTTTGACTTGTTAAATTTTTCAATGTACTCCTCTTTGCTTATTCCTATGAGTCTACACAGTTCAAGTGTATCCAGATTCTTCGCCTGCCGGGGTGTGATCATAAGATCATAAACCGGTTCATTGTACACCAGAAGCTTTCCCTTTCGATCGTAAATAAGTCCGCGCGAAGGATAATCAGTGATCAGGCGCATTACATTATTTGTTGCTGATGCAGTATAGCTCTGATCAATCACCTGGAGATAAAACAGGCGGACGAGGTAGATTATCCCTACAGAGAGAAAAATTATTAAGATGACCGTATTTCTACCCGACGATACGTTCATGACGCTTAAGTGATCTGCCAAATAGATACTGACCAAGTACGATCAGTATAATTGTAATTAATGAGTTCAGAAGTGCTTTATAAAACGTGATAAAGAATTCACTAAAGCGGAATACTTCTACGTAAAAAAATACCAGATGGTGCAAAAATACCAGAATGGATACATAGGTAATGAACCATTTGAATCCCATGATCTGAGGACTGAATTTTGTTTCAGGTTCATAACCATCCCTTGGTGCTATCAATCGTAATACACCGGGTCGGGCGAAGGCGGTAAATACGGCAGCAGCAGCGTGCATACCCCCGGTATTCGAAAACATATCGATGACCAGCCCGGTCACAAAAGCAGTAACAAGCAATGCCCATTTTGGAATTTCAATCGGAAGTATCAGAATAAAAAACACATACACATAAGGATTAATGTAGCCACTCCATTGTACGTGATTCAAAACAAGTACCTGTACTGCGACAAGAAAAACAAACCGAATAAGTAATTGGAATATTTTAACGATCATTTTTTTGTGGTTCTTGCAATGCTTCTTGTTCTTCTTTGAGCAAATTAGTTACGATATAAACGTAAGTCAAATTTCCGAATGGTGTAGTAAGTCTGACTTTTATATCCTGGAAATTATCTCCGGTATCCGGATTTACATCTGTTACCACTCCAACTAATATTCCTTCCGGAAAAATTGCAGAGAAAGAACTTGTGACAATAGTATCTCCTCTGTTAACTTTTACGTGCTTTGCAATATCTTTCAATGTTCCGATTCTTTCATCGTATCCGCCCCATACCATAGATCCTATGTATCCATTTTTCTTTATCCTGGCGCTGATGCGGGAGTCCTTATGCAGAAAAGACATGACAGAACAAAAATGATCAGATACATCTTTTACGATACCTACGATTCCATCTCCGGAAATCACACCCATCTCAGGTTTTACACCCTGATTGCTTCCTTTGTTGAGAGTAAGATAGTTGTTTCGTCTGTTTACAGAATTGTTTACAACACGTGAATTAATAAATGTGTACTGTTGTTTGAATACGGTATCGCTATTGATCCTGGTCAAAACACTATCGATATAATATACGTCCGGGATCAATGATTTCAATCCTGCATTTTGTCTGGCCAGAGCATCATTGGTAGTTCGCAGATTTATATAATCTGTCACAGAACTTACGAGAGAATTAACTTCGGCAGCTACAGAGTTGGTTGAATTTAGAACGCTGGCTTGCTGGAAATTATTATTTCTGATGATGAGAAAACCACACACGACTTCCAACATCAGGAAGAAGATGAAAAAATTGTATCTCCAGAAAAAGAGAAAGAGATTACGCATCTGGTTTTTTTCGTGTTCCGGTTCTTCGTGATTCCTTTAAGCTGCACAGGCGTCAGGCTTGGTTTAAGGGATCAAAAACTTGAATCTTCCGATATTCTTTAATGCTATTCCTGTACCACGAACAACTGCTCTGAGCGGATCTTCTGCGATGTGCACAGGCAACTTGGTCTTCATAGCAATCCTTTCATCCAGACCACGAAGTAGAGCACCTCCGCCTGTAAGATAGATCCCGGTTCGATATATATCTGCCGATAATTCAGGTGGAGTCATCTCCAGAGCTTTCAGTATCGCTTCTTCAACTTTTGAAATGGACTTATCCAAAGCATGAGCAATCTCCGAGTAACTGACAGTAATTTCTTTTGGGATACCTGTCATCAGATCTCTACCGTGAACAGCAAAATCCGGTGGAGGATTTTCAAGTTCGGGCAATGCAGAACCTACTTCGATTTTAATCCGTTCTGCAGATCTTTCACCTATCAGTATATTATGCTGACGCCGCATATAATCCCAGATATCATTTGTGAATCCATCACCTGCCACCCGAATACTTTGATCACAAACAATTCCGCCGAGTGCAATAACGGCGATCTCACTGGTACCACCGCCAATATCAATGATCATATTTCCCATCGGTTCTTCTACGTCGATACCGATTCCGATAGCAGCAGCCATTGGCTCATGTATCAAATAAACTTCCTTTGCACCTGCATGTTCTGCAGAGTCACGAACCGCCCGCTTTTCGACTTCAGTGATCCCGGAAGGAATACATATTACCATTTTCAGGGAAGGTGTGAACACACTTCCTTTAGGATTGATCATCTTGATCATGCCTCTGATCATGTGTTCAGCGGCATCGAAATCTGCTATCACACCATCCTTCAGCGGACGAATGGTTTTTATATTTTCATGTGTTTTACCATGCATCATCATGGCCTGCTTTCCAACCGCTATAACCTTTCCTGTCATCCTGTCTATGGCGACGATAGAAGGTTCATCAACCACCACCTTATCATTGTGGATGATCAAGGTATTTGCAGTGCCAAGGTCGATGGCTATTTCCTGGGTTAAAAAATCAAACAATCCCATGCTTTGAATTCGAATTTCTGTGAATAATTTGTATGTACTCTTTAATCAACCCACTCTCTACGCAAAAGCAAGGTTGAAAGTTCTGTTTTTAAGTCGTTCCACTCTGCTTTTTAATGTCGAAAATGTCGAATTCCGGTTAAAACCATGGTCATCTTGTTCGCATCACAAAAGTCAATGGATTCCTGATCTTTAACAGAACCACCAGGCTGAATAACGGCCATAATTCCTTCTTTCGATGCAATTTCTACACAGTCAGGGAAAGGAAAAAAGGCATCACTGGCCATTACGGCACCCTTTAGGTCAAAGCCATAGTGCTTTGCCTTTGAAATGGCATGATGCAAAGCATCAACCCTCGAAGTCTGTCCGGTACCACTGCCATACAATTGCTTGTTCTTAGCTAAGACGATGGTGTTGGATTTGGTATGCTTTGCCAGCTTCATGGCAAACAACATATCTTCAGTTTCACGCACATCCGGCTTGCGCTTAGTTACGACGCGCAGGTCCTTTTCGGATTCTACTGCCATATCTCTATCCTGCTCTACCACTCCGTTAAGCAAGGTTCGGTATTGTCTTGGTCCCGCTTTAAATTTATTCAATTGAAGGATGATCCTGTTCTTTTTGGCACTGAGAAGCTCCAATGCTTCCGGTTCAAAAGAAGTGGCAATAAGAACTTCAAAAAACAACTTATTTAATTCCACGGCAACTGCCAGATCTACCTTAGTGTTAGTGATTAGCACGCCACCAAAGGCGGATAAAGGATCACCTGCCAATGCAGCATTCCAGGCTTCAAGTACATTAGATCTCGAAGCAAAACCACATGCATTATTATGTTTAAGTACGGCAAAACTTGGTTCAATAAATTCAGCCATCAGATTAATGGCTGCATCTATATCAAGAAGGTTGTTGTAGGATAATTCTTTACCATTTAATTGAGTAAAACATTCGTTCAGATTACCGTAAAAGGTGCCTTTTTGATGAGGATTCTCTCCATAACGCAGAACCTGAGCACTTTGTATACTTTCCTTGAAGACCGGAGGCTCATTCTCAGCATTAAAATACCTGAAAATGCAGGTATCGTAATGAGAAGAAATATTGAATGCTGCTGAGGCCATATTTTTTCTGTCCAGACGGCTGCTTGTACCGGATTTGCTTGTGATGACCTCATGCAAAAAACCATATTGGTCTACTGAAGGTATGATAAGTACATCCTCGAAATTCTTTGCAGCAGCTCTGATGAGTGATATGCCACCTATGTCAATTTTTTCAATGATATCCTGTTCGGAAGCCCCGGATTGGAGTGTAGCTTCAAATGGATAGAGATCAACAACTACAAGGTCAATCTCAGGGATGTTGAACTCTTCCATTTCAAGTATATCAGAAGGATCTTTACGACGACTTAAAATGCCTCCGAAAATTTTCGGATGAAGGGTTTTTACTCTTCCTCCTAAAATTGAAGGGTAGTCTGTGATCGTCTCTACAGGGACAACCGGTATGTTTAATTTCTCGATAAAGTCCTGTGTTCCACCTGTAGCAAAGAGTTTTACACCCAGTCCGTGCAAGCCTTTAACAATCGATTCCAGATTATCTTTGTGGTATACAGAAATCAGTGCATTACTGATCTTTTTTTCGTCTTTCATTCAACTCAATTCAGGTGCAAGTTTATGAAAAATCATAGCTCAATCAGCCGAAAGACTATTAAAAAAATAGAATGAAAAAATAAATTTTTCAGAACCAAATCGACGTAAAGCCTTGCTGTTATTGGCTTCAGCAGAATTAAAATATTTTCAAGGGCTTCCCCAAAAAATAAATTAGTCGATAAATGAAAACAATGACAAAATCAGGCTCGGAAAATCATGATTCATGTCGCTCTCAGATCAGAAATATTCATCCTGAAGCCAAAATTGCTTAATCTCTGTTAAATCTACTCAGAATGATTTGCTTTCAATACATTTGTATTCAATGAAATCGAACCTAAGCCTCTTTATTCGACTTTTCAGGGAAAGTTTTCTCTTTGCCATTGAAGCCTTGCGCGTCAACAAGATGCGTACATTTCTGTCCTTGCTGGGTATTACCATTGGAATATTTGCGATCATTTCAGTGTTTACCGTAACAGATGCATTAGAAAAAAAGATTAGGAGTGATGTTGAGTCTCTTGGAGATAACGTGATTTATGTACAGAAATGGCCATGGGTTCCTGAAGGTGGTGATGAATATCCATGGTGGAAGTACATGAACAGGCCATTGCCCGGATACAAGGAGATGGCGGAGTTGCAAAAAAAATCTGATCAGGATGAAGCAGTAGCTTATGTTGCCTCAATAGGTGGACAGACTATCAAATATTCGAGTAGTGCCGTTGAAAATACAGAGATACTTTGTGTTTCACATCAATACGAGCAGATAAAAACTTTTGATATCGTCGAAGGTCGCTACTTCTCAGAACACGAAAGTGTTAGTGGACCTCCGATTGCAATGATTGGTGCTGATATTGCCTCGGCTCTTTTCGGCAATCAATCCGGATTAAACAAAATTGTTACGATAAGAGGAACAAAATTTACGATCATCGGCATTTTAAAAAAGGAAGGCAGTAGTCTGGTTGGAAATTCATCCGACAGCCAAATCATCATACCTGTAAACTATGCCAGAAACCTGGTGAACTTACGCTCTGACAGGATGCAACCTTATTTCATGGTGAAGGCAAAACCGGGAGTTGCTTTACCGGAATTGAGAGATGACATAAGAGGTGCCATGCGTTCCATAAGAAAATTAAAACCGAAAGAAGACGATGATTTTGCATTGAACGAGACCAGCCTGCTTACCAACGGAATGAAACAAGTATTTTCAACGCTTAATATTGCCGGATGGATAATCGGAGGATTTTCTATTCTTGTTGGCGGCTTCGGAATTGCTAATATAATGTTTGTGTCAGTCAAGGAAAGAACCAGTATCATCGGCATACAGAAATCGTTAGGATCTAAGAACTATTTTATTCTTCTTCAATTTTTAGTCGAATCTGTTGTACTTTGCATCTTCGGCGGACTACTTGGGCTAGTATTGGTATTCTTGCTTGCACAGGCCGTATCAATGACTATGGATTTTACATTCGTCCTGACTTTGAATAATATGCTCATGGGAGTGCTGATCTCTGCCAGCGTTGGAATATTAAGTGGGTATATTCCTGCCTATAATGCTTCCAGAATGAATCCTGTCGATGCTATCAGGGCAAATTAAAATTTCCTGTCTACACTGAGTTAGAACCTTTTGTAAAATCCATACCGGCCGGAAATCAATAAGAAATGTTTGATCTCATTTCTGAACATTTGTAAGGAAAGCAAGAGCAGATTGCCATTTTATAGCAATGTATTACATCTTTATTCCGAAAAAAATGTAATTTGTCAATGCTATTAATTTCTTATTAGAAGTTGACGAATTTATAATCTATTTTTTTTATAAGTTTGCCAAGTACCAATGGCCATTAAGCAACGCAAGTTTATGTTTCACTGTGACCGATCTTCATCTGCGGGATTTTTTTTTCTTTCATTGCTGGCCATCTTACTGTTTGGTTCTTGTGGTTCTGACAGACAAGGTGACGAAATTGGTGTTTTAAAAAACACTGAGTATCCCGAAAATTATGAAGTAAGGAAAAACGAACAATTCATTATTCCCGGCGTTAGCGGACCGGAAGACAAATCAGAATTTCCACCTCGCATTGCTACATCCTGGCAAAAATATTCTCAGGGAAGTACAAGCAGACTTGCCATCCTTCTGACAGATACCAATGCTTCCTGGCTTGGAGTTGCTCATGGCCTCAAGACCATTGGTGTACCATTTATCATCACAACTGATTATAGGCGGGCTTTGCAACATAAAGTAGTAATGGTTTATCCCTTGATCTCCGGATCAGTACTTAGTACTGAAGCCTTGCACGCACTTGCAGCATTCCCGCGAAATGGAGGAACATTGATTGGAATACAGGTACTGGGAGCCTTAAACGAAGTTTTTGGATTTGAAGAACCGGTACCTTCTAAGCAGCACTTTGAAATAAAAATGCTTGCTGACTCAAACAATGTGTACACCGAACAGTTCAAATATCAAAAAGAACTTACGATTTCGATTGGGAATAAAAAGCGGTTTAAAGAAACTATCGGGACATACAGTTACTCTAAAACACAGCTTCCACCTTTAGCCACCTATGAAGACAAATCGGCTGCGGTAACTCAAAAACTCTTTGAAACAGGACGGGCATTTGCCTTCGGATTCGATATCGGTTATTTGTTTTTAAAAGCCAATAACATCAGGCATCAGGATTTCAACAGATCTTCAGCCAACGATTTTGAACCTACCGTTGATGTAATTCTCAGGCTGATCAAGCAGATCTATATGCACAACGAAAGAAATTCTGCATACGTCTGCACAGTTCCTTACAACAAAAATCTTGCGGTATGTATCACACACAATATAAACTTTCACCGTGCACTTGAGAATTCTCTGGCATATGCAGAGGAGGAAAAAAAACTTGGTATTCGTTCTACCTATTTCATTCAAACAAAATATATCAAGGATAGAAAATCATATATCTTCAGTTCAAACGAAGATTTTAAGATTATAAAAGGCTTGCACGACCTTGGTATGGATATTCAGAGCAATGGAGTAAGTGGTAGTCCTACTTTTGATCAGCTGGATCAAGGAACAGGAGCTGAGATTTACCCGGATTATAAACCATATGTGATAGCCTGGGATAAAACTTATGGTGCCAGCATATTTGGAGAAATGAGAGTTAGTCGATTTCTAATTGACAGAATGTTACCGAATATAAACACATTGTGTTTTCGTTCGACCTACCTTTATACACCATTCACCTACCCTCAAAGTTTACTGGGAAGCGGTTATAGATTCAGTAGTTCTACATCTGCTAATTCCGCTCTTTCACATTTTCCATATCAGCTGAATTATAACAGGGAGTACGATTCTGAATTGGACGCATTTGAATTCCCTGTTACAAACGGTGATGAGTTTCCGCCTTATACTTTCGACCGTGCAGCTTCTGCCATCAGTCTGGCTAAAAAAATTGCTTCTTATGGGGGTTGTTATATCGGACAGGTGCATCCAAATAAAATAGGCTTGAGAGTTCAAAAGGAGTTTGTCAATGCCATGAAAGATGATGCATGGTTCGGCACTATTCGTGACTTCGGCTTGTGGTGGGCTGCACGCAATGAAGTTAGTTTGGATATCAATTATGAAGGTGGTCGTCGTGTGGTATTCGTGAATGTGCCTAAACGAATGGAAGGACTGGCTATTATGCTTCCTTTAAGAAGTACTCCGATCTCTGTAGAAGGAGGCGGCAAGCACTCAATAGATGGTAAACTGATTATTTTTGAGTTGGCTGAAGGAAGAATAAAAATAACTCTTGATTCATAAATCTATAGATCAGCTTTAACTTTTATATGAGTTTTTTAAGAATTGTATTAGCAGCTTCAACTGTTGCTATGTCTCTAATGGTCAAGGATAATTTCTTTTTCTCCTCTTTAAGTCTTACTTTCTGACTGTTCGTCTGCACATATTTGAGAATCGAAGAAAATATTTCCGACTGATAAAAAGGTGAGGCAGGGTTTGTGACAAAATATCCGATAAATCTTTTATTTTTCAGTATGATCTTTTCAAAGCCTAGTTTCTCTGCAAACTGTCTAAGTCTTATTGTGTCAAGCAATGCAACTGCCTGAGGCGGAATAAGTCCGAAACGATCGGTAAGTTTTTGTTCAAAGTTGACGATCTGTTCTTCGGAATTTAAACTATCAAGTTCTTTATAAAGAAGTAATCGTTCAGAAACACTATTGACATAATTGGCAGGTAGCAAGATTTCCAGATCAGTATCGATCTGGCATTCACTGACGAACTTCCTCTCCTGAATTGGCAGCTCTTCAAAAACACCGGCAAACTCATTATCTTTCAGTTCCTGCACTGCTTCATCAAGGATCTTGTGATACATTTCAAAACCGATCTCAGAAATAAAACCACTTTGTTCTCCGCCTAGCAAATTCCCTGCCCCCCTGATATCAAGATCACGCATGGCAATATTAAATCCGGAACCCAGATCTGAAAATTCTTCAATTGCCTTGAGCCTCTGTCTTGCCTCGGAAGTCAAAACCGTCAAAGGTGGAGTGAGCAAATAACAAAAAGCTTTTTTATTAGACCTTCCTACCCTACCCCGCATTTGGTGCAAATCACTCAAACCGAAATTCTGAGCTTGATTAATAATAATCGTATTCGCATTCGGGATATCAAGTCCAGACTCAATGATAGTTGTAGCTACTAATACATCACTATTTCCTTCAATGAAGTCAAGCAAAATTTCTTCAAGTTTATCGCCATCCATTTGTCCATGGCCAACTGACACCCTAGCATCTTTAACCAGGCGTCGTACCATGTCTGCAATATCATGGATATCCTGAACTCTGTTATGGACAAAAAACACTTGCCCACCTCTTGACATTTCATATTCTATGGCAGATCGTATTGCTTTTTCATCAAAGAGATGTATTTCAGTTGTCACAGGATAACGGTTCGGAGGCGGTGTATTGATGATGCTTAAATCTCTTGCACCCATTAATGAAAACTGAAGTGTACGGGGAATCGGAGTTGCGGTTAGTGTAAGCGTATCAACATTCACGCGTAATGATTTCAATTTTTCTTTAGCTGCAACACCAAATTTTTGCTCCTCGTCGATGATCATCAATCCGAGATCCTTAAATTGAACATCCTTTCCTAACAATCGGTGCGTTCCAATTATTATATCTATTTTTCCTTCAGACAATTTTTGTAAAGTTTCCTTTTGACGTGCAGGACTTTTAAATCTGTTGATGTAGTCAACGGTACAGGGAAATTCATTCAGACGATCCCGGAAGGTATTATAATGTTGCAATGCAAGGATCGTGGTTGGAACAAGAACCGCTGCTTGTTTCCCATCAGTGACGGCTTTAAAAGCTGCCCTGACGGCAATTTCAGTTTTGCCAAAACCCACATCGCCACATATCAGGCGATCCATAGGATAGGCTTTCTCCATATCCTTCTTGACATCCATGGTTGATTTTTCCTGATCAGGAGTATCTTCATAGATAAAACTTGCTTCAAGTTCATTCTGCAGGTAAGTATCCGGATTAAAAGCAAATCCTTTGGTAGCTTTTCTCTTAGCATACAAAGCGATAAGGTCTTTGGCAATATCTTTAACACGTTTCTTTGTTTTTTGCTTTAGGGTAGCCCATGCTTTCGACCCCAACTTATGCAAAGACGGTATTGCACCTTCCTTTCCGGTATACTTGGCTATTCGATGTAATGAATGTATGCTAACATATAATATATCATTGTCCTTATAAACCAGCCTTACTGCTTCCTGCGGTTTCCCATTCACTTCAATTTTTTCAAGACCCGCAAATCTTCCAACGCCATGATCAATATGAGTTACATAATCACCCGGCTTGAGAGATGACAATTCTTTCAAAGTGAGGGCTTCCGAACGGCTATAATTTTTCTTTAACCTGAAGCGGTGATAGCGATCGAAGATTTGATGATCAGTGTAGCAAGCCAATTTTAAATCTTCATCGATAAATCCCTCATGAAGTGAAAAGAGCATAGTACTAAAGTTAACCTTTCGCGTAATTTTATGTTTCTTTTCAAGGTCTTCGAATATTGAATACAATCGCTCAATCTGTCTGGCAGAGTCAGCAAAAATTATATTACTAATCTTTTTATCTTCATTCTTCAGGAGATTCTCTATAAGAAAATCGAAATTTTTATTAAATGAAGGTTGTGGACTGGTCTTGAATGCATACGATTCAGCATTGGTGTAATAAAATCGATTTCCGAATTCGATGATTGATTTTTTATCAAGATGTTGCAATACTTCATCAGGAGAATCAAAATGAAGACGGTAAGCTTCCTTTCCATGATCACCGGCCTTCTGATCAGCACCTGAATAACTTAGATCAAGTGTGCTCATAACTCCTTGCAGGTCTTTAAACCATATTGGAGAGTTTCCCGGAATGAAGTCAAAGAATGATGAACGACTTTCCTCTAAAAGTTTCGTCTGCACATTTGGCATGATGGTTACATGGTTCATTGCCTGAACAGAAAGCTGAGTTTCAGGACTGAATGTCCTGATACTTTCAACCTGGTCACCAAAGAATTCTATTCTGTAGGGTAACTCATTTGCAAAGGAGTAGATGTCCACAATACCTCCCCGCACTGAATATTCGCCTGCCTGTGCAACAAAATCAACATTTTCAAAATCATGATGAAGCAGGAATTCACTGATAAAATCAATGGAGACATTCTCACCAATTCTCATTTCAATTGAATTCAATTCAAGATTACGGCGCGTGACCACCTTCTCTATAAGTGCTTCCGGATAAGTGACAATAGCAGTTTTAGAATTTCTATTAAGTCTGCTCAAAATTTCCGCACGTAAGAGCACGCTTGCTTTATCCTGCTCAGCGATTTCAAAAGGTTTTCTTGAGGATGCAGGAAACAGAAAAGCCTGATTCTCTCCCAGAATATTCTCCAAATTGTTCATGAAATAAGCAGCCTCTTCTTTGTCGTTCAGGACATACAGTTGTGTGCTGTTGCTCTTTGAAAAAACGGCAGCAGCGATCATCGCATCAGAGGATCCACATAAACCATTTAAGTGAATTCGATGCGCAATAGGCTCGACGAGCTTTGAACCAATTGAAATGACAGCAGGCCGGGATGTATATAATCCCAGCAATTGAAGACGATCCATAGAATTAGGAATTTCTTCCCGCCGTAAAAGTGCAAAGAAAGAATCAGAATGAAAAAAATACCTTAGAATATTTATATTCCGGATACAATTATACTCTCCCGGACATTCTCAGGATATATACATATTTTTTTTGCCAAAGGTCAAATATGTAAACATGATTATATACTTTCGACTACCCAATGGCCCAAATATTCAAATTGAAAAAATTCGGACTTTTAATATTCATTGTTCTCAGGGCCGGATCATTCACATCAGAAGCTCAGCCTTATGTTGACCTTTTGAACATTCAGGGCCAACTGAGCAAACCTATCGATGACCGATCCAAAGATAATACAGGAACGCATACATACTTTTTCTCCTCTGATCTATCACTACCATTAAAAATCAGGAAGGACGTCTTAGCGATCGGAGCCTCCTACTCAGTCCTGAAATATAGACAATGGGCCGACAGAGAAATTGATATGAACTCGCTCTTATTATCTTTTGCCTGGATAAAACAATGGAAAAATGATAAATTAAAGACCAGTTTTGTCCTGATCGGCCGGACTAATGCTTACCCGAAGAATTCTATCTCCAGTAATAATTTACAAGTTGGAGGAGCCATTCTTCAAACGATCAAAAAAAGACAAAATCTAAAATACAAATTCGGTATATATTATAATTCAGAATTTTTTGGTCACTTTATTCTTCCGCTTGCAGGAATTGATTGGAATATTAATGAGAGGTTAAATCTATTTGGTGTTCTACCCGGAAGTATGAATCTTGAATATAAGTTAGGCAAATACATTAATGTTGGACTTGCCTTTCGTTCAATTACGAATAGTTATCGTGGCACAGATGATTCATTTATTCGAATTAATGACAATCACCTAAAAGCTCTTGCCGATATTTATCTCGCTAAAAAACATGTTTTCACGATAGAAGCAGGTCACAGTATCTTAAGAAAATACAAACCGGGAACGAGAATTTCAGGCGAAACAAGGTATAACGATCTTCATGTGAATGATGGCTACTTAATAAAAGTTGCCTATGCTTTTCGCATCAGATTGGATCAGGAAAAGCAGGACTGATAAAATTAACCCCGAAAATTCAAGAAGTATTTTTAATTGCAGCTCCGGGCTAATATCTCTTTTAAATAAATTTACCGGATCTTAGTTCGCAGATTTCCGGCAATTTTTTATTTCGCTTCAACAGTCGAATGTTTATGCATAAATTCTTCAGCTACTGTTACCATATCAGAAGATCCGATAAATAGAGGTGTTCTCTGGTGCAATGAATCAGGTTGGATATCAAGGATGCGATGAAAACCATTGGAAGCCTTACCACCCGCTTGTTCAATGATAAAAGCCAATGGATTACACTCATACAATAATCTCAATTTACCTTTTGGTGATTTCAAGGTTGAAGGATAAACAAAAATTCCCCCTTTCAAAAGGTTGCGATGAAAATCAGCTACCAGGGAGCCAATATAACGGGAACCGTAAGGGCGATTTGTGGCTGCATCTTCCACCTGGCAATATTTTATGTACTGCTTAACACCATCAGGAAAATGAACATAGTTTCCTTCGTTGATAGAGTAAATTATTCCGGATTTAGGTGTTTTCATATCCGGATGAGATAAACAAAACTCGCCAATACTTGGATCCAATGTAAAGCCATTAACACCTTTACCAGTAGTATAAACCAGCATTGTAGAAGATCCGTAAATAATATAACCGGCAGCAACCTGTTCGTTTCCTCTTTGGAGGTAATCCTTTTCTTCCACTGATCCGCCGAAAGAAGTTCTCCGGTAAATTGAAAATATTGTTCCTATGGCAACATTTACATCGATGTTGGATGAACCGTCCAAAGGGTCAACGCACACTATATATTTTGCATTACGGGAAACGTGACTATCGATATGCACAAGCTCTTCATTCTCTTCCGAGGCCACTGCACATGTTTCACCTCCGGCACTGAGTGCTGCGATAAATTGATCATTAGCATAAACATCCAATTTTTTTTGATCTTCACCCTGCACATTAACAACACCGTGTTCCCCTAGTATATCTACAAGACCGGCTTTATTCACTTCTCTGTTGACAATTTTAGCAGCAATACCAATATCTCTGAGAAGTCTTGATAGTTCACCTTTTGCATAAGGAAAGTCAGACTGTCGTTCAATAATAAACTGACCAAGCGTGGTTACTTTATTCATAATGTGTGTGTTCTTGTTATGGGGCAAAGCTAAGAAATACCAAAGAATCTCTACGCTCTTTTCTTTAAATTTATCCCCAATCTCATAGCAATATTCAGGAAAAATGAGGCTGAAATCAACTATCTTCGCCCCTTGATCTGAGCAATTTGGTAAATGCCTTTGTATGAAAAAGAAAACTACTTTTCCCAAGGAAAAAATAAACATCCTCTTACTTGAAGGGGTACACCCCTCAGCTGTTGCATTATTTAAAGAATTTGGCTATTCAAACATTGAACAAATGTCCGGTTCGCCGGACCAGAAACTATTAAAGGCAAAAATCGCTGAAACACATCTGTTGGGGATACGATCAAAAACACAAATTACAGAGAATATACTAAAAGATGCCGGGAGATTGCTTGGCATCGGAGCTTTTTGTATTGGAACGAATCAAATTGATATGTCCTCAGCAACCAATAATGGCATAGCAGTTTTTAATTCACCCTATTCCAATACACGTTCGGTTGCTGAATTGGTTATCGCACATTGCATCAATTTACTTCGAAGAATTTTCGAAAAGAGTGAAGCTGCCCATAAAGGTAAATGGATGAAAGATAGTTCGAATAGCTATGAAGTCCGGGGCAAAACACTCGGCATCATTGGCTATGGACATATTGGATCACAGGTTTCGGTCCTTGCTGAAAGTGTTGGTATGAAAGTTCTTTTTTATGATGTTGAACCAAAACTAATTCTCGGAAATGCAATTCAGGTAAAATCACTTGATGATCTCCTCAAACGATCTGATATAATTTCTGTGCATGTTCCCGGAGGCGCTGCAACAAAAAACCTTATCAATGAAAGCAGATTGGCAAAAATGAAACCCGGTAGCAGCTTAATCAATCTGAGCAGAGGTGATGTCGTTGATATATCATCGGTTAAAAAGTTCATTGAATCAAAACATCTCGCAGGATTTGCAGCAGATGTCTTTCCTCAGGAACCCAAAAATAATAAAGAAGAATTTAAAACACCGGTTCAAAAGCTAGGTAATGTAATCCTAACTCCACATATTGGCGGCTCCACGGTAGAAGCACAAGAAAACATAGGAATTGACGTTGCCAATAAACTTATTAACTTTTTAGAGACCGGAGTTAGTACAGGGTCCTTGTCTATACCTGCACTGAGTCTGCCGGTTCAACTTGATGCACACCGTTTGCTACATATACATAAAAATGTTCCGGGTGTCTTAGGTGAGATCAATAGTAAATTATCTAAACTTAATGTGAATATCCTTGGGCAATATTTAAAAACAAATAGTCAAATCGGATATGTAGTATTAGATGTCGACAAAAAAACGTCATCAAAAGCATTAGAAGAATTGAAAGAAGTCAAACATACTATTCGAGTCAGAGAATTATACTAATAAAGACCAATAATTATTGCTGAATGAATTTCATTATCCGGAAAGGAAAAAAAGAGGATCTCTCCGAAGTGCTCAATTTGATAAAAGAACTTGCATTATTCGAGAAGGCTCCTGAAGAAGTAACAAACACCTTGTCTAAAATGGAAGAAGATGGTTTTGGACCCAAGCCTGTTTTCTCCTTTTTCGTTGCCACGCTGGAAGATAAAATCATAGGTGTAGCATTATATTTCACTAAATACTCTACGTGGAAAGGTAAAGGCTTATACCTTGATGACCTTGTGATCACAGAATCTATGAGAGGAAAAGGACTCGGCAGTAAACTTTTTAAAGCCTTCATCGAAGAAGCAAAGGCCATGAAAGCACAACAAGTGCATTGGCAAGTACTTAACTGGAATACACCGGCAATCAACTTTTATAAAAAATTGAATGCAAGTATTGAAGACGACTGGTTGAATTGCAAATTATCTTTTGATCAAATTAAAGAATTTGACACAAAGCCGGCCGATTTATAGCAACTAATAATTAAATAACCGACAACATACCTGTACATGCTGATTTTTAAATTCGGAGGCGCATCAGTAAAAGATGCAGAGGCAGTTCAAAATGTAGCCAATATACTTTCACAATATAAAGACGAAAAAGTCGTCGTAATTATTTCGGCGATGGGGAAAACTACAAATGCACTTGAACTTGTTGTGGAGTCATATATGTCAAAATCCCCTGACTTAATTAAATATTTGAATGAAGTAAAAAGTTATCATCTCTCCATACTTGAAGGTTTAGATTTTAAGTCAGATCATCCGGTAAGAAATGATATTGAGAATTGTTTTACAGAAATAGAATGGGTTCTCGAGGAAGAGCCTTCCAGAGAATATAATTTCATATATGACCAGATAGTCTCACAGGGTGAGATGATGTCCACAAAAATAATCAGTGCCTATTTGAAAGCAATTGGCATTACAAATGAATGGCTGGATGTAAGAGACGTACTTCAAACAAACAATCGCTATCGTGATGCACAGGTTAATTGGGAATTAAGTACACGTTTGATGAATGAGAGAATTCCAAATTTACAAAAGCGATCCAACTTTATCATCACTCAGGGATTCATTGGAGGCACATCCGAAAACTATACGACTACTCTAGGCAGAGAAGGATCTGACTTCACGGCAGCAATATTTTCTTATTGCCTGAATGCAACTGAAATGGTCGTTTGGAAAGACGTACCCGGCGTCTTAAGTGCAGACCCAAAATTTTCAGATGAAGCAGTAAAACTCGACGAGATCAGTTATCATGATGCCATAGAGCTTACCTATTATGGAGCTACTGTAATTCATCCGAAAACTATCAAGCCTCTTGAAAATAAAAATATTCCTTTGAGAGTTCGTTCCTTCAAATCACCGGCTGATAAAGGGACCAGCATTGCTGCCTATGCATCGACTAAACCATTAGTTCCTTGCTTTATTTTTAAAACGAAACAAATTCTTTTATCCATTTCCTCAAAAGACTTTTCTTTTATCGCAGAAGAAAGCCTTTCCAAAATTTATCACATTTTCGCTGAGTTGAACATTAAAATTAATCTAATGCAAAATTCTGCGATTACCTTTTCAGTTTGCATGGACAATGATCCTTTCAAAATCCCTCATCTCATTGAAAGATTAAAACTAGACTTTCATGTACTTTACAATGAGAATTTAAGACTCATCACAATAAGACACTATTACCCTTCAACAATTGAAGCACTATTGAAAGGAAAGGAAATTTTACTTGAACAAAGAAGCAGGCATACTGCTCAGTTGGTTCTTCATGAACCGGAAGGCCTAAAAAAATAAAGGAACTATTTGTTTAATTCCAGTGCTTCGATTTTCCGGAACAGCACTTCTGATATTCGTTCATGTGATTCAAAGGTCCACCCTGCTATATGAGGTGTGAGAACAACCCTTTCAGAATCGATGAGGTACTTCCATGTATCCGAATTTCTGAAATTGGCATGCTGCAGGTCAAATTTTTCAAATGAAAGATCTTCATACTCCAAAACATCCAGGCATGCACCAAGTACCTTACCAATCTTCATCATGTGAACGAGATCTTCTGTGCGAACACATTTTCCTCTTGAAGTATTAATAAAGTAAATATTCTTTTTGAAATTTTGCAAATAGCTCTTATTGACCATGTATTCTGTTTCATCAGTCAAAGGAACATGCAGGCTTAGGATATCTGCATTTTCATAAATTTCCTGCATTGATGATTCCTTCACATGTCCCGAAGAAAATCCAAAGATGTACTGATCACAAGCCAGAACCTGGCATTCAAAACCACTGAGTTTTCTTGCAAAACTTCTTCCTGTATTTCCATAGCCTATCAATGCAACCGTTTTTCCTTTCAATTCGAGACCACGATTTTCTTCTCTCTTCCATATTCCATTTTTTACTTCATCGTCAGCCTTTTTCAAATTATTCAGAAGTGATAATAACATAGCCATTGCATGCTCACCTACTGCATCACGGTTTCCTTCCGGAGCATTTAAACATACTACACCTAACTCTTTTGCAGCCTCTGTATCGATATTCTCCATTCCTGCCCCAGCACGTGCAATGAATTTTAACCTTGAAGCTGACTCAAGAAATTGCCTGTCTATACGAATACGGCTCCTGATCACAATGCCTTCAATTGATGAAAGATGTTCCAACAATTGCTGCATCGTCATAGTTGACCCATCAATACATTGATGACCTTTCTGCTTTAAAGATATTTCAAGTAATGGGTGAACTGTGTCGATGAACAGTATTTTCATACCTTAGTAAATGATTTGCAAATTGAAATAAATTTATTGAAAACTCAAGGGAACAATCCTATTTCTTATTATTTTGCTCATATGCCGCAATATTATTAGTCAACTCCACAAACTGTTGCCAACTTAATTGCTCCGCACGTAAATCAAGGAAGGGCACATGCAATAAAGCCTCTTTTCCATTCAAGACTGATAATGCATTTCTCAAGGTCTTCCTGCGTTGGTTAAAAGCTGCTTTGACTACTCTCTTAAATAGAACGGCATCACAACCAAGTGTGAAGTTTTCTTTTCTTTGAAAATGCAATATTGCTGATTTTACTTTAGGAGGTGGATTAAAATCTTCCTGATTAAGCGTAAACAATAACTCAACTTCATAATAAGCTTGCATTAGCACACTAAGTATCCCATAATCTCTATTGCCGGGCCCGGAAGCAATTCGCTCTGCAACTTCCTTCTGAAACATTCCTACAACCTCAGGTATCTGCACTCTGTGGTCAAGAACACTAAACAAAATTTGTGTGGAAATATTATATGGGAAGTTACCAATGATGGCAAACTGATCTTTTGTTATTGTTGTCAGATCCAGCCGAAGAAAATCTGCTTCAATGATTTTATCATGTTTATCAGGAAATCTCTTTTGAAGAAACTGAACAGACTCTGTATCGAGTTCTATAAGGAAAATATCTTTGCCCTGAATCTTAAAGAGGAATTCGCTAAGAATTCCCATTCCCGGACCAACCTCGATAATTGTTTTATAGTCAGCACGTCGTCCCAGTGCATCTACAATTGTTCCTGCGATATTTGGGTCTTTTAAAAAATGTTGACCTAAATGTTTTTTTGCCTGTACGGACATTGTTGATGATTTATTATCATACCACCTCAAGCAAAGTGCGAAAAGCGACAAATTTATCTTTGTATCTATCTACATGCACCTTTTGTAAAGCCGGAGCATGTTTCTCCTGATAAACATTGTATAATTCCATACTTGGACAAGTATATTGAATTGCATAGGTGTGCCCCCCTGAATCTTCATCACCTATAAGTTTCAGAATTCTATTCTCAGTAAAAATCCCGATTGCCATTACATCCGGAATATGCGTTTCTTTCATCCAGGCCAGCCATTCTGCATGTACAGACTCTTCAATATTTACAGTTACATTGTAGATAATCATAAAACAAATAAATTAATTTAGAAAATCTCCTCGTAAGGAACGATATCGCTTACGTGCTTCCACGACAAACAAGCTTCCGGGATATTTAGTCAACAATTCCTGATACAACTCCATTGCCTTGGCTCCATCCTTAAATTTTTTCTCATGTAACTCTGCTTTGTGAAAAAGTGCATCGTCAGCCAAAATATCATCCGGGAACTCCTCCAGTATTCTGTTATATAAAGAGTCTTCGATCTGCCATTCACGCTTGGCATCATAAATTTTGGCTGCCTTATAATAAACTTCGTCAGTCAGACTATGACCGGAATAATCAAAAAGAAGTGAGTCAAGAAGGGCCAAGGCTTCATCATTCTTATTGCGGTAACTCAATAAATCAGCTCGTGAATAGAGCATTAAGGCATCAAATGTACTATCATATCCAATATTATCCGCTATCAGAAGTGAGAGGGATAATGCATCATTAGCTATCAATTGAGAAGTCGCAGATTTAAGTACATCAAGCTGTGCCTGAGCCCAGAGGAAGTCTCCACGAAAATAATCCAGTCTGGCGTTTCTGAATTTAGCTTCCTGACCCAATGGATCATTTTTAAAATCCTTATCAACCTGAGCGTATAGCAAATCAGAATCCCACACATTTCCGGTGAATAATAAAATATCACCAAGTTCCAGTTTACAATCAGCCTGAACCTGTTTGCTGAGTCCCGGAAAATCGATTGCTTCATCAAGATCAGTCATGGCTGAGTCCGGATCATCAAGATAAAAAGCTCTCAGATGAGCAAGCCCGCGTATAAGCCCTGCTGTCTTGGCTGAACGACCTAATTCTCCCAAAGTAGTTTCGTAATCAAGTTCAAGTTTTTTTAATTCGGCCAGAGTATACTCATTGCCTGATGTAATCTTTTTGTTTGTTACGTTTAACAATTCCATTCTTGCAGGAATGTAATTGGGATAAGATGGTCCTTTATCTACAACATATTGAAAACAGTTAATTGCACTTTCAAAATCCAAATTTGCAGTAGCTAAATTTCCCAAGGTTAATATTCGGTTCCCATCTTCTTTTTGTCTTTTATCTAATCCTTTGGCCTGGATCAGTGCAGAGGGAAAATCTTTTTGTTGCACGAAGAGCCATATCAACATTTCTGAAAAAACTGTGTAGTCGGGGTTACGTTGAATCTTTCTGAGGAGCGATATGCGCAAAAGGTCATTTCTTGTATTCTCCGGATCGAAACCGACACGTGCCTGAAGTATATTCAACACATTCTGCTGAACCATGGGATTATCCGCAACGGCATCAAGATATTCATTGATCATACTTTCAAATTCGCCTTTCTGATAATACATCTCTGCAGCCTCAAAGTAAAAGCCATACATACTATTCATCAATTTGCGGCCTTCCAGATAAGTTGCCAATGCTTCATCATACAATTGCCGTTGAACAAACGAATTCGCAAGGCTCATGATAGAGCCCTGATCAGGTTTAAGTAATTTTCTTGCCTTGTCGTACTGTTCGCGTGCTTTTGCGTCATCCTCCTGCAAGAAATATATATAACCCAAATCTGAAATAAGCGTCAAATTTTCAGGTTGTCGCTTAGACATTTTTCTGACGATCTTTTCAGCTTCTTTGTAGTCTTTCAATCCGAAAAGACACTTTAAATAATTAGAATAAGTGCCAAAAGGATCTTTATCAAAAATTTTATCGTAGATCTCGGCAGCCTTGTCATATTCTAAGGAAGCCATGTACTGATCTGCCAATGCACGATCTTGCATGGTTTGACCGGAAGCCTGATTTGAAAGCATACTTAACACAAACATCCCGGAAAGTAAAATGATGTTGAATTTTGTCAGGAAATAATTTGTTGTCAAATGCATGATTATTTATTTCTTATGAAATGCTGTCGAAACCTGTATAAGAACGAAGGGCATCGGGAATGATAACACCCTTTTCAGTCTGATTGTTTTCAAGCAAGGCTGCAACAATTCGAGGTAAGGCCAGTGCACTTCCATTTAAAGTATGTGCCAGTTGCGGCTTATCTGTTCCTGTGCGGAAACGCAATTTCATCCTGTTAGATTGAAATGTTTCGAAATTAGAAACTGAGCTCACTTCGAGCCATTTCTTTTGAGCAGCAGAATACACTTCAAAGTCATAGGTCAGAGCTGATGCAAAACTCATATCTCCTCCGCATAATCTTAGAATCCTGAAGGGCAATTGCAATGCACGTAACAATGATGAAACATGTTCCACCATTTCATCCAGAATATCATAGGAATTATCGGGATGCTGTACCTGAACGATCTCTACTTTATCAAACTGGTGCAAACGATTTAATCCTCTTACATCTTTACCATAACTGCCTGCTTCACGTCGGAAACAAGGAGTATAGGCACACATTTTCACCGGTAATTCGTCGGCTTTTAAAATAATGTCACGCAAAACATTTGTCACCGGAACCTCTGCCGTGGGGATGAGATAAAATTCATCAAGGCCAACATGGTACATTTGTGAATCTTTATCGGGTAATTGTCCGGTTCCATATGCGGAATCTTTATTGACTAAAATCGGAGGTTGAATCTCTCTATAACCTGCCTCGATTGCTTTATCAAGAAAATAGTTTATCAATGCTCTTTGCAGTCGAGCTCCTTTTCCTTTGTAGACAGGAAATCCGGCGCCTGTAAGTTTAACTCCCAGTTCAAAATCGATGATATCGTATTTACTGGTGAGATCCCAGTGTGCTTGGGCACCCTCATAAAGTTCCGGAATTATACCCTCCTGATGAACTACCGTATTATCTTCCGGAGTTCGCCCTTTTGGAACGTTCGCAGAAGGGAGATTAGGAAGTTTCACCAACTCCAGATGTAAGCTTTCTTCTATGGCAGAAAGTTTTTCATTAAGCAACTGTGAAGTTTGTTTGAGTGCAGCACTTTTATTCTTTAAATCATCAGCTTCTGCCTTCATGCCTTTTTTATAAAGTTCACCAACCTCTTTAGCTAATGTATTCTGTTGATTCAAAAGTGAGTCATGTTCATTTTGCACAGCTCTTCTGTCCTCATCCAATTTCAGGATCAAGGGAACCAACTCTTTTGCATCAAAATTTTTGACAGCAAGTCTTTCTATAACCTCTCGTGAGTTTTCTCTTATAACGCTTAATTGCAGCATAAAATTGAATTATAAGCTGCAAAAATACGCTTTTTAAGCAGTTATTTAAGGATTTTTATGCGCTTTATTCCCCGATATTCTGAAGATAAACGGGGATAAATAAGAGATAATAATAATTTATCCGGCTACAATTCTTAACGAAACCGAACAAGAACCTCATCCAGGCTTTTACGTTTCAGGTCAGGCACGGTCGCATTTGAGGCAGGATAACCAACTGGAATGAGTAAAAATGGCCGCTCATTTGCAGGTCTATCCAAAAGGGTGCTTAAAAAATTCATCGGGCTCGGAGTATGCGTCAATGCGACCAATCCGGCATTATACAATGCCATCAATAAAAAACCACATGCCAGTCCGACTGATTCCTGTACGTAATAATTATTTCGTTGCTGCCCTTCTTTTATTTCATAAACTCTCTTGAAAACAACAATGATCCAGGGTGCCTTTTCAAGAAAAGGTTTTTCCCAATTTGTTCCTAAGGGAGCCAGATCTTCCAGCCATTCTGTGGTCATTCTCCCATGATAACTTTTATACTCCTCTTCTTCAGCAGCCCTTCGGATCTGTTTTTTAATTTCAGTGTTACTTATTAAACAAAATGTCCATGGTTGTTTATGCGCTCCGGAAGGTGCTGTTGATGCCGTCCTAATACAGTTTTCAATTGCTTCAACCGGAACGACCCTATCGGAAAAGTCTCTGACGGTACGGCGCATATTCATCCACTGAAAAAACTCTTTACTCTTTTGGATCATTTCTTCAGCATTGATTTCAGGTATTGAATACGGGATATAAGGGTATGACATAGTTCTCTGATTAAAAATTGTTGCTAAGGTAATCAAGTAAAATTTGACTTTAACATTCGCAGATCAACGATATTTTACGAACTTTGAAAATAAAACTAATCATCAATCAGCAAACATATATGATATCCCCTGCTACACTACGCTTTCTAAGCTCATTAAAGAAGAACAACAACAAAGAATGGTTTGACAAGCATAAGGATGAATACCTTGCTGCCAAAGAAAATATGGAGAAGTGCGTCGGAGAAGTCATCCGGTCTATCAGTAGTTTTGATAAACCTATTGGAGGATTAGATCCTAAAAAATGTGTCTTCAGGATCTATAAAGATGTCCGCTTCTCAAAAGATAAAACACCTTACAAAGTCAATATGGGTGCAAGTATTAATGCCAATGGGAAAAAAGCCATAGAACCCGGTTACTATTTACATATTGAACCTGGAAATTCTTTTCTTGCAGGTGGTATGTGGATGCCACCGGGGGAAGAACTAAAGAAAATCAGACAGGAAATAGATTATAATTCAAAACCTTTGAAAAAAACGCTGGCAAATCCTGCTTTCAAAAAATATTTTGGAGGACTTGCACCTGAATACAAATTAAAGACAACACCGAAAGGATATGATAAAGAACATCCTGAAATAGAATTACTAAGACATAATAGTTTTATCGTATGGCATAAATTACCTGATAAGGTGATTACATCCCAGAGCTTCGTGAAAGAAATTGCAAAAGGAGCTAAAATCATGAAGCCATTTCTGGATTATCTTAAAGTGGCGATAAGCTGAGTTGGGGAAAAATATAATATTCAATAAAATTCAGAAATAAAAAAACCCATGCCTCCACGACATGGGTTTAATCCCTATCAGCTTTTATAGTTTAACCAAAACATTTGATGAAAGGGAAATCTCTTTTAATTATTGTGATTAATTGAACACGAAGCTGATTGCTGACGAATGCCGTATCATAAAGGCGAATCCTAACATAGCACTTTGTCTTTTCTCACAATTACCTTTGTTCTGATGATCTCTTAACATTAAAACCAAGGGTCTTGGATTTAACTTTAGAAGCTTTTAAATCCAAGTTTACTACAGCACCTTGTTCGGCCTTTATGGTAAGAATATCAGAATTAATGTAACCGTTTGCAGTGACGTCTGTATTTCCTTTCACATGAAGAGCCTTTAAGCCATTTACAGATACTAAAATTCTGGTGCGGGAATTTTTCCTGTCCTTTTTGTTTGTTTGTTGAATAAACAAGGTATCGTTCTTCAAAATGGTGACCATGTTGATGATCTGATCTTTCGAACCTTCTAAACTAATTTCAAATTTATCGGATGGAACCAAAACCAATTCTGCATCTCCGACCATGGCGATATTATGATAAGGATCAGAACTTCTTACTTCAGAGTAAGAATGAGTCTCTGCGATAACTGAATGAGTAATGAGGAGCAGCAAGAACAAACTCGCGCTAAGCATAAATGTTTTTTTCATGATGATCTGATTTAAATAATAAACTAATATCTGATGCAAATATCGGATGATTGTTGAACAAATAATTGCATACCTAACTCATATGACGAGTTTGAAGCATCATTTAGTACATCCTTAACAAACTTTATTATAATTTAACTAAAGTATAGCTACATTAAAATGTAGGGTAAACCGACTCAAACAAAGCATCCAGGAAAAATTGACAGACAGAAAAATTCAAGATTACCTTTCTGAAAATTAAAAAGTGAGTCGATAAAGTGGGATCGGGAATAGACCTAACTGATACTCTGTCTTCACAGTACCTGTTCCCGGATCATAGATCTCTTGCCAGATATTTTTTGTATTAAAAATATTATCTACATCAAGTGAAAACTCATGAGTGGCTTTCTTACGATTCCATCTGTAAGAAATTTTGATATCAGTCCTAAAATAATCCTTACGCCGATTTTCGTATGCCCGACTATAATCATAACGTGTCTCAGCCAACCGCTCACTCTCTTTCGTGTTAATTGGAAGAAATCTTTTACCACCGGCAAAAGTCGCTTTTATATTAAAGGCAATTACATTTTTCCCTTTGATAGTCCACTCCTTACCACCCAACACATTGGCAGTAAAATTTCCATTGAAAGCAGTATTTCTCTCAATGCCTTCACTTCCCTTATACTTTGATTCAAACAATGACCCGGTAACAAGAAAGTAATAGCCCTGACTATAAAATTTTTCAACCGTTAATTCCAATCCGTAGTTAGTACCTGTACCTTCGTTAACCAGACTATCAACATTACCAATTCCGAAATCGGCGCCTTCGTTGAGAATAGAGTACCATGTCGGACGTATTTCTACCGGTACGTCATATAGACTTTGATAATAGGTCTCAATTTTTAAACGCATATTTTTACCAAGCGTTTTATCATAAGCAAGAACATAGTGCTTGCTTCTTGTAAGATCAAGGTCTCTGTTAGTTTCTATGTACTTCCCTCCCTGCAAATAAGTTTTTTGAAAATATATATACATGGGCTGTAGTTGACTATGCAGACCGGCACCTGCACTTAATGCCTGCCCTTCCTTCATTTCCCAACGGATACCTGCACGAGGTTCAATGGCATAGGAATTATTAAGCATGAATTGCTGATAATGCAAGCCTATGTTTATGCTCAAATGATCGCTAAATTTATGTTGCAACTGTGAATAGGCTTGCAATAAAAAATTTCCATCTTCAAAATCCGTCCATTTTTGCCAATGGTCAAATTCATAGGAACTATCACGGTATGCGTACTGATATCGATCCAGGATCACTCCAAATTTCAGATAGTCTTTTGAACTAAATTTCTTATTCAGGCTATAATTAACTGAATACTTCTGTTGATTCGAATTATTTCGGTAAACAGGAAAAGGAGTTTCATCAACAGAGCTGATCGAATCAACTTTATACTTTTCGCCTGATGTACTTGCCGACAGGCTGAGTTTTGAATAGGTACTGGCATTATAAAAGTATAGGTGCTGTATACCAACGACACCCATGTTATTATTAAAATATCCATCCTGTCTTTCTCCATCGTTATAAAGATCAGTGACAGTTGTATCTTTTTCTCTGTCTAATACTTCCACATTACTAATACCACCAATACCATATATAGAGAACCTGCCTGCCCTTGAATTTGGGAAGCTGATATTAAATGAAAGATCCTGATAGTCAGGCACGGCAGCACCGGTGCCGAAATCAATACCAAGTGCTTTGAAAACTCCAAGTGTTGAATAACGATAATTGACCAGATACGATCCTCCCTTTTTACCAAGCGGACCTTCCGCACCAAATTCAAAACCATTGAAGCCAAGCTGAGCCAGATACTCTCTCTTTTCATTATTCCCTGATCGCATCTGAAGATCAAAGACACCTGCCAAAGCATTACCATACTCAGCCGGAAATGCAGAGGTCATAAAATCTGATTTATCAAGAAGGTTATTGTTCAGAATACTGACCGGTCCACCTGTTGTCCCAATTGATCCAAAGTGATTCGGATTAGGTATTTCCATGCCATTCAACCTCCATAAGAGTCCAAGAGGAGAGTTACCACGAATAATAATATCATTTCGTGCATCATTTGAACCGCTAACGCCGGCATAATTTGCAGCCATCCTGGATGGATCATTTAAACTACCAGCATACCTTGATGTTTCTTCCACAGTAAAAGACCGGGCACTTACAGTGGTCATCTCATTATTTGCCCTATCTTTTTGTCTTTCTGCTACTATTGTAACCTCTTTGCCCTGCACGACGGATTGTTCCAGTTCTATGTCAAGCACAACTTCTTTTCCGGATGTTAGCACCACGGCAATTGTTGCTTCCTTGTATCCAACAGAGCTTACCCTAAGGACTCTGCGGCCCAGGGGCACTTTTGAAAGACGAAATTTTCCCTCCAGATCACAAACGGAGCCGTTTGTCATTGTGCTATCCAATAACAATACAGCGGCTCCAATTAATTTTTCCTGGCTGACTTTATCTTTTACTGTTCCCCTTATAACCTGTGTCGGTATTTGAGAAAAAACCCTTAGGGGTAAAACTAAACTCACACAAAACGCAATAGTGAATAAAATAATAAGGGGCAATAAACTGCTTGATTTTTTCATGCAGCGAAATTACATTTTATAGGAACAATATGATAAGCAGATCTGCAAGAATCAACAAACAGTATGTCATTATTCACATTGATAAATTCAATCTAAGCAACATCAAACAAAAAAAATGCAAAAAAAAAGCAGTGAAATAATCTCACCGCTTTTTAGCTTGTAACAAAAAATATTATGCTTCAGCTTGAAGAGGCTGAACAGAAACAAAACTTTTCTCGTTTAATTTTTTGCGGAAAACAACTTTACCTTCAACGAGTGCATATAAAGTATGGTCTTTTCCGATACCAACATTCTCGCCCGGAAAATGCTTTGTACCACGTTGACGCACGATTATATTTCCAGCGATCGCATGCTGACCTCCGAAAATTTTGATGCCTAGTCTCTTGCTATGTGATTCACGACCGTTTCTCGAACTACCAACACCTTTTTTGTGTGCCATTGTATTTTATTTTTTACTGATTAATATTTTAAATCTAACTCAGAAACTAATTAAGCTTTAATTCCGTCTATCATTATTTTCGTCAAGTTCTGACGGTGGCCGTTCGACTTTTGATAGCCTTTACGACGCTTCTTTTTGAAGACGATGACCTTATCTCCACGAAGATGCTTAATGATCTTAGCTGTAACGCTTGCACCTTGTAGAACGGGTTTACCAACCTTTACTTTGCCGTTGTCATCAACCATAACTACATCATTGAACTCCAGCTTTTTACCATCTTCACCGGGAAGTCTGTGTACAATAACAGTTTGGTCTTTTTCTACTTTAAACTGTTGTCCGGCGATATTTACGATTGCGTACATTTTTCTAAAAATTGAGGTTTTCGGTATTCTCCCTAGTTTTTTAAGGGATGCAAAGATAATGATCGTTTTCAGATTAACAAAGGGAAATGTAGATGAAAAAGGAAAATGATGCGAAAAACATAGCCCTCGAAAAGGCCGTTTTTATCACAAAATCAGCATTTTAATGGATGCTTATTTCAGATTTCGAAATCCCCTGCGCCAAAATTACTTTCTTAGCCTAAAACCGAAGATTTTTACTCCGGTCGTATAATAAGTCATGGGTACTTCTTTATCAATTGTCAATTTTACCTTTACAAAATGCGATTAACGCTAATCCTTTTAATACTAACTCTCCTTTCCTGCCAACGAGTGACACCACAGAATATGCAACATACAAATCAGCTGATCAATGAAACAAGTCCTTATCTTCTTCAACATGCCCACAATCCTGTAAATTGGTATCCATGGGGAGAAGAAGCCTGGAAAAAAGCAAAAGATGAAAACAAACTTGTTCTTATTTCTATAGGATATTCTGCCTGTCATTGGTGCCATGTAATGGAGCATGAAAGTTTTGAGAACGACTCAACAGCAAAACTGATGAATGAATATTTCATTTGTATTAAAGTAGATCGTGAAGAACGGCCGGACATAGACCAAATATATATGTCAGCGGTGCAGCTTATGACAGGTAGTGGCGGATGGCCATTGAATTGTTTTACCTTACCTGACGGCAGACCCATATATGGCGGAACTTATTTTCCTACTGCCAATTGGAATCAAATTTTAGTTCAGTTAAGCACCTTTTACAAAAAAGATCCGGCGAAGGCGAATGAATATGCAACAGAATTGACGCAAGGAATTAATAAGATGGAACTTGTCAAAGTTAATGAGGATCCCATTGACTTTAATATGAAAGATTTGGATGCCATTGTAGCTGCCTGGAAAAATCAATTTGATACAGTTGAAGGAGGTCCGAATCGTGCACCGAAATTTCCTTTACCAAATAATTATGAATTTCTCCTTCGCTATGCAGTTGCATCCGGCGACAATGAAGTACTGAAGCATGTAAATCTGACATTAGAGAAAATGGCGTACGGCGGGATCTATGATCAGATAGGCGGCGGCTTTGCCCGTTATTCGACTGATACTTATTGGAAGGTACCACACTTCGAAAAAATGCTCTATGATAATGCACAACTTGTGTCATTGTACTCAAAGGCATATCAGCAAAGTAAAAATCCTTTGTACAAGGAAATTGTCTATGAAACGCTGGAATTTATTCAAAGAGAGATGACCTCTGTCCAAGGAGGTTTTTATTCTGCCATTGATGCCGATTCGGAAGGAAAAGAAGGTAAGTTTTACGTTTGGAAATTAGACGAACTTAAAGAAGTATTAAATGAATTAAAAGCGCCCAAGGCTTTTGAAATTATTTCCGAGTATTTTAACATCAACAAAACCGGATACTGGGAAGAAGAAAATTATATACTTCTGAGAAAAAAAACTCCTGAAGAAATTGCAAAAATATTTTCTGTTTCTACTGGTGAATTAAGTGCACTAATAGCTGAAGCTAAGAAATTGCTTCTTACGGAAAGAAGCAAACGAATAAGGCCCGGACTCGACGATAAAATACTTGTCTCGTGGAATGCACTTATGATTAGCGGATACTGTGACGCATACAAAGCATTCGGGGATGAACAATTTTTATCTGCTGCTAAAAAAAATGCATCACTGATATTACGGCAAATGAGAACCAAGGATGGAGGCTTATTTCATAGTTACAAGAATGGTACAGCTAAAATAAATGGCTATCTTGAAGATTATTCCTTCATGATCGAATCTCTCCTCTCGCTGTATGAATGTACTTTTGATGAAATCTATTTAAACGAAGCGAACTCATTCGCTGAATATGCATTTACTCATTTTTATGATGAAACGGCAGGAAGCTTTTGGTTCACATCTAACCTGGATCCTGCGCTCATTGCACGGAAGAAAGAAATTCAGGATAATGTGATTCCTGCATCCAACTCAGCCATGGCAAAGGCTTTATTCAATTTAGGAATTCACTTTGAAAATAAAAAATTCACTGACACAGCATCAAAAATGCTTCATAATATTGTGAAAGAAATGGAAAGATATGGCTCAGGATATTCCAACTGGGCAATACTCATGTTAAACTTGACTCAGGATTTCCGTGAAATTGTAATCACTGGAGATTCGGCACATAAAAAGAGAAAAGAACTACAAAGCTATTACCTCCCCAATACTTTATTCGCCGGATCGCTTAAGGAAAGTGAGCTCCCATTGCTATTGTACAGAACTGCTGAACCGAAAACATTGATATATGTATGTGAAAACAGAGTTTGCAAATTGCCGGTTGAAAAGGTTGAAGA